>NC_014221.1:625000-1283849 GCF_000092425.1 Truepera radiovictrix DSM 17093
TCTTGGTGCACGCGGGGGGGGCGCTCGAGATCGAAACGCTGGGGATCATCTCGGGCGGTGCGGCGCGCGAGGTCGTCGCGGCCGCCGAGGCGGGGCTCGACGCCTTTTTGACCGGCGAGCCCAAGCACGAGGTCTTTTACGACGCCTTTGAACGCAAGATCAACGCGCTCTACGCCGGCCACTACATGACCGAGACGGTCGGGGTGAGCCTCCTAGCGGACAAGCTCGAGCAGGAGTTCGGCCTCGCTACCGAGTTTATCCTGCTGCCGACCGGCCTTTGAGCGGGGAGCCAGAGACCCGGGGCGTCTTTATCGCCTTCGAGGGGCCCGAGGGGAGCGGCAAGACGACCCAACTGGGGCGCCTCGCCGCGCGCTTAGAGGCGCTCGGGCAGGTGCCTTTGACGACCAAAGAGCCGGGCGGCACGGCGGTCGGCGAGCGCCTGCGCGCGCTCGTCTTGGACCCCGCGCTGCGGATGCACCCCGAGACCGAACTCCTGCTCTACGCCGCCTCGCGCGCCGAACTCGTGGCGAGCGTTCTTAAACCGGCGCTCGCGGCGGGCCGCGTGGTGCTCTGCGACCGCTTTACGGGGGCGACCGTCGCCTACCAGGGGGAAGGTCGGGGGTTGCCGAAAGACTGGATAGGGGTCCTTAACGCCCGCGTGACGGGGGGGCTCAAACCGCACCTGACGCTGCTCTTTGACCTCCCGCCCGAGGTCGGTCTGGCGCGGGTGGCGCGGCGCGGCGCGCGCGACCGGCTCGAGCAAGCCGCGTTCGCCTTTCACGAACGGGTGCGCAGGGGGTTTTTGCAGCAAGCCGAGCAAGACCCGTCGTGGCACGTGCTCGACGCGTCACGCCCCGAGGAGGAGGTCGCCGGCGCGGTGTGGCGCCTCGTCGCGCCGCTGCTCCGGGATAGGGGGGCTTTGGGGCGCTAGTTCCAGCGCCGTTTGCGTTTGACGAACGCGTCGCTCGCGTGCGCGCCCCCGACGCCCAGGTAGAGCTCGCGCACGTTTTCGTTGGCCAAGAGGTCTTGCGCGCCCCCCTCGAGCACGAGCCGCCCCGCCTCCAGCACGTAGCCGTAGTCGGCGATGGCGAGCGCTTGCGCGGCGTTCTGCTCGACCAACAAGACCCCGGTGCCCTCACGGTTGATGCTGCGGATGGTGCCGAAGATCTCCTCGACGAGGCGCGGCGCGAGCCCCAGGGAGGGTTCGTCGAGCATGAGAAGCGTCGGGCGGCTCATCAGGGCGCGGGCGATCGCTACCATCTGCTGCTCGCCCCCCGAGAGGGTGCCGCACGGCTGCTTGGCTCGCTCCGCGAGGCGTGGGAAAAGCGCGTAGATGCGCTCCAGGTCCCCGCGCACCGCCGCCGCGTCGCGCCGGTGAAAGGCGCCGAGCTGCAGGTTCTCGAGCACGCTCAGCTCGGGGAACATGCCGCGCCCCTCGACGACGTAGGCGATCCCCGCGCGGGCGATGCGCTCGGTTGCCCACCCCGCGACGCGCTCACCGCGCACGGTGACCTCACCCTTGCGCGGCTCGCCCTCTAAAAGCCCCATAATGGTCTTTAACAGGGTGCTTTTGCCCGCCCCGTTCGAGCCTAAAAGCGCGACGCACTGGCCCGGGGCGACCTCCAACGACACGCCGTGAAGCACGCTCAGGCGGCGCAGATAGCCGCTCTCGACGCCGACGAGCTTGAGGAGCGCTTCGCTCACGCGCTCACCTCCGCGAGGCGCGTGTCCCCCAAGTAGGCGCGGATCACCTCGGGGTCGCGCTGCACGGCCCCGGGGGGGCCGTCGGCGATCTTGACGCCGTAGTCGAGGACGATGATGCGCTCGGCGAGGCGGCTCACGACCCGCAGGTCGTGCTCGATCACGAGGAGCGTGATGCCGAGCTCCGCGCGCAGGCGCAGGAGCCGGAACATCATCTCGTCCTTTTCCTCGGCGGTCATCCCGGCGGTCGGTTCGTCGAGGAGCAGAAGCCGCGGCTCGGAGGCGAGCGCGCGGGCGACCTCGATGAGTTTTTGCACCCCGTAGGGCAGCGCCAGCACGGGGAAGTTCCGGTAGGGTTGCAGCTCGAGCAGCTCCAAAAGCTCCTCGGCGCGCCGGCGCTGCGCGGTCTCGTCGCGCCACCAGGCGCGCGGGGCGAAAAGTGCCCCCAGAACCCCCGCGCGCACGTGCAGGTGCCGGCCCAAGAGCACGTTGTCGAGGCAGCTCAGCGTGCCGAAGAGCTCGATGTTTTGAAAGCCGCGCCCAACGCCTAGGCGCGCGACGCGGTGGGGCTTGAGCCCGCTCACCCGCGTTCCGCGCAGGCGGATCTCGCCCTCTTGCGGGGTGTAAAAGCCGCAGATGCAGTTAAAGACGCTCGTCTTGCCCGCACCGTTGGGGCCGATCAGCGCGGCGACCTCACCCTCACGTAAGGTGAAACTCACCTGGCTGAGCGCCTGAATGCCGCCGAAGCGGAGCGTCACCTTGGCGAGCTCGAGTAGCGGCGCCTCAGGCACGGGGCGCCCCCGACGGCGAGCGAACGGGTGGGTGCGACGCCATCAATAGGTCAGGTAGTCCGAGGCGGGGCGCAGCCCTTCGGGGGTCATCTGCAGGAGCATGACCGAGTTGTTGCCCTGGTAGCCCTCCGTAAAGTCGAGGTTGGGAAAGAGCCCCTCGTCGTAACCGGAGATGCCCCGAAGCGCCTCTAAAAGGGCCTCGCGGGTCAGGTCGGGGCCGGCGGCCTCGAGGGCGACGATGAGCGGCTGCGCGAAGCCGACCCCGGCGAGCGCGCGAAAGGGGTCTTGCGCCGCTTCGGGGGCGTAGGGGACGACGATGGTGTTAAAGACCTCGTCGGCGATGGGGTCGCCGTTGCCCTCACCCACGATGACGCTGGGTAGGCGCATAAAGGTCGCGACGAGCGCCCCTTGCATGCCGGGGTTGGCGAGCAAGCTAGGGTCGAGCAGCGTCGAGCTCGCCAGGATGCGGGGGGTGTACTCGAGGCGTCCAAATTCGGCGATGAGCGAAGCGGCCGCCCCCGGGGTGCTGTACATCACCACCGTGTCGGCCTCACCGCCGCGCAGCCGCAGCGCCTGCACCGCCATGTTGGTCTCGCCCCGCTCGTACGAGACGCGGTCGACGATGGTGACGTCGTGGCCGGCCTCTTGCAGCGCCGCGACCTCGCGCTCGAGGCCGCGCAAGCCCTCCTCGCCGTAGCCGTCGTTTTGGTAGAAGATGGCGATGCGTTCGCTTTCAAGGTCCTGCACCGCGTAACGGGTCATCAGCGCCGACTCGACTTCGTAGTTGGTGTACGTGGCGAAGATGAGCCCGTCACTCTGGGCGGCGAATTCGCTCGAGCCGCTCGAAGGGCTCACCCAGGGAATGCCCTCGCGTTTGACGATCGGCATCACCGCCAGACCGTTGGCCGTACCGACGCCCCCGACGAGCGCAAACACCCGCTCCCGGTCGATGAGTTCGCGCACCGCCGCCACGCTCCGCGCCGGGTCGTAGCCGTCGTCGCGGGTAATCAAGACGAGGTTGCGCCCGTGAATCCCCCCTTGCGCGTTGACGTGGTCGAAGAGCGCCCCTATAGCCGTCATCACCGTGCCCCAAGCGGCGGCGGGCCCCGACTGCGGGCCAAAGGAGCCGATGCGGATCTCCGTGTCGCTGACGCCGGGCGTTTGGGCGAGGGCGACGCCGAACAGTGTCAGGAGGCTGAGGAAAAGTCGTTTCATCACCGTGTCCTTTCTACGGAATCTACGTGAGGGTTGCGTCAAAAGGGTTTGCGTTTGGGGGCCGTCGACAGCCTTTGCTGGCTTCTGGCCCCTGACGGCTGATCTCGTTACACCCGCCGCACCTCCGGTTTGCCCAAAAGCCCGTGCGGCCGCAGCACGAGCACCACCAACACGGCCAGAAAGGCGAACGAGGCGCGGAACTCGTTCGAGAGGTAGACACCCACGAGAAGCTCCAACACGCCGAGCACGTAGCCCCCCAAGATCGCCCCCGGCAGGCTCGTCATGCCGCCGATGACCGCCGCGACAAAACCCTTGGAGATGGGGTCGAGCATCATTGCGGGCGAGAGCAGCGTCGTCGGGGCGAGCAGCAGCGCGGCGGCGGCGGCGAGCAGCGCCGAGACGCCCCAGGTGGCAAACAGCACCGTGCGTACGGGCAGCCCCATCGCCTTGGCGACGTCCTCGCGTTGGGCGGTCGCGCGCATCGCCAGGCCGATCTTGGTGCGGCTTAACAGGAGCCAGAGGAGCAGCATGAGCCCGACGCCGATCCCCGACGTGAGCAGCGACAGCTGACTCACCGCCGCGCCGCCGAGGCGCAGCGGCACGTCGGGCACCAAGGGCGGGATGACCTTGTTGTCGGTGCCGAAGTAGAGCGCGTAAAAACCGCCCAGCGCGAGGCTGACGCCCAGGGTCAGGATAATGAGCCCGAGCGCGTTTGGCGTCCTCGCCGTGGGCTCCAAACGGGCAAAGGCCAGCACCCCCGTGAGGACGGCGACGAGCGCGGTGACCCACCACGCCGCCGCCAACCCGTAGGCGAGCGCGCCCGCTAAGACCCCTAAACCGACCGCGAGCGCCGCGCGGCCTGGTTTGACGAGCAAAAGCGAGTTAAAGCCGCCTAGGAGCAGCGCCGCCAAGAGCGAGAGGAGCAGCGCGAGCCCGTAGGGGAGCCCCGCGCCATGGAGCAGCGTAAAGGCGACAAAGGTGCCTAGGAGCCCGAACTCGCCGTGAGCGAAGTTGAGCACGTTGGTGGTGCGGTAGAGCAAGACGAGCCCGAGGGCGATAAGCGCGTAGATGCTGCCCGCTGCCAGGCCGCTCACCAGCGCCTGCAAAAGCCCTGCCATCAGCTGGGCCCCTGCTGACTTCTGACTACTGACTCCTGAATGCTGACGCCTCTCATAACGGCCACGTCTGCCAGTAGCGCCGCACCTTCTGCCAGCGCCCGTAGAGGCCCCTGGGCTCGAGCAGCATAATGAGGATCACCACGACCCCGAAAAGGAGCTGCGAGCGGTTTTGCTGCGCCGATAAGACCACCTCCAGACCCGTGATAAAGGCCGCGCCGAGGATCGCCCCTGGCAAAAAGCCGAGGCCGCCCACGACGATCATGAGAAGGAACTTCACCGACAGGATGAGGTTAAAGCTCTCCGGCGTGATGTACCCCAAGAGCGCCCCGTAGAGCCCCCCCGCGACGCCCGTCATGGCGGCGGAGAGGGCAAACGCCAGCGTTTTAAAGCGTGCCACGTCGACCCCGCTCATCTGCGCGGCGAGCTCGGCGTCGCGGATCGCCACGAACGCCCGCCCGACGTGTGAGCGCTTGAGGTTAAAGGCCAACCAGACGAAAAACCCCACGATCACGAGGGTGAAAAAGTAGAAGGGCGTGTCGCCGAAAAAGTCGACGCCGAGCAGCCGGGGCCTATCAGCCAGCATCCCCGTCGAGGCGCCCACGAGGCGCCAGTTGTTGAGGATCTGCTGAATGGCGAGGCCAAAACCCAAGGTAGCGATGGCGAGGTAGGGACCCTCGAGGCGCAGCGCGGGGAGGCCGATGACGACCCCCAAGGCGCCGCTGACGAGAAGCGCGGCGACGAGCGCCAGCACAAAGGGCCACCCCACGCTCACCAGGTAGGCCGTCGTGTAGGCGCCCGCGGCCAAAAAGCCCGCGTGGCCCAACGAGACCTGGCCGGTAAAGCCGACGAGGATCATGAGCGCCACCGCTACGAGGCTAAAGACGAAAAACAGCGTGACGTTGTAGACGATGTACCCCGGGGCTACCAGGGGCAAGAGGACGAGGGCGGCCAAGAGCCCGAGCAGCAGCACCCACCCCTGGGCGTCCTTGATGTGCTGCAGGTCCTGCTCGTAGCGCTCTAGGAGCCTCACGCGCGCCCCCCCACAGCGTCCTCGTAGAGGCTCTCGATGAGGTCGCGGTACCTCTCGGCGATCGCCCGGCGTTTGACCTTCATCGTGGCGGTGACCTCGCCGTCTTCAAAGTGCAGGCGCTTGGGCAAGATCGCGAAGCGCTTGAGGGTCTCCACGCGGGCGAGCCCCTTGTTGACCGCCGCGACCTCCCCCTCGATGAGC
Source organism: Truepera radiovictrix DSM 17093 (assembly GCF_000092425.1). Classification (NCBI taxonomy): domain Bacteria; kingdom Thermotogati; phylum Deinococcota; class Deinococci; order Trueperales; family Trueperaceae; genus Truepera; species Truepera radiovictrix. Next base: position 631,057 of record NC_014221.1, read on the forward strand.
TTGACCACCTCGGGGTGACGCGTCAGGTCGGTGTAGGTGGTGTAGCTGACCCCCTTGTCGGTCGCCCAGCGGCCCACGTTGTCCTCGTCGAGGACCAAGAGGGCCACCAGGTACTTGCGCCCGTCGCCGATCACCACCGCGTCGCCGATAAAGGGGCTCGCTTTAAGGAGGTTCTCGAGCTTTTGCGGCGCGATGTTTTTACCGCCCGCGGTGATCAAGATGTCCTTTTTGCGGTCGGTGATCCTTAGGTGCCCCGCGTCGTCGAGCTCGCCGACGTCGCCGGTGCGCAGCCAGTCGCCGGCCATCGCCTCGGCGGTCGCTTCGGGGTCGTTCCAGTAGCCCTGGAAGGTACCGGGGCTGCGGGTGAGGATCTCGCCGTCCTCGGCGACGCGCACCTCGACCCCTGGAAAGGGGGTGCCGACGGTGCCCATCCGGAATTCGCCCTGGTGAATCGTCGCGAGGCCGCTGTTTTCGGTCATGCCGTAGCCCTCGCGCAGGTCGAGGCCGAGCGCGCGGAAGTAGAGCAGGATGCTCGGGCTAATCGGCGCCGCCCCAGAGATGGCGACGCGCACGCGGTCGAGCCCGAGCCGCAGCCTGAGCCAGTGGATCACGGTGAGGTCCGCCAGGGTCCGTTGGGCGCCGCGCCGGGGGCCGTGCGCGGCGCGCAGCGCCCAGCTGTAGAGGGCGCGTTTGAGGGTGTGGTTTTCGCGCATGTGCAGCTCGACGCGCGCGTGCAGCTTTTCCCACACGCGCGGTACGGCAAAGAGCACCGTCGGGCGGACTTCTTGGAGGTTTTGGGCAAAGGTCTCTAGGCTCTCGACAAAGGAGATGACAAACCCCGCGCGGAGCTGCGCGTAAGCGCCGTTGCGTTCGACGATGTGCGACAGAGGGAGGTACGAGAGCGCCTCGTCGCGCGCCGTGTAGCCGAGCGCTTGGGTCAAGGACGCCGACGACCAGAGCAGGTTGCCGTGGCTGAGCTGCACCCCCTTGGGGTTGCCGGTGGTGCCGGAGGTGTACATCAGCAGGGCGGTGTCGTGGGGGGTGAGCGCCCGGACGCGCGCCGCGACCGGTTCGGGGTCGCGCGCGTAGAGCGCTTCGGCCTCCCGCATCAGCGCGTCCCAGGCGAGCGCGTCCGTGGCGCCCTCGGGCTCGAGCGCGATGGCAAAGCGCAGCGCTGGGAGCGAGGCGCGCACCTCGCGCCACTTCTCGAGCTGCTCGGCGTTTTCGAGAATGACCCCCACGGCGCCCGAGTGCGCCAAGACGTAGCGCACCCCCGCCGCGCTGTTCGTCGTATAGATGCCTACCGAAATACCCCCCGCGCTCTGGATGGCGAGGTCGGCCACCAGCCACTCGGGGCGGTTTTCGCTCAGGATCGCGACCCGGTCGCCCGGCTCCACGCCGAGCGCGATGAGCTGGCGCGCGAGCGCCCACACCGAGCGCGCGTACGCCGACCAGGGGATGCGCTGCCAGAGCCCCAACCGCTTGACGCGGTGGGCGATGCCGGGGTCGTGCTCCCGCTGCGCGAGCAGGGCGGGGAGACACCTAGCTTCGGTCACGCTTACGCCATGGGGTGGAGCCTCGGTCACGTACACCTCAACACCTGCACCTTCATCATGGGCACCTCGGTTACCCGCTCTTGGGTGACCTGCCCCCGCAGCTCGGTAGCGTTCGCCGGGTCGGCGTAGGGAGCTGCCACGCAAGGGACGATTAAGGCGGGTCGGCGTCCCCATAGAGCCGACGGGAGCGGTTTGGTCGCGTTGCTGGTACCGAAAGTGTACCGACTGAGGCCGCGCTGAGGCAAGTGCCCGGTCACCGGGGTGCGGCGCGCGGCTACACACCGGGTCGCTACACCGGAGCCCGGAGCGCTAGGCTCCGGCGCCAAGGCCCTCAGCCCTTACGCCTCAAGGACGCCTTGGGGCCGCCTGGCGCCCCGGAGGGGCTTCGGAGCCCGGTTTATACTGGCTCATGCGTTGTTCGGTTAAAAGCTTAGGGCGGCGCGTCGCCACGCTGGTCGCCGCGTCGCTGCTCGGCGGGTGCAGCGCGCAGGCGGCGGTGCCGCTCGTGCCCGAGGTGCTCGCGACGTACCCGCACGACCCGGAGGCGTTTACCCAGGGGCTGCTCTGGGACGGGGGGCGCCTTTTCGAGAGTACCGGCCTCTACGGCGCCTCGACGCTGCGCGAGGTGGTACCGGAGACCGGTGAGGTGGTGCGCCTCGTCGCGCTAGACGCGCGGTACTTCGGCGAGGGCTTGGCGCTCGTCGGTGACCGGCTGATTCAGCTCACCTGGCAGGAGGGGACGGCCTTTGTCTACGACCGCGCGACCTTCGAGCGCGTCGGGACGTTTTCGTACGAGGGGGAGGGGTGGGGGCTCTGCTTCGACGGCGAGGCGCTCTATATGAGCGACGGTAGCGCGACGCTGACGCGGCGCGACCCGGAGACCTTCGAGGTGTTGGAGACGGTCGAGGTGACCCTGCGCGGCGAGCCCGTAGCGCTCCTTAACGAGCTCGAGTGCGCCAAGGGGAGGGTGTATGCCAACGTCTTTACCACGGACGTGATCGTCCGCATCGACCCCGCTAGCGGGCGGGTGCAGGGCGTCGTGGACGCGTCGGCCTTGCTGAGCGCCGAGGAGCGCGCGCGTCTCACGCGCGACGCCGTGCTCAACGGGATCGCCTACAACCCCGAAGCGGATACGTTTTACCTGACGGGCAAGCTGTGGCCCAAGCTCTTCGAGGTCCGCTTCGTCGCGCCTTAGTTGCCCTTGTCGCCCTTGCTGTCCGCGCTGCTCTCTTTGGCGCCGCCTTTGCCCTCTTGGCCGGTGCGGCGCGAGTCGGTGACGTAAAAGCCCGAACCTTTAAAGGCGATGCCGACCGGTTGCACAAGGCGCTTGACGGGGTCGCCCGTCTCGGGGTGGGTGCTCAGGGCGGGTTCGGTGATGCGCTGCTCGAACTCAAAGGTTTCGCCGGTGCTCAGGTTGCGGTAGACATACACGGGCATGTATGGGTTCCTCCAACGCGGTTTTAAGGTGGGGACGGGTGGGTGCTAGCCCACACCGACCTTACTATAGCAGATTCTCATGGAAGTTGATAAGAGCGCGCTAAGCCGCGGCGGGGGACGGGGCGACGGAAGCCGGGGGCGGGCGCTCATCGGGTGAGGGTAACACACGAGCACACCCGCAGATCAGCTGACGCGCGCCTGTTAAAGTGGGCGCGTATGGTGAGCGCCCATCACGACGCCTCTACGCCCCCCACGCGCGTCGCGGTTCTCGGCGCAGGGGCGTGGGGGACGGTCGTGGCGCGGCTTTTAACGCACCATGTGGGGCTTAGGGTCCGGTTGTGGGCGCGCCGCCCCGAAGCGGCCGAGGCGATGGCGCGCCTTCGCGAAAACGCCCCCTACGTGCCGGGGTTGCGGTTGCCCGAGAGCCTGCACGTTACCAGCGACCTCGCGGAGGCCGTGAGGGGGGCCGAGGCCGTCTTCGTAGCCGTGCCGAGCCGCGGCCTGCGCGAGGTGATGGCGCGGCTGAAGGCCCTCGGGGGCTCGAGCGCGCTCGTCAGCTGCGCCAAGGGGCTCGAGCTCGGCACCTTTAAACGCTTTAGCGAGGTCATGGCCGAGTACCTCCCCGAGGCGCCCTTGGCGGCGCTCTCGGGGCCCAACTTGGCGCTCGAGATCGCCCGCGGGCTCCCCGCTTCGGCAACCGTCGCCTCGCTCGAGGGCGCGCTCGCCCTGCGGGTGCAGGGGTGGCTCAACCAGCCGACCTTTCGGGTCTACACGAGCGGCGACCTCATCGGGGTCGAGATGGGCGGGGCGCTCAAAAACGTCGTCGCGCTCGCGGCGGGGATGAGCGACGGCCTCGGGCTCGGCGACAACGCCAAAGCGAGCCTCATCACCCGCGGCCTCGCCGAGATCGTCCGTTTAGGGGTGCACATGGGGGGGGAGGAAAAGACCTTCTACGGGCTTTCGGGTTTGGGCGACCTGGTGGCGACCTGCAGCAGCCGCGGTTCGCGCAACCACCTCGCGGGCGAGCGCCTCGCGCGCGGCGAGACCCTACAGGACCTCGAGGCGAGCCGCCTCACGGCCGAGGGGATCCCCACGGTGCGGGCGGTCGTGGTGTACGCGCAGGAGGTGGGGCTCGAGCTGCCGATCGCCCGCGCGGTCTACGACGTCATCTACGAGGGCAAAGCGCCGCAGCGGGTGTTGGGTGAACTCATGGCGCGGGGCGCGAAGCCAGAGCACTAGCCTTGGCGTGAGGGCCTCATGGCGTCTCATGGCGCGCTCTGACCCCTGCTGCACCCCCGACGCCTGTTAGCCTAAGCACGGGCAGCTTCGAGGAGGGTCATGTCGGCGATTAGAGCCACCCACTTAACCAAACGCTACCGGCGCGCGCACGCGGTCGATGACGTGAGCTTCGAGATCCAACCGGGGGAGATCGTCGGGTTTCTGGGGCCCAACGGGGCGGGGAAGACGACGACGCTGCGGATGCTGGCGGGGCTCGTGCGCCCGACGGCGGGCGAGGCCCGCATCTTGGGTGCGCGGGTGCCCGGGCCGAGCCTGTTGTCGGTCGGTACGATGATCGAGGAGCCCTCCTTCTACCCCTACCTGTCGGGGTGGGACAACCTGCGCCACACGGCGCTCTTGCACGGCGCTCTGGACGAGGCGCGCATCCGCGAGGTGCTCGCGTTTGTGCGGCTCGAGGACGCCGCGCGGAAAAAGCTCTCGGCCTACTCCCAAGGGATGCGGCAGCGTTTGGGGCTCGCGCGCGCGCTCCTGTCGCGCCCCAAGGTGCTGCTTTTAGACGAACCGACGAACGGCCTCGACCCCGTGGGCATCGCCGAGATCCGCGAGAACCTGCGGGAGGTGGCGCGCGGCGGGGTGACGATCCTCATCTCGAGCCACATCCTGGCGGAGATCGAAAAGCTCGTCGAGCGCGTGCTGGTGATCGAGCAGGGGAAGCTGCTCTTCGACGGGCCGCTGCGGAGCCTCACGGGGCGCTTGGAGGCGGCGTCGGTGACCTACGTGCTCGCCGCGACCGACCTCGCGGCGCTCCGGCAGGCGCTGCGGGGCTACGGCTACACCGTTGCCGAGGAGGCTGGCGGCCGCCTCAGCGTGCAGCTGCCCGAGGCGGACGCCGCCGGGTTGCTCGCGCGCCTGGCGAGCGACGGCCACAGCGTCACCGAGGCGCGGCGGCGCGAAGCGAGCCTCGAGGACGCCTACTTGCGCCTTGTGCGCGCCGACCAGCGGCCCGCTTGAGGCCGCTCACCATAGGGAGCACTTCGTGAAAGGTTTTCTGAGTACCGTCCGCGCTGAACTCTTTAAGCTCGCCCGCAAACGCCGCACCGTCGTGCTCGCGGCGTTTCTCTGGCTGCTCGTGCCCGCGCTGTTGCTCTTTATCGGCTGGCTCATCCAGACGCGCGTCGCCGGGACCTTCGCCGACGGGGGGCTTAACGTCCGCGAGCTCGTGCAGCTCGTCGCCTCGCCCGTAAGCATCGCCCGCAACCTGCTGCTGCTGTTGGGCAACCTCTCGCCGAGCTTGCTCATCATCCTCGTGGCGCTCACGGCGGCCCTGCTTATGGGCGAGGAGCGGACGCAGAACATGTGGAAAACGGTCCTCACGGTGCAACCAAACCGCGTCGCGGTGCTCTCGGGGAAGCTGGCCGCCGGGATGCTCTACCTCGGCGCGCTGCTCTTTGGCATGTTCCTGAGCGGCCTCCTCTGGGGCGCGCTCGGGACGCTCTTTTTACCCACGACCTTCGGTGCGGGGCTCGGGGAGCTCGCGGGGCTCTACGCGCTGCAGTGGCTTTTCTCGCTTGCCGCGCTGCTCTTCGCCTTTTTGATGGTCTGGCTTTTGCGCTCGTTGACCTTGGGGATCGTCGCCATCTTTTTCTTACCGGCGCTCCTCGAGGGGGCGTACGGCTTTTACCAGGTGGTGGTGGGGTTCGAGCGGCTAAACCGCTTCAACGCCCTGTTGCAGGCGCTGCGGCTGCGGAGCACCTTAGAGGAGCTGCCGCGCTACTTTTTTAGCACCAACCTCTACGCCCCTGCCAGGGAGCCCGTCGCCGCGCTCGCGCGCCTTTTCGGCGGTTTGGGCGGCGACGCTGCGGTGCAGCCCGGCTCCACCCCCTTCGGCAACCTCCTCGCGCCCAGCTTGTCGCATGCGGCGCTCGTCATGGGGGTGTACGCCCTCATTTTCGGGGTGCTCCTCTTCTGGAGCTTTGCGCGCCGCGACATCGTCTAGCCGGTGCGCACCCCCCCCGCCAGCGAGCACGCCACCGGCGCCGCGGCGGCGCTTGTCTACCTCGCGGTGCTGGCCGCCTTTATCAACATGTACCTGCCCCAGGCGATCTTGCCGGTGTTGGGGCGCGAGTTCGGCGTCTCGCCGAGCACCGCGAGCCTGTCGGTGAGCGTGATGATCCTCGGCATCGCGGTCTCGTCGCTCGTCATGGGGCCGCTCTCGGACCGGATCGGGCGCAAACCGCTCCTGGTAGGGTGCGCGCTCGCGCTCACGGGGCCGTCGCTCGTGTGCGCGCTCGCCCCCTCCTGGCCGGTGCTGCTCGCCGGCAGGTTGGTGCAAGGGCTCTTTATCCCCGGCCTCACGGCAGTCGGCGTCGCGTACATCGCCGAGGAGTTCCCCGAGGGCCGCGTCGGGCGGCTTTTGGGCGGCTACGTCGCGGCGACCGTCTTAGGGGGGCTTTTAAGCCGCGTGCTCGCCGGGCTGATCGCCGAGGCGGCGGGGTGGCGGTGGGCGTTCGTGTTGGGCGCGGCGAACGCGCTCGCGGTGGGCGGGGCGCTCACGCGGCTGCGCCCGTCGCGCCGCTTCGTGCCCTCGAGCGCCCTTAGAGGGGCGTACGCGGGGATGCTCGCGCACCTGCGTTCGCCGCGCCTCGTCGGTGGCTTCGCGGTCGGGTTCAGCCTCTTTTTCGCCTTTATGGCGGTCTTTACCTACCTGCCCTTCTACGTGGAGGCTCCCCCCTTCGGCTTCTCGCCGGGTGAGGTTGGGCTCGTTTACCTCGTCTACGCCGCGGGGGTCGTCTCGTCGCCGCTCGCGGGCGCCCTCGCGGCGCGCGTCGGGCCGCGCGGGGTGATGGTCTTGGGGCTCGGTACGGCGCTCGTCGCCGGCGGGTTCACGCTGCTGCCGAGCGCGCCGCTGCTGATCGCCGCGCTTTTGGCGCTCTGCTTCGGCAACTTCGCCGCGCAGAGCACCGCGACGGCGTTCGTCGCGACCCAAGCCGAGGGGGAGCGCGCCGGTGCGAGCGCGCTCTACCTGTTCGCCTACTACGTCGGGGGGAGCCTGGGGGCGTTCGTCCCCGGCCTCGCCTTCGCGCGCTCGGGGTGGGGCGGGGTGCTGCTGCTCAGCACCGCGGCGCTGCTTGCAGGGATGAGCGCGGCGGCGCTGCTCTGCCGCGCCGACGAGCCCGTGTCCGGTACGCAACCGTCACCCTAGAGGGACGCAGGGCGCGGTTTCACGATGGGCGCTCAGGGGAGGTCGCTCGGGGTGTTGGCGTTAAGCAGCACCTGCGCGCCGACGGCGGCGCGGACCCGCTCCCACGGCACCTCGCGGGCGTTGACGCGCGCCACAAGCGCGTGCATGCGCCCCTCCCCGGCCTCTAACTGCTCGGTCACGGTGGGGAGCAGGGCGCGGTGGTAGAGGGCGGCCAAGGGCTCGAGCCGCCCCGCTGCGGAGCGCACGACGACGACCTCCGCCCCCGCGCGCTCCGCCCACAACAGCGACCAGTAGGTGGGAGTCAGGTGGGGCAGGTCGCACGCGGCCAGGGCTACCCAGTCGCGGGTTGCGTAGAGGAGGGCGGCGTGAAGGCCGCTCAAGGGGCCGCCTCCGGCGATCACGTCGGGGTAGACGGGCACCCCGACCGCGTAGGGGCGACCCGAGACGACGAAGCGCTCGTCGGCCCCTGAGAGGCTCGCCAAGGCGCGCTCGAGCAGCGTCTTCCCGCGGTAGCGGTAGCGCGCCTTGTCCGAGCCGAAGCGGCTCGAGCGCCCCCCCGCTAAGACCGCGCCGCTAAAGCCGCTCACGGTAGCGGCCCCCTAGCGGTTTCGGCCCCGCTACCGACGGCTCCCACGAGCCGCCCGTCCCGGAGGGTGCCTGCAGGGCCACGCGCTTTTTGTGGGTGCACCTCCTCGCCAACGTCGTGCCTCGCTCGCTAGATGATACCTGCGCTTGTTGCGTCCCCGAGTGAAGGGGCATGATAGACGGATGCGCACCCTCCGGAGGCTCCTCATCGGCTTGCTGGCCGCTCTCACCCTCACCGCACTCGCCGTGGCCCTCTCCATCCCGCTCGGGTGGGAGCTCGCGCCCGACCGCGTGGCGGCGCTCACCAACGTGCGGGTGCCGGGTGGGGGCGCGGGGGCGGTGGCGGCCTACCTCGCGCGCCCGCCCGGCGAGGGGCCCTTTCCCGCCGTGGTGATGATCCACGAGTTCTGGGGGCTGCGCGAGGACATCGTTCGCAAGGCGGACGCGCTCGCCGAGGAGGGGTACGTGGTGCTCGCCCCCGACACCATGCGCGGGCGCAGCACGGCGTGGCTGCCGACGGCGATCTACCAGACGGCGACGCAAGCGCAAGAGGACGTCAACGCCGACCTGGACGCCGTTTTCGCCTGGCTTGCGGCGCGCCCCGAGGTGGACCCCGAGCGGGTCGCGGTGATCGGCTTCTGTTACGGCGGCCGGATGGCGCTGCGCTACGGCCTGCACAACCCGCAAGTGGCGCTTATCGGCAACGTCTACGGCGAGACCGAGACCGACGTCGCGCGGCTGCGGGCGCTGCCGGGGCCGCTGCTGGGTATCTTCGGCGCCGAGGACCGGATGATCCCTTTAGCGGACGTGCGCGCCTTTGAGCGCGCTTTGGAGGCGGCCGGGGCGACCTTCGAGGTGACGGTCTACGAGGGCGTGGGGCACGCTTTTATTGACGCCGGTGACCCCCGCGCCGCGGGGGGCGCGCAGGCGGCGGCGTGGGCGCAGATCGTGCGGTTTTTGGCGCGCCACCTCTAGGGCGCGTGGCGTCTAGAGGGTCTCGGCGAGCGCCTGGGCCGCGTCGCGCGCGCTCCGCACGGTGTCGTTGACGCCGACGCCGTCGTAGGCGTTACCGGCGAGCAGGAGCCCGGGAAAGCGCCCTAGCGCCGCGCGCGCCCTCCGGACGCGCTCCTGGTGCCCGAGGGTGTACTGCGGGATCCCCTTGGGCCACGGCACGCGCTCGACCCACTCGGGTTCGGCGACGACCCCCAAGGTCACGCGCAGGTCGCGCCGAACCGCCTCGAGCTGCGCCGCCTCGGAGAGCCCCCCGAAGTCGGGGTCGAGGCTGCCCCCGGCGATGACGCGCAGCAGCACCCGGCCCGCGGGCGCCTGGTCGGGGAAGATCGACGAGCTGTAGAGCACGCCCAAGACGCGCACCCCTTCGCCGCGCGGGACGAGGAAACCGAAGCCGTCTAGGGGGTTGGGGACGTCGACGCGGTGGTAGCCGAGGCCGAAGACGGTGACGTCGGCGTAGGGGATGCTGCGCAGCAGGGAGCTCGCCTCGGCGCAAACGCTTTGGAGGAGCTCGGCCGCGACGAAAGCCGGCGCGGCCAGGATGAGCGCGTCGGCGGCCAAGCGCTCGCCGCCCCAGGCGACCTCGTACCCCGTCGCGGTGCGGCGGAGCGCGGTGACCTCCGCGCCCGTGCGCACGCAGTCCCCCAACTGCTGGCGCAGCCTCTCGGTCAAGCGGCTCATCCCCCCCCCGCGAAAGCTCGTGAGGCGCTCTGGTGTACCCGCCGCGCTCTTGGCGCGCCGCTGCGCGCGCAGGAGCCCGAGCAGGACGCTGCCGTGCTCGCGCTCGAGCGCCCGCAGGCGCGGAAAGAGGGCGTCGAGGCTGAGCGCCCCCGCGTCCCCGGCGGTGATGCCGAGGACGAAAGGCCCCGCGAACGCCTCGGCGACGCCGCGCCCGAAGCGCCGCGCCACAAACGCGTAGACGCTCTCCTCGCCGTCGGCGCGCCGCGCGAGGAGGGGCTCCAACGCTGCGCGCAGCTTCTGTGAGGGGAGTAGCAGGGGCGTGGTGAGCAGCTCGGGGGGCGAACTCGGCAGCGCCCTCAGCCCCCCCTCCCGGTAGAGAAAGCGTTTGGCGGCGACCGGCGAGGCCTCCTGCAGCTCGCCCGCTAGCCCGAGCGCGCGCGCTAGGTCCAAGGTCTCGGGGACCGGCAAAAAGCCGTTCGCGGCCCAGTCGACGGTGTAGCCCCCGTGGGTGCTCGAGCCGATCTTGCCGCCCGCGAGGGGCGCCTTTTCAAGGACCGTGAGGCGCAGCTCCGGCCGCGCTCGCCGCAGAAAAAACGCCGCGCTGAGCCCCGCGAGCCCCCCACCGACGATGACGACGTGACGGTTCATGGCCCTAGCCTACGGCATGGGCGCGCGTCCCGGCGCTGCGCGGAAGCTACCTCGAGCGGTCCTTGGGCGCCGGTCGCCCGCCGCTCCGCGCCCGGCGCGCGGGTGTTTGCGCCCCCGAGCGGCCCGACCGTGGAGCGCCGCTCGGGGCGTGGCGCTTGTGCCCCGGCGACTTGCCGCGCGGGCCTTGCGGCCAGGCGGCGCGCGCCGCCTGGCCGCTTTCGGAGGGCGCTGCCACGGGGTCGAGGTAGGCGAAGCCCTCTAACCGCACGCGCCGCAGGGGCCCCTTGAGGGCGCGCTCGATCTGCCGCACCACCCCCTCGTCGTCCGGCGTGACGAAGGTGCAGGCTTCGCCGGTCCGCGCCGCCCGCCCCGTGCGCCCGATGCGGTGCGTGTACGCCTCGGCGGTCGTCGGCACGTCGTAGTTAAAGACGTGGGACACGCGCGCGACGTCGATGCCGCGCGCGGCGATGTCGGTGGCGACCAGCACGTGCACCTCCCCAGCGCGAAAGGCGTCGAGGGCCTTTTGCCGCTTTGTCTGCGAGAGGTTGCCCTGCAAGGAGGTCGCGAAGAAGTTGTCCCGCTCGAGGCTCTCGGCGAGGCGCTTGGCGCCGCGTTTCGTGCGGGTGAAGACCAGGGCGCTCCGAATGTCGTGGTGCCGCAAAAGGTGTTTGAGGAGCGCCGTCTTCTGCTCCCGTGCGACGGGGTAGAGGGCGTGAGAGACGGTCGCGGCGGCCTCGGTGCGGCCGATCTGGAGCGTTACGGGCGCGCGCAGCAGCGCCTCGGCGAGGCGGCGCAGTTCGGGGGGCATGGTGGCCGAGAAGAGCAGCCGCTGGGCCCCTTCGGGGACGCGTCCGACGAGCTTGCGCACGGCGGGCAGGAAACCCATGTCGAACATGTGGTCGGCCTCGTCGAGGACCAACACCTCGAGCTTGGCGAGCGTGCCGGTGCCGCGCTCGAGGTGGTCTAAAAGCCGACCGGGGCACGCCACGATGATCTCCGCGCCGCCGCGCAGCGCCCGCGCCTGCGGCGCCATCCCGACGCCCCCGTAGACGGTGGCGCTGCGTAAACCCGTCGCGCGGCCCAGCACCCCGATCTCACCGTGGATCTGCTCGGCCAGCTCGCGCGTCGGCGCGACGACAAGGGCGCGGACGCAGCTCCTGGGGCCGTCCATGAGGCGGTGCAACAGGGGCAGGACGAAGGCGGCGGTTTTGCCGGTGCCGGTCTGCGCCAGGCCCAACAGGTCGCGCCCTGCGAGGGCCGCCGGGATGGCCGCTCGCTGAATGGGCGTCGGGGTGGTGTAACCCGCGGCCTGCAGCCCTTGGTCGAGGCGCGGATGCAAGTGAAAGCCGTGAAAACTGTTCTGTGGATCGGTCATAAGGTCTCCTGGCGTGCAGTCGAGCACGCCGTGATCAAAGGGGCGAAGGGAGCGGGCTACCGTAACGGCCTACCGTAAGGGTGTGGGCGCAAGCGGCCCGCTGCTCGCGGGCGAGGGTGAGGGGCGCAAGCGGTGCGCCTGCGCTCCGGTGACCAACGTGGCGGCAGCCAGCGACCTGGCGGGTCACAGAGGTAGCGCAAGGTGTGCAGCGTACCCCACATGGACGCCAAAAGGGGTCGCTAGCTTACCGATGGGTGTCGTTCGTCGGCGGCGGGGGCTAGGGCCCCGAGCCCCGTTTAGGTGAGCGTCGCCCGGATCTTTTCGACCAGCTCGCGCGGGTTAAAGGGTTTTTCGATAAACGCTTGCGCGCCGAGCGCCTGGCCCCGCAGCATCTGCTCCTCTTGCCGCAGCGCCGAGAGGATAAAGACGGGGGCGTCGGTGCGGTCGCGGATAAGCTTGAGGAGCTCGAAGCCGGTGCCCCCGGGGAGGTTGATGTCGAGCAGGATGAGGCTGACCAGGTGCGCCCGGCTTTCGATCAGAGCGCGCGCCTGCGGAACGGTCGCGGCGCTCTCGACGCGGTAGCCCTGACGGTGCAAGATGTCGCCGATCAGCCCGCGGAGCGCCGCCGAGTCCTCGATGACCATGACCGTGTGCTGCTGCACCGGGCCGCTCGGTGCCGGGGCGTCGAGCAGCGCTTCGACCGCCCCCCGGAGCTGGCCGCCGGTAAAGGGTTTGGGGAGCCGCGCGGCGGCGAGCTCGGTTGCGGGGGCCGTTTGGGCGCCCCCCAACAGCAGCAGCTTGGTCTGCTGCAGGCGCGGGACGCGGCGCAAGCGCTCGGCGAAGGCGCGTTGCGGGTCCTCGCCGCTGCGGTTCGGGTCGGCCTCGAGGTCGCCGACGATGACCAGCGCGGGCGTGCTGTCTTGCAGCTGAGCGAGCGCCGAGGCGCCGCTAGCGCAGTCCAGCACGGTGTAGCCGCGCGCGCGCAGGGTGAGCGTGACGAGCTCGAGGAGCCTAGCGTCGCGCTCGACGACCACGATGTGGGCGCCCTGCTTCGGCACCTCTTCGGGAGCACCCCTCACGCGACCGCTCCCGGGTGTCGGGGGCGGGGCGGCGCGGGGACCGCGCGGTGCGCCCTGCGGTGGGTGGGGCGCGCTGCGGTCGGTAGGAGCGTCAGGGGGGCGCGGGTCATGTCCCCATTGTAGGTGCCCCGTCGCCTCGCTTCGGGGCAGCGCTCACGCGGCGTTCACGGGGCGCCGCCCCCCGACGCGCGCTTACTTGTCCGACGAGAGCGCGAACCCGCGCATGAACTGCTCTTGCAGCAGCCCGAAGACCACGAGGGGCGGCAAGATGGTGATGAGCGCTGCCGCCATCACCTGCCCCCACTCGGTGCGGTCGCTGGCGTTAAGGATAAACGAGAGCCCGACCTGGACGACCTGCGTCTCCTCGCGGCGGATGATGATGCGCGGCCAGAGGTACTGGTCCCAGACGTAGACGAACTGGATCACCGCCAAGGCCCCGATGGTGTTCCAGCTCATCGGTACGAGCACGTTGGCGAGAAAGCGTAGCGGCCCCGCCCCGTCGATCTTGGCGGCGTCGGCGAGGCTCCTGGGGATCGAGCGGAAGTGTTGGTGAAAGAGGAAGACGCCCGTCGCCGAGGCCAAAAAGGGGACGATGATGGCGAAGTAGGTGTTCGCCCAGCCGAACCCGAAGGGGCCGGGCTCGAGGAGCACCGCGCGCGGGTCCCTGAGCCACGCCCAGAGCGCCTCCCAGGAGGCCGGAGGCGGCTGCGAGACGAGGTCGAAAAGGGGCAGCACGAGCACCTCTAGGGGGGTGAGCAGCGTCAGCAGGATAAAGCCGAAGAAAAAGCGCTTGAAGGGAAACTGAAAGTAGACGAGCGCGGTCGCCGCCATCAGCGACAGGAGGGTTTTGCCGAAGGTCACGGCGAAGGCCACGACGAGCGAGTTGCGCATGTAGACGCCCAAGTTACCCGTCGTCCAGGCGGCCCGCACGTTGTTGACGAGCTCGGTACCCGGGACCAGGCTCGGCGAGAGCACCTGCGCGCGCGTCTGCGTCGCCTTGACCATCGCAAAGACGATGGGCGCCGTGACGATCACGCACGACAGCACGAGGAGCAGGTGGATCAGCCACGTGCGCCGGCTCACGCCCCCTCCCCCCCGTAGTAGACGCGGCGGTTGCCGAAGCGGAACTGCAACAGCGCGAGCGTCGCTACGATAAAGAGCAAGATGATGCTCTGCGCGGCGGCGGCGCCCAAGTTGCCGGTGCCCGAAAAACCGTCCTGGAAGATCTTGTACATCAAGGTCGTGGTCACCCCCGTCTCGTCGAAGGGGGGGCGGCCGATGGGCCCGCCGCGCGTCATGATGTCAATCAACCCGAACGAGTCGAAAAAGGCGAACGTCAGGTTGGTAAACACCAAAAAGAAGGTCATCGGCCCGAGCATGGGGAAGGTCACGCGCCAGAAGCGCCCCCACGCGCTCGCCCCGTCGAGCTGCGCCGCCTCGCCGAGTTCGGCGGGGATGTTGCGCAGCGCCGCTAGGTAGAACACGATGTTGTACCCCAGGTTTTTCCAGATGGCGGCGGCGGTTACGAGCGGAAACGTCAGGCTCGGGGTGTCGATCCAGCGCGGCCGGATCCCGAAGAGGCTGCCGAGGATGTCGTTGACGACCCCGACTTGGGGGTTAAACAGGAAGAGGAAGATGGTCCCCGCGACGGCGGGGGAGAGGGCAAAGGGCCAGATGAGGAGCAGGCGGTAGACGCGGGCGCCGCGCACGTTCTGGTTGGCTAGGCTCGCCATCGCGAGCCCCACGGCGAGCCCGATGACGACGACCAAAACGCTAAAGACGAGGGTCTGCCCCATGGCCTGGTAGTAGGCGGGGGCGAGCGGACCGGCAAAGAGCGCCCGGAAGTTGTCCAGACCGACGAACTGCCGCGTGCCGAGGAAGAGGTTGCTGCGCGTGGTGCTCAGCACGAACGACTGCAGCAAGGGGTAGTAGATGAAAACGAGCAAGATAAGGAGCGTGGGCAGCAGCAGCAGCAGCGCCAGCCAGCGGCTTTTAAAAACGGGTTGGGTCATGGCTGACAGCGCCCCGGGCGTTCGGGAGCCCGAGGCCGTTGCGCCCTCCGGCGCGGGCGGGGGGCAGGGAGCGTGGGGGAGGGTGGGGGTAAGAGGGTCGACGGCGCCCAGCTGGTGCGGGTGGGGCCTGCTACGCCGATGCGAAAACCGAGTTGGACCAAGGGTGCACCTCGAGAGTCTAAAAGGGGAGAGTCTAAAAGGGGAGAGTCTAAAGGGGTTCAAAACGCGTTGCTACCGGTATCGCCTGCGCGCCCAAGGCGCTTTCGGGGGTGACGCAAAGGGGGTGGCCGAGGCCACCCCCTCTGTTATCGGCAGCGGCTTAAAAGTTGCTGTTGTACTCGGCTAAGCGCGCTTCGGCTTGCGTCTTGGCGCGCTCGAGTTCGGCCTGCACGTCGGCGCCGTTAAAGATGCGCTGCATGGTCTCGGCGACGATGGTGCGCAGCTCCTGAAAGTTGCCCATGAGCCCCCCCGCGGTCGCGGGGCTCACCCGCGTGTTGAGGAGTTGGTCGAACGCCACGCGGTAGGTCGGGCGCTCGTCAAACCACCCTTCGGCCTCAAGCGCCTCCACGGCGCTCGTGCGCACGGGGTAGTAGCCGGTCGCCTTGTGCCAGTCGACCATGTTCTCGGTGTTGGTCATGTACAACACGAAGTCGAGAGCGGCCTGCTGCTCCTCGGTGGGTTTGTCGGCCAGCAGCCAGAGGCTGGCGCCGCCGATCACCACGCCGTTGCGCTCGACGCCGTCGGGGATCGGCATGAGCCCGGCGCCGAGCTCGAAACCGTTCTCCTCGGCGGCGGCACTCAGGTTGGCGAGGTCGGCGGTCGAGGTGATGTGAAAGACCACCTCTTGGTTGGCGAAGATGGCGTCCGAGCCGTCCCAGTCCTCGAGCCTGCCCGTGTACGTGTAGAAGCCGCGGTCGTTCATCTCCTTCATAAACTCGGCGACGCGCACGAACGCTTCGCTGGTGAGGTTGATCTCCGTGGCGCGGGCGCTGCGGCCGTTGTCGTTATTCAGCAGCGGCTCGCCCTGCTGCGCCATCCACTGCTCGAAAAACCAGCCGTTTAGGCTCATTCCGAAGCAGCTCGCGCTAAGGCCCGCCGCCTCGACCGCTTCGCACGCCGCTAAAAGCTCGCCGAAGGTCTCGGGCGGGTTCTCGGGGTCCAGGCCCGCCTCCTCCATGAGGTCGCGGTTAAAGTAGAGGATCGGCGACGAGCTGTTAAAGGGGATCGAGTTGACTTGCCCGTTGATGGTGTAGTAGTTGATCACCGGTTCGATGTAGTCCGACAGGTCGAACGCGCCCTCGACTTCGGCCACGGGGACGAAGATACCCGCGTCGAGCGCGAGCTGCGAACCGATCTCGTAGATCATCACCACGTGCGGCGTGTCGCCCTGGCGCGCGCCCAGGATGGTCGCCTGGAGCGTTTCGGCGTACGAGCCCTGCGAGGTGGTGTTCATGACGTACTCGGGGTTCATCTCGCTCCACTCGGCGGCGCGCTCGGCGATCCAG
Organism: Truepera radiovictrix DSM 17093; assembly: GCF_000092425.1. Lineage (NCBI taxonomy): Bacteria > Thermotogati > Deinococcota > Deinococci > Trueperales > Trueperaceae > Truepera > Truepera radiovictrix. The sequence continues at coordinate 647,387 of NC_014221.1, forward strand.
TTCGAGCGGGGCGCGTCGGAAAACGCGTGCCAGAAGTCGAGCTGCGTCTGGGCGTGGGCCACGCCGAGAGCGGCGGCCCCCAAACCGAGCGCGAGCACGCGGCGCGGCACCCCACGGCGTTTCGTTACACGGCGTTTCATCACACGGGTCCTCCTATGGGTTTGTACGCTCTGCCGGCCGTAGTGTAGCAGATGTGCGGTAGACGCTTGCCATCGTACCAAGCGCCCGTCAGGCGTTCGTCAGCTTGGGGCTAGCGACCTTCGCGCGCCACCTAACCGACGCGTTGGCCTTTAGCGCGGGCGCGGCTCGTGGCCCACAGGCTACGAGCCACAGGCCACCGACCGCTCTCGAAACGGTTTGTGTGGCAGCTGAAGCAGCGTCAACGGCACCTAACGGTAAGCCCGCACCGTGCCGTCGAGGGCGGCCACGAGGAGCGTTTCGCCGAGCACCAGCGGGCTCGCCTGGATGGGGCTGGGCGCGACCTGGTCGCTAAAGAGGCGCGCGCCGGTGCGCGCGTCCAGGGCGACGAGCTCGCCCGCCTCGGTCGCGACGTAGAGCACCCCGCTCGCGAGCACCGGCGCGGCGGTGACGCGCGCGCCGAGGTCGGCCTCCCAGAGGTCGTCGCCGGTCTCGAGCGCCAAGCAGCGCATCACCCCCGCCCACGAGGCGCAGTACACGAGGCGCCCCCACAAGAGCGGGGAGGCCCAGAGGGGGCCCTCCATGTCGTAGCTCCAGCGCACCTCGAGGCGCTGCAGGTCAAACGCATGCAGGTCGCCCGAGCGCTCGGGCAAGAGCAGCACCTCGGGGGTCGCGGCGCACTGCGCGACCGTCTCGCCCAGGTGCAGCTTGAATCGCCCCGACCCGTCGCGGGCGTCCACGCAGTGCAGCCACCCCGAACGGGTGGTGAAAAAGACCCCCCCCGCGACGGCCGTCGGGGCGGTCGCCGCTTCGTCGCTGGGGTAGCGCCAGCGCACCTCGCCGCTCAGGGTGCGGCGCTCGAGCCCGCTCTGGGTGGTGAGCAGGAGCTCCCCCGCGTAGGGCAGCAGCCCCACCGCGCCCGCGCCCTCGTCCGTCCAGGCCAGGTCGCCGCTCGGCCAGCGGTGGAGGCTGAGAGCGCCCGCGCGCGAGGTGTAGGCGAGGTGCTCCTCGCACCAGACGACCGCGCTGTTGACCTCGTCGTCGGCCGCAAAGCGCCCCTGCACGCTGCCGTCGGTCGGGTGCAGCACGATGACCTCTTCGCTGCGGGTGCCGAGCAGCACGAAGCCGTCGGCGGCGGTCAGCGCGGCGGGCCACTGTGGCCCCTCGGGGAGTTTGAGGTGCCACCGGCGCGTTAAGCGCACGGGGTGAAGTGGTCCCTCGGCGAGCACCCCGCGCTGCCCCGGCCCCCCGAGGCGCTGCGTGAGGCTGCGCCTGGCGACCTCCGCGCGCACGGTGCGCAAGGCGTCGGCGACCCGCTCCCCCGAGGCGGGGCGTTCCTCGGGGCGTTTGGCGAGGAGGCTCTCGATGAGACGAGCGAGGCTCGGCGGCAGCTCGGGGTTGAGCGCCTCCGGTGGCACGAGGTCGCTGTAGACGTGTTTGTAGAGGAGCGTGAGGTCGTTTTCCGCCTCGAAGGGCGCCTCCCCCGTGACCGTTTTGTAGAGCACCGCGCCGAGCGCGTAGAGGTCGGTGTGCGCGCCCGTCGCGCCCCCTTGGGCCTGCTCCGGCGCCATGTACTGCGGGGTGCCCAGGGTGAGGCCGGTGCGGGTGAGCTGCCGGCTCGCTTCGGCGAGCTGCACGAGGCCGAAGTCCATCACCTTGGGTTGGCCGGAGGGGGTGAGCAGGATGTTGCGCGGGGTGAGGTCGCGGTGCACCATGCCGAGGCGGTGCACGTAAGCGAGCGCGTCGGCGACGGCGATGGCGGCGTCTAAAAAGTCAAGGAGCGGCTCGAGGTCGCCCGTTAGGGGGCCGAGGTCGGTAAAGGCGCCGCCGGAGACGAGCTCCATGGTGAAGTAGATGTGCTCGCCGCGCCCGAGGTCGAAGATCGAGACGATGTTGGGGTGCGCGAGCTTGGCGAGCGTCATCACCTCGCGGCGGAAGCGCTCGCTGTCGGCTTCGGTGAGGTGCGGCCGCAGCACCTTGAGGGCGACTTCGCGTTCGAGGTGCCGGTCGAGCGCGCGGTAGACCTGCGCCATGCCGCCGTGCCCCAAGCTGCCGGTAATCTCGAAACGCCCGTCGATAAGCTCGCCTACGGAAAAGCGCGACACGCTAAGAGGATAACGCGTTTCGCGGTTGCAGCGGCCTTCGGCGCTCTTGGGACGATGCTCTTAAAGCGGCGCGCCTCGGGGCGGTGGCCTAGGTGACGGTAGGCGTACGTGTGGTCGCGCGGCCCTTTACCCCTCCTCCCCTTCGCCCTCGCTTAAAGTCGCTAAGAGCTTGGGGTCGAGCTGCCCCTCCTCGACCGCGCGGTTAAGCATCTCGATGCCTAGGCGCACCACTTCGGATTTGGAGACGAGCCGCTCGGGGTTCGACAGCTGGTACGCCGTTTTGGTCAGCAAGGAGTCCTGTTTCTCGGTAATGACCACCTGGAGTCGCTTGCTCTTCTCGCGTTTGGGCATCCTTGAGCCTCCGTGAAAAACCCGGGCGGGCCGCTGCGACCGGAGCCGAGGCCGCCGACTACGCACCGCGCGTTACGCGCCCACAGCGTCGCCGCACCACCCGATACCCTAGTGTAGCATTAACTTACACACCTTGACAGTACGGAAGTCGGCACTTAAACTATGTTTGTGTAGCTCATGGAGATGTGTAATTTACACAATCCCATGATAATGTGTCAAGCAAAGGCCTGCACGGCGGCGTGCAATCTGCTAAGTTAAAGCACGCCCCGCAGGGTGCTTCGCGTACGGACCCTTGGGTAGGGTTGTAAGGAGACTATGGAACTTCATCATGACGCCTTTTTTGTGACGGGGGGCGTCCCCCTGCGCGGCGAGGTCGGCGTCCACGCAGCCAAAAACTCCGCGCTCTACCTGATGCTGGGTGCGCTCTTGACCCGCGACGAGGTCGTGCTCGAGGAGGTGCCGCAGCTCAGCGACATCCTCGCTCTCTGCGACCTGCTGCGGCACTTCGGCGCGCGCGTCACCTGGCGCGGGCGTGACCTTCACCTCGACGCCGCAAAGCTCGTGACCTGCGAAGCGCCCTACGCCTTGGTGAGCCCCTTGAGGGCGAGCTTCGTGGCGATGGGGGCGCTTTTAGGCCGCTGCGGCGAAGCGCACATGTCGATGCCGGGGGGGTGCGCCTTCGGACCGCGCCCGGTCGACCGCCACATCAAAGCGTTTCGGCAGCTCGGGGTCGCTTTCGAGGAGACCAAAGGCGACTTTCACGCGCGCCGCCTTCAGCCACTTAGGGGGCGGGTGCTCTTCGACGCGCCAACCGTTGGTGGGACGCAAAACGTCATTTTGGCGAGCGCCGTGGGCAGCGAGCGGGTGATCATCGAGAACGCCGCTTTGGAGCCCGAGATCGCCGACCTCGCGGCGATGCTGAACGGCATGGGGGCGCGCATCGCGGGGGCGGGCACGCCGACGATCACCATCGACGGGGTAAGCGCGCTGAGCGGGACGCGCTACCGCCCGCTACCCGACCGCATCGAGGCGGGGACGCTGATGCTCGCCGCAGCGGCCACGCGGGGGCGGGTGACCCTCACGGGCGCGCGCGCCGAGCACCTGCGGGCCGTTATCGCCAAGCTCGAGGAGACCGGGGTGCGGGTGTGCGAGGAGGGGCCCGAGCGGCTCTCGGTCGACGCGACCGGTTCTCTCAAACCGACCGACATCACGGCGCTCGAGTACCCCGGTCTGCCCACGGATCTGCAGGCGCCGTTTGGCGCCTTTCTGGCGACCATCCCCGGCCGCAGCGTGGTCACCGACCGCGTCTACCCCGACCGCTTCACCCACGTCGGTGAACTTGCGCGCACGGGGGCGCAGCTCGAGCTCGATGGGCGCACGCTGGTGATTCACGGCGGGGTGCTGCGCGGCGCCACCATGCACGCCGCCGACATCCGCGCCGGGGGCGCGCTGGTGATCGCCGCTTTGGCTGCTCACGGCGACTCGACGATCACCGGCGTGCAGTATATCCGCCGCGGCTACGAGCGCCTCGCAGAGCGGCTCAACCTCCTGGGGGCCAGGGTGCGCCTCGGTGCGGCGCCCGCGCTCGCGGCCGGCCTCTGCGGCGACTAAAGGGTGCTGTTGCGGCGCAACGTCGGCGCGAACGTCGGCAAACCCGCGCCTTCTGGGAGGGTGGCGGCTTCCCGAAAGGTTCAACCCAAAAAAACCGGCAGCGCTAAGCTGCCGGCTGGCGTTATGGTTGCATGGTTGACGCCGCTTAGGCGGTGCGGCGCCTCTCGGCTTGTGCCAGGATGAGCTGCGGGTCGTCGAGGTTCTCGAGGGTGATGTTGACGGCCGTGATGTCGCTGCCCGGTACCTCGAACATCAGCTCCAAAAGCGTTTTTTCGAGCACCGAACGGAGCCCCCGCGCCCCCGTACCGAGCGCTTTGGCGCGCCGCGCGACCTCGTAGAGCGCCCCTTCGCTAAACGTCAGCTCGACCCCCTCGAGCCGAAACAGCTCCCGGTACTGCTTGACGAGGGCGTTTTTGGGTTGGGTGAGCACGTCGACGAGCGCCTCGAGGCTGAGCTCCTCTAAGGTCGCGGTGACCGCCAAGCGCCCGATCAGCTCGGGGATCAGCCCGAAACGCACGAGGTCTTCGGGGATGACCTGGGCGGTGACCGCACCCCGGTCCCCCTCACCGTCGTAGTTAAAGCCGACTTTGGAGACGTCGACGCGGTTGCGGATGATGTCCTCAAGCCCCTCGAAGGCGCCGCCGCAGATGAACAGGATGTTGGTCGTGTCGATCGCGACGAGCTCTTGGTGGGGGTGTTTGCGCCCCCCCTGCGGCGGCACGTAGGTGACGGCCCCCTCGATGATCTTGAGGAGCGCCTGCTGCACCCCCTCGCCGGAGACGTCGCGGGTGATGCTCGTGCCCTCGCTTTTGCGAGCGATCTTGTCGATCTCGTCGATGTAGATGATGCCCCGCTCGGCCGCCTCGACGTTGTAGTTGGCGGTCTGCAAAAGCCGCACGAGGATGTTTTCGACGTCGTCGCCGACGTAGCCGGCTTCGGTCAGGGTGGTCGCGTCGGCGATGGCGAAAGGCACTTGTAAGATGCGGGCGAGCGTCTGCGCGAGGAGCGTCTTGCCGGTGCCGCTCGGCCCGAGCAGCAAGATGTTCGCCTTTTGCAGCTCCGAGTCGGGGTGTTGCAGCCTGAGGTAGTGGTTAAAAACAGCGACCGCGAGCGTCTTTTTGGCGGCCTCTTGTTCGACGACGTAGGCGTCGAGCTGCGCTTTGACCTCGCGGGGGGTGACGAGCCGCGGGGGGGCGCTCGGACGCGCGCGCGCCTGCTCGAGCACCTGCGCGATGCGCGTGACGCAGTCGCCGCAGATATGCGTGATACCGCTCTCGGAGGCCACCAAGTGGCGCACCTCGGCGTGGGTGCGCCCGCAGAAGTTGCACCGCGCTTGCGCCACTACCCCTGGTCTCCGGGCAAGGGGGCGGGGCTAAAGCGTTTGACGCTGCGCGGTTCGATCACCCGGTCGATGAGGCCGTACGCTTTGGCCTGTTCGGGCGACATGAAAAAGTCGCGCTCCATGTCGCGCAAGATCTTCTCACGCTCCTGGCCGGTGTGGCGCTCGTACAACCCCAAGATGGTGTCGCGCACGAACATAAACTCGCGCGCCTGCACCTCGAGGTCGGGCAGGCTGCTGCGCGGAAAGCCCGCCGAGCCCTGGTGGATCATCACGCGGCTGTTGGGGAGCGCCGCGCGTTTGCCCTCAGCGCCCGCCATGAGGATAATCGAACCCATCGACATGGCGATGCCGACGCAGGTCGTGGCGACGGGGGCGGAGATAAACTGCATGGTGTCGTAGATCGCGAGCCCCGCATAGACCTCGCCGCCGGGGCAGTTGATAAACAGGTTGATCTCCTGCTCGGAAGACTGCGAGTCGAGGAGCAGCAGCTGCGCCACGACGACGTTGGCGACCTCCGAGTCGATGGGGGTACCCAGAAAGATGATGCGCTCTTTTAGCAGGCGGCTGTAGACGTCGTACATCCGTTCGCCGCGTCCGGTCTGCTCGATGACGTAGGGGACTAGGGGCATGAGCAAGCTCCTCGGGTCGAAGGGCCCGCACCCGCTGCCGGACACTGAGGCGACGGGTGCGGGGTGAGGTGTGTCGGTGCGCGCCTCGCTAGGGTTACTGGACGCTCTCGGAGGACGCGTCCTCGGCGGCGCCGCTCGAGGTGACCGAGACGGCCGTCTCGGGTGCCGTCTCGGCGTCCGCGTCGGCCCCCAAGAGTTCGCGCAGGCTCTCGCGGACGGCTTTGTCGCGGGTGAGCAAGAAGCGGTAGTTGGCGAGCCCCTGTTCGCCGAGCTCCTGGCGGAGTTTGGCGGGGGTGCTCCCCTGCTGCTGCGCCATAAAGGCCAGAGCCGCCTCGAACTCCGCGTCCGAGAGCCGCGTACCGCGCGTTTCGAGGAGCTTCTCCAAGACCAGGTCGCGTTTGACGGCGTTCTCGGCGGCCTCTTCGAGCTCCGCTTCGAACTCGGCGCGTTTCTCTTCCTGGTCGAGCTTTTCCAGGTACGCCTGCATGCTGAGGCCGCGCCCCTCGAGGTCGCGCGCGAGGTTCTGCAAGAGCACGGCCTTGCGGCGCTCTTTGAGGCTCTGTGGGACGTGCGGGTTGCTCTCCAGGGTGAGCTTCTCGGTGAACTCCTCCCGCTGCGCCGAGAACGCTTCCTGCTCGAGCTGCGCCGCCAAGGACTCGCGGACGCGCGCTTCGACCTCCGCCCAGGTCGCAAAGCCGAGCGTCTGGGCGAACTCGTCGCCCCTTTCGGGGAGCTCTTTGGCCTTGATGTCTTTGATCACGACGCGCAGCGTCGGGGGCGTAGCGGCGCCCTCGTTGCTGCCCGCGCCAGTGTTCGCGTCGGTCTCCGCGTCGACTGCGGCGGGCTCTTCGGACGTGTCAGCGGCGCGCGCCGCCTCTAGCTCCGCGTCCTCGCCGGCTTCGTTCTCGTCGGGTTGGTCGAGCGTCACCTCGACCTCGTCGCCGATGGCTTTGCCGTAAAGCTGCTCGGCGAACGCCGGTGAGACGGCGTCGAGGTCGACCGGGAGCGTCGAACCCTCCTCACCGCCCGCGAGCTCCAGGACGAGGTGATCGCCCGCCTCGGCGGGGCGCTCGACCGGGATCAACGTGGCGTGCTGGCGCTGCAGGTTCTCGATAGCCTCTTGCACCATCTCCTCGGTCAGGGGGGGCTTTTCCGTGTCGATGACGATTTCGGAGAGCTCGGGCAGGGTGACTTCGGGGTAGAGCTCGACGTCGACCTCGAAGCTGTAGGCCTCCCCCTCGACCGGTTCGTGAGCGTGTACGCGCTGCGCGATGGGGGTCAGCGAAAGCTCCCGCACGGCTTGGGGGAGGTGCAGGCGGACGAGCGCGTCGCGCACCTCTTGGGCGACCGCGTCTTTGCCGACGCGCGCCTCGATGACGCCGCGCGGCGCTTTGCCGGGACGAAAACCGGGGACGCGCACCTGCCGCGCGAGCTCGCGCAACACGCGCTCGTAGGTGTCGGTTACCGCCTCGGCGGGGACTGAAACCTTGAACTTCGCGCGGTGAGCGTCTTTTTCCAACATCTGCGTCTGCATAGGTACTCCTCGAAAGTAGCCTGGGGGGCCTGGTCGTAGCTGGGCCGCGACGCCTAGCAGCGGCCGCCAAACGGTCTAGTCTAACAAGCGGCGCGCACGTGTGAGGGTCGGCCGGGGCGCGTTTGGGCGTGCGCGGCAGAGCGGGGACGCTACAAAAAAGGGCAAGCGTTAGCTTGCCCGAGTGGTGCGAGGAATGGGACTTGAACCCACACACCTTGCGGTACTAGATCCTAAGTCTAGCGCGTCTACCAATTCCGCCATCCTCGCCTGCAGCAGATGCCGTGTCGCAAGAACGAAGGTATCACCTTCGCGTAGAAGATGATACCCCTTTAGCCTCGCGGGTACCACGGGTCGTGGGTGGTACCTGTACACCGTTGGGGTGGATGATGGGATTTGAACCCACGGCCCCCGGAACCACAATCCGGTGCTCTAACCGGCTGAGCTACATCCACCGTGTAGGGTCGGCGACCCGCACCTAGGCGCAGCGGCGCGACCACCTAAGCCCTAACGCTTAGGGAAGTCTACGCTAGCATCTTCCGCGCGCTTTTGCAATCGCTGCGGCGACCTGGCGCTGCCGCCCCGCGAGGACGCGCACGCGCTTGGCGCCACGGCGGGGTCGCGCCGTGGCCGCTAGTGGGCCGCGGAGATCACGCCGCGCAGCTCGGGTGCCCGCAGGAGCCGCAAGAGGGCGGCGTCCTTTTGCTTGGCCTCGAGCATGAGGTCAAAAGGGGCGTCGCCGCCAAACTGCGCGAGCGCGTCCGTGACCTGGAGAAAATCGACCGGCTCGACGAAGTCGGCGTGCGCGGTGGAGAGGTCGCGGGGTGATGAGAGGTGGAACTTGGGGACCTTGGCCGCTAGGCTCGAGGCGTCCCAGGTCGCCACCGCGCGCGCTAACAGCGGCACCAGCTCCGCTTCCCAGCTTTCTGAGACCGGGTTGAGCTTGTGGTGCAAAAAGTCGAAGACCATCGGCAGCTGGAGCGCTTCGCAGAGCTCTAAAACGTCGCCGGCGTGAAAGGTGCGGTCGTCGTTCTCCAGAATGAGCCGCGAGCGCGCCTCCGGGGAGAGCAGGGCGGCGTTCTCCGCAAAGCGCCGTTTGGCCGATCCCTTGTCGCCGTAAGCCCCGCCGACGTGCAGCGTCATGGTGCCGCTGCGGGGATCGGTAGCCGCGAGAAAGGCAGCGTGGTACTCGAGCTCGCGCACCGCCGCCGCGACGACCTCCGGGCGCTGGGCGTTGAGGATGGTGTACTGGCCGGGGTGCATCGAGAGCCGAAGGTGGTGCTCTGCGACGAGCGCGCGGACCTCGGCGAGCTCGGGGGCGAACTGCACCGGCCAGTCGAGGGGGAACGCTTCGTGCGAAGCGAGCGGGATCACCGACGAGGCGACCCGAAAAAATCGGATGCCGCGCTCTACGTTCCAGAGCAGCAGCCTCCGCAGCGTGGCGAGGTTTTCGCGGATCACCGCCGACAGGCGCGGCTCTTTAAGGTTGGCGAGCCTTAAGGTGCGCCCCGTCGTCGCGCCAAGCGTGACGTTGGTGCAGGGGTAGCCCAGGTAGCGGAGCTTCATAGCCCCTTGTACGCCACGGGGCTTAGGAGTGCCCCGCGCCGCCCTACAAAGCCCCCCTGGCAGGGGCCGCCGACGCGCGACCCTCCTCACCCTTAACCTCGTTAATGTGTAACTTGTGTATTTTACACATCAACGTGCTAGCCTGGTGACGAGTCGGGGTGGCGAGGAGCAGGAGGACGAGATGCGTCGGAAGAGCCTTGAGGTGTTCGTGTGGGGTGCTGCCGTGGCGTGGGTGGTCGCCTCGACCCCCTTGACGGTGGCGCGGGCTGGGGGCGAGTTGATGGAGCCGCTCGCCGCCGTGGAGCTCTACGGGACGGTCTGTGACGCGCGCGCCCTACGCGTCGGCGGCGAGACGGTGCACTTCGTCTGCGAGTTCGACCCCGCCTTTGAAGCGGGGCTCATCGGGATGCCGCGCATCACCGAGGAGACCGTCGCCGCCGTGACCCTCGTTCAGCGCCACGCCGCCAGTGGCGCACCCTTGGAGCGGCAGGCGGTGCAGGGGAGGGTGTCGCAGCTGCGCCTCTACGGCGGCACCGAGTGCCGCCACAGCGGGGAGGGTGAGGTGCTCGCCGCAGGGGGCGAGCGCCTCACCTACACCTGCACCAGCGCGGGCGCCGACGCGGGGACGGAGGTGGCGCTCGTGGGCCCGCTGCGCGTCGAGGGGGACGCCGTGCTCGCCGACCGGGTGGTGCTCGCGCGCACCGAGCGCGGCCCCTCGCCCCTGCGCAGCGAGCGCTTCGCGGTCGAAGCGCTGACCGTCGACGTCGAGGGGTACTTGCAGGGGCGCTAGGGGGTGTCACATACTACGCGCTAGGCTGCCCCTGCCGTTGCCGTGCGGCGGCCCTAGCACACGTTGCTTTCGGGGACTATCCAAGGGCCCACAGTTTGCCGCGCCGCCGCGTCCTACATTGGCACCATGACCGACAACCGTGTGACCCGCACGCTGCTCGCGCTCGCGCTGCCGACGCTTCTCTTGGCGGCGTGCGCTACCGAACCCGCCGCTCCCGCCGAACCGACCCCGCCGCCGGGCGACGAGAGCCCGCAACCGCCCCCCGGAGACGGCCCTGGCGATGAACCCGGCGACGAACCCGGTGCTGACGCGCCCGACGCCGCCGAGTGGGTGCCGGTGTTCGCCGACGGTTTGGAGGGGTGGACGCCGCGCATCCGCAACGCCGCGCCGGGGGAGGATCCGGGCGGTATCTTCCGCGTCGAGGACGGCGTGTTGCACGTGCTCGAGGTGCCCGCTTCGGCGCGCGACCTGGGCTACTTGCGGAGCGAGGCGAGCTACAGCCACTTCCGGCTGCGCTTCGAGTATGCCTGGGGCGAAGCGGACTTTAGCGGCCCCGACGAGGGGCGTATCAGCGGGGTCTTCTACCTCGCCGACGACGTGGGCGGCAACTGGCCGCGCAGCGCCGAGCTCGACATCCAAGAGGGGGTTACGGGCGACCTGTGGCTTTTGAGCGGGGTGTCGGTCGACACCACCGTCGAGGACGCCTCGGCGACGCCGCTCGTCTACAGCGCTGGTGGCGAAGCCGTCACCACCCCGCCCGGCAACTTCGTCCAGGTGGTGCGGAGTGCGACGCTCCAAAACGATGAGGGTTGGACCCAGGTCGAGCTCGTCGTGACGCCCGAGGAGATCGTGCACCTCGTCGAGGGGCAGGAGGTCGTGCGGGCGAGCAACCCGACGCTCGAAGGCTCACCCCGCACAGAGGGGTTTATCGCCTTTCAGGCGCGCAACACCGGGGTGCGCTACCGCAACGTCGAGCTGCTGGTGCTAGAAGACTGATGACTGATTGAAGGTCGCACGCAAGGGGCGTGGGGTGCGTTCGGGTGAAGCGCACTCCACGCGCCGCTTTAGGAGCACCTCGAAAGCCCAAGGTGCTAGGCTGTAGGGCGTGCTGTTTCCGTTCAAGGTCCCCCGCAAGGGCCAGCTCGAGGCGATCGCCGCCGCGCGCGAGGCGTTCGCGCGGGGCAAACGTTTTGTGGTGATCGAAGCGCCGACCGGTTCGGGGAAGTCGGGGGTGGCGGTGACGCTCGCCCGCGAGGCGAGCAGCGCCTACCTTGTAACGGCGCAAAAACTCCTGCAAGACCAGTACGCGCGCGACTTTCCCGAGCTTGCCCTCATGAAAGGCCGCGCCAACTACCGCTGCTTGGTGGCGCCGACCCACGCCGCCGCCGCCCCCTGCATCGCCGGTCGGAAGTTTCCCGAGTGCGACGACTGCCCCTACTTCTGCGCCAAGGAGGCGGCGATGGCGGCGTCTGGCACGCTGCTCAACTACGCCTACTACCTCACCGAACTCAACTACCAGGGAGGCTTCGGACCCCGCGAGCTGCTCGTGCTGGACGAAGCGCATAACGCCGAGGGGGCTCTTATGAGCTTCGTCGAGGTGAGCTTTTCCGACGCGCAGCTTAGGCGGGTGGGGATCGGTGAGGCGCTGCCCGTGGTGCTCGATGAGAACGAGTGGTTCGAGGTCGCCGAGGACCTCGTGCCGCTTTTTAGGAGCAGGCGCCGCGAGCTCGAGGCGCAGCTTAAAGGCGCTAGGCTGCCGACCGAGACGGCGCTCGAGCTGCTCGCTCACAAGGGGTGGTTGGAGTCGCAGCTGGCCCGCCTGGAGCTCTTGGCGTACAGCCGCGACGAGGAGAACGTCGAGTGGGTCGCGCTGCGCACGAGCGGCAGCGGCGGGCAGAGCGTCACCTTAAAGCCCGTCAAGGTCGCCGCCTTTGCCGAAGAGCTGATGTTCCGCTTTGGCGAGCGGGTTCTGATGCTCTCAGCGACCATCCTCGACCCGCCGACCTACCTGCGCAGCTTGGGCATCGACCCGGGCGACGCCGAGGTCATCACCATCGCCTCGGACTTTCCGCCCGAAAACCGGCCCATCTACCCGCGGCCGGTCGCCCGGCTGACACGGCACCACCTCGAGCGCGACCTGCCCAAACTGGTCCACGAAATCATCGAGCTCCTCGAGGCGCACCCCGAGGACAAAGGGGTCATTCACACCCACACCTATAAGATCGCCGCCTATATCGCTCGTTACCTCCCCAAACGCCACGCCGCGCGCCTAGTCACGCACGACAGCGCCGAGGGGCGTGAGGCGGCGCTCGACAAGCACCTCCGGAGCCGCCAGCCGACCGTGCTCCTCACCCCCAGCATGACCGAGGGGATCGACCTCCCCGGCGACCTCTCGAGGTGGCAGGTCATCTGCAAACTGCCCTACCCGTACCTGGGCGACCCGCAGATCGCCCGCCGCCGCGAGCTCGACCCCGCCTGGTACGACTGGCGCACCTGTCTGACCGTCGTGCAGGCGTACGGGCGGAGCGTCCGGAGCCGCGACGACTTCGCCGTGACCTACGTTTTGGACGCCGACTTCGGGGCGTTCGTGAGGCGGCAGCGCGCGCGGCTGCCGGGGTGGTTTTTGGAGGCGGTGCAAGGGTAAGCTACCGAGCCCCCGAGGAGGGACCACGACAGAGGGCGCCACCTAGCGTGTGGCGCCCTCTGTCGAGCGTGGTGAAAGGGGAGCGCTCAGGGCGCCGCCGCAGCGCGCGGGGGCTGCACGAGCAGCTCGTCTAGGACGCTCTTGACGTCATCGGGGTCGGTTTGAAACGCCAAAAACGCCCGCACGGGGTCGGCCGCGCCGGGGTGCCAGCGGTGCGAGCCGTCCTCGAAGACCTCGATGTGCTCGTCTTCGAGGACGGTCCACAGCTCACCGGCGCCGCGCACCGCGTAGAGGACGGCCGTCAGGTCCCAGCTCTGGCGCTCGCCCAAAGCGTTCGTCCCGGGGTAGAGCTCGTAGGCGCGCGCGACGGGGTTGTCCGGGAGGGTGTCGGCGAGGCCGCTGCCGGTGAGAACGGCGTTGCCGATCTCCGCACCGCTAAAGACGATGCGCGTCGGCCAGTCGCGCACGACAGTCTGGGTGGCGCGGCCGTCGTTTTCGGGGCCGCCGCGAAAGTTGAACTCGATGTTCTCGCTGTCTTCGGGGTGCTCGCCGCCCATGACGACGAGCTCCTTGACCTTCTGCGCGACCAAGTCGGCGCCGCTAAGGGGGCTGTGCTCGTCGGGGCCCGAGGCCAAGAGGTCGGCGAGGTTCTGCAAAAACCCCACGGTAACGACTGTCACGCTGTTGTCGGGTTGCGCGGCGAGCGTCTTGCGGTAGAGCGACACCGCTTCATGTGCCTCGTCGCGCGTGCGGATCGGGCTCGGGTACTCCTCGACGAGGGGCTTTAAAAAGTCGCTGCCGTCTTCGAACCAGTAGGGGTAGGCGTCGAGCCAGCGCTCGCCCATGTAGGCGCCCACGGGGAGTTCGGGGCGGCCGTAGTAGGTGTTGATGACCGAGAGCGCGCCGGCGCTATAGGGGTCACCGACGACGGTGATGGTGGCGAGGATGTCGGCCTCGCCGTTGTCGGCCAGCGCGTGCAGCACCGCGAGGGCGCCCGCGTCGTCGGCGTCGTAACCGAGGTCGGTGTCGAAGATGATGCGCGGGCGGAGCCGGTCGAGACTCGTGTCCTGTGGCTCTTCGGGTTGTTCGGTGCTCGGCGGCGCCGTTTCATCGGGGGGGGGCGAAGCCGAGGGCGTCTGCGCGCAGGCGGCGAGCAGCGCGACGAGGCACGCGGCGAGGTATGGGGTGAGCGTCGACCAAACCCTGGCTGATCGTGTGGGGGGGGAGGCTTTTTGCGACATCACCCGTCAACGTTAGGGGCTCTAGATGAGATCAGGGTGACTTGCTACTACATTTCGCTACGATATTTCGCCAAGCGCGTGACCCCTTTACCACTGGGTCAGAAAAACGCCACGAGGCGGCGCGAGAGCGCCGCCTCGTGGTAGGCTGGGGCCATCGTGACGGAGACCACCGGGCAGGGAAGAGCCGCACCGACCGTTTTCGCCGAGCGCTTCAAGGTCCTCAAAGACGCCATCGGCGAGGTGATCGTCGGCCAAGAGGCGATGATCGAGGACCTGCTCATCGTCGTTCTAGCGGGGGGGCACGCGCTTTTGGAGGGGGCGCCGGGGCTCGGCAAGACCCGCCTCGTGCGCGCTTTTGCCGAGGCGACTGACCTCTCGTTCGGGCGCATCCAGTTTACCCCCGACCTCATGCCGTCGGACGTGACCGGCACCGTGCTCTTAAGCGAGGAGCCGGGGCGCGCGCGGCTCGAGTTTCAACCGGGGCCGGTGTTTCACAACGTGCTCCTAGCCGACGAGATCAACCGCGCGACCCCCAAGACCCAGTCGGCGCTGCTCGAAGCGATGCAGGAGCGTTCGGTGACCGTCGCGGGCACCGTGCACCCGCTGCCGCGCCCCTTTTGCACGCTCGCGACGCAAAACCCCCTGGAGATGGAGGGCACCTACCCGCTCCCCGAGGCGCAGCTCGACCGCTTCCTCTTCAAGCTGCTCGTGCCGCGCCCCGACGCGGCCACCTTAACGCGCATCCTAGAGACCACCACGGGCGCCCACGAGGGGCGGGTGCCGCGCATCTTCGGGCAGGGCGAGCTGTTGGAGCTGCAGCGCCTGTTGCGGGCGGTGCCGGTCTCGAGCCGGGCGCTCGCGTTTGTCGTGGAGCTGATCGAGGCGACCCACGCCCACCCCCTGGTGCGGCTCGGCGCCTCGCCGCGCGGCGCGCAGGCGATCGTCTTGGCGGCCAAAGGCTACGCGCTCGCCGCCGGTCGCCCCAACGTCGAGCTCGAGGACCTGCGCCGCGCGGCGCTGCCCGCCTTACGGCACCGGCTGCTGCTCTCCTTCGAGGCGGAGGTCGAGGGCGCGAGCAGCGACGCGGTGCTCGCCGAGCTGCTGCGCAAGGTCGGTGGGGTAGGCCGCGCCGGTCGCTAGCGGTGATCTCCGAGCGCACCCGCGCGCTGTTGCCCCGCTACACGCTCGCCTCGAGGGCAACGGGCACCCTCGTCGGCGAGCGGCTGGCGCACGAGGCGGGGCAGAGCCTGGAGTTTTTCGACGTCCGCCCCTACGGGCCCGGCGACGAACCCCGCTACGTCGACTGGAACGCCTACCGGCGGACGGGCCGCCTCTACACCCGGCTCTACCAGGCCGAGCGGACGGCGGCGGTGCACATCCTCCTCGACACGAGCGCGAGCATGGCCTTAGGCGGCAAGCTCGAGGCGGCGCGGCGCCTCGCGCAGCTTTTGATCTACGCCGCGCAGGGGGCGCGCACGCAGGTACACCTCTTTAGCGGGGTGCAGAGCCCGCCGGCGCACACGGGGGTGCAGCGGCAGGCGCTGGCGCGCTGGGTCGACGCGGCGGCCCCCGAAAAGCCGGGGGTGGCGCCGGACGTGGCGATCACCGACTTTGTGCGCCGCGCGCCGCGCGCCCCCGGGGCGGGGCTCGCGGTTGTGATCTCCGACCTCTTTAGCGAGACCCCGCTGCGCAGCTCCTTCGCGGCGCTTCGCGCGCGCGGTTTCGACGCCTCGTTTTTGCACCTCGTGGCGCGCGCCGACCTCGAGCCCGAACCGGGGCTCTTGGAGCTGTTGGACGCCGAAGGGGAGGCGCGGCTCGAGGTCGGCCCCGACGAGGTGCGGCTCTACCGCGAGGCGGTGCGCGGTTTTGTGGCGCGCACCCGCGAGGCGATCCTGGGGGCGGGGTTTCGCTACCTGCTGCTGACCGAGGAGCCGGCGCCAGAGGACGCGGGGGCGCGCGAGCGGGCGCTTTTTGCCGCGCTCGTGCGCGCGGGCGTGCTCGTGCGGCGTTAGCGGTTTTCACGCCGACCTCAAGCGGCACCCCCGCCCGTACCGTAAAATGGTCGCGTGAATGAACGCGCCCTTTTAGCAGCCCTCGCCGCGCTCACGCTCCTCAGCCTCGTCTTCGCCCCCTGGGCCGCCATCAACCGTGAGACCGGCGCGCGCGGCACGCTGCTGCTGCTGCCCAACCGCACGGTCGACTTTACCGGACGCACCGAAGGCGTGACGGTGCCGGGGCAGGGGGCGGTGCTCGCGATCTGCGCCCTCTCGCTCGTGGCGATCGCGGGGGGGGCGGCGCTGCCGGAGCGCCGCCGTCAAGCACTCTGGCTCGGCGCCGGGCTCGTGCTGCTGACGACGACGGTGGTCGGTCTGCAGGGGGTGTCGCGCGCGACCCAAGGGGCGCAGTTCGCGGAGCTCGTGCGCAGCGCCCAGCTCGAGCTCGCCGACCCGGGCCGCCGCGTCGACGCCGAGGCGCTGCGGGCGGTGTTGGCGGAGGCCGAGGGGTTGGAGGTCGACGAACTCGCCGAGGCGCTGCGCGGCGCCGGCCTGCGCATTCGCAGCCTCCCCTACGAAGCGACCTCGTCGGGGCTGGCGGCGGCGCTCTGCTTCGCGGTGGGGGGGCTCGCGCTCCTCTTGGGGCTCTACCGCTTCTCGTGGGCGCGCCGCGCGCTCGGCCGCGTCGGGGCGGCGGTGGCAGTGCCCGCGGCCTCGATCGCGCTCGCACTCGTGGCGGCGGCGGTGGTCATCTTGGCGCTGCAACCGACGCCCACGGGCGGCGGTGTCACGGTCTCTGGGCCGGTGATGTACCTCGCGGGGCGGCTCGACGTCCTCTGGTACGCCTACTTGAGCCTGTTCGCCTCGTCGCTCGGGAACGCGGCGGGGTTTATGGAGGCGCTCAAGTTCGCCACCCCGCTCATCTTTACGGGGCTCGCGGTGGCTTTCGGGTTTCGCGCGGGGCTCTTTAACATCGGTGCGCCCGGGCAGATGGTGCTCGGGGCGATCTTCGCCGCCGTGGTCGGGATCTACCTGCCGGGCCCGCGCCCTTTCGTGCTCCCTCTAGCGATCCTCGCGGCGGCGGTCGGGGGCGGTCTGTGGGGGGCGTTGCCGGGGTGGCTCAAAGCGCGTTTCGGGGCGAACGAGGTCATCAACACGATCTTGCTCAACTACATCGCGGCCTCCTTGCTCCTGTTTTTGCTCTCGTCGCAGCAGGTGTTCGCCGCCCCCGTGCTGCGCATCTTTACCGCCGTGGGCCTTTTCGCGCTCGCGCTGGTAGCGCTCAGCCTCGCGCGGCCTATTCGGCGCCGTTTGGGGGCGGCGCCGCGGCGCTCGTTCGCCGTGCTAGGCGTTCTGCTGCTCTTGGTGATGGTCTTCGCCGGGCTCCCCCGCGAGGGGGACGCGCCGGTCAACCTGGGGCTGGCGTTTAAAGCGCCGGGCTCGGAGCCCAAAACGCACGAGCTCTCCGAGGCCGCGCGCCTGCCCAGGGTCCCCGACCTCGTCGGGGTGCCGCCCGGCACCTTCGGCGCGGCGGTGGTGCCCGTCAACGTCGCGCTGCCGCTCGCGCTCGCCGCCGTGCCTTTTGTGTTCTGGCTGCTCGGGCGCGCCCGCCGTCTGCGCTGGCCGCAGCGGCTCCTCCTGGCGCTCGGCCTCGGTGCGCTTTTCTACGCCCTCTTGGCCGCGCTCGGCCTCTCGGCGCGCCCCATGACGGTGCCCCCCTCCAACCTCAACGTGTCGTTTCTCATCGCTCTGGGGGCGGCCGCGCTGATGTACGTGATCCTCTGGCGGACCAACTGGGGTTTCGAGCTGCGCGCGGTCGGTCTGGCGCCCAAAGCGGCCGAGTACGGCGGCGCCAACTTGCCGCGCAATATCGTCTGGACGATGGCGCTGAGCGGCGCCTTCGCGGGGCTTACCGCCTGCCACTACGTGCTCGGGGGCGCCTTGGAGGACTTCGCCCTGCGCCAGTCGCTGCCCACCTCCGACGGCTTTGACGGTATCGCCGTGGCGCTCCTTGGGCAGAACACCCCCCTCGGGGTGGTGCTCGCGGCGTTTCTTTTCGGCGTACTTAAAAACGGCGGTTCGGTTTTAAATATCACCTTCCCCGACCTGACCCGCGATGTGGTGAACATGGTGCTGGCTTTGGTGGTGCTCTTTATCGCGGCGCGCGGCTTTTTGCCCGAGCGCCTGACCAACCCGCTGCGCCGCGCGCCGGGTCCTGCGGAGCCCGCGGCGACCGCGGCGGGTGTGGGGGCGAGCCCCACTCGCGAACCCGGGGTGCACGCGGTTGCCAAGGAGCCCCTGGACCCGCCTGGGGCACCCTCGAGGGGGGGCGGCGCATGATCGAGACAGCCCTTCTCGCGACCCTGATCGCCTCGGCGCTGCGCGCGACGACGCCGCTGTTGTTGGCCGCTCTAGGCGGCATGTTTAGCGAGCGTTCGGGGGTCGTGAACATCGCGCTCGAGGGCATTATCCTCTTCGGCGCGCTCGCCGCTGCGGTCACCGCCCGCTTCGCCGAACTCCCCGCGCTCGCGCAGAACCCGCAAGCGGCCGTCCCGTACGCGCCCTGGCTCGGGGTGCTCGCCGCGGCGCTCGTCGGCGGGCTCGTCGGTTGGCTGCACGCGGTCATCTCGATCCGCTTCAAAGCTGATCAGATCATCTCGGGGGTGGCGATCAACCTCATGGCCATCGGGCTGCCCGCAGTGATCCTGACTGGGCTCTACGACAACGCCACCAACAGCGAGCCCATCCGCAACCGCTTGCCGGAGTGGGGCGCGGGCGCTTTTTCGTTTTCGCCGATCGTCTACCTCGCCTTTGTGCTCGTCCCCGTCTCCTTGTGGGTGCTCTTCCGCACCCCCTTCGGGCTTCGGCTGCGCGCGGTCGGGGAGCACCCCGAAGCGGCCGACAGCGTCGGCATCGACGTGAAAAGGATGCGCTACTACGGCGTCATCATCTCGGGGGTCTTGGCGGGGTTGGGTGGGGCCTACTTGAGCATCGGTACGCTCAACCAATTTATCGCCGAGATGTCCGGCGGGCGCGGGTTTATCGCCTTAGCCGCGCTGATCTTCGGCAAGTGGCACCCTTTGGGGGTGCTCGGCGCGACGCTCCTCTTTGGCGCGTTCGAGGCCGCCGCGACGCTTTTGGGCGGGGGGCAGCTCATGCCGCCGACCATCGTGCAGAGCCTGCCGTTTATCCTCACGATGCTCGTGTTGGCCGGTTTTATCGGTCGCGCGACGGCGCCGCGGGCTATCGGCAAACCGTTTGAGAAGTAGCGGGGTTGTGAGCCGTGGCCCGCAGCCAGTAGGCTTAGGCCGCAGGCTACGCGGGCCGCCGGCGGAGCCGGGCCCCACACGAAAAGAGGATCTATGGAACGTGCAGCTGGACTCCTGTTACACCCCACGTCGCTCCCCGGCGGGCACGGTATCGGCGACCTGGGCGCCGCAGCGTACCGCTGGGTCGACTTTTTGGCGGCCGCCGAGCAGCACCTCTGGCAGGTTCTTCCATTAGGGCCGACCGGTTACGGCGACTCCCCCTACCAGAGCTTTAGCGCCTTTGCCGGCAACCCTTACCTGATCAGCCTGGACAAGCTCGTCGAGGCGGGGTTGCTGGCGGCGAGCGCGCTCGCCGACGCGCCCGCATTCCCCGAGGGGCGCGTGGACTACGGCCAGGTCATCCCCTTTAAGCTGGAGCTTCTGAGCCGCGCCTTCGAGCACTTTCGCGCGCACGCCAGCCCCTCGCAGGAGGCGTCGTTCGAGCGCTTTTGCGAGGCGCAGCGCTACTGGCTCGACGACTACGCGCGCTTTATGGCCCTTAAAGACCACCACGATGGGCGGCCCTGGAACGCCTGGGACGAGGACCTAAGGACGCGGAAAAAGCGGGCCTTGGCGCGTTTTGAGGCCGAGCATGAAGACGCCGTGCTGCGCTACAAGGTCTGGCAGTGGATGTTTTACGAGCAGTGGTTTGCGCTGCGGCTCTACGCCAACGAAAAGGGCATCAAGATCATCGGCGACATCCCCATCTTTATCGCCTTCGACTCCGCCGACGCGTGGGCGAACCCCGAGCTCTTCTACTTCGACAAAGCCGGTAACCCCGAGGTGGTCGCGGGCGTGCCGCCCGACTACTTTAGCGCCACGGGGCAGCGTTGGGGCAACCCCCTCTACCGCTGGAAAAAGATGGAGAAGCGCGGCTTCGCCTGGTGGATCGCGCGCTTTCGCTCGTCGCTCGACTTTTACGACCTCATCCGCGTCGATCACTTCCGGGGCTTCGAGTCGTACTGGGAGATCCCGGCCGAGGAGCCGACGGCGGAGCGTGGGCGCTGGGTCAAAGGCCCTGGCCAAGCCCTCTTCGACGCCCTCAAGGCGGCGCTCGGCGAGCTCCCCATCATCGCCGAGGACCTGGGCATCATCACGCCGGAGGTCGAAAAGCTGCGCGACGACAACGCTTTGCCCGGCATGAAGGTGTTGCAGTTCGCCTTTGCCGCCGACGGCGCCGACCCCTACTTGCCGCACAACTACACGCGCAACTGCGTCGTCTACACGGGTACCCACGACAACGACACCACGCTCGGGTGGTACCGCAGCGCGCCGGAGGCCGAGCGCGACTTTGTGCGGCGCTACTTAGGGCGCGACGACAGCGCCGTGCCGTGGGAGCTCATCCGCCTGGCCTACGGCTCGGTCGCCAAGTACGCCATCATCCCCCTGCAAGACGTCCTCTCGCTGGGTTCGGAGGCGCGCATGAACACCCCCGGGGCGGCGCAGGGCAACTGGAGCTGGCGCCTGCGTGAGGGGCAGCTCGCGCCGTGGGTCGCTCCGGCGCTCGCGGAGATGGCCGCGACCTACGGCCGCGTGCCGGGGCAGGAGCCCGAGGACACGCCCTACCGGCAGTCGGCCACCGAGGCCGAGGTGGGGGCGCCGCGCTAGCCGGGCTCGAGGCGCGCTGTGATGTCGAACTCGAGCCGCACGGTGTCGTCGACGGTGACGAACAGAAAGCTCGGGCGGTGCATGTCGTAGTCGCTAAGCCGCACCGCGAACGCCCCCGTCGCGGTAAGGGCGTTCTGCGCCCGCCTCACCGTGACGGGGACGGTGATGGTGCGTTCGACGCCGTGCATGGCGAGGGTACCGGTGACGCGCGCCGCTTGGGTGCTGCCGGGGGGGAGGGGGCCCGCGAGCTCCGCTTGGGTCAGCGTAAAGGTGATAAGGGGGTACGCGTCGGTGCGAAAGACCGTGCGCTGCGCGTTGATGTCGCGAATCGCGATGCCCGAGCGGAAGGCGCCTGGCTCGAGCGTGACGGTCAGCCTTAGGCTCCCGGCGACGTCTCGGTCGTCAAACGACCCGCTGAGGCTCGCGACGGGGGCCTGTCCCCGCCACCTCTCGAAGGGGGTGGTCGCCTCGTACGTGATGACGCTCGCGGGGTCGAGGTGGAGGGTGTAGCTCTCGGCGTGCGCAAGCGCGCCCACGAGCCACCAGAGTGCGAGCCACCGACCGGGACGCCGCCACGCCTGCATGCCGCACGATACGCCTTGCGAGCGCGCGACATCGCGGCGGCGCGCCACGTTTACGCGCGCCCGCCAAACGCCGCGCTAGGCGCTCTTGCGCGCGCGCTCGAGCAGCGCCTGCACCTCCGCGTCGCTCGTCTGCGGAAAGTGTTCGTACCAGCGCCCGACACCCCAAAAGGGTTCGGGGGAGAAGACGCACACGACCGCGTCGGCTTCGCGCCGCAGCGCCGTGACGGCCGCGCGCATCGTCGCCCCCGTCGCGAGGCCGTCATCGACGACGATCACCGCGCGCCCCGTGAGGTCGGGAAAGGGGCGCGCGCCGCGGTAGAGCGCCTCGCGGCGGGCGAGCTCGCGCGCTTCGCGCGCCGCGGCCTCCGCGACCGTACGCTCCGAAAGGTCGAGGCTCGAGATGATCTCCTCGTTAAGCACGCGGCTGCCGCCCGAGGCGATCGCCCCCATCGCCAGCTCCTCGTGCCCCGGCACGCCGAGCTTGCGCACCACGAAGACGTCCAAGGGCGCGCCGAGCGCTCGAGCGACCTCGAAAGCGACCGGCACGCCGCCTCGCGGCAGCGCCAGCACGAAGACGTCTGGCCCTAGCGCGGCAGCGCCCAGGCGGCCGAGCTCAGCGGCGAGGCGACGCCCGGCGTCGCGGCGGTCGCGAAAAAGCGTCACGTGCCCGGAAAACGCGCCACATCTGAGCGCGTAGGCGCCCCTGTAGGGCGTTCAGCTAAAGGGAAGGGTGCGGCGGTGAGCGGCCGCCAACAGGGTGACATCTCCCATAGTCTACGCGTTTTCCTGCAGACGACGCCGTTAAGTGTAGGTGAGGGTACATGGCGCGCCCTTTGGTGACCCAGCCGCGTCCGCTAGTTAGCGTCTCATGTAACGCAGCAGCCGCACAAGGCCTGCGCCGAAGAGCGCAGATCCGGTGACGGTCAACAGCAACGCAAGCCCTCCCGAACGTCCTATCGGCAGCGCCGTGGCGACGCTACCCGAAGCGAGTGAAAGCAGAGCGTACACGTAAAAACGTTTTCCACCACGGTAGTTGTAAAGGAAGACGACCCCCATAAGAGCACCCAAGTAGATGGGGAGCCCCTCATTGACGATAAACGCGTCGGGTAGCAAGAAGAACGGGGTCACAAAAAGCGCGAAGACTAGAGAGAAGCCTATGACGAAACCCCCTCTGTTGGAGGTCTGCCCGTCGCCGCCTTTTGTGGTCTGAGCGCCCTGTAACCGCCTCTGCAACGAGGCTGCTCCGCGAAATAGCAGAGAAGGGATGACGACAAAGGGCACGAAAACGTAGGGACGGAAGGTCGTCGGTAAAAGTTCTACCAAGAGGACGAGGAGGGCGCAGAGTAGCAAGCTGACGCCAATGGTTGTCTCAAAAACACCATCGTAGTAGAGTTCATCGCTGAAAGTGGATTTCCACATCGCCAGTTTTGTTCTCCTCTCCCGCTGGTGGTTTGTGTCCGTCTTTTGCGTAGCGGCGACCCCAGCTCACCGCCGCAGCCCTGTAAACGAGGTAGAGGTGGCGATGCTGCGGTCTGTCGGGGCGAACGCGATGCGTGCTCCTCTTAAGCGCAGCGAAGCCAGCCGGTAGCCCCGCTTCCAGCACGCTCCACTGTTTCGTTCTTTATCAACGAGAGGTCGTCATGGGATGGACGGCGTCTATATGGTTTTTTTGCGTCGGCAGTTACCGTAGCAGACACCCCGCGCAATAGACAATCCCGCAGGCAGCCGCACCTGGACGGATCACGATCCAGCCCCTTATCTCGCCCTAGGTTCGCCCTTGCAGGGAGCGTCCCTAGAGCCTCGAAGCGCTGCATTTCACCCTGCAAAAAAGCTTTCCCCGCAAGTTCGGGTGAGTGCAACCTCTGCTTGGGACACGCTATGAGCAGTGAGGGGCAGAAAACTGTGAAGACAACGTACCGGTTTTTAGGTGCCGCCTCAGGGTTTTTCATGGCCGAACAGTACGCTTCTTTAAAAACCTTGCCAAGTGGCGGGTATCATGTGATGGGTCTAACGTTACAAGTAGGTCTCTAAATAGTGCTGAGGACGCCAGCCGTGCTCTAGCTCCAGGATGTCCCAGCAACCGTAGTAGTAGAGGGCTAGTTTGACGTGCGAGTCGAGTTGGAGCTTGCTGTAGAGCTCGGAAACTGTGTTCCGGACGGAGTTAATACCCACTCCGCGCCATCTGGCGATGTCACGCATGTGATGTCCCTGAGCGATGAGATGCAGCGTCGTACGTTCGGCCGCCGTCAGCGATGTCTTTAACGTTGGGTACAACCGGGTTCCGCGCCGTACGGCGTCAAACGCGTCGATGACGTCATCAAGGACGAGGTTGCTCACCACCGCTGCGGGGCGCTGCTCAACCAGGAAGAGGCAGTACTCCGGACAGGGATTGTCGGTCACGACGATGGTTGAAGCGTCGAGGGCGGCTGCCTGCCTAACTGCCCACCCTATGGGAGCGTCGCATAAGAGCTTCCAGGTAGCGCCCGGATGAACCTCCACGGAGGCGGCTTGGAGCGCTCTTATAGAAGTTGGGGGTATGGGGGGCTGCAAAACCCACGTGCTTTAGCCGTGGGATGTAGCAGCCCCCCAACTAGCTCTGCAAGAGCTAGCTCTTCTGGCTGTTCGCAGTCGAGGGTTTTTCTCTGACGTAGAGTTCGAGGTTTAGAGCGTCAAGAAGTTGCTGCCAGCTTTCAGGAACCTCTCCAACGTGTTCGTTTAGCATTCGGCCTAGATACTGCCGCTGCAATCCTAGACTTCGCGCCACCTCGGCTTGGCTTTTCCCAAGCTCGTCAATTCGCCTTTTAACAGCTTGTCTAATGGAGTCAGTCATGAAGACAGTATAGCAGCATCGTCACCACAACATGTTGACAGCCGTCACCATATTGTGTATACTTAAAGCATCTGAGCGGCATAGCCGCCAAGCACACGCCGCTCAGAAATTCCGTTAAGGGGAATCAAGATGAACGATAGCACGAACCTCCCAACCGAAGCCGAGCAAGCATCACTCCGCGACTGGCGCACCTGGCAAGCCGAGCACCACGCTCGCCGCGAAGCCAAAGGCTACAACGAGCCGGTATCCGATGAAGAAGCTCTCGACATCCTGGGGTTGCTCTAATGAGCAGCCCCATCAAACAGGCGGCCAATACCCTGCCGGGCTGCCATTGCACCCCACTTGAAGCCCTCCTCGAGAACTGCACTGAACAGCTTGTGCAGGAGTACAAGTTCCTCTCCGACAACGACCTTCGTATTGTCGAACTGGTGCGAGAGGCACTGAAACGGGGCGTAGAACTCGCCAACAGCCGGGTAGGGGACTTTCTCTGATGCCCCGCGCCTACCAGCACAAGACCACCTCGGTATTCCTCTTGAACTACCATCTCGTGTGGATACCGAAGTACCGCAAGAAGCTGCTGGTAGGGCGCGTCAGTGACAGGCTCAGCGAACTGCTTAACGACAAGTGCGAACGGATGGGGTGGGAGGTCATCGCCTTAGAGGTGATGCCCGACCACCTCCATCTCTTCATCGGCGCTGACCCCAGCACCTCGGTGGATTGCATCGTTCGTCATCTCAAGGGCTACACCTCCTTCAAGTTGCGGCAGGAGTTTCCACATCTGGCGCGGTTGCGTAGTCTGTGGACGCGCTCGTATTTCGTTTCGACCGCTGGTAACGTCAGCTCCCAGACGATTGAGCGGTATATTGCAGAGCAGAGGAAACGCTGATGCTGCTTCGCAAGGTCTACCGCTTCCAGATGCGCCCCACAAAGGCGCAGGAAGAACTGCTGTGCCAGATGGCTGGGGCGAAACGCTTCGTGTTCAATTGGGCGCTGGCTAGGCGTCGTGACTTCTATGAGGCGAACAAGGAGGGCATCAGTGCCAAGCAGCTTTCAAGCGAGCTAACCGACCTGAAAAAGCAACCTGAAACCGGGTGGCTTAAGGGCGTTGACTCGCAGCTCCTTCAACAGGCGCTCAAGGACGTTGACCGCAGCTTCAAGAACTTCTTTGAGAAACGCTCGCGCTTTCCTCGGTTCAAGTCGCGCAAGCGAGAGATGCCGAGCTTCCGCATTCCGCAACGGGTCAAGGTTGAAGATGGCAAGGTCTACGTTCCTAAAATCGGCTGGGTACGCATCCGCCAGTCTCAAGACATTGACTGCAAAACCAAGTCGGCCACCTTCAAGCGCGACGCCACCGGCAAGTGGTATGTGACGCTGACGGCCGAGTTTGAAATGCCGGACGTGCCACTACCGCCCGCCAAGCCTGAGAACGTCGTAGGCATAGACCTCGGGCTCAAAGACTTCGCTGTCCTTTCCAGTGGTGAACGGGAAGCGCCGCCCAAGCACTACCGCGCCGCCGAGAAGAAGCTGAAACGCGCACAAAGGGCGCTCTCTCGCAAGCAGAAGGGAAGCAAGAACCGTGATAGAGCCAGACAGCAGCTAGCTCGTATCCATCAGAAAGTCAGGAACAAACGTCAAGACTTTCTCCATAAGATGACCACCTCCCTAGTGAGGGGCTATGAGGGTATCTGTATCGAAGACCTATCGCTCAAAGGCATGGCGAGAACCAAGCTAGCCAAGAGCGTGTCTGATGCGGCCCTCGGAGAGTTCCGTAGGCAACTCGAGTACAAAACGGTGTGGCATCGAAAGCACCTGGCAGTCATAGACAGGTTTTTCCCAAGTTCCAAGCTGCACATGGAGTGCGGCGCTATCAACGACGCCCTGACACTCGCTGATAGGGTTTGGACGTGTGCCTGTGGTGCGGTGATAGACCGCGACCTGAATGCGGCGCACAACATCAAAGTAGAAGGACTTAAACAGCTTGTCGCGGCGGGGCACGCCGAGACGCTAAACGCTTGTGGAGCGCAGGTAAGACCGACCCTAATCAGTCGGCACAGCGCTGTGAAGCAAGAATCCCACGTGCTTTAGCCGTGGGAGTGTCAAGAGTTCTTGCTCGAGCGAGGCTACGCCACAAGAGAGGCGTAGGCTCCTGCTTTGTGACCCTACCTGCAGCACAGGGGCCCCCGTGGACGCGGACTAGGTTGCAGTATGACCAAAAAGTATGGGGGTGTCAAGGCGGCACGCTCGGTCCCTTGGCTTTGCGTTGGCTGTCAAACCACCCCATAATGCGCAAAAAAGCGCCGCACCTTGGGGTCTTTGAGGTAGGGGTGGAACATCTGCACGGCGGGGGAGGGGTTGTGGTTGGCCTCGAGGATCCACCATGTACCCCCGGAGATGAGCACGTCCCAACCGACGTAGCGCAAAAAGGGGAAGCGCGCGGCGACCTCGAGCAGCTGGTCTTGGAGCGTCCCCCAACCGGGGACCTTGACCCCCTTGATGGGGGCGGCCGTGTCGGGGTGGTGCGAGCACCAGAAGAGCTCGCCGCCCGTCTCGCGTGGGAACTTGACCGCTAACCCTAGCTCGCCCGTCTGGAGGTCGATAGGGGCCATTAGCCCGCCGCGCGAGACGTTGTCGGTGGGCCGCGTCGTGTTGGAGCCGAAGCGGTGTACGGCGACGGCGACGAAGGGCCGATGGCCGTCGTCCGGGTCCTGCATGGTGGTGACGCGGATGCTGTTGGCCGCTTCCGGAAAGATCGCCGCCGCGTAGCCCGTCTGCACCACGCGCTCCGTGACCAGGGTGCGGTCGCGCCCTGCGACGTGCGTAGCGACCGTCTCGGGGCTCACGGGTTGCCCGTTGAGGTAGGGGGTGCCGTCCGCTACCGTCAGGCTGGCGATCCCCTGACCCTGCCAGCCGTCGGTCGGTTTGAGGACGACGCCGGTGCCTCGGCGGCAAAACTCGAGCAGCGCACCTACGCTGCGCAGCTCAGCGGGGCCGCCCGGTAGGGGGAAGAGCTGCCCGCGTTCGATGAGCGCGACGACCCGGGGCATCTCGAAGGTGCCCTCAAAGGCGTCGCCGAACACCCGCCAGAAGAGCAGCTTGTCGTGCAGGATGCGGCGGCAGAAGGGGCCGTTGATCAGCGTCGCCTCGCGAAACGCGCTGTCGGGGAGGTAGTCGTCGGGGTCGTTGTGATCAAAACTGTAAAGGGCGTACGAGGCGCTCCGGAAGCCGCGCCGGAACATCTCGAAACGCTTGGAGAGCGGCATGCGCAGCGGCGCATCTTTCTGGTAGCTCACCGCCCGCCGCAGCTCTTTAAGCGGCCCGCGCCAGTGCCGTTTCGTCCGCGCCATCGCTGTAGTCTACCCTTTGGCGTGCGCGCGGGCGCAAGCGGTCCTGCCGGGCGGTGTTCTTTGCGCGCCCGTGCCAGCGCTCTCGGGGGGCGCGCGCTCGCGTAAGATGAGCTTGTGCCGACGCGCAACCCGTAACCCTCGAGCTGAAGCCGTAGGTCGCTGCGCCCCGAGCTTGGAAGACGAGCGGGCGCGCGCAGGCGACCCCTAACCCGTCCCCACACCCCGGTGGGTACCTGCGGTGGTCACGGGCCCCCGCAAGGTGTGGGTGCGCCGCCGAAGGAGAGACCGTGGAACCGCTGTGGACCCCCTCCCCCGAACGCGTTGAACGCGCCGAGCTCACCCGCTTCCGCCGCGCCGCCGAGGCGCACCTCGGTCGCGCGCTACCCGACTACCGCGCTCTGCACGCCTGGACGGTCGCCGACCCCGCAGCCTTCTGGGCGTTTTACGCCGCCGACGCGGCGTTGCCATTAACGCCGCCCACAGGCGCCGTGATGAGCTCCGACCCGATGCCCTACACCCGCTGGTTCGAGGGGGCGACGCTCAACTACGCCGAGGCGCTCCTCTTTCCCCCTGCGCTGACCGACCCCGCGCAACCCGCGCTGATCGCCACCGATGAGACGGGCGGCGAGCGCACCCTGAGTTACGCGGAGCTGCGCCGCGCGGTTGCGCGCTGCGCGGCGGCCTTGCGGCGCAGCGGCGTCGGCCCCGGCGACCGCGTAGCGGGGGTGCTATGCAACATGCCCGAGGCGGTCGTGCTGCTCCTAGGCTGCGCGGCCGTCGGGGCGATCTTCTCCTCGTGCTCGCCGGACTTCGGTCTGGGCGCGGCGGGCGACCGCTTCGGGCAGATCGAGCCGAAGCTGCTCGTCGGGGTGAGCGGTTACCGCTACGGCGGCAAGGCCTTTTCGACGGTGGAGATGCTGACGGGGTTGCGCGCGCGGCTCTCACCCGAGGTCGCCGTCGTCATCGGGGAGGGCGCGCTGGAGGGCTGGGTCCCGTGGGAGAGCTGGCTCGGCGAGGCGGCGGCGCCCCAATTCACCCCACTCCCCTTCGACCATCCGCTCTACATCCTCTACTCCTCGGGGACGACGGGGCTCCCCAAGGCGATGGTGCACCGCGCGGGCGGCGCGCTCCTCGCGCACCACCGCGAACACCGCCTCCACAGCGACATCCGCGCGGGCGACCGGGTGATGTACTTCACCACCTGCGGTTGGATGATGTGGAACTGGTTGATCTCCGCGCTCGCGCAGGGGGCGACGCTCGTGCTCTACGACGGCTCGCCCACCTACCCCGACCTCGGCGCGCTCTGGCGCCTGGCGAGCCGCCTCGAGGTGACGCACTTTGGCACCTCGGCGCGCTTTATCCACGCCTGCAAAGCGGCCGGGGAGCGCCCCGGCGACGCGTCGGCCTTTCCGGCGCTGCGCTGCGTGCTCTCGACGGGGTCGCCGCTCTCGCCCGCCGGTTTCGTCTGGGTCTACGAGGCGCTTAAGCGCGACGTGCACCTGGCGAGCATCTCCGGCGGCACGGACATCGTGAGCTGCTTTATGGGGGGGGACCCGACGGCGCCCGTGTACGCCGGGCAGATCCAGGCGCCGGGGCTCGGGGTCGACCTGGCGATCTTCGACGAGCGCGGCGAGGAGACCGTGGGGCCGGGCGAGCTCGTGTGCCGCAAACCGCTCCCCTCGATGCCGCTCGCCTTCTGGGGGGACCCCGACTTCAGCCGTTACAAAGCCGCCTACTTTAGCGTCTACCCAGGGGTGTGGCGGCACGGCGACCTCATCGCTTGGGCGCCGGAGGGGGGGATCGTCGTCTACGGCCGCAGCGACGCCACCCTCAACCCCGGCGGGGTGCGCATCGGCACAGCCGAAATTTATCGCCCGCTCGAGACCGTCCCCGAGGTCGCCGACGCCCTAGCGGTCGGCAAGCGCGAGGACGGCGACGAGGTGATCTGGCTGTTTGTCGTGCTGCAAGCGGATGCCGTGCTCGACGAGGCGCTTAAAGAGCGGATCAAGGGGGCCATCCGCCGCCTCTCGAGCCCGCGCCACGTACCCAAGCGCATCTTCGCGGTGTCGCAGCTGCCGCGTACTAGAAGCGGTAAAACGGTGGAGATCGCCGTCTCGCGGCTTTTAAATGGCCTCGAGGTGCCCAACCGGCAGGTGATGGAGAACCCCGAGGCGCTCGAGGAGATTTTGGGGGTCGTCGGCGGGGCACAGTAGGCCGCGGTAGGGACACGCGCGCCGAAGGGCACCGTCTAGCCCGCTTGGGAAGGTGGCCGCGTACGCCCGCCAGAGCGTTGTTGGGTTTTGGAAGGAGACGACGTGAGACTAAAGGACAAAGTGGCTATCGTTACCGGCGCGGCCTCGGGGATGGGGCTCGCCATCGCCAAGCGTTTTGCGCAAGAGGGCGCTGCGGTCGTCGCCACGGACTGGAACGGCGAGCGGCTTGAGGCGGCTGTTGCGTCCATAGAGGGCGAAGGCGGCAGCGTCGTCAGCGTTCAGGGGGACATTGCCGAGCGCGCCACCGCCGAAACGCTCGTCGCGGAGGCGCTGACGCACTTCGGTCACCTCGACGTGCTCTGTAACAACGCTGGGGTGATGGACTACATGCAGGGGGTCGGTGAACTCAGCGACGAGGTGTGGCGCCGGGTGTTGCGCATCAACCTAGATGGCCCCATGTACACGAGCCGCGCGGCCCTCCCGCACCTCTTGGGGCGTGGCGGTTCGATCATCAACGTCGCCTCGACAGCTGGCATCAGTGGGGGGGCGGCGGGGGCCGCGTACACCGCGTCCAAACACGCCTTGGTCGGCCTGACGCGCAACACCGCCTGGATGTACGCGACCCGAGGGGTGCGCTGCAACGCCATCTGCCCAGGGGCGACGCGCACCAATATCGGGGAGAGCATGCCGCAAGAAAAGCTCGATCCCGCCGGGGCAGCGCGCGCTCAGGCTTTCGCTGGTCTCATCCCGGCTGTGCTCGAGCCGAACGACATCGCCGAGCTAGCGCTCTTTTTGGCTTCAGACGCGTCGCGGCATATTAACGGTGCGATCATCCCTGCAGATGGCGGTTGGAAAGCGCTTTAGCGTTAGGGCGTCTTGCAGGGGTTTCAAAAAACAGCCGCTAAAACAACAAAAAAGAGGTGGACAAGCACCTCTTTTTGACCGAAAGCGTAGCGCCTCCTACCCCTTGACGGCCCCCGCGGTGAGACCATCGACGATGCGCGCTTGAAAGATCAGCACGAGCGCGATCAGCGGCACGGTGACGACGATTGCCGCCGCCATGATCTCGCCGAACGGCTCCTGCCGGGCGATCTGACCGGAAAACTGTGCGATCGCTACGGGTACCGTCTGCGCTGGGCGGTTAAACGCGGTAAAGGTCAGCGCGAAGAGGTACTCGTTCCATGCAGCGATAAAGGCGAGCAAGCCGGTGGTGACCAGCGCCGGCGCGGTGAGCGGCAGCAGCACCTGCCAAAAGGTCTGCATCATGTTGGCCCCGTCGACCTGTGCAGCTTGGAGCAGGGAGGACGGCAGCCCCTTGAAAAACGCCGTCAGTACCCACGCCGTAAAGGGGAGCGAGAAGAGCAGGTAGGAGAGAATCAGCGAGAGCGTGGTCGGGATGTTTAAAAAGCGGATGACCTGGTACAACCCCGCGAGGATGGCGATCTGCGGAAACATGGTCATCGCGAGGATCGTATAGAGCGAGATCGCCTTGCCGCGAAAGCGCAGCTTGCCGAGCGCGTAGCCCGCGAATGAGCCCACTAGAAGGCTTAGGAGCGTCGTCGACCCGGCGACGATGGCGCTGTTCAGTAGGCCGCGCAAAAACGCCTGGTTGTTAAACACCGCCCTAAAGTTCTGCAGGGTGGGGTTTTGCGGCCAAAGCGTCGCGGGGGTGCGGATAAGCTCGGGCTCCGCTTTGAGGGCCGAGACCGTCGCCCAGTAAAAGGGGAACATCAGGTAGAAGAAGATAATGATGACCAGGAGCCAGAAAAAGATCCGACCGATGGTTTGGCGCGCAGCTTTGCTCATTCTGTGTCCACCCTCAGGATGCGAATGTAGAGAAAAGCGAAGCCAAAGAGCAAAAAGAAGATGATGACCGAGGCGGCCGACGAGAGCCCGACGTTACGGGCGCCGATCAGCTGAAAGTAGGCAAAGCTCGCCATCGACAAACGGCCTTCGCCGAAGATCACCTGAAAGGCGTCGAAGATGCGGAGCGTATCGAGCGTTCTAAAGACGAGGGCGACGGCGAGGGTCGGCATCAAAAGGGGCAGGGTGATGGAGAAAAACTGCCGCACCTTGTTGGCGCCGTCGATCTCGGCAGCCTCGTAGAGCTCCCCCGAGATGGTCGACAGACCGGCGAGGAGCAAAAGCGCCATAAAGGGCGTTGTCTTCCACACCTCCATGGCGATCAGGCTCGGGAGCTGCAAGCTGGGGTTGCCCGTCCAGTTGGTAAACCCGTCCGAGAGGCCCAGGTAGCTAAAGACGGTGTTAAAGAGCCCCTTGCGGTCGGGCTCTAACATCCACTCCCAGATGCGCGCCGAGACGACCGTGATGATCGCCCAGGGAACGAGCATCGCCGCGCGCATCACCCCGCGCCCGAGAAACTTGGTGGCCACGGTCAGCGCGATCACCATGCCCAGGATCGTCTGCAACGAAACCCCGATGACGGTGACGACCAGCGTGTCCCAGATCGCGCGGATAAAGTCGGGGCTGGTCGCACCTAAAACGTAGCGCCTGCCGCCGAAGCCAAACTGCCCGACGGCGCCGTAACGCACCGGTTCGCGGGGCAGGATGCGAAAGGGGCTTTCAAACTGCGTGACCCCGTCTTGGACGATGGGTTGTCCGGTCTCCTCGTCGATCCGCGGCGGCAGCTCGCGGATCGTCATGCTGAGCAGGTTGCGGTAGTTGCTAAAGCCGACGAACGAGGTTTCGTGACCGGCCGTGGCGAAGCGCGCGTCGGTAAAGCTCTGCACGAACACCTGGCCGAGCGGGTAGATGGCGAGCACGAGAAGGGTCAAAAACGTCGGCGCGAGGAGCCACAGCGCGGTGCGTTCTTCGGCGCGGGCGAGCGCCGAGGTGCCCTCTTTCCGCTGACGGATGACCTTGACGGGTTGGCCTTGCGTTTGCGCCACCGCAGGACCTCCTCCTGAAACGTGAGGCGCCGGCTACGCCGGCTTGACGAAAGGTTGCAGGGGTTGGGGGGAGCCCCCCGAACCCCTGTGACGTCCTGAAAGCGGGTTGTCGGCTGCTGTCTACCTCGAGGCGACGTCCTGCGCGCCGCCGGCGACCGGCAGGCCGGTGAGCTCTTCGAGGGTGAATTCAAGCTCGCCGAGCGCCGTTTCGGCGTCGGTCGTGCCCATCAAAACGCCGTGCACGGCGGTAAAGAAAGCGCGCGAAACCTCGTTGTAGCGCGGCGCGGTCGGCGTCGAGGGGCGCGCGACGGCCGACTGGAAGACCGGCAGCAGGTCGGCAAACCACGCTACCGGCGAGTTGAGAAGCCGCTCGTCTTCGTAGATCGCTTCGATGGTGGGTAGGTTGTTGACGACCAGCGCGCGCTGGAGCTGCTCTTCGTAGGAGGTGGCGAAGAGCGCGAAGTCGACCGCGACGTCGATGTTGCTGCTGTAGCGCGAGACGCCCATCTGCCAGCCGCCCAAGGTAGCCGCGGGGGTGCCGCCCTCTTCGCCGGCGGGCAGCGTGGTGACGCCGACGTTCTCGGTCGTCACAGGGCCTTCAGCGTCGATGAGGAGCGAGTAGGCGTACGGCCAGTTGCGCATAAACACGGCGTTGCCGGCGGTGAAGATGCGCCTCGCGTCCTCCTCTTGAAAGCCCGTGACCGCCTGCGGCGAGATGGTGCCGACCCAACCGGCGGCCGTTTCCAGCGCGGCGATGGCTTGGTCGTTAAAGACCTCGATCTGCCCCTCTTGGCTGACGATGGTGCCGCCGCCAAACGAGGCGATCCACTCGAGCGCGTTGCAGGTCAGCCCCTCATAAGCTTCCCCCTGCCAGACGAAGCCGGTGAAGTCGGGGTTGTCCGCGCGCTCACCCTCCATGATGGTGCGGGCCATCTCCTCGAGCTCGGCCCAGGTTTCGGGGGGGCCGTCGAAGCCGTACTCTTCCAGCAGGTCCGAGCGGTAGTACAGGAGCCCCGCGTCGGTAAAGGCGGGCATGCCCACCAAACGGCCATCGACGGTGTTGTTCTCGATGATCGCCGGGAAGTGCTCTTCGGCAGCCTCACGCGCGCCCTCGTACTCGTAGAGGTCGACGAGGTGCTCGGCGAGGTCGCCGGGCCAGATGACGTCGATCTCCAAAACGTCTGCCTCGCCCGACTGCGCCTGGAAGAACTGCAGGTACAAAGCGTAGCGGTCGGTCGCCGACTCGGGCCCCTGGATGATCTCGACGGTGACGTTGTACTCCTCGCCGCCGATGGTGTGCGGGTTGGCGTCCATGTAGCGCTGGGCTACCTCGTTGGCAAACTGCACCGACTGCGCGGTGTTCCCGGTCATCCAGCGGATGGTCGCGTTCTGTTGCGCGAAGGCGCTCGCGCTCAGGCTCGCGCACAGCCCCAAACCCACAACTGGCAGAAGTCGTTTCATCTCTCACCTTTCCCTAACGTGTCACAAACTTGTCAAAGCGACCGCTCGGACGAGCGTCTACCGCAACCATGGTTGAGCGTCCTTCTTCGTAGCGGGCCCGCCGTGTAGACCCTGCGCCTTGCCGTCGTTTGATACGGGATTCTAGCAACCCCACGCGTCTCATGCAAGCTATGCACCTCCCATTTGGGCGCTTCAGCACGGCACGTCAAACGTGTGACCGAAACGGTGCGTAAAGGGGACGGGTGAGGAGCGCCCCGGCGAGATGTGTCGCGTGAAGGTACAACGGTTTATGGCGAGCTACCCAGCACGGGCTCGACCCCGTCTCGCCGCCCGCCACGGGGTGGGCCGCACCGAAAAACCCCGCCCGGAGAAGCCGAGCGGGGTAAGGGTGAAGGGCGAGGTTGGGCCGTGGAGCGCTAGTCGGCGCTCTCGGCGACGTCCTCTGCGAGGGGCGCGTCTTCACCCGCGCCGAAGAGGCTGGGTTGAGGCGGCGGGGTGTAGGGGTAGCCCAGGTGGGCGTACGCGCGCTCGGTCGCGACGCGCCCGCGCGGCGTGCGGCTGAGGAGGCCGTTTTGGATCAAAAACGGCTCGTAGACCTCCTCGAGCGTGTTGCCGTCCTCGCCGACGGCGGTCGCTAGGGTGTTCAGACCCGTCGGGCCGCCCGCGAACTTGGTGATGAGCGTCTCCAGAATGACGCGGTCGCGGGCCTCGAGCCCCAGTTCGTCGATGCCGAGGTCGTTGAGAGCGCTCTGGGCGCGCGCCAAGCTCACCTGCTGTTCGCCGGCGACCTCGGCGAAGTCGCGCACGCGGCGCAGGAGGCGTTTGGCGATGCGCATGGTGCCGCGCGCGCGCCGGCCGATCTCTAGCGCCGCGTCGTGATCGATGCGAAAACCCAAGAGTTGGGCGTCGCGCGTGACGCCGGCGGCGAGCTCCGCGGCGGTGTAGTACTCGAGGTGCTCGATGATGCCGAAGCGGCTGCGCATGGGGCCGGTAATGAGTCCCGAGCGCGTCGTCGCGCCGATCAGGGTAAAGCGCGGCAGGTCGAGTCGGATGGTGCGCGCCGCGGGGCCCTGGCCGAGGATGATGTCGACCTTGAAGTCCTCCATCGCCGGGTAGAGGTGCTCCTCGGCGACGCGGCCCAAGCGGTGGATCTCGTCGATGAAAAGGACGTCGCCCTCGTCTAACGAGTTGGTCAAGATCGCGGCCAAGTCGCCCGGTTTTTCAATCGCGGGGCCGCTGGTGACCCGGATATTGACGCCGAGCTCGTAGGCGACGATGTGCGCCAGGGTCGTTTTGCCGAGCCCCGGCGGGCCGTAGAGGAGCACGTGGTCGAGAGCCTCGCCGCGGCTCTTGGCCGCCTCCAAATAGACCGCCAGCTTCTCTTTGAGTTTGGTCTGCCCGACGTAGTCCGCAAGAGCACGCGGGCGCAGGGCGCCGTCTAAGTCCACCCGGTTAGCGTAGCACGTAAGGGGTTACTGGAGCGGCTGCCGGCCGACACGTCAGCGAACGCTGCAAGATACAAAAAGGCCCTTCTGGACGCGCTTAATCGTGCGCGTAGGCTGCCGCTTTGGGGCGTTTGGGCGCCGCCGCGCTGGACGGGTGCGGGAGGTGTTCGCGCCCCTCGGCGACCTCGAAGGTGCCCTCGCGAAACCGCACAAAGGCTGCTCCGCGCCCCTCGGGGAGGGTGTAGCGTACGCCCGCCTCCTCGACCGCTTCGCTCGCGCCGAGGCAGGCCATGAGCGGCGTGCGCACCTCCTGCAAAAAGCGCCGCTGCACCCTCTCGGAAAGCCCACCCAAGTGCCGCCGGTAGAGGGCGGTCTTGCGCAGCGCCACCCCCTGCCAACGCGTACCGCGCCAGCGCAGCGCCACCCAGAGCGCCTGG
Source organism: Truepera radiovictrix DSM 17093 (assembly GCF_000092425.1). NCBI lineage: Bacteria > Thermotogati > Deinococcota > Deinococci > Trueperales > Trueperaceae > Truepera > Truepera radiovictrix. The sequence continues at coordinate 683,468 of NC_014221.1, forward strand.
ATGGTGGTGCCGACGCAGAGCGCCCACCACACGCCGACGACGCCGAAGTCTAGGGTCAGGGCCAAGAGGTGCGCGAGCGGCACCACGATGAGGCAGCGGCCGATCACCGTACCGACCAGGCCGGGCCGCGTGTCGCCGGCACCGCGCAGCGTCCCGTTGGTGACCATGGCGACCGCTAGGAGGGGGAGAAACAGGGCGTTGATGCGCAGGTACGACGTCCCCGCCGCGATGACCGTCGGGTGCGCGCTCGGGTCGAAGAGGTGCAGGATCTGGGGCGCTAGGGCGAAGATGGGTACGGCGGCGAGCGACATCACCAAGACCCCTAAGACGATGGCGGTGTCCCCGCGTCGCCGGGCCTCCTCCGGATCCCAGCTGCCGAGCGCCTGACCGACGAGGCTGGTCGCTGCGACGCTGATGGCGAGCCCCGGCATAAAGGCGAGCGATTCGATCTGCAACCCGATCGCGAGCGCTGCTGCGCCGTAGGTGCCCGCCGCCGTCGAGGTGACGATGCCGAGCAGGAACACCTGCGCGCCGTTACGCGCGACCCCCTGAAGCCCCGAGGGCACGCCGATCGCCAGGATGTCGCGGAACATCCCCCAGTCGGGGCGGTAGCTGCCGGGCAGGATATGGACGGGGTTGCGGCCGGAGTAGAGGATCACGAGGCCGATGACGGAGGCGATAAAGCGGGCGATGAGCGTGCCGACCGCCGCTCCCGCGACGCCAAGGGCGGGCAGCGGCCCGGGGCCGAACATAAAGAGGTAGTTGAAGAGGATGTTAAGGACGTTCGCCCCCGCCGTGATGTATAGGGGCGTCACGGTGTCCCCCGCGCCCTGCATAAGGCTGTTGATCACCAGGTTGAGGGCCAAGAGGACGGTGCCGAGGAAGAGGATGCGGAGGTACGCCGCGCCCAAAGCCGCCGCCTGCGGGTCGCCGCCGCTGTTGAGGATGCGCAGCAGGGGTTCGGCGAGGAGCCAGCCGACGACGCTCAAAAGGAGCGCGAGCAAGACGGTGAGCGAGAGCGACTGCCGCGCGACGTGCGAGAGCGCCCGCGCGTCGCGCGCCCCGTACGCCTGCGCCGCCAGCGCGATCGAGCCCGCCGTGACCGACATGATGCCGATGAGCACGAGCATCCGCACGCTCGTCGCCATCCCGACGGCGGCGATCTCCAAAGGCCCCAGGCGGCCGACCATAAAGATATCGACGACGTTGACGAGGCTGATGAGCAGGTTCGACACGATGACGGGCAGCGAAAGGCGCCAGACCGTACCGAGGAGCGGGAGGCGCGCGCGGAGACGGGGCAGCATAGTCCGACTCTACTGCGAAGCGCCCCGGGGCGTTTGTATCCTGTTTGGACAAACTTGCGCGCCGCTAGGCTGACGGCGCCGCTAGCGCCCGCACCCCCTCGAGCAAGCCCTCTAGCTCCCGTAGCACCTCGCGGCTCACGTCCTGCAGCGGGGCCCTCGGGTAGCCCGCCGGGAGCCCCTGGAGCCGCAGCGCCGCTTTAAGACCTGCGACGCCGAAGCGCACCGTCACGGCGAGCGCCAGGGGGTCGAGTGCGAGCTGCAGCGCCCGCGCGCCCTCTAGGTCGCCCGCTTTAAAGCGCCGCAGGAGCGCCGCGTAGAGCGCCGGTGCGACGTTGGCGACGGCTAAAATGCCGCCCCAAGCTCCCAAGCTCAGGGCGGGCAAAAGCGTCGGGGCGTTGCCGGTGAGGACCGCGAACTCCGGGCCGACGCGGCGCAGGGTCTCGCCGAGGGCGACGAGGTTACCCGACGAGTCCTTGAGCCCGACGACGTTGCCGTGCCCCGCGAGCTCGCCCACGAGGTTAGGGGAGAGCGACAGGGTGGTGTTGGCGGGCACGTTGTAGAGCAGCACGGGGAGCGGGCTCTCGTCCGCTAGCGTCCGGTAGTGCGCCCGCAAGGCGACCTCGTTCATGGCACCTAGGTAGTAGTGCGGCGGCAGCACGAGGACCGCGTCCGCGCCGACCTCGGCCGCGACACAGTTGCGCTTTAACACGGTGCAGGTCGCCTCGCCGCCCGTACCGGCGAGCATGGGCTTGGTAGTGGGGATCGCCGCGCGCGCCGCCTCCAAAACCAGCCGCCGTTCCGCCTCGGTTAGATAGACGGCCTCGCCGTTGCTGCCCAGCACGAGAAAACCGTCTACAAGGGGCTCGAGCGCGGCGATCAGGCCTTGGAGCCCGTCGAGGTCGAGCTCGCCCGCGGCGGTAAAGGGGGTGGGGAGGGGGGGGAAGATGCCTTGGAGGGTCATGGTCGCAGTGTACGCCACCCCCTAACCCCACCCGCTAGGCCCCAGCCGCCTGGCGCCCGTCGTCCGCGCAGGGGGTATCGTTAGGGGAGCATGACCGACGCCAACACCGCTAGGCTCCTGATCTCCTGCCCCGACCGCCCCGGCATCGTCGCCGCCGTCTCGCAGTTTCTCTACGCGCACGGGGCGAACATCTTAGACGCGCAGCAGCACTCGACCGACCCCAAAGGCGGCGAGTTCTTTATGCGGATGGTTTTCCACCTAGAGGACCTCGACGTGACCCGAGCGCAGTTCGAGCGCGCGTTCGCGGAGGTCGTCGCGCGCCCTTTTGGGATGAGCTGGCGCGTCGCCTACGCGGACCAGCGCAAACGCATGGCGGTTTTGGTCTCCAAGACCGACCACTGCCTATTGGAGCTCCTCTGGCGGGTGCGGAGCGGCGAGTTCGACGTCGACATCCCGCTGGTGATCTCCAACCACGACCTGTTGCGGGAGACGACCGAGGCCTTCGGCATCCCCTTTTACCACCTGCCGGTGACGCCGGAGACCAAGGCGGAGCAGGAGGCGCAGCTCTTGGCGCTCCTCGAGGGCCGGGTGGATCTGGTCGTGCTGGCGCGCTACATGCAGATCCTCTCGCCGGAGGTCGTGAGCCGCTACAGGGGCCGCATCATCAACATTCACCACTCGTTTTTGCCGGCGTTCGTCGGCGCCAACCCCTACAAGCAGGCCTACGAGCGCGGCGTGAAGCTTATCGGTGCGACCGCTCACTACGTCACCGATGAGCTCGACGAAGGGCCCATCATCGCCCAGGACGTCGCCCGCGTCTCGCACCGCGAGAGCGTGGCTGACCTCGTGGGGGTCGGGCGCGAGCTCGAGCGCACCGTCTTGGCCCGCGCCGTGGCCGCGCACCTAGAGGACCGCGTGCTCATCTTCGGCAACAAAACGGTGGTGTTTTGAGTCCCAGACGTCAGGGGCCAAAAACCAGGGGGGTGCCGCTACTGTATTCTGACTACTGGCTACTGACTGCTGACCGCTACCCACCCGCTCCCCAGGAGGCTCTACCATGACCTACACCATCCGCATCGGTACGCAAACGCGCGAGCTGCCCGTGATCAGCGTCGGCGACGTTTCAGTCGCGCTCCTGAACCTCTTGGGGGACACCGCGCTCACCGAAGCGGCCGCCGAGGAGCTCGCCAAACGCGCTCCCGAGGTTGACGTGTTCGTCACCCCGGAGGTCAAGGCGGTCCCTTTAGCGCACGCGCTCTCGGTGCGCACGGGCGTGCCCTACATCGTCGCGCGCAAGACCCAAAAACCCTACATGGTCGACGCCGTGCAGAAGACGGTGCTGTCGATCACCACGGGCAAACCGCAGGACCTCTTCCTCGACGGCTCGGACGTCCCCAAACTTCGGGGCAAGCGGGTCGCGGTCGTCGACGACGTGGTTAGCACCGGCGGCACGCTGCGCGCGCTCTCGGAGCTTCTAGGCGACGTGGGCGCCCAGGTCGTCGCGACGCTCGCGGTGTTTACCGAGGGCGAGGAGCGCGACGACGTGATCTCGCTCGGGCACCTGCCGCTCTTTGACAACGTCGGGGAGCCCGAGGTCCTCTAGGTTTCTCATAAAATGTGCGTCTAGCACGCCGTTCGTGAGCTACCCGCAACCTGTGCGCGAGCCACGTTTGGGGGCTCACGGCGTGCTAGACTGTGAGCCTTATAGCGCGGCGTTCTCTCTTGGCCGAGTAGCAGCTCGAGCCCGTCCCCGCGTCGCTCTCCCCACAGACCGCCGCTTTCACCCGCGCGCCCCGAGGAGCCCGTGCCTGACGACGCCAAAGAACGCATCCGCGAACGCCTCGACCTCGCCGAGGTCGTCGGTGAGGTCGTGGCGCTGCAGAGCGCGGGGCGGGGGCGGCTCAAGGGGCTCTGCCCGTTTCACAGCGAGAAGACGCCGTCGTTTCACGTGCTGCAGGACCGCGGCTTCTACTACTGTTTCGGCTGCCAGGCCAAGGGTGACGTGTTCGATTTCGTCATGCGCACCCAAAACGTGGACTTTTACGAGGCGCTGCAGCTGCTCGGGCGGCGCGTCGGGATCGAGGTCACGCCCAGCACCCCGCAGGGGACCAAAAAGCGCGACCTCTATGAGATCAACAAGCTGGCCTTGGCCTTTTTCAAGGCGCACCTGCCGGGACCCGCGCGAGACTACCTCTTGGGGCGCAAGCTGACACCGGAGAGCCTCGAGGCCTTCGACCTCGGCTACGCCCCCGACAGCTGGGACGCGCTCCTCAAGCACGCGCTCAACAAGGGCTTTTCCGACGACGACCTCCTGCGCGCGGGGCTCATCGCCGAGTCCGATTCGGGGCGGCGCTACGACCGCTTCCGCCACCGCGTGATGTTCCCCATCAAAGACGCGCTCGGGCGCGTGGTGGGGTTTTCGGGGCGCGTCCTCGACGACGCGCTGCCCAAGTACCTGAACACCCCCGAGACCGAGGTGTTTAAAAAGGCCGAGCTGCTCTACGGGCTCGACGTCGCCAAGGGGGCGATCCGCGAGGCGGGCGAGTGCATCGTCGTCGAGGGCTACATGGACGTCATTGCGCTCCACCAGTGTGGCTTTAAAAACGCCGTGGCGGCTCTTGGTGCGACCCTCACCGCCGAACAGGCGGCGCAGCTCGCGCGCCAGGGGGTGGAGCGGCTGCTCCTCGCTTTCGACGCCGACGAGGCGGGGCAGCGGGCGGTCTTGAGCGGGCTCGAGCAGTCGGTGGGGCGCAACTTCTTGGTGCGGGCGGTGAGGGTGCCTTTCGGCAAAGACCCCGCCGACGCGGTTTTGGCGGGGCACGTCGGCGCCTTTCGCGAGGCGCTGCGGGGCGGGCTCTCCGAGGTCGCGTTTCGCTTCGAGCGCGTGTTGGCGAGGTTCGACGTGAGCACCCTGGAGGGCAAAAAGGGCGCGCTGCAGGAGCTTCTGCCCGCGCTCACCCCCCGCGACGTGTTCGACCCCGTGGCGAGCGAGATGCGGCGGCTGGTGATCGATCACCTAGGGATCGACGGCGCGCGCCTCGACGAGTGGGTGCGCGCGCGCACGCGGCGCAAGCTCGACACCACGCAGCTCAAGGGTATGCAGCGCGGCGAGGGGGCGTCGCAGCGGGCGATTATCGAGCTCGAGGTGATCGCGCTGCTGCTGCTCGAGCCGCACCGCTTGGCCGAGCGCCTCGAGGTCCTCGAGGCGGCTCTGCCCGAGGCGGGCGAGGACGCGCTGCTGCGCGAGTTCTGCGCGGTGTGCCGCGCCTGCGCTTTTGACGACCGCGCGATCTTGCGCCACTACCAGGCGCGGGAGGAGGGGCGCATCGTCTTCGAGCGCCTGCTCACCCAGGAGGCGCAGCAAGAGCGCCGCATCGACGTCGACGGGCACCTGCACAAGTCGCTCTCGCGCCTGCGCGAGCTCTATTTGAGCGACGAAAAGGAGGCGCAGCGCAAACGCCTGTTGGAGCGGATGCAGGAGGTCTCGGGCTACTTGACCGACCCGAACTTGCCGACCGACCAGCTGCAGCACTACTACGCCGAACTGAGGGAGATCAACGCCATGCTCGCCGCCCGCGACGCCGAGCGGCGGCTGCGCGTGCCGACGGGCTACGCCAACCGCAAGCGGCGCTAGGGCCCCGAGGCGCCGCTCGGGCTGCCGCGCGCTCAGCGTAGAAGGAGATGGCGGCGAGAGGCGGCAAGGTCTCCCGGTTAGGCGCGAGCCCGTGTGCAACCAGGCGTTCGGTGTGAGGTCGGAAGTGCCGCCCCTAGACGTCGGCTTGACGGGTATGGGGTTAGCGCTGGTGGACGCTGCCACCTAGGCGGCTTAGAGCGAGATCACCTGAACCGAGGGGCTTGTAGCGAGCGCGCCGTAGAGGTCGGGAAAGCAGCCGACTGCTACCCCCGCGACCACGCCCGTGGGGGTGGCGCTGCGCGGCGCGCCCACCGCGAGCCCCCGCTGCAGCGCGCACTGATCGCACATCATGAGCAAGATGCCCTGCTCCCTGGCGACGCGGCCCAAGCGTTCGCCGATGGGGTCGCCCTGGCGCAGCACAAAGGTGTTGTCGTCGAAGAAAAACATCCCGAGCACCTTGGCGCCGTGGTCGCCGCGCTCGAGCTGCGGCAAGATCATCCCACCCAGCTTGTATGTAGCGGCGTTCGGGGTGTTAAAGACGTAGGCGACGTTCATGGGTGCCTCCAACGGAGCCAGCGGGCCTCGAGCCTACCCGCGACGTAAAAGAGCAGCAGCACGAAAAGGCCGATGAGGAGCACCAGCGCGACGACCTGCGCGGTGTTGTAGGTGCTGAGTGCGAAGGTCATCAGGTAACCCAGGCCGCGGCTCGCCGCGACGAACTCGCCGACGACGGCGCCGGTAAAGGCGAACCCTAGCGCCACCTTGAGGTTGCTCATCACCCACGAGGCGACCGACGGCCCGTAGACCTCGCGCAGGAGCACCCCGCGCCCGCCACCCAAGGTGGTCACGCGTTCGACCAGGCGCCGGTCGACCTCGCGAAAGCCGTTGTAGACCGCGAAAAAGATGAGCACCGCGACCAGCACGAGCGACAGGGCGACCTTCGAGCCGACCCCGATACCGAACCAGATGATAAAGAGCGGCGCCAGGACAACGCGCGGGATAGCGTTTAAAAAGAGCATGACGGGCTCTAGCAGCTCGCGGAGGAAGGGGACGAGCGCGGCGGCAAACCCCAAAGCCGCCCCCACGACGAGCCCGAAGACGAGCCCCAAGAGCGCCGCGGAAAAGGTGGCTTGCAGGTGTGGCCAGATCGTGCCGCTCGCGAAGAGGGTGTAGAGCGTCTCGGCGACCGCGCTCGGGGTGGTGGCGTAGAGGTCGGCGAGCAGCCCAGCGCGCCCGACGAGCTCCCAGACGCCCAGGAGCGCGAGCCAGACGAGCGGGACGCGCAGGCGCGAGGCGCGCTTCACCGCGTGGCCCCCTCGAGCGGCGCCGTCGGGGAGGGGGCTGCGAAGGCACCCTCGAGGTCGCTCCACAGCCGCTTGAGGAGCGGCGCGAAACCCGGTAGCGTGCGCGTCACGATGGGGTCGCGCGGGCGCGGCAGGGGCACCTCGTAGCGCTCTTTGACGCGCGCGCGCGGGCCGTTTGAAAGCAGATAGATGGTGTCTGACAGGCTGATCGCCTCCTCTAGGTCGTGGGTGACCAGGAGCACGGTGAGGCGCTCGCGCTCCGTCCAGCGCAGCACGTCCTGGGTGATGCGGTGCCGGACGATGGCGTCGAGCGACGCGAAGGGTTCGTCCATCAGTAGCAGGCGCGGCCCCAGCGCCAGCACCTGGGCGAGCGCCACCCGCTTGCGCTGCCCCCCCGAGAGGCGGCGCGGAAAGCGGTCCTCGAAACCCGTGAGCCCGAGCCGGCCGAGCCAGGTGTGCGCGCGCGCCAGGGCCTCGGTTTTGGCGACCCCCCGGATGGTGAGGCCCAACGCGACGTTCTGCGCCGCCGTGCGCCACGGCAAGAGGGCGTCGTCCTGAAAGAGGAAGCCGACCTCCTCGCGCGGCACGCCGAGCGACACCGCGCCGCCCTCTGGCGCTTGCAGCCCCATGACCGCCCGCAGGATGCTGCTCTTACCCGAACCCGACGGCCCGACGAGCGAGACGAAGCGCCCCGCGGGGACCTCGAGGTTCACCCCCGCCAGCACCGGTTCGGCCCCGCCGTAGGCCAGCGTGAGGTCCCGAACCGCGAGCATCACGCGGCCCGGAGCCCGCTCGGCGCGTCCGCCCCTAGCGCGGCGGTGTCGAGGAGCGCGTCTAGGTCCACGGGCGCCGCCAGCACCCCGGCGCTCAGGTTGGCCTCCTGGACGCGCGCGCTCGAGGCGGGGTCGATGCTGACGGTTTCGGGGTAGAGCGACAGGCGGTAGCGCTCCAAGATGTCGGCGAGCCTTCCGGGGTCGCCGCCGGTGACCAGCTCCGGCGGCAGCGCCGCGATGAGGTCGCCGGGGGAGGCGGTGCGCAGCGCCCTGAGCCCGCGCTCTAGCGCCCGCGCCAGCCGCCGCATCTCGTCGAGGCGCTCGTCTCGCTCCGCGGCGCGCACCGCGACGCCCATGAACTCGTAGGTGCCGCCCAAAAAGCGCTCGGCGTCGGTTAAGTCCATCCCGTTAAAGAGCACCCGTCCGCCGGCCTCCTGCACGAGCGAGAGCGCGGGCTCCTGCACCATCCCGGCGTCTACCTGGCCCGCGTTGAGCGCTTCGTAGAGGTTGGTCCCGATGGTGGCGTACTCGAGGCTGCCCGTGTCCACCCCCGAGCGTTGGAGCAGGTAAAGGAGCAGCGCGTGGTCGGCGTTGCCGAGCCCCGAGATGCCGACGGTAGCGCCCGCGAGCCCCTCAAGGGAAGCGATGGGGCTCCCCGGTGCGGTCGCTAGGGCGAAGAGCGGCAGTTGACCGGTGGTGGCGAAGCGCCGGATCGCGGCGCCGCTCGCGGCCGCCTGCAGCGCCACGTCGAGGCTGGTGGCGGCGTAGTCGACCGCGCCGCCGACGAGCGCCTGCATGGCGGCGTTGCCGCCGCGCGCGTAGATGTACTCGACCTCGAGCCCTTCGTCCTCGAAAAAGCCTTCGGCGCGGGTGAACTCGTAGGGCACCACGCACAGCAGCTGGCTGCAAAAGGCCAACCGAACGCGCTGCGCGCGCGGGTTGCAGGCGACGAGGCTAGGGGCGAGTGTGACGCCCACGAAGGTCCCGAAAAGACCCTTGAGGACGCTTCGGCGCTCGACGCCGCCGAGCGTACTGGGGTCTCCCTTCCAGGCGCTAAGTAGGTCGGTTGGGGGGCTCCGGCGCGCCTTGTAGCGCGGCGGGCTCTTGATGGCGAGTTCGTCACAGCATCCCATGAGGTCTCCTCGATCGGCTTCCGGTATCAGTTGACAACTTTGGTCAACCATCGTCCACGTCCGAGTATCCGTGAGCGTCGCGGCGCTGTCAATGCGTCAGCTTGCAAAACGGGGTCAGCGCAAGTGTTCGGCGCTCATAGGTCGCCTCTCTACCCTGGCACACACTGCCCTCGGGGCACCTCCGGTCAGAATAAAGGTAGGCAGGAGCACAAAGCGCGTCGCAAGGTGAGACGCAGCTTGTGGGGGGCGCTGCGGGTTTGGGTCCGCGCCTCTACCGAAACGCTACCGAGCCACCAGAGGGGGTTACATGAACCGTGCATCGCTACCCGTCGCTTCGGTGCAGGACACGCTAAGCGTCTTGTCAGACATCGTCATCCCGACCGTCGCCAAGGGCCCGATCATCCGCCGCCCGAAGATCGTCGCGCTTACCGAGGCGCTCGACCTTGACACCAGAGCCGTGCGCCGGATGCAGCGGCTTAGGGACACCTACGGGCCGGGGCCTCTCATGCTGCGCGTCCCGGGCCAGCCCAGAGCGCTCATCTTGGACCCGGAACACGTCCACCGCGTGCTAGCGGGTTCGCCTGAGCCCTTCACCACGGCCAGCTTCGAAAAGCGCGCCGCGCTGTCGCACTTCGAGCCCAAGGGGGCGCTCATCACCCGCGGCCCCGCGCGCCCCGACCGCCGCCGCTTTAATGAGGAGGTCTTGGACCACGAGAGCCCCATGCACAGGCTCTCGGCGCAGCTTCTGGCGGTCGTCGCCGAGGAGGCCGACGAACTCCTCAAAACGGTCCGCCGGCGCCGCTACGCGCTCGAGTGGGACACCTTCTTCGCCGCCTGGTTCCGCCTCGTGCGGCGGGTCGTCTTCGGCGACGGTGCCAGGGACGACACGAAGCTCACCGACATGATCTTTAAGCTCCGCGCGGACGGCAACTGGGCCTTTTTAAAGCCCAAGAACAAGGGGCTGCGCAAGCGCTTTTTCAGGCGGATGCACCGCTACTTAGAGCGCGCCGAACCGGGGAGCTTGGCGCACGTCATGGCGCACACCTACGCCACCAAACAGACCGCCCCCGACCACCAGGTGCCGCAGTGGCTCTTCGCCTTTGACCCCGCCGGTATGACGACGTTTCGCTCGCTCGCGCTGCTGGCCTCGTTCCCCGAGCAGGCGGAGCGGGCGCGCCAGGAGGTTCGGGAGAGCCCACCCCTGCCGGTGCTCCCCTTTTTGCGGGCGACGGTGCTCGAGTCGCTGCGCCTGTGGCCCACGACGCCGATGGTGCTGCGCCAGAGCACCCGCGAGACGCAGTGGGAGGAGGGGGTCATGCCCGCCGAGACCGGCGTGCTGATCTACGCGCCCTTTTTCCACCGCGACGAGACGCGCCTGCCCTACGCGCACCGCTTCGCGCCGGAGGTGTGGCTCGAGCACGGTTTTTCGCAGCCGTGGCCGCTCATCCCCTTTTCGCAGGGGCCCGCCATCTGCCCGGGGCGACACCTCGTCTTGCTGCTCACCAGCAACATGCTCGCGCACCTCATCACGGGCCGCGAGGTGTGGCTACGCCCCCTCAACCGCCTCGGGGTGCCGGGGCCGCTGCCGGGGACGCTCAACAACTACGACCTGCGCTTCGAGCTGAGCCGGTAAGCAAAAGTCGGTAGCGAGGGGCCAGTAGCGATCACTCGTGGCTCGTTGCTCATGGCTCATTGCTCGGTAACCGGAAGCTCTTCACCACACACCATCCTGTAGACTGCGCTAGAAAGGGGTGCCGGATGAACATCACCGTCTTGACCAACGAGTACCCGCCGCACATCTACGGGGGGGCGGGGGTGCACGTCGAGTACCTGACCCGCGAACTCGCGCGCCTGGATGGGGGCGCGCACCGCCTCGAGGTCTTCTCGTTCGGTGACCAGCGCGTCGAAAAGGGCAACCTGCGGGTCGAGGGCGTCACCCCGGAGGTCGCGCTCAGCGCCCAGGACCCGCGCCACGCCAAGCTGCTTGACACCTTGCAGCGCGACCTGATGATGGCAAGCAAGGCGGGGCCGAGCGACATCGTGCACTGCCACACCTGGTACACGCACTTCGCGGGCTGTTTGGTGAAGCAGCTCCAGGGGGCCAAGCTCGTCTTGACCACGCACTCGTTGGAGCCGCACCGCCCCTGGAAGGTCGAGCAGCTGGGCTCCGCCTACTACGCGAGCAGCTGGCTCGAGCGCACCGCGTTCGAGAACGCCGACGGGGTCGTGGCCGTCTCCGAAGCGATGAAGCGCGACGTGCACGCGCTCTACGGCGTCCCCTTCGAGCGGATTCGCGTCATCCCCAACGGCATCGACCCGAGCGAGTACAGACCGACGCGCGACGACGCGGTGCTGCGCCGCTACGGGGTCGACCCCGCGCGCCCCTACGTGCTCTTCGTCGGGCGCATCACCCGGCAAAAGGGCATCTTGCACCTCGTAAGCGCGCTCAAGTACCTGCCGGAAGGGACGCAGGTGGTGCTCTGCGCGGGGGCGCCGGACACCCCGGAGATCGAACGCGAGATGGCCGGGCTGATCGAAAGGGCGCGCGCGGAGGGGGCCAACGTCGTCTGGGTGCGCGAGATGCTGCCGCGCGCGGAGCTCGTGGTGCTCTACAGCCAAGCGGCGGTGTTCGTCTGCCCGTCGGTGTACGAGCCCTTCGGCATCATCAACTTAGAGGCGATGGCCTGCGAGACGCCCGTGGTCGCCTCCGCCGTCGGCGGCATCCCGGAGATCGTAGTGCCCGGGGAGACGGGGCTGCTAGTGCCCTTTGAGGCGGGGGAGGACTTCGAACCGAAAGACCCCGAGGCGTTCGCCCGCGACCTGGCGGGGGCCCTGACCGAGCTGCTCTCTGACCCCGCGCGGCTGGGGGCGATGGGCAAAGCCTCGCGCCGGCGGGTCGAGGAGCGCTTCAGCTGGGCGGCGGTGGCGCAAGAGACCTTGGATTTTTACCGGTTGCTGCTTTAGGGTGAGTTGGTTTACAGGCATGACGAGCGCTTAGAGCCGCTTCCACATAAAACCAATAAGTTGCGGCTTTATAGCTCGCCGATACTAATACCTTGCCAACTCTTTTTTCGAACATCAGTTTACTGAGCATGAGTGTATAGAGGTTTAGTATGAAAGAAACGCTACTGTCAAACTCTTAAGTCACCTCTCGCAATGGCTTTAGCCTACATTGAGTGGAAGCACTTGTCTATCGTTGAAAGACAGATTAAAAAAGGGTTAAGATATTTGTGAAGACTCTGTGCTACTCTTTCCTTTGTTAGAAACTAGCCATATAAGAGGCTGTTAGCTACAGCTCTGGTTTATAGCATCCGGAGTTTGAGGCCTAGCCAGCTTGCTCCATCTTTCACTTTGGCTGATTGATTTCATGAACTTGGAGGACGCAATGCGTAGACATTTCAATATCAAAGCGCTCATACCGTTACTCATTCTGTCTTCTCTACTTCAAGCTTGTGTAACAAACCCTTTGGACGTTACAGAAGAAGCGCCTACACCCGAAAGTAAAGAAACGCTAGATGAGTAGTTTCTAAAAATTGCGGAAGCACTTCCTGAATTTGCAGGCTTCTATCTTGACGAAAACGGTAATTACATAGCCAATTTGGCTAAAAGCCAATCCTTCCGCACGGCGAGCATTTCTAACGTTCAAGAAGCGATAGAGAACGTTTTTGGGTCAAACTATTTGGATCAGGAGGTGTTAATCTCATCAAGCAAAGCCAAGTTGCCAGAGATTAAATTGCAAACGGTTCGATACACATTTGAAGAGCTACACGCATATTTCACCAACGCTCTCAAGATTGCAACTGAATACGGACTTTTGTTTTTAGACGTTGATGAGGTCAATAATACTGTAACCCTTGGTGTTGAGAGCGAAAATCATGCTTTGCGGGTCAAGGAAGCAATACAGCGGTTTAACATACCAGAAGATGCGATTATAGAAGTTGGGGGTATGGGGGGCTGCAAAACCCACGTGCTTTAGCCGTGGGATGTAGCAGCCCCCCAACTAGCTCTGCAAGAGCTAGCTCTTCTGGCTGTTCGCAGTCGAGGGTTTTTCTCTGACGTAGAGTTCGAGGTTTAGAGCGTCAAGAAGTTGCTGCCAGCTTTCAGGAACCTCTCCAACGTGTTCGTTTAGCATTCGGCCTAGATACTGCCGCTGCAATCCTAGACTTCGCGCCACCTCGGCTTGGCTTTTCCCAAGCTCGTCAATTCGCCTTTTAACAGCTTGTCTAATGGAGTCAGTCATGAAGACAGTATAGCAGCATCGTCACCACAACATGTTGACAGCCGTCACCATATTGTGTATACTTAAAGCATCTGAGCGGCATAGCCGCCAAGCACACGCCGCTCAGAAATTCCGTTAAGGGGAATCAAGATGAACGATAGCACGAACCTCCCAACCGAAGCCGAGCAAGCATCACTCCGCGACTGGCGCACCTGGCAAGCCGAGCACCACGCTCGCCGCGAAGCCAAAGGCTACAACGAGCCGGTATCCGATGAAGAAGCTCTCGACATCCTGGGGTTGCTCTAATGAGCAGCCCCATCAAACAGGCGGCCAATACCCTGCCGGGCTGCCATTGCACCCCACTTGAAGCCCTCCTCGAGAACTGCACTGAACAGCTTGTGCAGGAGTACAAGTTCCTCTCCGACAACGACCTTCGTATTGTCGAACTGGTGCGAGAGGCACTGAAACGGGGCGTAGAACTCGCCAACAGCCGGGTAGGGGACTTTCTCTGATGCCCCGCGCCTACCAGCACAAGACCACCTCGGTATTCCTCTTGAACTACCATCTCGTGTGGATACCGAAGTACCGCAAGAAGCTGCTGGTAGGGCGCGTCAGTGACAGGCTCAGCGAACTGCTTAACGACAAGTGCGAACGGATGGGGTGGGAGGTCATCGCCTTAGAGGTGATGCCCGACCACCTCCATCTCTTCATCGGCGCTGACCCCAGCACCTCGGTGGATTGCATCGTTCGTCATCTCAAGGGCTACACCTCCTTCAAGTTGCGGCAGGAGTTTCCACATCTGGCGCGGTTGCGTAGTCTGTGGACGCGCTCGTATTTCGTTTCGACCGCTGGTAACGTCAGCTCCCAGACGATTGAGCGGTATATTGCAGAGCAGAGGAAACGCTGATGCTGCTTCGCAAGGTCTACCGCTTCCAGATGCGCCCCACAAAGGCGCAGGAAGAACTGCTGTGCCAGATGGCTGGGGCGAAACGCTTCGTGTTCAATTGGGCGCTGGCTAGGCGTCGTGACTTCTATGAGGCGAACAAGGAGGGCATCAGTGCCAAGCAGCTTTCAAGCGAGCTAACCGACCTGAAAAAGCAACCTGAAACCGGGTGGCTTAAGGGCGTTGACTCGCAGCTCCTTCAACAGGCGCTCAAGGACGTTGACCGCAGCTTCAAGAACTTCTTTGAGAAACGCTCGCGCTTTCCTCGGTTCAAGTCGCGCAAGCGAGAGATGCCGAGCTTCCGCATTCCGCAACGGGTCAAGGTTGAAGATGGCAAGGTCTACGTTCCTAAAATCGGCTGGGTACGCATCCGCCAGTCTCAAGACATTGACTGCAAAACCAAGTCGGCCACCTTCAAGCGCGACGCCACCGGCAAGTGGTATGTGACGCTGACGGCCGAGTTTGAAATGCCGGACGTGCCACTACCGCCCGCCAAGCCTGAGAACGTCGTAGGCATAGACCTCGGGCTCAAAGACTTCGCTGTCCTTTCCAGTGGTGAACGGGAAGCGCCGCCCAAGCACTACCGCGCCGCCGAGAAGAAGCTGAAACGCGCACAAAGGGCGCTCTCTCGCAAGCAGAAGGGAAGCAAGAACCGTGATAGAGCCAGACAGCAGCTAGCTCGTATCCATCAGAAAGTCAGGAACAAACGTCAAGACTTTCTCCATAAGATGACCACCTCCCTAGTGAGGGGCTATGAGGGTATCTGTATCGAAGACCTATCGCTCAAAGGCATGGCGAGAACCAAGCTAGCCAAGAGCGTGTCTGATGCGGCCCTCGGAGAGTTCCGTAGGCAACTCGAGTACAAAACGGTGTGGCATCGAAAGCACCTGGCAGTCATAGACAGGTTTTTCCCAAGTTCCAAGCTGCACATGGAGTGCGGCGCTATCAACGACGCCCTGACACTCGCTGATAGGGTTTGGACGTGTGCCTGTGGTGCGGTGATAGACCGCGACCTGAATGCGGCGCACAACATCAAAGTAGAAGGACTTAAACAGCTTGTCGCGGCGGGGCACGCCGAGACGCTAAACGCTTGTGGAGCGCAGGTAAGACCGACCCTAATCAGTCGGCACAGCGCTGTGAAGCAAGAATCCCACGTGCTTTAGCCGTGGGAGTGTCAAGCTTGAAATAACTGAGCCCATTCGCTTGCTTGGAGCGACAACGCAACCATTGATACAACCTTATGCTACAAAGAATTTATGGTCTTATGTGCGACCGGTTCCTGGAGCTGTAAGAGTTGGGTATATCAAAAACAACAGCAACACGTGGTGTACCAAAGGGTTCAACGTTAGACGTAATGGAGAGTTAGGATTCCTTGTTAACAGCCATTGTACGCGTGATATCGGCTTTGTAGATCAAGTAAGGTTTTACCAAGATTGGGTTGGACCCGGAAAAGCAATTGGTGTGGAGACTCTTGACCCGGCTTTTTACATGGGTGGTGGCAGTTGTCCACCTTTTGCAACTTGTAGGTTTAGTGACGCTGCGTATGTAAGGTATGGTGACCCTGCTAACAGTGGGAGGAACACACTTCCAAGGATCACGACAGCGAACGGAAGAACGTACGATGATTCCAACTTACGTATGGTCACTGGTAAGACTTACGTCCCAGTTAATGGAGAGATTCTTGACAAAATTGGTGTTCAGACCGGTTGGACAAGAGGTACAGTTGTAAAAACCTGTGTTACGAGCCCTATGGGTGGTGTCGCCAGATGGCTAAAGTGCCAAGATTATGTGCAAGCTAATTCGGGTTTTACCAATGCCGATAATGGCGACAGTGGTTCTCCGGTATATTCCTTGAACTCAAATGGTACTGCTCAAGCTCGCGGCATTGTTTGGGGGCTTGGGGGGTCTAATAGATACATTTTTAGTAACATCCGTAATATTGAACGGGATCTTGGGATCCTTGCTTTTGGCTACTGATTGTGAAATGAGGAGCGGAGATGAATACAAAACTTAAAGTGCGCTTGTTAGTCGTGCCCCTCGCCTTGATAGCCATTGTGGTGAGCTGTACTCCCAACCAGCTCGGCAGCACATACACACTTAGACAATACACGCCTACAGGGCACGTTCCCAACCCGTGTGTGGCGTTCAGTATGAGTGCTCCCAGCAAAGTTGCAGTCGGAGCGGGCCTCACGGTTACCCTCACTGCTGAAAATATCTGTGATGAGGAGATCACCCTTCAACTAGGTGGCCTCGAGGCGGAAGCCCATGACGACCTTTTGGTAACGAACCAAAGCGGTGAGGTTATGTTCCAGTCATTGTATGAGGTTGTTCGTACCCTCGGCCTTACGCCAAAACCAATGGCGCCGGGTGAGCGCATCTCGTTTGAGGAAAGTTGGTCGGGGAGGGACAACTGGGGTAGAGTCGTACCGGAGGGGACTTACCTTCTTATCGGAATTCTTTATGCACCCGACGAGAGTGAGGCTCCTGTTTACAGGCCGGAGAATCAGAACTTTGAGGCGGTTCAATCTCTGAAAGTCGGCAACTAAGTCAATACTGTCTAAATACAGCGTTAGCTAGAAATTAAGGCATCACACGTAACCTATGAAGCTTTGGCAAACGGCATGATAGAAGCTCAAGGGTTTTCAGGCGTGTCTCAGTTCTTGTTTAACGCTGTACAAAAGGTGTTTAGTTGCGCTATCCATCTAACCATTGGGCAGCTCCCCGTAGCCTAGTGTTATAAAGGATAATGGCAAAAGCAAGATCGGAGCGTCTTCACTCGATTTGCGAGGGCGGACGATTCCGGTAGTAGCGTCTGTGGCGAAGAGTGCAGGCGGCGTGCTTAAGCAAGGTGCACGCCTTGGCGCTGAGACCGAGGGCATATTGGAGCAGCACCTTGTCCACAATCGTCTGGACTTCGTCGGTTCGCCCCTGCCACAGAAGCTCATCAAGTTCCTCTGTCAACCCCGTGCTAACCTCCGGGGTGGCGACGAGGACGCGCCTGGCTTCGCGGGGCTCGAGCTTGAGCATCCCGCCGCCCAAGGCGTGACCCTCGAGTTCGGCGCTGAGGCGTGTCAGCGAGCTCTGCCAGAGGGCCGCCAGGGCGGTCGCCGAAACGTTCGCCTGGGGGCGAAGCCGCACCACGTGCAGGGTGTTCGGTGCAGCCGCGCCGGCGGCGTTGGCGACGAGCTGCGGCCGCGCCCCGCTCATGTAGGTGAGAAAGGCGTCGGGCGCGCTGACGTGCGGGACGCGGTACCAAGGGGTGCGGGTGCGGCACTTGTAGGCTCGGGGCACCCCCTGCGCCGCGCCGGCCTCGAGGTAGGCCCGCAGCGCCGGCGCCAGGTCGCTTACCTCTACGTCGTCGCCGGTCACGTGCAGCACGTAGCCCGCGTGACCCCACCGGGCCGCCCCGTGCCAGTCGGCCTCGCCGAAGCGGAGCCCCGAGAGCGCCGCCCCGCGAAAGACGGCCCGCTGGAGGTGCGCGGCGGGGAGGCCGAGCGCGCGCGCCCGCTCCGGGGCGAGGTGGAAAAAGCCGTTCGCGCCGGTGACGTAACCGATGCCGACCTCGGCGAGCGCGCCCAACCTCGTGACTGCTGGGTGCTGTGCGAGTTCCCTATAGAGTTCGCGCGCCGCCGCCGGGACAAAGCGCGTGACGAGCTTTTCGCGCCCCTCCAAGAGCGGCGCTTCGGGCAGCCGTTCGGTGGGCTCGAGCGGCAAGGGGGTCGCTAGGTCGGCCACCCGCGCGACGTCGCGCCAGAAAAAGCCCTCGAAGGGCGCGCCTTTGTCCTCGGCCAAGAGCAGCAGCGTGTCCTGGCTCAGCTCGGGGAAGAGGCGCTCCTGAAAGGTCAGCAGGGTCACGCGCCGGTACGTGCGGCTGAGGTGCGCCAACACGGGCCGCGCGTAGCCCGCGTGGCCGAGTTCGGCGGGCAGCACCATCCCGAGACGCCCGCCCGGCCTTAGAAACGCCGCGCTGTGGACGACGAACGCCGCCCACGAGCTCGCGAGGTCGCTGAGCGCTACGCCGGCCTCGAGCGCCCTTAAGGCCGCCTTTTTCCGAGCTTCCCTGCCGAGGCGCTGGTAACGGATAAAGGGCGGGTTGCCGACCACGGCGTCGAGGGGCGGGAGGTCGGTGGGGGAGAGGTCGAAAAAGTCAGCGCGTAGGAGTTGGCGCGGGGCTACGGGGAGCGCGCCCGACACGCGCGCGTGCACCGCCCCGTCGAGTTCGGCGCCGTAGACCCCCCCCGCCCCGCCGCCGAGCGCCTCAAGCCGCGCCAGCGCCGCCGCCAGAAAGACCCCGCCGCCGAAGCTGGGGTCTAACACCCGGTCGCTACCGCGCCTTAGCGCCCAGCGCACCACGAAGTCCGCCACGGCGGCGCCCGTATAGAACGCGCCGAACGCTTTCGCCCGTTCGCCCGTCGGGGCGGTGAGCGGTGACGGGGGGGGAGGCACGACCCCGAGTCTATCAGCAGCGGGTAGCGTCTGGTCAACGGCGCTCCGAGGTGAAAGCCCTTAACGCACCCGCCGCAAGGGTACCGGTAGCGTGGGGCAGCGCCCCTTAGTCGGCGCTGATGGGCGTTTCGGCGCGCTCCCCCGTCTGCACCTGCCAGAGCCCCGCGTAGAGGCCGCCGCGCGCCAAAAGCGCCTCGTGCGTCCCCGCCTCGGCGAGCCTCCCGTCGCTCAGCACGAAGATGCAGTGCGCGTGGCGCACCGTCGAGAGGCGGTGGGCGATGAGGACCACCGTGCGGTCTTCGGCCAAGCGCGCGACCGAGCGCTGGATGGCGACCTCGGTCTCGTTGTCGACCGCCGAGGTGGCCTCGTCGAGGATCAAGATGGGGGGGTCTTTGAGCACCGCGCGCGCGATGGAGATGCGTTGGCGCTGCCCGCCGGAGAGCTTCTGCCCGCGTTCACCGACGATGGTGTCGTAGCCAAAGGGCAAGGCGGTGATAAAGTCGTGCGCTTCGGCGACCTTGGCGGCGCGGATGACCGCCTCGCGGCTCGCGTCGGGGTCGCCGTAGGCGATGTTGTCGTAGACGGTGCCGTGAAAGAGGAAGACGTCTTGGCTCACGTAGCCAATAGCCCGCCGCAGGTCGTGGCGTTTGAGCGTCCGCAGGTCGTGGCCGTCGAGCGTCACCCGCCCCGATTGCGGGTCGTAAAAGCGCAGCAAGAGTTTGATCAGCGTGCTCTTCCCGGCGCCCGTGGCGCCGACGATGGCGGTCGTTTGGCCCGCCCGGAGGGTGAGCGAGAGGCCGCGGAGCACCTCACCGCCGCCGCGGTAGGCAAAAGAGACGTTTTCTAGCCGCAGCTCGCCGCGCACCGCCCCTAGGGGTAGCGGGGAGAGGCCGTCTCGCATGGTGGGCTGGGTGTCAAGCAGGTTGAAGATGCGCTTTGACGAGGCCATCGCCCGCTGGTAGAGGTCGAAGGTCTGCCCGAGGGTGGTCAGCGGCCACAACAGGCGCTGCGTCATAAAGACCAGGACGCTGTAGGCGCCGACCGCCAGCGTCCCCGAGAGCGCCAGCGACCCGCCCAAGACGAGCGTGGCGATAAAGCCCGCGGCGATGGCCATGCGGATAAGGGGCACGAACGCCGCGCTGAGGCGGATGGCGCGGCGGTTGCTCGCCCGGTAGCGGTCGCTCTCGCGGCGGACGCGCTCGGCTTCGCGCGTTTCGGCGGTAAAGCTCTTGATGGTGGTGATACCGCTGAGGTTGTTCGCGAGCTGCGCGCTGAGGTCGCCGACCCGTTCGCGCACGTCGGCGTAGCGCGGGGCGATGCGGCGCTGGAAGCGAAACGACCCCCAGATAACGACCGGTACGGGTAAAAAGGCGAGCCAGGCGACGCTGGGGGCGAGGGCGAAGAAGATCGCCCCGACGATCACCACGGTCGTGGCGACCTGGATGAGGTCGTTGGCGCCGACGTCCAAAAAGCGCTCGAGCTGGTTGACGTCGTCGTTTAACACGGCCATCAGCCCGCCCGTCGTGCGGTCCTCGAAGTAGGCGAGCTCGAGCCCCTGCACGTGCGCGTAGGTGTCGAGCCGGAGCGCGTGCTGCACCTCCTGGGCGAGGTTGCGCCAGTAGAGCTGAAAGACGTACTCGCTCAACGACTCGAGCCCCCAGATGAGGATCGTCGCGCCGGCGAGCACCCAGAGCTGCGCCATCAAGTCGGTGACGCCGAGCTGCGCTAGCCAAGACGCCTCGCGCTGCACGACGATGTCGACCGCGACGCCAATGAGGAGCGGGGGGGCTAAGTCGAAGGCTTTGTTGAGAAACGAGAAGAGCGAGCCCAGCAGGATCTGCGAGCGGTAGGGCCGGGCGTAGCGCCAGAGGCGCGCGAGCGGGGACATGGGGCGACGGTAGCACCCGGGGCGCGGGAGCTGCACCCGAGCGCCTTACAAACGGCGCTCGGGGGTCCACGCGTGAGTAGTGGGCGGGCTACAGCGGCTGCAGAAGGTCGCGCACGTAGGCGCGCAGCTCGCTCGGGTCGAAGCTGTACTGGCCGCGCGTACCGCTCAGGGCGCCGCGCTCGCGCATCTCGCTCAAAGCCGCGGTGGTGGTCTCGCGCGCGGCGCCGATCATCGCCGCGAGGTGGTCGTGCGTGAGCGGCAGCGTCAGCTGCACGCGGCCCGCGGCGGTGGTGTGGCCGAAGCGGTGCCCGAGGCGCAACAGCGTGCGGGCGAGGCGCGCGCCGACCGGCAGGTCGGTGTCCTCCAGGGCGTCTTTAAGCTGCAGGAGCTGCGCCCCGGTCGCTTTGTGCAGCTCGCCGTGGAGCTTGGGCGCGTCCTCTTTCGGGATGACGAGCACGCGCACCTTGGGGGAGAGCGCTTCGGCGTTCTCGGCGTAGTGCGGCGCGGGGGTGAGGGCGCCGATAAAGTCGCCGGGGCCCGAGACGCCGATCACGCGCTCGCGCCCGCTCGGCAGGTCGATGCTCAGTTTAAACAGCCCCTCGGTCACGCGGTAGATCGTGCTCGCCTCGTCGCCCGCGTAGTAGAGCGCGTCCCCCTTCGCGAGATCGCGGCTCGCGTAGTCGTGCTGCGGGTTTGGTGGTGGCCCGACCCAGCTGGGGGGCAGAACACTGACGCTTGGGGTCATAGGTCATCTTACGCGCTCGAGCCGTTTTGGCGTGTTACGTGTGTGGGGCTCGTAGCCCGTAGCATGTGGCCCACAGAACCCCTACAGGCCACAAGCCACAGGCTACACACCCTCGAAAGCTACCCGTCCCCCCACGAGCGTCATCACCGGCCACCCCCGAAGCGTCTGGCCCGACCACGGGCTAAACTTGGCCTTGCTTCTAAACGTTGCGGGCGTCACCGGTCTGCTCGCCTCCAGGTCGAGCACCACGAGGTCGGCGGGCTCTCCGGGCTCGAGCGTCGGGGTGGGCCAACCCATGACCCGCGCGGGGCCGGCTTGGAAGAGCTCCAGAAGGCGCTCCAAGGAGAGCGCCCCCGACCCGACCAGCTCGGTGTAGAGGAGCGCGAAGGTGACCTCGAGGTTGCCGATGCCAAAGGGCGCCTCCAACAGGTCGCGCTCCTTTTCGGCGCGCGTGTGGGGCGCGTGGTCGGTGCCGATGTTGTCGACGACGCCGCGCCGCAGCGCCTCGCGCAAGTAGGCGACGTCCTCGTCGGTGCGCAGGGGCGGCGCGACCTTGTAGATGGGGTCGAAGCTCGCCAGCGCGGCGTCCGTGAGCGTCAGGTGGTGCGGCGTCACCTCGCAGGTGACGGGGGCGCCCTGGGCTTTAAACCACTCCACGACCTGCATCCCGCGCTTTGACGAGACGTGCGCGAGGTGGACCCGCGCGCCGGTGAGGAGGGCGATCTCGCAGTCGCGACCGATCATGGCCGCTTCGGCGGCGGCGGGGTTCCCCGGCAGCCCGAGCCGCTGCGACACGGCGCCCTCGTGCATCACCCCCCCTTGGCGCAAGCTGGGCTCTTCGGAGTGGGTCTGGATGACGAGGCCGAGGTCCTGGGCGTACTCGCAGGCGCGGCGCATGAGGTGCGCGTCCGCTACGGGGATCCCGTCGTCGGTGATCATCACCGCCCCCGCCGCTTTGAGCGCGGCGAAGTCGGTGAGCCCCTCCCCCTTAAGCCCGCGGCTCAAGGTGGCCGCGGGGCGGAGCCGAGCGAGCCCGAGGCGTTCGGCTTTAAGCGCGAGCGCCGCAACCAGGCCGGGGTCGTCGACGGGCGGGGTGGTGTTGGCCATCGAGACGACGGTGCCGAAACCGCCCGCCGCCGCCGCGGCGAGCCCCGAAGCGAGGTCCTCCTTCTCCTCCTGCCCGGGTTCGCGCAGGTGCGCGTGCAGGTCGATAAACGCAGGGGTGACGAGGTTGCCCTGGGCGTCGATGGTGTGATCGACCTCCCCGCCCAGGTCGACCCCTTCGATGCGGTCGCCCCTGAGGTAGAGGTCGTGCACGCCGTGGTCGCCTCTAGCGTCGTGCAGGTGAGCTTGCTTAATGAGCGTTCGCATCATCGCCTCCCGACCAGTAGGGTGTAGAGCACCGCCATGCGCACGCTCACCCCGTTTTTGACCTGCGCCTCGATGACGCTTTGGGGCCCGTCGGCGAGCGCGCCCGAGATCTCGACATCGCGGTTTAAGGGCCCCGGGTGCATGACGAGGGCGTCCGGGTGCGCGCCCGCCATCACCTCTTCCGTGAGGCAGTAGCGCGCCCGGTACTCGGCTAATGATGGCAGCAGCCCGCGGCCCATCCGCTCGCTCTGCAGCCGCAGCGCCATCACCGCGTGCGCCCCCTCGGCGGCCTCGCAGAGGTCGGTCGTGAGGCTCACGCGCCCCCCCGCGAGCTCCGGCGGGAGCAGCGTCCTGGGGCCGCAGAGCGTGACCTGGGCGCCCAACTTCGTCCACAGCTCGGCGTTCGAGCGCGCGACGCGCGAGTGCATGATGTCGCCGACGATGGCGAGCTTTTTGCCGGCAAAGCCGTCCGGGAAGCGTTGCCGAAAGGTGTAGGCGTCAAGCAGCGCCTGGGTGGGGTGGGCGCGGCGCCCGTCGCCCGCGTTGACGATCGCCGCGTCCGTCCAACGCGCGAGCTGGTGCGGCACCCCGGCGACCGCGTGGCGCACGACGTAGAGGTCGGCCTGCATGGCGTCGAGGGTCTTGAGGGTGTCTTTTAACGATTCGCCCTTGGCGAGGCTCGAGCCCCCCGCCGCGAAGCTCACGACGTCGGCGCTCTGCGCCCTGGCGGCGCGTTCAAACGAGAGCCGGGTGCGCGTCGAGGGCTCGAAGAAGAGCGTGCCGACGGTAAAGCCCTGTAGCGCCGGCACCTTTTTGATGGTGCGCTCTAAAACCTGCGCCATCACGTCGGCGGTGTTAAAGAGCGCCTCGATATTCTCGACCGTCCAGTCCTGGGTGTCGAGCAGGTGCTTGGGGGTCGTCACGCCCACTCCAGCAGCTCGACGGCCTCGGTGTTGTCGGTCTCGTGCAGCTTGACCTTGATGACCTCGCTCCGGCTCGTGGGCACGTTTTTGCCGACGAAGTCGGCCCGGATGGGGAGCTCGCGGTGCCCGCGGTCGACGAGCACGGCGTACTGGATCACCGCCGGGCGCCCGAGGTCGATGAGCGCGCCCAGAGCCGCCCGCGCGGTGCGCCCGGTGTAGAGCACGTCGTCGCACAGGACGACCCGGAGGCCCTGCACGTCAAACGGCACCTCGGTCTTGCGCACAACCGGTTGCAGCGCGATCTCCGAGAGGTCGTCGCGGTAGAGGGTGATGTCGAGTTTGCCCAGAGGGGGCGTTACGCCCTCGAAGCGCCCGATGAGCGCGGCCAAGCGTTCGGCGAGCGGCACGCCGCGCGTGTGGATGCCGACCAAGGCGAGGTTCTCGGCGCCCTTGTTGCGCTCGATGATCTCGTGGGCGATGCGGGTGAGCGCGCGCGCCATCTCGCCAGCGTTCATGAGGGTACTTTTGGCCTTGAGCGTCACCGCCGCACCGCCAGCGGGCCAAAAAAAAGCGCCGGACGGGCGGCGGGTGCGGTGCGCGGTACTGGTGTGCGAGGTACGGGTGTGAGCGTCATGTCCTTCCCTTTCCGGCCTCACGGGGCCGAGTTAAAGGTGCCTTACGATACCAGACCCGCGGGGGCTTGTCCAAACCGGTAGGGCTCTGGCGCTACTGACCGTGTACCCGACGCACGCCCACACGGGGCTGTAGGCGGCCTCGTCCGCACCGTCGGCGAGCTGGACGTGCGGGTGGGGTGGGCGCTGTCGGGGTAGCAGCAGTGCGGGTAGACGGGCGCGCCGACGTGTGGGCGCGCCACGACCCCTCCCGGCCGAGCGAAGCGCTATGGCTTCGCGTAAAACCCGCGTTAGGGGTAAACCGGGGGCCGCAGCCCCCGAAGTTCAGGCGTGCGCCGCGAGGTAACGCTCGACGAGGCGCATGTTGCGCTTGTTGACCTTCCAGAAAAAGTCGAAGAGGTCGCCGATCAGCGGAATGCTGCCGACGAAGGAGTTCAGAAAGGCGTTAAAGACCATGCGCGCGACCAGGCGCCGGGGTAGCCCCAAACGCGCCGCTTTGAAGATGATGTAGCACGACAGGGCGAAGCCGCTGACGTCGCCGATGATGGGGACGAGCCCCAAAAGGGGCTCTAAGCCGATCCGGTAGTTGATGACGGGCAAGCGGATCGCCTCGTCTAGAAGGTGCGCGAAGTGGCGCAGGTCGCGCAGCTCGCGGGTGTAGTCGATGCGCGCGCCCGCGCGGGCACCGGTGTAGGCGTAGCTTCCGTATTGGGCTGCTGTCATACGCTTTTACCCCCTCGTCCGTCCCACCCGGCATACGAGTAGAACCGCCCTGTTTTACCATCTCGCAGGTAGTTGGCGAGCGGTTCGCGAATGGGCGGGATGGGGATCAGCCGCTCAACCTCCTCGACCGGAAAAAAGCGCGCTTCGACGATGAAGCCGTCCGGGTCTCTGGGGTTTAAGAGGCCGTCGTAGGAGGCGACGAAAGCGAACGACAGCGCGCGGTCGTTACGCCTGACGTCCTCGACGTGCACCGAGTACGCGAGGTGTTCGACGCGCTTAATCACCAGGCCGGTCTCCTCTTTGACCTCCCGTGCGAGCGCGTCTAGCGTGCTTTCCCCCCGCTCGACCACCCCACCCGGAAGGGTGTAGCGGACGTTGCCGAACCCCTGCCAGTCGTTGCCCACCAACAGCACCCGACCCTTTGCATCGAGCAAGATCGCGGCGGCAACGACGAACTCACGCCGCGCCACCTGTAGGGGTGCCACTGGGGGCGTGGGCGGTCGCGGAGGCGCTCGCAAGGCGCCCCAGCTGCTCTTGCTGCTCGGCGCTGCTCAGCGCTTCGGTCAGCTCGTCGAGCTTACCCAGCAAGACGTCGCTCAGGTTGTGGGTGGTGTAACCGATGCGGTGGTCGGTGATGCGCGACTGGGGAAAGTTGTACGTGCGGATCTTTTCGCTCCGCTCCCCCGAACCGATCTGCACGAGCCGCGCCTCGCGCGCTTCGGCGGCGGCCCTTTCGCGTTCGCGCTCCAAAAGCCGCGCGCGAAGCACCGCAAGCGCTTTCTCCTTGTTTTTGATCTGCGACTTGCCGTCTTGGCAGGTGACGACGATCTCGTCGCTCGTACCGGGTTTGTAGGTGATCCTAACGGCCGAGTCGGTGGTGTTGACCGACTGCCCCCCCGGTCCCGAGGAGCGAAAGACGTCGACGCGGTAGTCGGCGGGGGAGAGCTGCACGTCGACGTCCTCGGCTTCGGGCAAGACCGCGACGGTCACCGTGCTCGTGTGGATGCGCCCTTGCGTCTCGGTCGCGGGCACGCGCTGCACCCGGTGCACCCCCGACTCGAACTTGAACTTGCTGTAGGCGCCGCGCCCGAGGATCTCGAAACTCACCTTGGAAAACCCGCCTACGCTGCTCGGGTGCGAGTCGAGCACCTCCGTTTTAAAGCCCTGCGCTTCGGCGTAGCGCCGATACATCTCGAACACCTCGGCGGCGAAGAGCGAGGCTTCGTCGCCGCCGGCAGCGGCGCGGATCTCGACGATGACGTTTTTGTCGTCGAAGGGGTCTTTGGGAAGGAGCAGCCGCTCGAGGCGCCGCTCGAGCGCCTCGAGCTGGGGCTCGAGCGCCGCGATCTCCTCGCGGGCCATCTCGGCGAGCTCGGGGTCGGCGAGCGCCTCGCGGGCGTTTTGCAACCCGTCTACGAGGTCTTTGTACTCCCTATAGGTGCGGACGATCGTCTGCAGTTCGCTGTAGCGCCCCATCGCCTCGCGGTAGCGCGCCTGGTCGGCGATGAGCTCGGGGTCGCCCAGGGAGGCCTCGAGCTCATCGAACTCGCGTCGTAGGTTTTCCAGCTTCTCGATCATTGCCTCAGTCTAACGCCAAAGCGCCCGCGGGAGCGGCGCGCTGGCTGCGTAGCGAGGCGTGTGCCGAGCGGGGTTTCGGGTACGCTCCCCAAGGCCCAGAGCCTAGGGCGCTGTCGGCGCGCCCAACGGGCGCCACGCCCCCCCCTGCCAACGCGCCGCGACGAGCGCGCCGCTCACCGCGACGCCGAGGCGCTGCGCGCTGGGTTGCAGCACCGCGCTCGAGCCCGCTACCGGCTCGAGCCCAAAGAGCACCTCGCGCAGCGCGGCGCGCAGGCGCGCCCGCTGGTCCTCGCCGCGGGCTGCGCCGCTTGTGAGACCGTAAGCGTAGGCCTGTTCAAACGCCCCGCCGAGCAGCTGCAAAGCGTCCCAGGCGTAGGCGCCCGCGAGGCTGCTCTCACCCCCGGAGAGCGCGCTCGCGCGCCGGTACCGCGCGCTCTGGGCGGCCGAGGGGTGCTCGGCGGCGAGGGCGAAGCCGAGGACAAAGGGGCTGACGACGGCGCGCGCCTCGAGCGCCGCGCCCTCTAGCCGCGCGCGCTGGAGGGCGCTCAGACCCTCTAGCGCGCGCGCCTCCAAGTAGACCGGGCCGGTGTAGCCGCGCGCTGCGAGGGCGGTGAGCGCCTCGCCCGCCCGCTCCCCCCAGACGACGACCGCGTCCGGCAGCCGGGTGATGGCGAGGAGCGCCTCGGGCGTCAGCGGGTCCCCGGACGCCACGGGATAGCGCTCGCTGCCGACGAGGCGTTCGCCGAGGCGCGCGCGCAGCACCGCCTCGGCGGTGTCGCCGGCGGGGGAGTAGGGCGCGAGGAGCGCGACGCGCGCCTGCGCCGCGAGGTGCCGGGCGAGCTCGGCGAGTTCGTACGCGCTCCCCGGCTCGAGGCTGAAAAACCCGCGCGTGGGCGCGCCCGCGCCCCTGGGGTGGCTTAACGCGAAGGTGGGCGGCGCGTCGGCGTCGAAAGCGGCCCGCACCGCGTCCGCGACCTCGGGGCTCGAGCAGCACACGAGCGCGTGCGCCCCCTCCGCGAGGAGCGCCGCGGCGTGTTCGGCGGCCCTCTGGGGATCGCTGCGGTCGTCGAGGACGCGCAGCTCGAGGCGGAGGCCGCGCGCGGCGAGGTCGCGTGCGGCGAGCTCGAGGGCTGCTGCTTGCGCGTTGCCGGTGTGTTCGTCCGCCCCGGAGAGGGAGAGCACCGCGCCGACACGTGGGGTTTCGGCGCGCGCCCACGTGAAGAGCGCGCAGAGGGCGTAGAGGAGGACAAGAGGCCGTTGCACCCCTTTACTATCGCCTCTCGCCTGAGAAAAAGGTGAACGCGGGGCGCGGCCGCGCCCCGTGCGACGGCGACCGGCGAGGTGCGGCGACGCGGGACCGACGCGTCCGCCGGCCGCCGCTCGACGGGGTCGCGTCACGGGGATCCGGGCGCTGCGCAAGGTGCGCTGCACGCCCTTGGTACACGCCTGGGCCGCAAAGGTGCCGCGTCTACGTCGTGCTACACTGTCGTCGTGAAGCTCATCCTCACTATCGTGCAGGACGCCGACGCCCCAAAGCTGCAAAACGCGCTTTTAGAGCACGGGTTGCGTTCGACCAAGCTCGCCTCGACGGGGGGGTTTTTGCGCGAGGGCAACACGACGTTTCTCCTCGGGGTCGAAGATCACCAGGTCGAACGCGCCAAGGCGATCATTCACGACGTCTGCCGCGAACGGAGCAAGATGTTGCGCCCGTTGCCCCACATGAGCGAGATGGGGCCGGTCATGCCCAACGAGCCGATCGAGGTCACCATCGGCGGGGCGACGGTGTTTATCCTCGACGTCGAAGAGTTCGCCAAGCTGTAAAGCGCGTCGCTGCGCAGGGGGTTGTGTACCTTTATACCACCTTGCCGAATGATTATGCGCCACCGCCCCGAGTAGACTAGAGCTGCTTTTTCGTAAGCGTCCCCTTGCACCGCAACCGAGCCGCGTCCGTCACGGGCGCTTTGTGGGGATTGGGAGCGCTGTAGCTGGACGCTAAACGCCAGGGGAGGTGAGGCGATCGGCGATCTGTAACCTGATGGCGTTTCTCGTGGCAGCGGGTTTTGGAGGGTAGCACATGACGGGACAGCAAGGAACGCAGCAGATCGAGCAGCTCCTTCACCACGACCTCACCCTAAAGCAGCTTATCGGGCTCGCCAACACGGTTAAAGAGACGCGCACACTCTCGCCGGTGCAGCGCACGAGGCTCCTACGCAACATCTCTCGCCGCATCTGGCAGCGCTCCGTCTGCGAGTACGACGGCTACTAGAAGCCCCCTGGGCTTTGTCGCGACAACCCCTCGGCGTCCGCCGAGGGGTTGTTAGCTGAGCGGGTCACGGGCTAAACGCGCGCGCTCAAAGGCTCCACGGCCGAGGCCCAAACCGCGAGAGGGTCTCGCGCCCCCGGCGTCAGCGGCGCTCGAGGCTGAGCGGGGGTTCAGGGTAAGCTGCGTCATGCGTTTTGTGACCTACGCTCTCGTCGCCTTCGCGCTCGGCGCCTGCTGCCCCGCACCCACAGCGCCGGGGGCGCCGCTCGCGCTGCGCGCCGAGGTCGTCGGCGCTGCGCCAGCCTCCGAGCAGCTCTACGTCCGCTCCCAGCAAGGCGGGCCGATCAGCAGCATTTCGGTCGCCGGAGCGTCGTTGCGCGCAGCCGACGGCGCGCCCCTCCCCTGGAGCGCCCTGCAAGCGGGTGGTGCCGAGGTCTACCTCACGGGTGGACCGGACGGCGCCGTGCGCGAGGTGCGCCTGCTCGGCCCGCTGCCCTGACGCCGCTCCCGCACGGCAAAAGCTGCCATCAGCGGGGTTGCAGCGCCCTTAGGTGAGCGCCTTGCCTCAGAGCACCCCTGCGCGCGCCTGTCAAAAGCCAGCTGCCATACGTCCATATGTGGCGTAACGCGCATATGTGGCGTAACGCGCAATGAGGGGTGAAGGGAGCCACTATGTTGGCGTATACTGGCCTAGACGTAGGCCAACATGAGCGGCGGGTACGGCCGGGCGTACCGCTCCCTCACCCAAGTTCAGCTTGTCAACGCCAACGGACTTGGGCATGGAGGCTCTGAGGAGGCTGGCATGACGATTCGGGTAAGCGGGAAGCGGGTGGGCCGCTTTGCGGCGGCGGTGCTGCTGTTGGGTGCGTTGGGGGCGTGCGACCGACCTTTGCGGGGACAGCGCGATGAGGTGCAGGGGGCGCTCGGGACGACGCGCGACGAACTCGTCGAGGCGCGTCAAGAGCTAGCCGCCTTAGAGCGCCGGCTCGCGGAGGCGCGGGCGGCGTCCGAGGGGGTGCGCGCGCAAGCCGAGGTCGTCGAGCGCGCGGGGGCGGCGCTCACCGATAACACCCAAGGGGCCGCCGCGCTGCGGGCCCGCACCGAGGCGTTGGAGCGCCGCGCCGCGGAGCTCGTCGAGGAGAACGCGCGGCTCACGACCGCGCTCGACGAGACGCGCGTGCGGCTCGCCGAGGTGCTCGATCAGGTGCAAATAGCCGAGCGCGAACGCGCGGAGCTGCTCGCAGAGCTCGAGAGCGCGCGCGCCGAGATCGCCGAACGCGAGGCGCAGGTGCGCGAGGCGGAGGCCGCGGGCGACACCCGCGTCGAGGCGGTGCTCGCCGAGCGCGACACGGCGCGCGCCGAGCTCGAGGCGCTGCGCGCCCGCGAGGCGCAGCTCGTCGAGCAGAGCGAGCGTTTGAGGACGCAGCTGGTCGCCTCCGAAGAGGCGATCACCGAAGCGGGCGAGGAGATCACCCGCCTTACCGACGAGCAGCGCCGCTTGACCCAAGAGCTGCAGAGCACCCGCAACGAGCTCGCCGCGCTCCCCACCCAGGAGGAGCTCAACGCGCTCCTCGAAGAGCGCGACACGCTGCTCAACGAGCTCGAGTCGGTGCGGGCGCAGCTCAACGAACGCCCCACCCAGGCGCAGCTGACCGCCGCGCGCGAGGAGGCCGAGGCGCTGCGGGCGCAGCTGCGCGACCGCCCGACGCCGGAGATCGTCGCCGCGCTCGAGGCGCAGGTCGCCGCGATTCAGTCCGAGCGCGACGCGCGCCCCACCCAGGCGACCTTGGAGGCCGCCGAAGCGCGCGTCGCCGAGCTCGAGGAGCGCCTCAACGCCCGCCCCACCCAGGCGCAGCTCAACGAGGCGCAGGCGCGCATCCGGGCGCTCGAGGCGCAGATCCAGGCGATCGAAGCCCAGGTCGGCCCGCAGCCGATCGTCAGGACGACCACCCAGCAGCTCGGCGGGGGCGGCGCGCAGCAGCCGGAGGCCCAGGAGGGTGAGGGGGCGCAGCCGGGTGCCGCGGGGGCGGACCAGGAAGAGGGCGCGGCGCCGGCTCAAGAGGCGGCGCAAGAACAGCAAGGACAACAAGAGGCGGCGCAAGAACAGCAAGGACAAGAAGAGGAGACCACCGGCGATAACGAGGGCAGCGGGGCGCAGTAGGTACCGCTACCCCTGCTTTGGGCCCCGCTCGGCGTCGTAAGGAGCGCGTATCGGTCCGTGGCCCCCCTTGCTATAGAGTGGGCTATGGACGCAAAAGAACTCTCAACGCTGCTGCAGAGCGCGAGCGGGGCGCTCTCCCGCCTCGCCGCCTCGCTGCCGGGTCAGCGCCCCGAGGTCGTGGTCGTGGAGCTCTCCGGGAGCTTCCCCGCCCGCAGGGCGAGGCGACCGCTCCCGAGGGCGCTCCCCGTCGCGCCGCGCGAGATGAGCCTGGAGGAGCTCACCGCGCAGCTTGAACGCCTCGCGCAGGCCCCGTGGCTCAAGGGGGTGCTCTTCCGCGTCGAGGGGCTCACCGTGGGCGGCGCGACGGCGGAGGCGCTGCGCGCGCTCGTCACTCGCCTGCGGCAGGCGGGCAAGCGCACGAGCTGCTACCTCACGCGCCTAGACCTGCTCAGCTACTTCGTCGCCAGCGCCGCCGACGAGGTCGTCTTGCCCGAGAGCGCCGAGCTGTCGGTCTTCGGGCTCGCCCTGGAGACCACCTTTATGCGCGACGCGCTCGCGCGTTACGGGATCGCCTTTGAAAAGCTCGCCCTGCGCGACTACAAAACGGCGGGCGACACGCTCGCGCGTCAGGAGATGAGCCCGGCGCAGCGCGAGCAGTACGGGCGGCTTTTGGAGAGCCTCGAGGCGACCCTGGTGGAGGCGATCGCCAGCTCGCGCGGCGTCGCCGCGGACACCGTCAGGGCGTGGTTCGACGAGGGCGTGACCTCAGCTTCGCGCGCGCTCGAGCTCGGCATGATCGACCGCGTCGCCTACGAAGACGAGCTCATTGGGCGGGGGCACAAACCGCTGCGCGAAGCCGCGCGCTTTTTCCCCGCGCCGCTCCCACCGCTGCGCTCGCGCAAGGTCGCCGTGATCACCCTAGAGGGCGCCATCGTCACGGGTCGCTCGCGCCGTTTGCCCTTGCCGCTGCCGCTCGTGGGGGGGAAGCAGGCGGGTGCAGAGACGCTGCTGCGGGCCTTTCGCGCCGCCGAGGCCGACGACGGGGTCGCCGCGGTGGTCTTCTACGTCAACTCGGGCGGCGGCTCGGCCTTGGCGAGCGACCTCATCTGGCGCGAGGTGGTGCGGCTGAGGCGCAAGAAACCGGTCGTCGCGGTGATGGGGGAGGTCGCCGCCTCGGGCGGGTTTTACGTGCTGACGCACGCTGATCACGTCATCGCGGGGGCGACCACGCTCACCGGTTCGATCGGCGTGCTCACCGGCAAGTTCGTGCTCGAGGAGTTCAACCGGCGCTACGGCTTTCACCCCGAAGCGATCCGGCGGGGCCGCTTCGCGCTCGCCATGAGCCCCGCGCACCCCTTTACCGACGACGAGCGGGCGCTGCAGGCGCGCGCCATCGCCGAGGTCTACGCGCGTTTTACGGAGCGCGTCGCCGCGGGGCGCAAGCTCCCCCTGGGGCGCGTCGAGGAGCTCGCTGGGGGCCGCGTGTGGACGGGGCGCGACGCGCAGGCGCGGGGGCTGGTCGACGAGCTCGGCGACGTGGCGTTGGGCGTCGCGCGGGCGCGCGAGATGGCCGGGCTGCGTGAGGACGCGCCCGTCTGGAACGTGCCGGCGCCCGCGAAGTTGGTGCTGCCACAGCCCGACAAGCCAGGGGCGTGGGAGAGCCTCTACCCCTGGCGCGAAGATCGCGCGCTGCTTTGGGCGCCGCTGCCGAGCGTGCGGCTTTAGGGGTGACCTGTGGCGCGCGGCGTGTGGGTCGTCGACCACAGGCCACGCGCCACAGGCCACAAGCCATGTCCTGCGAGGCGTCAGCCGATCACGCCGCGCTCTCTAGCCCACACCACGGCCTCGGCCCGCGAGCGCACCCCCAGCTTGTCGTACACCGCCGAGATGTAGTTGCGCACCGTCTGGGTGGCGAGCCCCAGCTCGGCGGCGATGGCCTCGTTGCTTTTGCCCCGCGCGAGCCGCTCCAAAACCTGCCGTTCGCGTTTGGAGAGGGTCACGAGCGCGCTGCGCTCGAGCTTGCGCGCGCGCACCTGGGAGAGGCGCTCTAGCACCTGCGAGCTAAACCAGGCCGTGTCCGACATCACCTCCTGGAGGGCGCGGTGCAGCTGCTCCTCGGTCTGTTTGCGTTCGGTGATGTCGTAAAACAGCTTGAGCTGCCCCCGTTCGTCGCCAAAGCGCAAGACCTCCCCCGAGATGAGGATGTCGCGAACCTCCCCCGTTTTGGTGCGGAGCCTCAGCTCGAGGTTGCGAAACGCCTCCGGGGGCGGTTCTTGTGCCCCCGCTTGGCAGCTCGCCCCGCGTTCGGAGGGTTGGGTCGCCCACAACCCCAGCTCGCGCGCGCTGCGGCCGAGAACCTCCTCGCGCGAAAACCCGGTGAGGGCCAAAAACGCGTCGTTGACGTCGACGAAGTGTCGCGTGGCGAGCGCGGTGATACACGCCGCGACGGGTCCCGCGTGAAACACCGTAAAAAAGCGCGCTTCGCTCTCGCGGAGCGCCTCGAGCGCCCGCTTTTGCACGTCGATGTCGCGGTTCATACCGACCCAGCCGGTGACCGCCCCGCTGTCGTCGAAGAGCGGCACGGCGCGCGCGCTCATCCAGCGCCACGCGCCGCTATGGTGGCGGACGCGAAACTCGGTGTCCGAAGGCACGAGCGTGCGCAGGTCGTTCTGCCACTGCGCGACGACGTCGTCGCGGTCGTCGGGGTGCACGGCGTCCAGCCAGCCCCACCCCTGCCGCTCGGCTTCGGTCTGACCGGTAAAGGCACACCACGAGGGCGACTCGCCCACGACGAGCCCCGCAGCGTCGGCGGTCCACACCGCTTGGGCGGAGGCTTCGACGAGGGCGCGGAACCGCCTTTCGCTCTGGGTCAGCGCCGGCTCGGTGGCGTGTGCCGGGTCGCGCACCACGGCGACGCACGTCGGCGCTGCGCCAAGCAGCACGGTGAGCTCGAGCTGCAACCAACGCGTCGCCCCCGCTCGGTGCCGAAACCGCGCCGCCGTACGGCACCCGAACGGCTTCCGACGGGCGCTAGCGGCGCGCGCGAGCCGCGCGAGGACGGCGGCGCTGTGCGCTCTATCCTTCGGGTGCATAAAGTCGGTGTAGGGGTGACCGCGCAGCTCCGCAGCGGTGTAGCCCAGGAGCGCGCAGAGGGCGCGGTCGACGTAGACGACGCGGCCCGTGCGCAGCGCGACCCGCGCCACGCCGGCGTCGGTGCGGGTGAGAGCGCAACCCGTGGCCGCCCCCGCGACGTCGTCAGCACCCCCCGGGTCGGCGTCTTCCCCTTTGCTGTCGGTACCCTCTACGTCGTCGGTGACCCCGGCATACTCCATTGACGCAGTCTACGCCAAGCGCCCGGGGCGCGCGGGGTCTGGCCCGAGCGCGACGGTTGGCGTGTCGGCGAGCGGGGGGCGCTCTAAGGCGCCTCCTCCCAGTAGGGGACGACGCCAAACTGGTCGTGCAGCTTCCGCCCCCACTCGCGGTCGGCGGTGTTGGGCCAGTTGCGTTTGTCGAAGCCCTCGGCGTTTTTGAGCACCTCGCGTTCGATCTCGAGCCGCAGCGCCTTGTTCTTGGCGTCGAGCGCGAGCGCCCGCCACGGGACGGCGAAGAGCTTGTCGCCGTAGCCCAAGATGCCGCCGTAGGAGAGCACCGCGTAGGCGATCGTGCCCGTCTCGAGGTCGATCATCAGATCCTCTAGGTGGCCTAAGTCCTCGCCGCGCGCGTTGGTGACCTTGTCGCCGATGAGCGTCTTCGCCGTGAGGTTGCGCCCCTCCGGGGTGGCCATGTGGGGGTTGCTGGGGTCGTGCCCCGTGGTGCCTTGTCCCGCCCCACTGGGCGCGGCGTCGCCTTCTCGGGTCATAGAAGCCTCCTTAGGGGCGCAGTGTAGTCCAGCGGCGCGCGCCAGACTGTGAGGCAGCTTGAGAAGGGCTTTTGTGCCCGCCGTGCGCCCGGGCGGGGGGTAGCGGGGGGTTTGGGCGTATTAGGATGGAGCGATGAGTTTGCACGACGTGGTGATCGTAAGCGCGGTGCGCACCCCCATCGGGCGCATCCGCGGGGCGCTCTCGGGCGTCCGCCCCGACGACCTCGCGGGGTTGGTGATCAAGGAGGCGGTCGCGCGCGCCGGCGTCGACCCCCGGGAGGTCGAGGAGGTGGTCTTCGGTTGCGCGAACGGCGCGGGCGAGGACAACCGCAACGTCGCGCGGATGGGGGCGCTGTTAGCGGACCTGCCCGAGAGCGTCGCGGGGGTGAGCGTCAACCGGCTCTGCGCGAGCGGGCTCTCGGCAGTCAACCAAGCCGCGCGCGCCATCCGCTGCGGCGAGGGGGAGGTCTACGTCGCGGGTGGGGTCGAGTCGATGACCCGCGCGCCCTACGCGCTCCCCAAAAACCCGGTCGGCTTCGGGCCGTCGGGCAACGTCACGGCCTGGGACACGACGCTCGGTTGGCGCTTTCCCAACCCCCGGCTCGAGGCGCGCTTTCCGCTAGAGGCGATGGGGGAGACCGCCGAAAACATCGTCGAGCGCAGCTACGCGGGGGAGCTCGCGGGGGGACCGATCACCCGCGAGGACCAGGACCGCTTCGCCCTGCAGAGCCAGGAGCGGGCGCTCGAGGCCATCCGGACGGGCCGCTTCGAAGGCGAGATCGTCCCCGTCCCCTTGCCGCAGCGCCGCGGCGAGCCCGCGTTTTTTGACACCGACGAGCACCCGCGCATCCGTAAAAGCGACGCGGGGTGGGTTTTGGACACCAGCCTCGAGCAGCTCGCGAGCCTCAAACCGGCCTTCCGGGCGGGCGGCAGCGTGACGGCGGGGAACTCGAGCGGCCTGAATGACGGCGCGGCGGCCTTGGTGCTGATGTCGGCGGCCAAAGCGGAGGCGCTGGGCGTCCGACCCCTCGCGCGCTGGGTGGCGTCGGCGGTCGCCGGCGTCGACCCCCGCGTGATGGGGCTCGGGCCAATTGGCGCGACCCGCAAGCTGCTGGGGCGCACGCAGCTGACCATTGGCGACATCGACCTCGCCGAACTCAACGAGGCCTTCGCGGCCCAGGCGATCGCCGTACTGCGCGCGCTCGGGCTCTCCGAAAGGGTGACCAACGTCAACGGCGGCGCCATCGCCCTCGGGCACCCCCTGGGCTGCTCCGGGGCGCGCCTCTTGACGACGCTCGTACACGAGATGGGGCGGCGCGCCCGCGAAGGGCAGAGGATGCGCTACGGCCTCGCGACGCTCTGCGTCGGCGTCGGGCAGGGGGAGGCGACGCTCATCGAGCGGCTTTAGAGCTTGACACCGCCCGGCGGCTGCGGTTAAGTAAGCGCCTGCCGCACAGCTCACCGCAGGCGGCGAAAGGGACCGATGAGACGCGGCGCCGCCGCTAAAGGCTTCTACTTCTGCTACTACGCCGCGATGGCCGCGCTCTTGCCCTCGCTGGTGCTGCTCTACGGCGAGCTCGGTTTTAGCGGCGAGCGCATCGGGACGCTCACCGCGCTCCTGCCGCTCATGCTGATGACGGGAACGTTTGGTATGGGCGTGCTCGCCGACCTCGTGGGCCGCCGCCGCGCCCTCCTCGTGGGGCTGCACCTGGGCGCCACCCTCGGCGTGCTCGGGCTCACCCAGAGTGCGGCGTACGGCCCGCTCGCCCTCTTTGTGGCGCTTTTCGCCCTCTGCTTCGGGCCGCTCGCCCCGCTTGTGGACAGCACCGTGCTCGCGGCGCTCGGCGAGCACAAGGAGCGCTACGGCCGCTACCGGGTGTGGGGGGTCGTCGGGTGGGGGCTCGCGGCGCCCTCGGTGGGGGCGCTCACCGAGCGTTACGGGCTCCCCGTCGCCTTCTGGGTCACCGCCGGGCTGCTGCTCGCCTGCCTCGTCATGGGCGCTCTGCTCCCCTTGGAGCGCTCCGAAGGGGGGCTCCGCCGCGCCCTGGCCGCCCGCGAGCTGCTGAGCGCGCGCTGGGGGGTATTTCTGGCGCTGGTGTTCGCCGGCGGGCTCGCGCTCGCGGTGTGCAGCAACTACGTCTACCTCTACCTCGCCGCTCTGGGGGCGAGCCGGACGGTGGTGGGGTTGTCGCTCAGCGTGGCGACCCTGTCGGAGCTGCCCTTTACGCTGCTGGGCGGCCTCCTGCTGAGGCGCTCTGCGGCGCCCGCGCTCCTCGTGGGGGCGCTCGCGCTCCTCGGGGTGCGCCTGCTGCTCTACCCCGTAGGGGGCGCGGTGCCGTGGGTGCTCACGGTGCAGCTCCTGCACGGGGCGACCTTTTCGGTCATCTGGATCGCCGGGGTGGCCTACGCCGACGCGCTCGCGCCGCCCAGGCTCAAGGTGACGGCGCAGGGGCTCTTTAGCGCCGTCATGATGGGCCTCGGGGGCGCAGCGGGGGGGCTCGTGGGCGGGGTGCTCTACGGCAGCGTGGGGCCGGCGGCGACCTTTACGCTCGTGGGTGCCGGGGCGCTCGCCCTCTCCGGTGTGCTCTTCTGGGTCGTGCAGCGCCAGGGGGTGGCGTCAGGGACGGTCCCGCGCGAGCGAGAGCGTCGCCAGGGCGAGCCCGCCGAGCAGGACGAGCGCCCCTAGCGCCGTCCCCGCGCCCGGCACCTCGCCGAAGGCGGCGTACCCGAGGAGGCTCGAGAGCACGGGGATGAGCAGCATGATGAGCGACACCACGGTCGGGGACACCCAGCGCATCGTCCAGGTGTAGATGGTGTGGCCGACGAGCTGCGGGACGAGCGCGATGAGCAGGATGTAGAGGTAGACGTCGCCGCCATGGCCGAGGTAGCCGACCCCCGCGAGGGGCGGAAAGGGCGCGAGCACGAGCGCCCCCGTGACGCAGCTCAGGGCGGCGAACTGCCCCGCCGAGAGGCCGCGCCGCTGCGCCTGCCGGCCGAGCAGAAAGTAGACCGAGACGGCCGCCGCCGAGGCTAAAGCGAGCGCGTTGCCCAGTAGCGGGTTCGCCCCCGCGCCGCCGTCTCCCTGGCTTAGACCGATGACCAGCGCGCCCCCTAGCGACACGAGCAGGGCGGCAAAGCGCAGCGGGCCTAGGCGCTCGCGCAGCCAGAGCCAGGACAGGAGCGCGATCCACACCGGGCTGCTGCTCGAAAGCGTCACCCCCGCCGCGATGGTGGTCTGCGAGAGCGCGGTGATAAAGCCCGCGAAGTGCAGCGCGAGCATGGCGCCGGCGAGGGCCGCGTAGCGCAGCGCCCCCCCTTGGGGCGGGGTCTTGCGGAGCGGCAGGAGCAGCGGGGAGAGCAAAAGGCCCGAGAGCGCGAGGCGGCCGGCGGCGATCAGCAGGCTCACGCCCGGAGCGGGGGCGCTGCTCGCCGCGAGGGCCAAACGGATGAGGATGGCTGCGGTCGACCCCGCCAGGATGCCGACCGCGAGGGTGAGGCCGATGCGCCACGGCGTGGGCGCGGTTAAGGGGGGCGCGAGGGTGGGGGAGCGAGACACCTCTAGACGCTACCAGTCAGCCCTATGCGGGGAGCCCTGCGGAGCTACGCGAGCCGGTAGGTCCGCCGCGCCAGCCCGTAGGTGAGCTCATGCGCCAGCTCCGCCGCCTCGCTTTCATCCAAAACGCCCCTCAGCGTCTCCCCGGCGAGCCAGTTGCAGACCGTGCGGCGCCACACGTCGTGGCGGGCGGGGATGGAGGCGAACGCGCGGGTGTCGTCGTTAAAGCCCGCTAGGTTGTACACCCCGGCGGTTTCCACCACGGCGTCCAAAAAGCGCTCGATCCCCTTGACCGAGTCGAAAAACCACCAGGGCGGCCCCAGGCGCAGGGCGGGGTAGTGCCCGGCCAAGGGCGCCAGTTCGCGGCTGTAGGTGCTCTCGTCGAGGGTAAAGACCACGAGGCGGAACGCGGGGTCGCTCCCGTGAGCGTTGAGTAGGGCGCGTAGGGAGCGCGTCCACTCGGTCTGCAGCGGGATGTCGGCGCCCCTGTCGGGGCCGAAGCGTGCAAACACGGCCCGGTTGTGGTTGCGCAGGCTGCCCACGTGGAGCTGCATCACGAGGCCGTCCTCGGCGCTCATGCGCGCCATCTCCAGGAGCATGTGGGCGGTGAAGCGCGCGGCGTCCTCGGCGCTGCTCTCCCCGGCGAGGGCGCGCTGGAAGATCGCGTCGGCCTCGCGGTCGCTTAAACGCTCGGTGTGCGGCGTTTCGGCGGCGTGGTCCGTGGCGGTGGCGCCCAGCGCCTTGAAGAAGGTGCGGCGGGCCTCGAGCGCCGCCACGAAGCGCCGGTAGTCGGTGACCTCGAGGCCGGAGACCTCGCCCAGTCTGTCCAGGTTCTCCCGCCACCCTTCGGCGTCTAGGTTCACCACGGCGTCCGGCCGGAAGGTCGGGCGGACGTTCGTCCACCCCTCCCTTTGCAGCGAGCGGTGCTCGGCGAGGGTGTCCGTGGCCGCGTCGGTGGTGCAGAGCACCTCGATGTGAAAGCGTTTAAAAAGGGCGCGTGGGCGGTACTCGGGCTCTGCAAGCTTCTCCGTAAGCTCGTCGTAGATGGCGTCGGCGGTGTCGGCATTGAGGGGCTTCGTGACGCCGAAAACGCGCACGAGCTCGTCTTTGAGCCAGAGCCCGGTCGGGGTGCCGCGAAAGAGGTAAAAGTGCGCGGCGAAGCGCCGCCAGATCTCGCGGTGGTCGGTCTCGACCGAGCTGCCATCACGGGTCGGCACGCCGAGCGACGCCAAGCTCACCCCTTGGCTGTAAAGCATGCGGGTGACGTAGTGGTCGGGGATGACGAAGAGCTCGGCGGGGGTGCCCAGCGTCGCGTCGGGGTCGGCCAGCAGGCGCGGGGGGACGTGGCCGTGGGGGCACACGAGCGGGAGCTCGGCGACGCCCTCGTAGAGGTGCCGGGCGAGCTCCCGCTGCCGGGGTTCGGCGGCAAAGAGGCGGTCGGGGTCGTGGGCCCAGGTGGACGGGTTGGTCGTCATCGGTCCTCCGGTTGGTTCTCGAGGTAGCGCACGACGGCCTCGACGAGCTCGGGCACGCTGCGCCGGACGTCCAGCACGAGGGCGTGGCGGGGCCTCTCCAGCGCCTCGAACTGGCTCTTTAGAAGCCCCGCTTTCATGTAGTGCCCAGTGCGCGCTTCAAGCCTCTCGCGGATCGTTTCGCGGTCGCCCTCCAAAAAGACGAAGCGCACCTCGGGGCGGCGCAGGAGGTCGCGGTAGCGCGCCCTTAGCGCCGAGCAAGCGAGCACGAGCGCCCCCCCCCGCGCACGGTGCGCGTCGATCAGCGCGGCGAGCGCGCGCAGCCAGGGTTCGCGGTCGGCGTCGGTGAGGGGCTCCCCGCGCGCCATCTTGGCGACGTTCTCCGGCGGGTGGACGTCGTCGGCGTCGATGAAGGCCCACCCCGTGCGCTCGGCGAGCGCGCGCCCCACGGTGGTCTTGCCCGCGCCGGAGACGCCCATGAGGATGACGATAGGGTGAGCGGGGTCGGGGGTCACGCGCTCGCCTGCCAGGGCCAGCGGACGCAGCCTTTGAGCTCGGGCAATACCACCAGGTCGGCGCGCCCCTTAAAGACCAAGGTGGTGAGCTCGCAAGCGGGCAATAGCGCCCTGGCCGCTAAAAGCGTCTGACCGGTCACGCTCACGTCGTCGACGAGCAGCACGCGCTTGCCCGCGACAGCGCCCCCGTCGAAGGGCGCTTTCAAGACGGGCGCGGGGTGCTGCGGGGTGTTGTCGGGCGCGCGGAAGTTGAGGTGGAGCGTGAGGAGCGGACAGCCGAGGCGGTAGGCCAGCAGAGCCGCCGGGACGAGCCCACCGGTGGCGACGCCGACGACGACGTCGGTGGGGGGGAGCTCGAGCCGCGCGAGGCGCGCGAGCAGCATAGGGAGCTCGAGCTGCGGCTTCTCAGTCCCTGCAGCGCCCATCACACGCTCCCCTCTAACCGGTAGAGCACCTCGCCCGCATTCTCCACAAGCAGCTTGCCCGCGTCCTCGCGGTCTCGCCAACCCTCGGGGTCGAGCCCACGAGGGTCTCGGTAGCCCAAGTTGATCCGCTCACAGACCTCCTCGGGGACAGACGTCGCCAGCGTCACCTGGATCCGGGGGCGCTCCACGCCGCCTTCGAAAGTTCCCGCCCCTTTGACGTGGGTCGAGTGCGCCAGCACCGTCCACGAGTGGTCTTTAAAGCGCTCCCACTGCCCCAAGAAGTAGTCGCGCACGTGGTAGCCGACCGCCTCGATGGCTTTGCCGTGGGTCACGCTGACCTCTGTAATGTGCGGCGCGTAGATGATGACCTCGCCGCCGTCTTTGATCACCGGTTCGGTCTTGTACATCGCCTTGGCGGCCGTCCAGAGGTCGTCGTACTTGGTCGAGGGCATCGACAGCACGCTCGTAAATGGCTTTGGCTTGTAGATGATGTTGAGCTTCGCCGACAGGTCGGCGGCCGCCTCCCACGCCGCCTCGAGGTCGCCGATAAAGAGCCCGTGCAGCGCCGAGCCCTTCATCACCAGCTTGAGGCAGCTTAGCGGTTTGCGCTCGGTGACGAAGCGCGCGCCGCGGTGCAGAACGCGCCGCACCGCCGTGTCCTTGACGCCGATGGTCGCGTAACTCGTCGCGAGCGCCCCGAGCCAGTGGGTCGCGTCGATGATCTCGCGCCCCGCGATGCCGGGGAAGAGGTACTTGGCGCCCCCCGAAAAGCCCGCGACCTCGTGGGGAAAGACCGGGCCGACGATCAAAAGCCGGTCGTACGCCCAGATCATGCGGTTAAGCGTAATGGGCGTCTCGCGCGCCACCAAACCGTCCGTGAGCGCGCGCATCTCGCCGGCGCCGATCACCCCGACCGTCTCCAGGGCGCCGGGCTGGTCCCAGCGGTGGTTGAAGACCTCGGACTTGGGGTAGCGCGCGCGCCGCTCCGCAGCGTCGGCGCCGACGAGTTTGGCGATGGCCGCTTCTGGCATCGGTTGGTGGGTGCCGAGCGCGATGAGGAGGTCGAGCCGTGACACGCGCGCGCCCAGCACCTCGTAGAGGAGCCGGAAGAGAAGCGGCACGGGGGCGGTGCGGGTGCCGTCGGGGATGATGACGAGCACGCGTTCGCCGTCCGTGGGTTCGTCCGCGAACGCCTCCATGAAGAGCGCCCGCACGCGCCCCTCCGTCAGGGTGTCGTGTTCGCTGCCCCAGCCGATGACCGCCACCGCTAGACCCCGCTAAAGGCCGAGAAGCCGCCGTCGACAGGGACGACGACGCCCGTGACGAAGCTCGAGGCGTCCGAAGCGAGCCACACGGCCGTCCCGACGAGCTCCTCGG
This sequence comes from Truepera radiovictrix DSM 17093, assembly GCF_000092425.1. Lineage (NCBI taxonomy): Bacteria > Thermotogati > Deinococcota > Deinococci > Trueperales > Trueperaceae > Truepera > Truepera radiovictrix. The sequence goes on from NC_014221.1 coordinate 725,670, forward strand.
GTTCGCCGAAGCGGCCCATGGGGGTGTGCGCGATGATCTGCTGGCCCCGCTCGGAGAGCGAACCGTCGTCGTCAAGGAGCAGGTCGCGGTTCTGTTCGCCGAGAAAAAAGCCCGGCGCGATGGCGTTGACGCGCAGCCCAGGTCCGCACTTCTGCGCGAACTCGACCGCCAGCCAGCGGGTGAAGTTGTCCAGGGCGGCCTTCGCGGCGGCGTAGCCGACCACGCGCGTCAGGGGGCGCCCCCCGGCCATCGACGAGATGTTGATAATCACCCCCTGCCCCGCCGCCGCCATCGCCTCGCCGAAGACCTGCGACGGCAGCAGCGCGCCGAACAGGTTGAGCGCCACGACCTCCTGCAGCGCCGCTTGGGAGAGCCCGAAAAAGCTCCGCTCGCCCGCGGCGGTGGCCTCCGGCAGGTTGCCGCCCGCGCCGTTGACCAAGATGTCGAGCCGCCCCCAAGCGTCGAGCACCCGCGCGCGCGCCGCCTCGAGCTGCCCCTTGTCGGTAACGTCGGCGGTGAGCGCGAGCGCCTCGCCACCCGCTTCGCGGAGGCGCGCGGCGACCGCCTCGGCCTTCTCCGTGCGCCGCCCCAGCACCCCGACCTTCGCGCCCGCTGCCGCGAGCCCTAATGCCAGCGCCCCGCCGAGCACCCCCGTGCCGCCCGTGACGACGGCGGTTTTGCCGCTTAAGTCAAACATCTTTCCCCCAGGTGTGCTTCGAGCGCGCGACGAGGTCGAGCACCAAGAGCGCGCCGAGGCCAGGCAGCGCCACCTGGAGCGACGCGAAAAGCCCCCCCCAAGCGTCGCTGCTAATGAGCGCCGCAGGTTGCTGAGCGAAGAAGACCACGACCCTGGCCGCTAGGTAGGCTAAGGGCGCGCTTAGGGCGAACTGGGGCCAGCGCCGCCGCAGCAGGAGCAGCACCCCGACGAAGACGAGCAGCTCGGCGCTCAGCTGCGCCGCCAGCGGGAGCGGCGGGTTGCCCGTCACGGCGTGGTTGACAAAGGGCGCGACGGCGCCCCCGACGAACGCGACGACGGGGGGGAAGAAGTGTGCCGCCAAGAGGGGCGCGTAAAAGATCGGCAACAAGCGCGCGCCGAGCGGAATACCCGGCGAGGGCAGGAGGTGAAAGAGCAAAGGCAGCGCGAAGGTGAAGGCGACCGTGAGGGCGGTGACGGAGATCAGCAGCGGCGGGCTGAGCGGGCGCCTTGACGCGCGGTTTACAGTACGGCTTTCAGTACGGTTCACGGTGCGACCTCCGCAAACGGGGTGAGGTGCTTCGCGAAGTGCGCCGCCAACCCCGCTTGGTACGCTTCGTCATGCGCCTCCAGCACCCTTAAGAGCGGCGCTCGGTAGCGGTCTAAAGCCGAGCCGAAGGTGACGTGCAGGACTTGGCGGGCGTCGTCGTCGTCCAAAAGCCTCGGCAGCTCGTCGTCGGTAAGGGTGTCCGCTTCGGACACCCGCGCGAGCGCCGCCGAGATGTGGTAGCTCTGTTTGTCCACCGCGAACCGCTCGCGCCCGAGCGTCAGGATCTCGCGGAAGAGCCCCGGGGCGACCTGCGCGGCGACGCGCAGCGCCTCGAGGTAGCTCGTGCCGGCCGTTTTGAGGTGGACCATCCCGCCGGTCGCCTCGGCAATAAGCGGATAGACGCTGAACTTGTCCGAACCCGAGTGCAAGGAGAGCTTGTACGGCCCCAAAGACCGGGCGAGCGCCGCGTGCCCCGCTAGGTCGGCCTTGAGCTCGCCCAAATCGCCGCGGTAGTCCACCCCTTTCTCGAAACGCCCGACGAAGCGCGGCGCGAGGCCGACCCAGCGCACGCCGAGGCGCCTCAGTTCAAGCGCCACGACCGCGTGTTCGGCGTGCGAGGTGGGGGTCGCGGTTTCGTCCACCGAGACCTCGAGCTCGAACGGCGCGCCCTTGCCCTCCAGGTGCCGGTAGAGCGTCGCGACGTGCAGCACCGCGCGCGCGTACTTGGCGCCGGCGCGCAGCACGGCTTCACGTGCTAACACGAGCTCACGGTCCCCGAGCTCGAGCCTGCGCCCCGCGTAGCGCTCGAAGTCGGCCCGGGTCGTCTCCAGCTCGCGCCACGGCAGCGCCGCGACCTTCGCCTCGAGGTCGCTTGCGGGGGCGCCATGCGCGCTGTCGTCCACGTGGTCGCTGGGGTCTACCGTGAAGAGGGTAAAGCCCGCCGCCGCGCAGCGCTCAAGGTCCGCCACCGTCTTCTGGTGGTCGGCGTCGGCGCCCAGCGCGCCCCGCCAGCCCGCTGCAAAGGCGCCCCAGGTGGCGTCGTCCAGGACCTCCTGCGGGGTGCGGCCCGTGCGGGTCATTTCGCGGATCGACTGCTGCGCGAACACGGGTGCGACCCCCGCCCCGTAACGCTGCGCGGCGCGCACGTGCCCCGGCGTCGCGACGCCCAAACGGTCGCCGAAACCCGCCGAGGTGACGAGCCCCAACGGGCGGGGCTGCAGGTCGGGGAGGAGCGCTCTAAGCGCCGCCGCGTTTTCGGCCCTCCGCTCGGCGCGCAGCAGCCGGTGGTCGCCTACGTGCTGCACCTCGCCGCGAAAGCGGGTGAGCGCGGGGTGCTCGGGCGGCGCCAGCACGGCGAGGCGCGCCCCCGCCAGCCAGAGGGCCGCTCCCTCGTGTAGCCGGAACGAGGGATGAGCGCGCGCTTCCGGGGGCACCGGTAAGGGTTCGGGGAGCTGGCTTGGCATGCGACCTCCTAGGCGTCTAGGGCGCGCTCTCGCGCACCACGAGTTCGGGTTTCACCGCTTCGGGCGCCGGCGCCTCCTCCGGCGGCGCGCCCAGCCGCTCCAGCAGCAGCCTCACGGCGCGGCGCCCGAGAGCCGGTTTGTCCACGCGCAGCGTCGTGAGGCTCGGGGTGACGAGGCTCGCTAGACGGATGTCGTCGCAGCCGACCACCGCCACGTCGTCCGGGACCCGCACCCCCAGCTCCCGGAGGGCTCGGAGCACCCCCACGGCTACGAGGTCGTTGTGGCAGAGGAGACCGTCCAGTTCGGGGTGCGCCCTGAGCAGCGCTCTCGCCCCCTCGTAGCCGCCCATCTCGTCGGGTACGCAGGAGACGATGCGCGAGGGCACGACCTCGTTGCCGGTGGTCTCGAGCGCCGTGGTGTAGCCCGCCACGCGGCGTTTGCGCGAGTGTGAGGTCTCGGGTCCGGCGACCATACCGACGTTTCGCCGCCCCCCCCCGAGCAGGTGATGGGTGGCGCGCATCGCGCCGTGGGTGTCGTCGACCTGCAGGCTGCCCGCGAGCGCCTCGGGGGCGCTGCGGTTGAGCACAAGGGCCGCGCGGTGGCCCTTGAGGAGCTCGAAGAGCGTCTCGTCGGGGAGGCGTGGGCTGCACACGAGCACGCCGTCGACGTGGTGGTCTTCTAGGAGCTGCAGCGTGCGCGCCTCGCGCTCGAGGTTCTCCACCGTGCTGCTGATGATGAGCGCGTAGCCGCGCTCCCACGCCTCGTCCTCGGCGCCCCGGACGATCTCCGAAAAAAAGGGGTTGTTGATGTCGGGCACCACCATCCCCAAGGTCTGGCTGGCCTGCAACGAGAGCGCCCGCGCGAGGCGGTTGGGCCGGTAACCGAGCCGCTCGATAGCCCGCTCGACGCGCGCGCGGGTCGCGGGGCTGATCTCACCCTTGTTGTTGACCACGCGAGAGACCGTCATGGCCGAAACCTCGGCCTCGCGGGCAACATCTGCGATCGTGACTCGAGACATCGTCTCCCTTACTCAAACTCAGGTTTGTAAACAAAACCCGTTAGCGCTAACGAAATCTCCGTAGTGTCTGCAGTATAGGTGGGGGCACCCCCCGTGTCAACGCTGAGGGCTGTACAAAGGGGTGGTGACGGATCTTGACGTGGGTGCCAAGGCTGTGCTACGTTTCGCTAACGCTTTTTTACATCGCGTCGTGTTAGCGGTAACGGTTTTGGCGACTCGGGTGAGCGTCGTTGCTGACGGCGGCGATCAACCTGTTTTCGCGTCAGGCAGCTCTAACGAGCTGCGGAAAGGAACGCTGATGCAACGTTGGGTGAGGTACATGGGAGGCCGCTTTCTGGCGCTGCTAGCGCTGACACTCGCCGCTGGTGCGGGGGCGCAGGAGATCACGCTGCGCGCCGCCGACAACCAGCCGGAAAACTACCCGACGGTCGTGGGGCTTCGGGCGATGGCCGACTACTTGGCCGAAAACAGCGATGGGCGCATCCAGATGGAGGTCTTCGCCGGTGGTCAACTCGGAGACGAGCGCTCCACCATCGAGCAGGCACAGCTCGGGGTGATCGACATCGTACGCACCTCGACGAGCCCGGTGGGCGAGTTCTACACGCCGATGGGCGTCTTTAGCCTGCCCTACCTCTTTCGCGACGAGGCGCACTTCGTGAGCGTCTTGGAGGGCGACGTCGGTCAGGAGCTGCTCGAGGGGCTTTCGGAGGCGGGCCTCGTCGGGCTGGCCTACTACGACTCGGGGAGCCGCAACTTCTATACCACCCAGACGCCCATCCGCAGCGTGGCCGACCTTCAGGGGCTGCGCATCCGCACGCAGGAGAGCCAAGTGGTCTTGGACATGATGGAGGCCCTTGGCGCCGACCCCGTGCCGCTGCCCTTCGCCGAGGTCTACAGCGCGCTGCAGACGGGCGTCATCGACGGGGCCGAAAACAACTTTCCCTCTTACGGCCCCGAGGGGGTGCGGCACTTCGAGGTGGCGCCCTACTACACCCTGGACGCGCACGCCCGGGTGCCCGAAGTCGTGATGATCAGCAGCAGCACCTGGGCGGGCCTCAGCCCCGAAGACCAAGCGTTGGTGCGCGAGGCGGCGCAAGCGAGCGTTCCCGTGCAGTTTGAAGCGTGGGCCGAGCTGGTCGAGAGGAGCCGGCGAGCCGTCGAGGAGGCAGGCAGCGAGATCATCGAGGTGGACATCGCCGAGTTTCAAGCGGCCGTCGCGCCCGTTTTAGAGCAGTACAGCGCGGTGTACGGCGACCTGATTCGGCGCATCCAGGACACCGAGTAGCGATGACCGGGCCCCTCGAGCAACCCCGTGTGGAGGGGACGCGCGCCTCGAGTCCCCGCGCCGAGTCGCGTCTGGGGCGGCTCGAGGGGGGCTTCTCGAGGTTCGTCGGCGCGACCACCGCCCTCTTGCTCCTAGGCATCGTGGTGGTCATCTCCTACCAGGTCGCCGCCCGCTACCTGCCGGGGATGCGCGTGCCGCGTTGGACGGAGGAGGTGAGCCTCATCCTGATGGTGTGGCTCGCGATGCTCGGCAGCGGCCTCGGCGTCCGCGCGGGCGAGCACCTCGCGATGGACATTGCCCTGCGGCAGCTCGGTGCGCGCGCGCAGCGCCTGGTCTCTAGACTCATCTACCTGCTGGTGGCGGGCTTCGGGGTCTACCTCGTCGTCTACGGCTACGAGCTCGCTAGCCGCACGATGGGGCAGACCTTTGCCGCTTCAAAGCTGCCGATCGGTTGGATGTACCTGGGCATCCCGCTCGGCGGCGTGTTGGTGGCACTCTACGCGCTGCGGGCGCTTTTCGTCCCACCGCCGGCGCTGGGGGAGGCCGCCGCCATCCCCAAACGCAACCGGCTCCTGCAGGGGACGCTGCTGGCGATGGCCCTGCTGCTGATTTTAGGTGGCGTCGCGGTGTTCGGCCCCTCGCTGTGGGGCCCCATCGGGGTGCTCCTCGGTTCGTTCGCCCTGCTGCTGGTCGCGGGGGTGCCCATCGCCGTGGGGGTGGGGATCGCCAGCTTGATCACCGCGCTCACCCTCGAGCTGCCGCCTCTTATCATCGCCCAGCGCATGGCCAACGGGGTCTCCTCGACGCCGCTTTTAGCCATCCCCTTTTTTATCCTGGCCGGGCAGATCATGGCCGAAGGGGGGATCGCCAAGCGCCTGGTGGACTTTGCGCGGGTGCTCGTCGGGCCGATCCCGGGCGGGTTGGCGATGGTCAACGTGGTCTCCTCGATGCTCTTCGGCGGGGCCTCGGGGTCGGCGGTCGCGGACGTGAGCGCGAACGGCACCATCCTCATCCCGATGATGAAGCGTCAGGGCTACGGCGGCGACTTCAGCACCGCCATCACGGTGGCGAGCTCCGTGCAGGGCATTATCATCCCGCCGAGCCACAACGCGGTCATCTACTCGCTCGCGGCGGGCGGGGTCTCCATCGGGGCGCTCTTTTTGGGCGGCTACATCCCCGGCATCATGATTGGCCTGTCGTTGATGGTGGCCTCCTACGTCCTCTCCAAGCGGCGCGGCTACCCCGCCCTGCCGCGCCCAAACCTGGGCGAAAGCCTGCGCATCACCCTCGCGGCCATCCCCAGCCTCGCGGTGGGGTTTATCATCGTCGGCGGCATCGCCTTTGGGTTTTTCACCGCCACCGAAGCGGCGGCGGTGGGGGCGGTCACGGCCTTTTTGGTTTCGACGCTCGTCTACCGCGAACTCTCCCTGACGGGTCTCTGGCACGCCACCCTGGGGTCGGTCCGGACGATCGCGGTGGTGATCTTTCTCATCGCCACGGCGAGCGCCTTTGCCTGGCTCATGGCCTATCTGCGGATTCCGGCGGCGCTCGCCTCGGGGCTCCTGGCGCTGACCGACAACCCCTACGCGCTGCTTTTGCTCATCAACCTGCTGCTGCTACTCCTCGGCGCGGTGATGGACATGGCGCCGCTCATCCTCATCCTTACCCCCGTCTTGCTGCCCATCGTCACCGCCGACCCCATCAACATGGACCCGGTGCACTTCGGCGTGATGCTGCTGATGAACCTGGGGCTCGGCCTCACCACGCCGCCCGTGGGTTCGGCGCTCTTCGTGGGCTGCGCCATCGGCCGGGTGCGGCTCGAGGAGGCGAGCCGCGCCATGCTCTACCTCTGGCCTGCGCTCTTTATCGTGCTGATGTTAGTCACCTACTTCCCCTGGTTCGTCCGGGTGCTGCCGCGGCTGTTGGGAGCCTGAAGGTGCACCGAGCGCTGCGCCACGGCTAGCGTAAGCTGGGGAGCATGACAGCGCGCGTTCGTTGGGGCATCATCGGGGTAGGGAACGTCACCGAGCGCAAGAGCGGGCCGGGCTTTCAGAGGGCGGCCCGCTCCGAGCTCGTCGCGGTGATGCGCCGCGACGCCGCCAGAGCCGCCGACTACGCGCGGCGCCACGGCGTGCCCAGATGGTACGCGGACGCGGGGGCGCTCATCCACGACCCCGAGGTCGACGCCGTCTATATCGCCACGCCGCCCGATTCGCACATGCGCTACACGCTCGAGGTCGCCGCGGCGGGCAAACCCGTCTATGTGGAGAAGCCCATGGCGCGCACCGCCGCCGAGTGCGAGGCGATGGTCGCCGCGTGCCGGGCGGCCGGTGTGCCGCTGTTCGTGGCCTACTACCGGCGGGCGATGCCACGGTTTGTAAAGGTCAAAGCGCTGTTGGAGGGGGGTGCTGTCGGGGAGCCGCGGGCGGTGGTGGTCCGGCTGCAGCAGAACTTCGCGCCGGAGCCCGGGGCCGCGTTGCCCTGGCGCGTCCGTCCAGAGGTCTCCGGGGGCGGGCTCTTCGTGGACCTGGGTTCGCACGTCCTCGACCTGCTCGACTGGCTTTTCGGCCCCATCGTGGAGGTCACGGGCGCGGCGGCCAACCAAGCCGGGCGCTACCCTGCCGAGGACCTCGTCACGGCCACCTTTCGCTTCGCGTCGGGGGTGCGGGGGGTGGGTCTTTGGTGTTTTAGCGCCGCCTTGTCCACCGACGAGGTCGAGGTCGTTGGTTCGGCGGGGAGCCTGCGCTTTGCGACCTTTAACGGCCAACCCCTAAAGCTCACGACGGCAGCGGGCACCGAGGAGATCCCCGCGCCCTACCCCGAGACCGTGCAGCTGCCCCTCATCCAAACCGTCGTCGACGCCCTGACGGGGCGCGGGATGTGCCCCAGCACGGGGGAGAGCGCCTTGCGCACGGCGAGGGTCATCGACGCGCTGCTCGAGGCGCACCGGCGTGGGTCGACGTAGGGCTCCCCTCGTCCATGGGCGCCGCGCAAGTCGCTCGCTACCGGTCTCACCCCAACGGGGTAGCGGGATGTCATCTCGGAACGTGCGTGCCGAGCGACCTCATTATCAGCGACCGCTTATCGATGTGAGAGCGTCTCTGACCAGATGGTACCTGCTACGGTTCGCAGTCGCGCCGGGCGCTCTGCCACCCTCTCGAGCTCTCGGCTGGCGTCACCCGACCCGCTGATGACCCGATTCAGCGACCCCCTCCGCTGGAGCTATCCGGCGAACTGCCGCGCGCAGCGCGCTTCGGCGTCGCGGCCATCGCTAGCCGCGTCAGCCGAGGTGCCCCACGACGCGAGGTCGTAACCGGTCCAGCGGCGCAGCCTGTCGGTGTCCTCGGCGAACGCCTCGGCGAGCCGCTGCCGCAGCTCCGCAGAGAGCGCGGGGAGCCCGATGGGGGGGCCGAAGAGCCAGGGGAGGTTGCGCTCGATCCAGTACACGCCGCGTTTGTTGCGCCGCACGAGCCAGCGTTTAAGCGGTCCGCGGCGCCGCACCGCTACCGGCGGCATCGTCCGCGAGGGGACGGCGAAGCGCGCGTCTTCGTAGGAGGGGTCGACGCCCAAAAACGCGAAGACCGACCGTAGCGTCTCCTGCGGTCGGCGCTGCAGCTCTTCGAGCACCACGACTTTGATCTGCGTGGGCGGGTAGAACTCGAGAAACCGCTCGAGCTGAAAGCTGTAGAGGCTGCAGAGCAGATAGGGGGTGTCGGTGAGGGCCGCCACCTCCTCGAGGCTGCGGTCTTCGGCGCCCAACGAGTACGAGTGCAGGTAGTGCGACACAAAGCGCTTGATGGGGTCGCGCACGCAGTAGATGAGTTTAGCTTCGGGTAAAAGCGCGTGCATGCGCTCGGGGACGCCTGGAAAGAGCGGGTGACGGGTGTAGTTGGGGGAGCTCTCGCCGCGCACGGTGGCCCCTTCGCTGCCCCCAAAGTGCGACGCGTACCAGTCCACGCCCCGGCGCCACTCCTGGTGCTCGACGAAAAAGTTGAGCTCTTTGCGCCGCGACATAAAGATCTCGGGGTGATACGAGAGGTACTCGTGAAGGCTCGTCGTCCCGCTTTTCATGGCGCCTAGGATGATTAGGTTGGGCAGCATAACACCTCGCTGATAACACCCCGCTGAACTGCGCAGTCCGTGATAGGTTTGACGCGTGTGGCGTGCGTGTGCCCCAGGGCGCCCTTGGCTGTCAAGCGAGCGACCCAGCATGTAGGGCGCGCCGCTAGCCTCATTATAGGGTGCGTAGGCAAGGTGCGCGCATTTGCCGGCCGTAACGGCAGGGCGCGTCACGCGTCGTTGCGGTAAGCTAGGGCGTCACCGATACCTGTTGCGGTCTCTGTAAGCCGCACGATCTCGAGGAGGACGCTATGCTGAGCCTAGCCACCTTCGTCCAGGAGCACGCCCGCACCACCCCTGAGCGCGTCGCACTGCGCCTCGGCGAGCGTACCTACAGCTACGGTCAACTCGACGCGATGGCCTCGGCGGTCGCGGGCTACCTCACGGCCCAGGGGCTAAAGCCCGGCGACAAGGTCGCTCTGAGCTGCCCCAACCTCCCCTTTTTCCCGGCGGTCTACTACGGCGTGCTGAAAGCCGGGATGGTGGTCGTGCCCCTTAACGTCCTTCTCAAACCCGCCGAGATCAGCTATCACCTCAAGGATTCGGACGCGAAAGCCTACTTCGTCTTCGAGGGCACCGCCGAGCTGCCGATGGCGAGAGCGGGTGCGGCGGCCTTCGCCGAGGTGCCCTCGTGCGAGCACCTCGTGGTGATGACCGCTGATCTTGCTGCCCCTAGTCCTATAGAGGGGGCGCTGACCTTCGGGGAGCTGCTGCAACGCTACGCGGGTCCCTTCGAGGGGGTGCCGCGCGAGGCGGACGACACGGCGGTGATCCTCTACACCTCGGGGACGACCGGCCAACCCAAGGGGGCCGAGCTCACCCACCTCAACATGGTGATGAACGCCGTGGTGGGGGCGCGGCTCGTCGAACGCCCGCAGCTCGCGCAAAAAGATCAGGTGTTTTTGGCCGTCTTGCCCCTCTTTCACGTTTTCGGTCAGACCTGCGCCATGAACGCGATGTTTTATAGCGGCGGGCAGATCGTGCTGATGCCGCGCTTTGACCCGGAGGCGGCGCTTAGGCTCATGCGCGCAACTGGCGTGACGACCTTTGCGGGCGTGCCGACGATGTACTGGGGGCTACTCAACGCGGTCAAAGCTGCGGGCGGCGACCCCGAGGTGAGCAGCCTGCAGATCTGCTTGAGCGGCGGTTCGGCGATGCCGGTCGAGCTTTTAAGGCGCTTCGAGGAGACCTTTCGGGTACCCATCTTGGAGGGCTACGGGCTCTCGGAAACGAGCCCCATTGCCTGCTTTAACCACGCCGACCGCCCGCGCAAGGTGGGCTCTATCGGGCAGGCGGTCTTCGGTGTCGAGCTCAAGGTCGTCGACGAGCGCGACCAGGAGCTGCCCCCGGGCGAACCCGGCGAACTCGTCGTGCGCGGTCACAACGTGATGAAAGGCTACTACGGCCGCCCCGAAGCGACGGCCGAGGCGATGCGCGGCGGCTGGTTTCACACGGGCGACGTCGCGACGCGCGACGAAGACGGCTACTTCACCATCGTCGACCGCCTCAAAGACATGATCATCCGGGGCGGTTTCAACGTCTACCCGCGCGAGGTCGAGGAGGTCCTCATGACCCACCCCGAGGTCTCTTTGGCGGCCGTCGTCGGGGTGCCCGACGAGCAGTACGGGGAGGAGGTCAAGGCGTTTGTGGTGCTGCAAGAGGGCTCGAGCCTCACCCCCGAGGGGTTGCGCGACTGGAGCAAGGAGCGCCTCGCGGCCTACAAATACCCGCGCCAGGTGGAGGTCGTTAAGAGCCTGCCGATGAACGCGACCGGCAAGATTTTGCGCCGGGAGCTGCGGGCCCAGAGCGCTCGCTAGCTGCACCGTAAGGCTGCGTGTGCGCGTGATCTGAGCGTTGCCAGTGCCGTGACCGTTCGGCTAGCGCCACGAGGCGCCGTGACCGCTCGGTTAACGCCGCTGGGCGCTGTGACCGCTCGGTTAGCGCCGCTCGCCGAGCGCAAAGCGCGCCGAAGGCACCGAAGAAACCGCTTAGCGGCCGTGCAGTCGGGTAGGCGACCTTGCGTGCCCGTGTGCCGCGACGTTGACAACCCCCTCACGCCGCCGTAAGCTCACCCTTAGCGCACGCGTTGGGGAAGTCCGGTGAGAGTCCGGCGCTGTCCCGCAACGGTAACGAGGTAGGCAGGCGTCAGCTGGTTTAGGAACGCTGTCAGATGGTGAGGGGGCGCGTTTCGCTAGCTGCGCTCTCGGCGTCTTCGCCAACGCCACAACCTCGAAGCCCGATCGCCGACCGTGACGCTTGACGCACCCCTTGCGAGGACGAGGACGGGCGATAGACGGCACCGGCGCCGGTGCTACGGATGATCGCGCCTCCCTCGCAAGCTGCCCGAGGAGGCGCTTGTGAGTGGTTCTGGTTTCTACAAACGTTGGGCAAGTCTGTTCGCGCTGCTAGCCGCGCTCGCGTCGGCGGCGTGGGCTTACCCCCTTAGCGTCACCGACGACCTAGGCGTCACCGTGACCCTCGAGCGGGAACCGGAGCGGGTGGTGGCGATGATGCCCAGCCACACCGAGACGCTCTGCGCCCTTGACGCCTGCGACACGCTCGTCGGCGTCGACGACGCTACCAAGTCGGCGCCGTGAACCGCTCGATGCTCCGCCGTCCGGCGCGGCGCGCGGCGGCCCCCTGGAGCTGGCGCTTTCACATCACGCCGCTGCTGTTGGCGGCGCTGCTGCTGCTAGCTGGGATGACGCTGGCGGTAGGGGTGGGGTCGGTCGCCCTCGGCCCCGCCGAGGTGCTGCGGGCGGTGTGGCACGGGTTGACGGGGGAGCTCTCGAGCACCGCCGACACCATCGTCTGGCAGGTGCGCCTCCCGCGGGTGCTCCTAGCGGCGCTGGTCGGCGCCGCGCTCGCGCTCGCGGGGGTGGCCTATCAGGGGGTCTTTCGCAACCCGCTCGCCGACCCCTATTTGCTCGGGGCGGCGAGCGGGGCGGGGTTTGGGGCGGCGGTCGCGCTCGTCTTCGGGGCGAGCGTACCCCTCTTGGCGCGCAGCTTGCCGCTCGTCGCCTTTGTCTTCGCCCTCATCTCGGTCGCCCTGACGGTGCTGCTCGCCCAGCAGCGGGGCCGGTTGCCGCTCGTATCGTTGATCCTCGCGGGGGTGGTGCTGGGCTCGAGCTTCTCTGCAGCGACCTCTTACCTGATGCTCTGGGAGCGCGACAACGCCGCGCGCGTGCTGAGCTGGCTTTTAGGGAGCTTTGCGCTCTCGAGCTGGGCACAGGTCGCGACGCTCACGCCGCTCGCGCTGCTCGCTGGGGGGGTGATGTGGGCTTCGGCCCAGGCGCTCAACGTCATGCAGCTCGGTGAGGAGAGCGCGCTGCAGCTCGGGTTGCCGCTCGAAGCCTTTAAAGCGACGCTGATCACGGTGGCGACGCTCGCGACCGCCGCGGCGGTCAGCGTCGCCGGTATTATCGGCTTCGTCGGCCTCATCGTGCCGCACGCCGTGCGCCTCGCCGTCGGCCCCGACCACCGCACCCTGATCCCACTCTCAGGGCTTGTGGGGGCGCTTTTCATGGTGCTCGCCGACCTCGCCGCGCGCACCGTCATCGCCCCCGCTGAACTGCCCATCGGCGTGGTCACGGCGCTCGTCGGGGGGCCGTTTTTCCTCTACCTCTTACGGCGGCAGCGGCGTTTGGGTTGAGCCCCGCGGCCACGAAGTCCCCCGGCGCGCCGAGGGGGTCGTAGTGGTGCGAGCGCAGCTCCTATAATGTGCAGAGAGGTCACCGACGATCCCCAAGCGCGCTGGCGGCCTCGAGCGCCGAGCTGAAGGGGCAGGGGTGTATGGACGAGTCCGATCTGCGGGAAGAGCGGCGGCGTTTCGCCGCCCTTCAGGCGCGCCTGCCTGCGCTCTACGAGCGGGTCTTCGAGAACCCGCGGGAGCCCCGCACGGTCGTGGTGGTCCCCAGCCTCAGCATGGACGCTAAGGTGCTCGCCAAGATTACCGGGGTGCAGCACTACGAGGAGCGCCTGCTCTGTCTGCTGATGCTGCTCAGGCTGCCGCGCACCCGCGTCGTGCTGGTCACGAGCCAGCCGGTGCACCCGTCGATCATCGACTACTACCTGCACCTCTTGCCGGGGGTGCCGGCGTCGCACGCCCGCGCGCGGCTCACGCTGCTTAGCGCCCACGACGCCTCGAGCGTGCCGCTCACCCAAAAGATCCTGGCGCGCCCCAGGCTCTTAGAGCGGCTCAAAGCGGCGATCCCCGACCCCGCGACGACGCACCTGACCTGCTTTAACGCCACGGGGCTCGAGCGGACGCTTGCGGTCAAGCTCGGCGTGCCGCTCTACGCCTGTGACCCCGAGCTCAACGCGTTGGGGAGCAAAAGTGGCAGCCGCAAGGTCTTTCGGGAGGCGGGGGTGGCGCTGCCCGACGGTTTTGAAGACCTGCGTGACGAAGGGGACGTCGTCAGCGCGCTCTACGCGCTTAAACGGCGCCACCCCACGCTGGAGCGCGCTGCAATCAAGCTCAACGAGGGCGCCTCGGGCGAAGGAAACGCCGTCTTCGCGTTTGGTGACTGCCCACCCAAGGGAAGCCGCGCGTGGATCCGGCGCGAACTCCCCAGAAAGCTCCGCTTTGAGGCGCCGGGGGAGCGCTACGAGCACTTTTTTGCCCAGTTTGCCGCCATGGGCGGGGTGGTCGAGAGCTGGATCGAGGGGGCGCAGAAGCGTTCCCCTTCGGTGCAGTGCCGGATCAACCCGGTCGGCCAGGTCCACCTCGTGTCGACGCACGATCAGGTCTTGGGGGGACCTTCGGGGCAGATCTACCTCGGCGCGAGCTTTCCCGCGGACGCGGCCTACCGCTGCGACATCCAGGCGGCGGGGCTGCGCATCGGCGAGGTGCTCCGGAGCCGCGGCGCGCTCGGCCGCTTCGGCGTCGACTTCGTGTCGGTTCAAGCGGGCGAAAGGTGGCGGCACCTCGCTATCGAGATCAATCTGCGCAAGGGGGGCACCACCCACCCCTTTATGATGCTGCAGTTTCTCACAGATGGCGTCTACGACGCTGCGACGGGGCTCTACCTGACCCCCACGGGGGAGCCGCGTTACTACTACACCTCAGACAACCTGCAGAGCCCGAGCTACCGCGGGTTCTCACCGGACGACCTGATCGACATCTCGGTGTACCACGGCCTTCACTTTCACGGCGCCGAGCAGCAGGGGGTGGTGTTTCACCTGATCGGCGCCCTGTCGGAGTTCGGCAAGCTCGGCGTGGTGTGCCTCGCCGACAGCCCACAGGGGGCGCAGCGGCGTTACGCCGAGACGGTGGCGGTCCTCGACCGGGAGACGCGCGCTCGGGCGCCGACCTCGTAGCGGCGGTGCGCCTCACAACCTCGCGCAAGGAGCCTGTTACAGTGGGTTGATGCTAGAGTTGTGGCTGATTCGGCACGGTGAAACCGACTGGAACCGTGAGGGGCGCATTCAGGGTCAGCAGCACAACCCACTAAGCGCCCTCGGGGAGCTCCAGGCGCGCCGTTTGGGGGGGCGCCTCATGGGGGAGCGCTTCGACATCGTCTACTGCTCCGACTTAAGGCGCGCCGTGCAGACGGCGGAGCTCGCCCTGCCCGGCGTCCCCTTGACGCTCGACGAGCGCCTGCGCGAGATCTCGCGCGGCACCCTCGAGGGGCACCTGGGTGCCGAGCTCGTCGGGGAGGCGAAGGACGTCTACGCGCAGATGCAGCGCGACCTGATCAACGTGCGCCCGCCGCAGGGGGAGAACTACCGCGACCTCAGCGTGCGGGCGGTGGCGTGGCTTGAGAGCCTGCCCGCGCGCGGCAAGGTCGCCGCCGTGACGCACGGCGGGGTGATCTACGCGCTGCTGCACCACATCGTCGGGGCCCACGAAGGCGCGACCTGGCGCTTTACCGCGTCGAACGCGGGGATCACCAGGCTGCATATCCACAACGGGCGCACGACGCTCGTCAGCGTCAACGACACCGCACACCTCGAGCCCCAAGCTGACCTGCGCGTCGCGAGGCAGCCGCTCGTCACGTGACGCACGCCTCGCGGCGCGGCCCGCCGGTGAGCGGTTGAAGCCGTCGGCAGGGTGCGCTAGGGTTAAGTCGCGCTTAAGGTGGGCGTGGTGTGATGCCGTGTCGTGGCCCGGGGTGGACCGATCTCTGCGACCGGGCGGCGACCGAGCCAAGACGCAATGAGGAGGCGGCGGGTGTGGTGAGTGGACGACAGGGGCAGCGTGGGGCGGCGTTTAGGCGCGTCGGGGTGGCGCCAAACCCCGAGGGTCTAGATGGCTAGCCTCGAGCTCTGGCTCGTGTGCCACGGCGAAACCCCCTGGAGCCGGGAGGGGCGCGCGCAGGGTCAGAGCGACCCACCGCTCTCCGAACTCGGGGTGCGCCAGGCCGAGCTGCTCGGCCGGCGCCTCGCGAGCACCCCGTTCGACGAGGTCTACGCCTCAGACCTAGCGCGGGCGCGCTACACCGCGCGGCTCGCGCTGCCGGCGGCGGAGATCAAACTCGACGCGCGGCTGCGCGAGATGCACTTCGGCGCGTGGGAGGGCAAGGTCTGGTCGTCGCTCGAGGAGGACGACCGGCGCGCGCTCGAGAGGTGGCGCCAAGACCCCTACCGCTGCCGCGCACCGGGGGGTGAATCGTACGAAGACGTGCTCAAGCGGGTTTCGGCGTGGCTCACCGAGCTCCCCCCGTCGGGGCGGGTGATCGCCTTTACCCACGGCGGTGCCGTGCGCTGCGCCCTCTACCGCTTTACCGGGTTGCCGCAGGGGGCGTCGTGGCGCTTTCAGATCGACACGGGCAGCGTGACGAGGCTGGTGATCGGCCCGGGCGGCACGGTCGTCAGCGCCGTCAACGACACCGCGCACCTGCGCTAGGAGCCGCGCCGCACCCCATCGCCGACCGTCACATCGTCTTGGTGACCTTGTTGAGGTGCCTGGGCGCGTCGGGGTCGAGCCCTTTGGCGCGGGTGAGGTAGAGCGCCAAGAGCTGCCCCGCGAGCACCAGCAGAAAGCTCTGGGTGACGGGGTGCAGCCCGCTCGGCAACCTTACGGCGGCGCTCGCGCGGTCGCAGAGCCCCGGGTCGCTACTTAGCGCGCTTAAGTCGGCGCCGACCTCCAAGAGCTTGCGCTCGGCCTCTAAGTTGGACTCGAGCGTCCCGTCGTCTAGCGCGAGCATCAGCACGGGGTCGGTGGGGTTCACGGCGGCGATGGGGCCGTGCTGAAACTCCGCCGACGAGTAGGCCTGCGCTTGCACGTAGGCCGTCTCTTTGAGCTTGAGGGCGGTCTCGAGCGCCGGGCCATACGAGAGCCCGCGCCCGAGCACGTAGGCGCTGCGGGCGTGCGTGAGGCGCAGCGCGAGGTGCTCGAGCCCTGCGGGCGCCCCCAACAGCCTCTGCATCTGCTCCGGCACCGCTTTTAGCGCGTTTAGAAGCGCCGCGTCCTCCCCCCAGTGCGCGACCAAGAGCGCCAGCAGCAGCATCTGGGAGGTGACGGTTTTGCTGGCCGCTACCGCCCGTTCGGTGCCCGCTCCCTGCAAGAGGGTGTGGTGCGCCGCACGCTCGAGCGCGCTGCTCGCACGGTTGGTGACGGCGACGGTGGTGGCGCCCGCTGCTTTCAGGGCGCGCAGCCCCTCAACGACGTCGCTGCTCTCACCCGACTGGCTGACGCCGATCCCCAAGACCTCCTGGAGGCGCAGGTTGCTCCGGTAGACGCTGAGCAGGCTCGGCGGCAAGCTGGCGACGGGCAGCCCCAGCGTCTGCCCCGCGAGGTAGGTGAAAAACGTCACCGCGTTGTCCGACGAACCGCGCGCGAGCGTGGCGATGAGCGCCGGGGGGCGCTCGCGCAGCGCCTGCGCGACCCTCTGCACCGCCGCCTGGGCAGGGCCGCCCTCGAGCAAGTTGGCCAACACCTCGGGTTGCTCATAGATTTCGCGTTCAAAGTGGCTCGTTGGGCGCTCGGTCATGGGTCACCTGCTCTTCGTGGCTCGCCGTGAGGTCTTAGCGCCCTTACACTAGCACTCGCGTCGCGGCGTCGGTTGAGATGCGTTACGGGGCGTCTGCTGGCGCAAGCTGCGGGAGCCGGGTTTTAGCGCGGGGCCGCGTTAGACTAGAGCGATGACACAGATGCAACCAACGGTCGTCATCGGGGGCGGCCTGGCGGGGCTCACGGCGGCGCGGGCGCTGCGCCGCGCGGGGGTGGGCGTGCGGGTGCTCGAGGCTGCCGGCGAGGTCGGCGGGCGGGTGCGTTCGCGCGTGCTGGACGGCTTTACCCTCGACCGCGGCTTTCAGGTGCTCTTTACCGCCTACCCGGCCGTGGGGCGCGAGCTCGACCTCGCGCGCCTCGACCTCGTGACGCTGCCGCCCGGGGCGGTGATCATGAGCCCGGGGGGGCGTGAGCGCGTCGGCGACCCCGTGCGCGACCCCAAAAGCCTCCCCACGACCCTGCGCGCGCGCACCTTCTCGCTCAAAGATAAGCTGCTCGTCGGCAAGCTCGCCGCCGAGTTAAGCGGCGTCCCCGCCGCGCACCTGCTGCTCGGCGACGACGAACCGACGGGGGACTTTCTGCGCCGCTTCGGCTTCTCCGAGCGGGCCATCGGGCGCTTTTTCGCCCCCTTTTTCGGGGGCATCTTTTTAAAGCGCGACCTCTCGACCTCGGCGCGGCTCTTTCGCTACTACTTCCGGATGCTGCTGAGTGGCCGGACGACCCTGCCGCGCGGCGGGATGGGCCGGGTGACGCAGGGGCTTGCCGAAGGTTTGGACGTGACCCTGGGCGCCCGCGTCGAGGCGCTCTCGGCGCGCGAGGACGGCGTCACGGTGAGGCTCGCGGACGGGACGCTAGAGGCGTCTCGGGTGATCGTCGCCACCGACCCCCCCGAGGTGGCGCGTCTAACGGGCGTCTCGGCGCCGAGTGCGCTCACGGGGGTCGGCAGCACCTACCTCTACTTCGCCGCCACGCGCCCTTTGGACGACGAACGGCGGCTGTTGCTCAACGCCGAGCCCGGCGTGATCAACAACGCGATCTGGGTGAGCAACGTCAACCCCCTCCTGGCCCCCGAGGGGCAGCACCTGCTCGTGGTGACCGTTTTGGGGGTGCCCGAGGACGACGCGGCGCTCGAGACCGCCGTGCGCGCCGAGCTGGGCGCGTGGTACGGCATGGCGGCGGCGGCGCTGCGGCTCTTGGCGGTCGAGCGCATCCCGTTTGCGCAGTTCGCTCAACCGCCCGGTTTCGCCGCGCACCTGCTGCCGCACCGCACCCCGCTCCCGAACGTCGTGATCGCCTCCGAGGCGACCAGCATGAGTTCGATCCAGGGGGCGATGGAGAGCGGCGAACAGGCCGCAGCGTGCCTGTTGGGCCGCGGCGGGCGGGCGCGGGGGGCTTAGAGGCTACCCCCGAGGTGACGCGTCGTTAGGGGCGCGCAGCGCCCCAAACTCCGGGTGCCGGTCGAGGTAGCGCGCCACGAACGGGCAGTAGGGCGCGACCGCGTACCCCTGGTCGCGGGCGTACTCGAGCGCCGCGCGGGTGAGCCTGCTGGCGACGCCGCGGCCCTCGAAGGGTCGGGGCACCCCCGTGTGGGTGATCGCCATCGTGCGGTTGTGCAGGGTGTACTCGAGCACCGCCAGAGCGCCCTCTAAGGGGATCTCGAAGCGGTTGGCGGCCTCGTTGTGGGTGACGGCTAGCGTCGAGGTGTCCATAAGGGGAGTGTACGGCCCCGCGCGGGCGGCAGACGTTAGCGGGCCACCAGGTTCCTCAGGGGCTCTCCGGCGAGAAAGCGCGCGACGTTGTCCCGGATGAGCGCCTCCGCCCCCTGCGGCCGACCCCCCGCGGCGTGCGGCGAGATGATGACGTTCTCCAGCGCCCACAAGGGCGAGCTCTCGGGGAGCGGTTCGGTCTCGAAGACGTCGAGGGCGGCGCCCCCCAGGCGCCTCTGCTGGAGCGCCGCGACGAGCGCCCCCTCGTCGAGGGTGTCGCCGCGCCCGACGTTGACGACCCAGGCGTGGCGCGGCAGGTGCGCGAGCAGCGCCGCCGAGAGGGCGTGGCGCGTCTCGGGGCTCGAGGGCAGGATCATCACCAAGGCGTCGGTCTCGGGGAGAAGCTCGGGGAGCGCGTCGGCGGCGAAGACGGGGAAGCCGGCGCGCTCCCCGGCACTGCGCGCGACGCCCCGCACCTCGGCGCCCAGCATGGTGAGGAGCGGCGCTAAGCGCTGGCCGATGCTGCCAAAACCCCAGATGAGGACCCTGGCGTCCTGAAGGGTTCGGAACGCCCCCTTGGGCCGGTCCGGTTGCAACCCGCCCAGGTGCCCCGGCCAACGCCGCTGGCGCTGCGCGTCGCGCATCTCGTGAAAGCGGCGCGCGGCGACCAACAGGAGCCCGAGGGTGTGCTCGGCGACCGTGTGGTCGTGCAGCCCGCTCCCCGAGGTGACGCGCACGTGCGCTGGGAACCCCGCTTTAAGGACGTCGTTGGGGCCCGCCGCGAGCGACTGGACCCACTGCAGCCGCGTCATCCGCGCCGCCGCGCCCCGCAGCATCTCGGCGCTGTTGCCCCAGGTGACGAGCACCTCGGCGTCTTCGTGCGCCGCCGGCAAGGGGGCGGCGACGTCGTAGGGAAGAGCGCTCACGCCCGGGAGGGTAAAGGCGTCCGGGCGCAGCTCGAGCGACGTGGGGTAGAGGAGTTTCATGGGGTGACTATAGCAATGAGCCAGTCATAAGCAATGAGCAACGAGCCACGAGGGTTTGACTCGTGGCTCATAACTCATGGCTCGTTGCTGTGCTACAGCACCTGCATCACGTACTCGTCGGTGGCGGCCTCGAGGCCTTTGGGGTTAGCGAGGTAGACGCCGCGGGTGCCCGAGAGCGCGCCCTCTTGGCGCAGCTCGCCCAAGATGCGGGTGATGGTCACGCGCGAGGAGCCCGTGAGTGAGGCGAGGTCCTCGTGGGTGAGCGCGAGGGGGAGCTTGACGCCCTCGCCGCTGTCCGAGGCCTGGCCGAAGCGCTCGGTCAGGCGCAGGAACGCGCGGGTGACGCGGGCGCCGACGGGCAGCTCGGCGTCGTCGAGCGCTTCGCGGGCGTGGCGCAGCTGCCGCGCGAGGCTGCGCAGGATGTACTCGCGGAGCCGCTTGTCGTTCATCGCCTGCTGCGGGTCTAGGGGGGTGAGCTGCGCGTCGTGGACGGCCTGGACCGTTTCGGCGTGGAGGCCGCCATCGAGCGCGGCGGTGCCGAGGACGTCGCCGGGGCCGTAGAGGTCGGCGATGCGCTCTTTGCCCATCGACGTCGGCACGATGGCTTTAAGCACGCCGCTACCGACGATGTAGAGCGAGCTCGCCTCGCGGCCCTCCTCGTAGAGGGTGTCGCCGGGCTCCAAAACGCGGGTCGGGAGGGCGAGCGTGCTGGGGATGGCAAAACCGGGGTGAGCTGTCAGGGCAGCGTCGGTCATAGAACACCTCATTCTTGTGTCTGTGAGCAGAGGGTGGGGAAAAACGGGTGGCGCCGGAGACGGGGCCGTGGGCGCGCTAAAGGGGGTGACCTACATCGTCATCAGTACGGCCATTTTACCTTATTTTTTAAGGTGGGTCAAGGCGTCCCAAAGGCGTCCAGGACGGCGCGGCGGTATGCTGCGCGTATGAGCACCCCCACAGGCCCAGAGACGCTGTTTCAAGCGCGCCGCGCCAAGCTCGCGGCGCTAGGCACCGTCGCGCTCGTACCGGGCGCCAACCTGCGCTACTTCACGGGGCTCGCCCTCCACCCCTCGGAGCGCCCGACGGTGGCGTTCGTTCGGGGGGCGGCGCTGCTGATCGTCGCCCCCGAGCTCGAGCGCCCTCAGCTCGAGGCGCACCCCGACTTGGGGGCGTCGGTGCTGACCTGGCGCGACGACGAGGGGCCCGAGGGGGCGTTTCGGCGCGCCTTGGGCGAGCTCGCTTTGGCGGGCGAGCTCGGCGTCGACGCGTCGGCGATGCGCGTGAGCGAGCTTCTGCTGCTCCAGCGCCTTCAGCCGGGGTTGGGGGTACGCGACTGCACGCGCGACCTGCTGCGATTGCGCGCGCGCAAAGACGAAGCGGAGCTTTTGGCGATGCGGCGCGCGGCGGCGCTCAGCGAAGCCGCGCTAGAGGCGCTTTTGGCGCAGCTCGAGCCGGGGCTGAGCGAGCGCGAGATCGCCGCGCGGCTTACAAACGCGCTCAGCGCGGCGCTCAGCGAGGGGCACGCGTTCGCGCCGCTCGTGCAGACGGGCCCCAACAGCGCCCTGCCCCACGGCGCGGTGAGTGACCGCCGGCTCCGCGCGGGGGAGCCCCTGCTCATCGACTTCGGCGGCACGTGCGGCGGCTACCCCGCCGACATCACCCGGACCTTCTGCCTCGGGGAGCCGCCGGCGGCGCTGAGGCGCCTCTACGAGGTCGTGAGCGCGGCCAACCGGGCGGCGGTGCGCGCGGTCGGCCCGGGTGTGCCGATGCAGGAGGTCGACCGCGCCGCGCGGCGCGTGATCGCCGAGGCGGGCTTTGGCGAGCGCTTTATCCACCGCACCGGCCACGGGCTCGGGCTCGAGGTGCACGAAAGCATTCCGCAGCTCGCCGAAGGGGTCTTGGATCCTTTAGAGCCGGGGATGGTGATGACGGTCGAACCCGGCGTCTACCTGCCCGGTTTCGGCGGGGTGCGCCTCGAAGACGAGGTGCTCGTCACCGAGACGGGGGCGGAGCTGCTGACGCACTCGCCGCACCGGTTGCAGCTCCCGTGACCGCGCTCCGAGAGGGCGCAACCGCGCTGCTTCGGGGCCCGTGCAAGCGGTGCGGCACCCACACGGCCAACGACACGAAACCTCAAAACACCATGACACCGTGAGGTGGGGCGCAAAGCCCCACCTCCACGGGTACAGACACGCCACGGGTACAGACAGCGGTCAGCCGAAATGCGCTCGCGCTCTTTAGTCCTCGCGTCCGAGACGCTGCAAGAGCTCCGCGCGGGCGGCCTCCAAAACGGCGTGCTCGGTGATCGCCGGGGTGTTGTCGATCTTGACCATGGCGAAGCTTAGCCCCTCGCCGCTGCCGTCCTCGAAGAACCAGATGCCACCGCCCATGAGCGTCGGGGCGCCCCCGACCTCGTTGCCGACGGTGTCGTCGTCGTCAAAAGCGACCATCGCTACCTCGCCGCTCTCGTATACGAAGACGATGTCGTAGAGGTCGCCCGAACCGTAGTTGACGATATCGATGAAACCGAGGCCGGTCGGCCCGCCGCAGGCGTCGATGCCCGCCGGGCAGTACGTCCAGGCGCCGCTGCCGCCGTCGACGAAGCTCTCGGCGAGCGCGGGGTCGGCCGGCGGGGGGGTGCGCCGCGACACGCTCACGAAGCCCTCATAGACTCTGCCGGTGTCCTCGCCGCGCGCCGCCCAGGCCCACTCGCCGTAGAAGGGGATGTCGCTGGGGGGTGGGGTGGCGTTGTCGGAGGGGCGCACCGTCACCGCGACCTCCTCGCGGGCCACCCCGTCGTCGTTACGCACCGTCACCGACGCGGTGTAGCTGCCGGGGGTGCGGTAGGTGTGACGGGCGGGGTTGTCGCTCGAGATGGTGCCGTCGCCGAAGTCCCACAAAAAGCTCACGCCCTCGGCGTCGGTAGTGGCCGTAAAAGTAACGGCCAAGGGCGCTTCGCCCTGGAGCGGGGTGGCGTCGACCGTCACTTCGGGGGGGGTGCTGCCCACCGCGCCTTCCGTGACCCGCACCGAAAAGCTCGCGCGCGCCTCGGCGAGCCCGTCGGAGACGACTACCGAAGCGGTGTACTCGCCCGGTTCGGTGTAGGTCACCGTCTGGCTGGCGTTGCCCTCGGCCGTGGTGCCGTCGCCGAAGTTCCAGCGGTAGGTCAAGGGGTCGCCGTCGGGGTCGGAGGCGGTGGCGTTAAAGGAGACCGTGAGCGGCGCTGGCCCCTGCGCGGTGCTCCCCGAGAGCGTCACCGTGGGGGGGCGGTTCGCCTCGCCCGGTGGCACGGGGGGTTCGACGGGGTCTGGCACGTTGATCTCGTCGGGGTTCGCTACGGCGATCTGAAGTCCTTGCTGCGCGACCCCACCCCGGCCGTCGGTCACGGTCACCGTGACGTCAAAGCGCCCTGTGCGCTCGAAGCGGTGGGTTTGGGTGTTTTCGGAGGTGGCAGCGAGCGTCGTGCCGTCGCCGAAGTTCCAGCTGTACTGGAGCGGGTCGCCGTCGGGGTCGATGGCGGTAGCGACGAAGGTCACTTCCAAAGGGGCCTGCCCGGCGATGCTCGAGGCGGTCAGCTCGACGACGGGGGGGGCGTTGTCGGGGTCGTCGGGCGCTTCGGCGACGGTGACCTGAACCGTGTCGCTGGCGCTCACCCCGCGGCGGGTGGCGGTCACCCGGACGTCGTAGGTACCGGCCTCGGTGAAGGTGTACGAGCGGCTGGCGCTGCCCTGCACGGTGCTGCCCGTACCGAAATCCCAAACGTAACCGACGGCGCCGTCGGCGTTGGGGACGGCCGCGCTAAAGTTGACCGTCAAGGGGGCCTGACCTTGGGTCGCGTCGGCGGTCAGCGCGACGCCAAACGGCTCCTCGGGGGGGGCGTCTCGTCCACAGGCTGCGAGCAGCACGAGCAAAAGCATGAACGTGAGGGATCTTTTCACAACAACGCTCCTTCGGGGGTGCGCCCCATGTCGTTCAGTCTGACCCAGCCCTCTGAGAGGTCGCTGTGAGGCCGCTAACAGCTTCTCGTGGGAGAGCGGCCGACCCAAAGCGCGTACGCCGACCCGTCAGCGGCGCCAAGGCCCGTGGTGCGGGCGCCCGGGGCGGTCGTGCCGCGTGAGGGCAGCCGGGGGCGCGTGGTAGCTTAGGGCATGCCCGACACGGCCCCGGTCACGGTCATCGACCACCCGCTTGTGCAGCACAAGCTCGCCATCTTGCGCGACAAAAACACCGACGTCCGCAGCTTTCGCGACCTCTGCCGCGAGATCAGCATGCTCATGGCCTTCGAGGCGATGCGGCACCTTCCCCTCGAAGAGGTCACCGTCGAGACCCCCGTCGCCCCCGCCAGGGTGCGCCGTTTGAGCGGCAAAAAACTCGCGTTGATCGCGATTTTGCGCGCGGGGCTGGTGATGGTCGACGGCATCTTGACGCTCGTACCGGCCGCGCGCGTCGGCCACATCGGCCTCTACCGCGACCCGCAGACCTTGGCACCGGTGCAGTACTACAACAAACTCCCCTCGGACGTCGCCGAGCGCGACGTGTTTCTGCTCGACCCGATGCTCGCGACCGGCGGCAGCGCGGTCGCCGCGGTGAGCATCCTTAAAGGGCTCGGCGCCAAGGCGATCCGGCTCCTCTGCATCTTGGGTGCCCCCGAAGGGATCGCGGCGGTGCACGAAGCCCACCCCGACGTCGAGATCATCCTGGCGGCGCAAGACGAGCGCCTCAACGAGCACGGCTACATCGTACCCGGCCTCGGCGACGCGGGCGACCGCATCTACGGGACGCGCTAGCTCGGTGCCGGTAGTGCGGAGCCCAGGAGTTCGGGCGCGGTCGCGAAGCGACCGCGCAAGACCGAAGGGGCGCCCGTAGCGCCACTTGCACCGCCTGAAGGCTATAGGGTACATCCCTACTTTACACACCGCGCGGGGAGCAGCGTAAACTAGAGGGGTGCGCGCCACGCTCCTGCTCTACCTGCCCGCCGTGCTGCTCACCTTTTTGCTCGCGCTGCTTTGCGTCGCGGCGCTGTCGCCGCTCGTGGCGCGCGCTGCTAGGCGCGTCGGGGCGGTGCAGCAAGGCGGCGGTCGGCGCGTCCACGAGGGGGCGGTCCCCAACATCGGCGGGCTGGCGATCTTCACCGGCTTTATGCTCGCCCTGATTGTCGGCGGGGCGCTCCAACCGGAGCTCATCGGCGCCCTTCGCCTCGAACTCTTGGCCATCATTTTGGGCGCCGCGCTGATGACGCTCTTGGGGCTTTTCGACGACCTCTGGGAGCTCTCGCCCGTACTGCGCCTCGCGGGGCAGTTTGTGGCGGCGGGGATCCTGGTCGCCAACGGCGTGACGATCGACTTTATCACCAACTACTTCGACCCCACCGCCTCCCCGTATCACTACCTCGGCGTACCGCTGTCGGTCGGTGTGACGCTGCTCTGGGTCGTGGGTTTTACCAACGCTTTCAACTTTATCGACGGGCTCGACGGGCTCTCGTCGGGGATCGCCGCGATTTCAAGCCTCGCCCTTTTGGCCGTCGCCGTGCAGCTCCCCGACCGCGGGGCGGCGGTGCTGCTCTTGGCGGCGCTCGCGGGCGCGGCGCTCGGCTTTTTGCGCCACAACTACAACCCCGCCAAGCTCATCATGGGCGACTCGGGGGCCTACTTGCTCGGTTTCGTGCTGGCCGCGGCGAGCGTCCTGGGGGCGCTGAAAGTCACCGCAGCGGTCACCGTCGCCGCGCCCGTGTTGATCCTCGGGCTGCCTGTACTCAACCTCACCCAGGTGACGCTGCGCCGCCTGTCGCGCGGGGTCAACCCGGCAACGGCGCGTAACGACCACCTGCACGACCTCATCCGGTTGCGGAGCGGGTCGAAGCGGCTGACGGTGTTGATCCTCTGGGGGGCGGCGCTCGTCTTGGCGACGGGGGGGTTGACCCTGTCCCAGACGCCGCCGCAGCTCATCTACCTGACGATCGCGGTGACCGTGCTGCTGATTGCCAGCGCCTGCTGGTTGCGGCTGCGCGAGCTCGGGCGCGCCGAGCCTGCGCGCGAGCCGTCGGCCCAGCCGTGAGGGGGTCGGCCAGGGTGTGCGTCGCTTTCGGGACGCGCCCCGAAGCGATCAAGATGGCGCCCGTGGTGCACGCGCTGCGCGCGGCGGCGGGGCTCGAGCCCGTGGTGCTCGTGTCGGGGCAGCACCGCGAGCAGCTCGACGCGGCGCTCCGGCTGTTTGGCATCACCCCCGAGCGCGACCTCGGGGTCATGCAACCGCAGCAGACCCTCCCCGAGCTGTTGGGGCGCACGGTGCCGGCGGCGGCGGCGGCGCTGCGCGCGCTCCGCCCCGACTTCGTCCTCGTCCACGGCGACACCCTGACGACCTTTGCGGTCGCGCTCGCCGCCTTTTACGAAGGGCTCCCGGTCGGGCACGTCGAGGCGGGGCTGCGCTCGTTTAACCTCCGCGAGCCCTTCCCCGAGGAGGCCAACCGCCGCCTGACCGACACCCTGAGCGCGCTCGAGCTCCCCCCCACGCCGCGCGCGCGCGACAACCTCTTGCGCGAGGGGAAGACGGACGCGACGATAGTGGTCACCGGCAACACCGAGGTCGACGCGGTGCTCTCGGTGCTCCCCCGAGCGGCGCTGCCCGCACACCTGCCGCCGGGCCCCAAGGTCGCCGTGACGATGCACCGCCGCGAGAACCTGCCGGTGATGCGCCCGCTTGCCGAGGTGCTCGCGCGCGTCGCCCGCGAGCACCCCCAGCTGACCTTCGTCTACCCCGTACACCTCAACCCGGCGGTGCGCGAGGCGGTGTGGCCGCCTTTGGCCGCGGTGCCCAACGTGCGGCTCGAGCCGCCCTACGACTACCCCGCGATGCTCGCCCTGATGAACGCCGCCGAACTGATCATCACCGATTCCGGCGGGGTGCAAGAGGGCGGCGTGACCCTGGGCGTCCCCGTGGTGGTGCTGCGCAACGTGACCGAGCGGCCCGAAGGGGTAGAGGTCGGCGCCATCACACTCGCCGGCAACGACCCCGAACGGGTGCTCGTAACGCTCCGGACGCTCCTGGGTGACGAGGCGGCGCGCTCGGCGATGCGCGGCCGCCCCAACCCCTACGGCGACGGTCGCGCGGGCGAGCGCGTCGCGCGGGCGGTGGCGTGGCGTCTGGGCCTGGGGCCGCGCCCCGAGGACTGGCGTCCGCCCGCCTAAATCCTGGCTGAGCCACGTGTGGGCTTCCGGGCTAGCCTTAGGGGCGCGGTGTACGTGCGGCGAGGAGGTGTTTGAGCGCGACGGCGAGGGCGATGAGAGCAGCGCTCAGCGCGAACGTGAGCGCGACCGGCGTAGGGGCGCCGCGCAGCGAGAGGTAGACGAGCGCGGGGTAGAGGGCCGCCGTGACGAAGACCGCGCGGTCCACGCCGCCGGGCCGCGCGCGCCAGAGAAGGGTGAGCAGCATGAGCACCCCAAAGCTGCAAAGCCCCCCCAGCGGGTAGAGCGGCAGGGCGGTCCCCAGCGTGGTGGCGAGCCCTTTGCCGCCGCGAAACCCCACCCAGACCGACCAGAGGTGCCCGACGACCGCCCCGACGCTCGCGGCAGCGGCGGGTACGGGGAGGGCGCCTGGGGGCGACCACGCGGCGCCGAGGGCGCTCGCGAGCGCCCCCTTGGCGAGGTCGAGCGCCAACACGACGGCGCCGAGACCCCACCCGAGGTGCCGCGCGGCGTTCATCGCCCCCATGTTGGTCGACCCCACCGCGAAGATGTCGGCCCCCCTAAGCCGCGCGAGCAGCGCCGCACTCGGCAGGCCGCCGAGGAGGTAGCCGGCGGCGAGCGCGAGGAGCGTAGCGCCGATCATCGCGCCGGTTTACGGTGCCGCCGCCTGCGGCGGCGGCGTGGGCTCTGGCCCCTGGGTGGCCAGGCCGCTGAGGCTTTTCAGCTCACCGACGTGAAAGGTGAGGTAGCGCAGCAGGAGCGTCCAGTGCGCGCGGCGCGGCTCGAGCGGGCGCGCTAACACCTCGCGGACGCTCTGGCGGTGTAGCGCGATAAGGTCATCCACCACGGGCGCCGCTACGCGAAAGCCGCTCGCGCACGCCGCGCAGCTGAGCCCACCGGCGGCGACGTCGAAGCGCCCCTCCCCGGAGCCCTCCAAGGGGCCGCCGCAGCGGGCGCAGCGCGCGAGCCGCGGGGCGAGCCCCCCCTGTGCCAGGAGCCGCCACCCCATCACGAGCGCGACCGCCTCCGGGTCGGGGTGGCGGGAGAGGCCGCGCAGCGCGCCCGCGAAGAGGTGATAGAGCTGCCCCTCGAGCTGCACCTCGACCGCGAGCTTGTCGGTGAGTTCGGCGAGCACGTGCGCGTAGGGGTAGATCGCGGGGTCGCTGAGGCGGGGCAGGGCGCCGTTAAGCTGCACCTGGGTAATGAGGGCAAGCTCGTCCGAGCCTCCATTGCGGCCGTACTGCTGCACCGTGACGTCGTGAAAGAGGCTCAGCTTACCCAGGTTGCCGCCGACGAGCTTGCCCTTGCGCGCGACCGCGCGCCACTTGCCCGTCTCGCTCAGCAAGGTGACCACCACGTCCCCGCTCGGCAGCTCCGAGCGGCGCAGCACGATCCCCTCGCGTACGGTGTAGCGCCCCTTGCCCACCCCTTTAGTCTACGTCCGGGCACCCCCTGGGGGTGTTTCGTGGGCTGTTGGCGCCTCACACCTCACGCCACGTCACGACCGGCTCATCTCACCCGCCGCCGAAGCCGGTAGATTAGGCGCTATGACACTGCGCGCGCGCCTCAGCCTCTTGGTCACGCTGGCGCTGCTGCTGGGCCTCTTTTTGTCGGGTACGCTCGCCTACGTGCTCTTCGTGCAGCAGCAGCAGGCGCAGCTCAGCGAGCTGCTCTTGCGCGACCTCGAGCGGGTGCAGCTCCTCGTGGGGCAGGGCTTCTCCGCCGTCGGCGCCCGCCTCGTCGAGGACCGCGGCGCGTTTACCCTGCAGTTCGTCGGCCCCGAGAACCAGGTCGTGCTGGGCGGGGGGGAGGCGCTCCCCGCGGCCGACTGGCCGGTAACGGTCGTGCGCGACGAGCGCATCTACCTCGCCGCTTCGACCCCCTGGATTCTGGGGGCGCAGGAAGCGGGTACCATCCGCCTCGCGCTCGACATCACCGACGCGGTGGCCTCGCGGCGCAACCTCCTGCGCAGCTTGTTGGTGAGCGGCGCGGTGATCGCCCTGGTCGCGACGGTGCTCAACCTCGCCCTGCTTAACCGCGCGCTCGCGCCGCTCGCGCGCCTCGCGGCGGCGGCGCGGCGCGTCGACCCCGCTTCACCCGCCCCCATCCCCTACCGCGGCCCTCACGACGAGGTCGCCAACGTGGCCCAAGCGCTTAACCGCGCGCTCCGCGGCATCCGCAAGCGGCAGCAGGCCGAGCGGGCGTCCTTGGCCGAAATCGCCCACGAGCTCGCGGCGCCGCTCACGCTCGTCGCGGGGCACCTCGAGTCGCTCGTCGCCGCGCACCCCCAAGACCCGCAGCTCGAGGCGGCGCGCGGCGCGGCCAAAGAGCTGCTCTACACCTCCAAAGACCTCCTGACGCTTTCGCGCGGCGAGCTCGAGCGGCCGCTCGACCTGCAGGTGCTCGACCTCAGCGCCGTGGTGCGGCGCATCGCGCGCGAGTACCCGGGGGTCGCGCTCGGCGCGCTCCCCGCCGCCGAGGTCGCGGGCAGCCCCGAAAGGCTCGCGCAGCTCACCCGCAACCTCGTGCGCAACGCCGTGCAGGCGGCCGGCGCCGAAGGGGTGACGCTGGAGCTCACCGCGGGCGCCGACGAGGTCGTGTTGACGGTCGCCGACCGCGGCCCCGGCGTCCCCCCCGAGGAGCTGCCGCACCTCTTCGAGCGCTTCTACACCCGCCGCAAACAGGGTGGGGTGGGGGTAGGGCTCAGCGTCGCCCAGCAGATCGTGCAGCAGCACGGCGGCCGCATCGCGGTGGCCTCGGAGGTGGGGGTGGGGACGACCTTTACGGTGTCGCTGCCGAGCTTGGGGGCGCAGCTCGAAGGGGGCGATGACCCCACCGAGGATGCGGTCGCGCCAGGCGAACTGGTGACCGACGGCTAGAACCGTCGCTCACCCCGCAGACGCCCCGCGCGGCGGCTGCTAGCGTCGCGTATGGCCTCTACCTCCAAAACGTCCGACGACTACGACGAGCGCTACACCGACCCCGAGCTGCGGCGGCGCCTCAAAGAGGAGCTTCGCGCCTCCGACAAAGGCGGCAAACCCGGCACCTGGTCGGCGCGCAAAAGCCAGCTGCTCGTTCACGAGTACGAAAAGCAGGGTGGCGGTTACAGGGGCGGCAAGGGTGCAGCGGCAAAGTCGCTCGAGCGCTGGACGGACGAGAACTGGACCACGCAAGACGGGGGCGCGACCGCGCGGCAAGAGGGCGGCCCGACCAAGCGCTACTTGCCGCAGCGCGCCTGGGAGCTTCTAAGCGAGGAGGAAAAGCGCGAGGCCGAACGCACGAAAGCGGCGGGCGACCGGCGGGGGGAGCAGTACGTTGCGAACACCCTGGCGGCCAAAGAGGCGAAGCGGAAAGCGGGGGCGGGCCCCTCGAAAAAAGCCCTTTACGAGGAGGCGCGGCGGCGCGGCGTGCGCGGCCGCAGCAAGATGAGTAAAGCCGAGCTCGAGCGCGCCCTAGCGGCTTAGCGCCGGTTTTCGCGCGACAGGAGGGGGACGCGCCGCTCGCGGAGCTGCCCGCACGCGCTCACCTCGAGCTCCCAGACCGCGAGCTCGGGGCGCAGCTCGTAGGCAAACGCCTCGAGCCGCTGCCAGAACTCGCCGTCCCAAGCGTCGCGGTGCGCGATGAGGTGATCCAAAAAGCGTTCGGGTGCCGACCCGCCGAGGGCGTAGGTCAGCACCTCTTTGAGGTCGGCGTCCGTCACGGCGCTACTGCGCGGCGCTCGGCTCCGCGTCCGCGAGGCTGGGCGTCGCCGCCCCCCCCCGGACGGCGGCGACGACGCGTTGGCGCAAGGCGTCGATGAGGTGGGGGTTGTCGAGGAGGTAGCTAGCGGCTTTTTCCTTGCCCTGACCGATGGTAACGCCGTCGTACTTGTAAAAGGAGCCGGACTTTTGGATGAGGTCTAAGTCGGTGGCGATGGTGATGAGGTCGCCGAGCTTGTCGATGCCTTTGCCGAAGAGGATCTCGACCTCGGCTTCTTTAAAGGGCGGGGCCACCTTGTTCTTGGTCACCTTGACCCGCACCTGGTTGCCGACCTTGTCGGCGCCCGACTTGACGTCGCCCTTGCGGCGGACCTCCAAACGGACCGAGGCGTAGAACTTGAGCGCCCGCCCCCCCGGGGTGGTCTCGGGGTTGCCGTACATGACGCCGATCTTTTCGCGGATCTGGTTGATGAAAATGGCGGTGGTGCGGCTTTTGGCGAGCGCGCCGGTGAGCTTGCGCAGGGCTTGGCTCATGAGCCGGGCTTGCAGACCGACGTGGGCGTCGCCCATCTCGCCCTCGATCTCGGCTCTGGGGACCAAAGCGGCGACCGAGTCGACCACCACCACGTCGACCGCGCCGGAGCGGACCAGGAGCTCGGTGATCTCTAGAGCTTGCTCGCCGGTGTCGGGTTGGGAGACGAGGAGTTCGTCGGTGTCGACGCCCAGGGCTTTAGCGTAGGTGGGGTCGAGCGCGTGCTCGGCGTCGACAAAGGCGGCGACGCCGCCGAGGCGCTGGGCTTCGGCGATGACGTGCAAGGAGAGGGTGGTTTTGCCGCCGGACTCGGGGCCGTAGATCTCGATGATGCGGCCTCTGGGGACGCCGCCGACGCCCAGGGCGAGGTCGACGGACATCGAGCCGGTGGGGATAACGCCCTGGTCGAGTAGCGAGCGGTCGTCGCCGAGGCGCATGATGGCGCCCTTGCCGAACTGCTTCTCGATCTGCGACAGCGTGCTCTCCAGGCTCCGCCGCCGTGCGGGGTCGAGGGCGGTGCGCTGAGGGTCGGGTTGCGGGTCTACTTGGGACATAAAGCCTCCTCGATACCGGCCAGTATACCTTAAATTTTGAGGCTCTGGGTCGGATGGCAGACATTCGCGCGTGGCGCCCCTAGGGCGCACTCGGTATGATGGGTGGTCATGAAGAGCGTGGGTGTAAAGAGCACGTTACGGGGCCCTAGGCGGGCGACGCGATGACCGCCGAACCCGCTCAGAGCGACCTCTACGCGGTCGTGGGGGCGCTCCACGACGCGGTATTGGTGTTTTCGGTGGAGGGCGCTCTGGTCTACGCCAACGGTGCGGCGCTCGCGCTGCACGGCGTCAGGGAGCTGAGCGCGCTCGGGGGGGACGCCGAGACCTACGCGCGGCGCTTTCCGGTCTACGTCGGCGGGGCGGAGCAGCCCGCCGCGGCGCACCCCGCGGTCCGCGCGGGGCGCGGCGAGCACCTCTCGGGGGAGACGCTGCAGCTAGGGCGCTCGGGCGAGGAGCCGCAGTGGGTGCTCGAGGCCCGCAGCCTGACCCTCTCCGAGGGGGGCTGCGCGCTCATTTTCAACGACATTACCGACGAGGCCGAGGCGGAAAAGCGCTTCGAGCGCACCTTCGCCGCCAACCCCGCGCCCGCCGTGATCAGCCGCTACCGCGACCTGCGCTTTATCAAGGTCAACCAGGGGTTTTTGGAGATGACGGGGTACCGTCACGACGAGGTCGTCGGCCGTTCGGTCTACGAGCTCGACCTCCTCGCGGGGGTTAAGGACCGCGAGGAGGCGCTTAGGCGCTTTCGCGAACAGAGGACGGTGCCGCAGATGGAGGCGCGGCTGCCGACCAAGGGGGGCGACAAGCTGGTGATCGTCGCGGGGCAACCCTTGGAGGTCATGGGCGAGCCCTGCATGCTCTTCTCGTTTATCGACCTCGAGCGTTGGGAAAAGGCGCAGCTCGAGCTGCGGCACTCCGAAGAGCGCTTCGCCAAAGCCTTCAAGCTCGCGCCGGTCGCGGCGACGCTCAGCGTCGAGGGCGTTTTGGTCGACGTCAACGCCGCTTTCGAGGAGCTCACCGAGTACCACGCCGCCGAGGTGCTCGGCAAACCCCTGCGCGCGCTGCGGCTCTGGGAGGACCCGCCCGAGGGGGCGGGCCGGCAGCTCGAGCGCAAGCTGCGCACGAAGTCGGGTGCGGTGCTCGACACGTTGGTCTTCGCCGAAGCGATCACCCTAGAGGGCAAACCGGGGCTGCTGAGCATGTTCCACGACATCACCCTGCGCAAACAGACCGAAGCGGAGCTTCTGGCCGCCATCGACGCGGTGATGCAAGACGCCACCTGGTTCGGCCGTTCGGTGGTCGAGCGGCTGTTGCGGGCGCGCCGCGGGGCGACGGCGGAGGCGCCCGGGGCGACGCTCGGCGACCTGACGGCGCGCGAGCGGCAGGTGCTCGAGCTCATCGCCGAGGGGCAGAAAAACGAGGAGATCGCGCTCGCCCTTGGGTTGTCCAAAAACACCGTGCGTAACTACGTCGCCAACCTCTACGCCAAGATCGGCGTGCAGGGCCGCGCGGAGGCGGTGATCTGGGCGCGCGAGCGCGGGGTGATCGGGACCACCAAAGCGCCCCTGATCGTGCTGCCCAACACGCTCTCGCGGTAGAGGCGTCCGCGCGGCGGGGGGCGTCTGACGCGCTTTTACTGCGCTTTTACTGTGATGTGCGCTGGCACCTGAGCGACGGGGTCAACGCCGAGGGGAGCGCGTGGCAACAAGGATGGGGTGGCAGAGAGGGATGAGCAGACCGCCCCCCAGGAATGAAGGCCAGGTCGTCTGACGACCACGCTCTCACGGCAACGGACGTCCGCCGCACGCCCTTCCCGAGACGACCCCCGTGGTGGCTCCCCTAGGGCTACCGCGCGGCGCCCACCACGCCCCCATACCCCGCCGCGGTGGCAGCCTACCTACGCCGAACCCGCACGCTCCCCCGTCAAGGTTTCGTCCACCGTGCGGGCGTCCACTTCGCGTCGCTGCGGGCGCTCTCGACCGTCTTCTCGATGAAGTGCACCCCGCGGGCGCCGTCGTAGACGGTCGGGAAGTCGAGCGCGCCGTTAGCGGGCGCCTGCCCGGTCTGGCGCGCGCGCATCGCCGCCGCCGCACCCCGGTAGACGTTGGCGAACGCCTCCACAAAGGCTTCGGGGTGCCCCGCTGGGAGGCGCGCGGCGCGCTGAGCCCCTTCCGAAAGGTAGGGGTTGCCGGGTCGGCGCACCTGCATGGGTTCGCCGTTCGGTTTGACAAACAGCGCCATCGGCGTCTCCTGGTGCCACTCGAGCCCCCCCTTCTCCCCGTAGACCCGCAACCGGAGCCCGTTCTCCTCCCCCGCCGAGATCTGCGAGGCGATCAACACCCCCTTGGCCCCCCCCTCGAAGCGCAGCAGGAGGTTGCCGTCGTCGTCTAGGCGCCGGCCGGGGACGAAGGTCGTGAGGTCGGCGCAGATATGGGTGAGTTCAAGCCCCGTGACGTAGTGCACGAGCTGCTCGGCGTGCGAACCGATGTCGCCGATCGCGCCCGCGACCCCGCTCCGAGCCGGGTCGGTGCGCCAGTCGGCCTGTTTGTTAGAAACCTCCGACGCGAGCCAACCCTGGTTGTACTCGACGATCACCTTGCGCACCGCCCCGAGCGCTCCAGACTGCACGAGGTGCCGCGCCTCTTTGACCATCGGGTAGCCCGAGTAGTTGTAGGTCACGGCGAAGACGACGCCGGTTCGCTCGACGACCTCGATGAGCCGATCTGCCTGCTCGCTCGTGTGCACCAACGGCTTGTCGCAGACCACGTGAAAGCCCGCTTCGGCAAAAGCGTGCGCGACCGGGAAGTGCATGTGGTTGGGGGTGACGATGGTGACGAAGTCGATGCGCTCGTCTTCGGGGAGCGCGAGCTCGCCCTCTAACATCGCCTCCCAGCTGCCGTAGGCGCGGCGCTCGGTGAGGCCCAGCTCGAGCCCCGAGGCCTTGGCTTTTTCCGGCGTCGAGGAGAGCGCGCCGGCGACGAAGTCGATCTGCCCGTCTAGAGCGGCCGCCATCCGGTGCACCGCCCCGATAAAGGCGTCCTTGCCGCCGCCGACCATCCCCATCTTGAGTTTTTTCACAACACGTCCTCCGTCTCTTGCGCGTCGCGCAGCTCAGCGTTGAAGCGGGTCGCGAGGACGCACCCGCTGCCCGGCAGCGCCTCCCACCCCCGGGGTGCGCGACGACGATCCTCCCAGTAAGGCGCGCGCACCCGTCTTACGCGTCGCGCCCGAAAGCCGCGTCGAAGGCGCCCGCCGCCGGGGCGAAGTCGAGCTTTTTCACAAACGCCGCCGACTCGGTCGCGCCGTGGACGCGGTCCATACGCGAGTCCTCCCACTCGACGCTCAAGGGGCCCGCGTAGCCCACGTCGTTAAGCGCCACGATCACGCCCTCGAAGTCGATGTCGCCGCGCCCGACGCTGCGAAAGTCCCAGTAGCGGCGCCGGTCGCCGAAGTCGGTGTGGCCGCCGAAGACGCCCACCTCACCGGTGCCGCGACCCCACCAGGCGTCTTTCATGTGGGCGTGAAAGATGCGCTCGCCGAAGGCGTAGATAAACCTGACGTAGTCTACCCCCTGGTAGCCCAGATGCGAGGGGTCGTAGTTGAAGCCGAAGCGCGGGTGCCGTCCGACCGCCTCCAAAGCCCGCTCGGCCGAGGCGAGGTCGAAGGCGATCTCGGTGGGGTGAACCTCGAGCCCGAAATTCACCCCGACCTCGTCGAAGACGTCCAAGATAGGGCCCCAGCGCTCGGCGAAGTCGTCGAAGCCGCGCTGCCAGTAGGCTTGGGTGGTCGGCGGAAAGGCGTAGAGCGCGCCCCAGATGGGCGAACCCGTAAAGCCGTTGACGACCCCGACGCCCAGCTTGGCGGCGGCGCGGGCGGTGGCTTTCATCTCCTCGGCGGCGCGCCGACGCACCCCCTCGGGGTCGCCGTCGCCCCAGACGTGCGGCGGCACGATGGCCCTGTGGCGCTCGTCGATGGGGTCGCAGACCGCTTGGCCGACGAGGTGGTTGCTGATGGCGTAGCACGTGAGGCCGTGCTCAGCCAAGAGGTCGTGGCGGCCCTGGCAGTACGCCTCGTCCTCGAGGGCCCGCTGCACGTCGAAGTGGTCGCCCCAACAGGCGAGCTCGAGGCCGTCGTAGCCCATCCGTGCAGCTAAGGGGGCGAGTTCGGCGAGCGGCAGGTCGGCCCATTGACCGGTAAAGAGCGTAACGGGTCGTGGCATAAAACCTCCTTAGTCCCCCAAAAGCAGCGCCGCGAGCGGTAACTGCGGGCATCACGTCGGAACGTGGGTGCGGGGCGGTGCCGTGCGCGTGATGCTACCCGCAAAGAGAGGGCGACCGTTTGGGGCCGCCCTCACCTTAACGCACGCGCTAAAACGGCGAGTCGGGGAAGTAGAACTGCTCGGCGTTCTCCTGGGTGACGAGCTCAGAGGTCAGCAGGTACTCGCCGACGATGGGGACGCCGCCGCCGACGTAATTGAGAGCGGTCACCTCCATCGCCGTGGCGATCATCGACGGGGGATAGGTGACGTTGACGGGGACGAGCTCGTCACCCTCCATCACGCGCTGGATGACCTCCTTTTTACCCGCGCCGCCCACGATAAACTTGATCTGCTCGGCGCGCCCGGCTTGCTCTACGGCGGCGAGCACCCCCTCTAACATGTCGTCGTCAGAGGCCCAGACGGCGTCGATGTCGGGGAAGCGGGTTAAAAAGTCCTGCATCACCTCGAAGGCGGTGTCGCGGTTCCAGTTGCCGTGCCGAGCGTCGAGGACGTTGATCCCCGAGCCCTCCAGGGCCGCGTTAAAGGCGTCGACGCGCTGGGTGTCGATGACCACCGGCAGGCCGCGCAGGATGACGATGTTGTCGCCCGGCTCCAGGTTCTCGACGAAGTACTCCCCGGCGACGCGCCCGAACGCCTCGTTGTCCCCCGCGACGTAGAGGTCTTGAATGCTGGGATCGGCGAGCCCGCGGTCGACGACCGTGATAAAGACCCCCTGCTCTTTCACTTGGGCGACCGGTTGGGTGAGCGGGTCGGACTCAAACGGGAGCACCACGAGCGCGTCGATCTGGTGGATGGCCAAAAGGTCCTGCAGGTCGTTGGCCTGTTCGCTGGGGTCGGCGGCGGTGTTGATGACGAAGGTGAGGTTGGGGTAGGTCTCCTGCAGGCGCCGAGCGGCCTGCTCGGCCCAGTAGTTGACGCCGCCCGTCCAACCGTGGGTGGCGGCGGGGATGGAGACGCCGATGGTGACGCGTTCCGGTTCGTCCTGCGCGCCCGCTAAAGGCAGTGCGAGGAGCAAACCGAGGAGGGCGAGGCGGCGCTTGTGCGTGGCGTGTTTCATAGCATACACCTTTCGTGCCTCGAGGCAGGGGTAGGGAGCGGATAAACGGCGTCCGGCGTGCTGAGACGTGGCGCACTTACCATTTACATGGTGCACCCCCGCAGAGCGCGCGGCGCTAACAGCTCGGGGCACCGGCGAGCGCTAGCGCTCATCGCCTCGGCTCCGCTGCAGCAGCACCGCCGCGATGATGATGAGGCCCTGCACGGCGCCGTTGAGGTACTCGCTGATAAAGCCGGTCAAGTTGAGGACGTTGCCGATGGTCGAGAGCATCACCGCACCGACCACCGTGCCCCAGACGTGCCCCGAGCCGCCGCGCAGCGCCGTGCCGCCGATGATCACCGCGGCGATCGCCTCGAGCTCCCACAGCACCCCCGTGCTCGCCGAGGCGGAGCCGAGGCGCGGCACGTAGATAATGGTCGCGACCGACACGCAGAGCCCTTGGAGCACGTAGGTCAACGTCTGCACGCGGTCGACGTCGATGGCCGAGTAGCGCGCGACCCGCTCGTTCGAGCCGATGGCGTAGCAGTAGCGCCCGAAGCGGGTGCGGTGCAAGAGGACGCTGCCCAAAACGGCCACGGCGGCAAACACCAACACGGGGTAGGGGACACCCAAGAGCGACCCCGTGTAGACCGGGCCGTACACCCCGCGCACGCCGAAGTCGAGTGACAGCGTGCCGCCGTCGGCCAGGTAGGTCACGAGCGAGCGAAAGATCCCCAGCGTTCCCAAGGTGACGATAAAGGCGGCGATCTTGCCCCGCGTGATAATCAGCCCGTTGAGGAGGCCCGCGAAAAGGCCCAAGAGCAGCGAGACCCCGATCCCCAAAAGCACCGTCACGACCCCCGCGCCAAAGGTCGCGACGGCGCTATTCATGGCGATGATCATGACCCCCGCGATAAAGGCCGCCATCGAACCGACCGAGAGGTCGAGCCCGCCGGAGATGATGACGAAGGTCGCGCCGACCGCGATGATCCCGATAAAAGCGCTTCGGGTAAGGACGTTAAAGAGGTTTGTGGGCGACAAGAACACGGGGTTGATGAGCGCCCCCGCGACAAAGAGCGCCACGAGACCGATAAGGGGTCCCAAGGCGCGGAGGTCGAAGCGGGGGGCGCGCGGCGCGGCGCGGAGGGGTGCACTCATGCGGCTCGTCCTTTCGGGGAGGGTCGGTCTCGCGGCGCCGCGTCGGGGGGTGCCGCGTCGGGGGCGCGCTTCAGGCCGGTGGCGTAGCGGACGATCTCGTTTTCGTTCACCGCTTCCCCAGCGAGGGTGCCCGTCACGACGCCCGAACGCATCACCACGACGCGGTGCGCGAGGCCGACGAGCTCGGGCAGCTCGGACGAGATGAGGATGCACGAGCGCCCCTCTTGCAGCAGCTGCTGGATGAAAAAGTAGATCTGCCGCTTTGTCCCGATGTCGATCCCCCGCGTCGGTTCGTCGAGGATCAAGATCTCCGGGTCGGTCTCCATGACCTTGGCCAACACGAGCTTCTGCTGGTTGCCGCCGGAGAGCGCGCCCGCTTTAACAAAGAGGCTCGGGGCGCGGATGTCAAAGGTGCGCACGGCCCTCGTAAGCGCCTCTTGCTCGCGTCTGGGGTCGAGCAAGGGGTGGGCGTAACGCTTAAGCGACAAGAGCGTCAGGTTGGGGCGCAGCGGCAGTTCGGTCAGGAGCCCCTTGCCCTTGCGGTCCTCGCTGACGTAAGCGACGCGCGCCGCGACGGCGTCGCGCAGGCTGCGGATGCGTAGCGGGCGGCCGTTGCGCGTCAGGGTGCCCGTCATCGGCCTCAGCCCCAAGATGCCCTCGAAGAGCTCCGTGCGCCCCGCCCCGACGAGGCCCGCAAAGCCGAGCACCTCGCCGCGCCGGAGCTCGAACGTCACCCCGCGCGCCCACCCCGGAACCGAGACGTCTTTGGCGGCGAAGACGACCTCGGCGCGCGCCGGCGGGCGCTTCGGGGGGTACATGTCGGACAGCTCGCGCCCGACCATGAGGCTGGCCATCTCGTCTTGGGTGAGCGCTGCGGCGGGGGCCGTGGTGACGAGCTTGCCGTCGCGCAACACCGAGACGCGGTCGGCGATCTCGGCGACCTCGGCGAGCTTATGCGTGATGTAGACGACCGTAACGCCCTGGGCTTTAAGGCGGCGGATCAGCCGGAAGAGCACCGCCGTCTCCTTGCCGGTCAGCACGTCGGTGGGTTCGTCCATCAGCAGCACGCGCACGTCGCGCGAGACCGCTTTGGCGATCTCGACCATCTGTTTTTGCGAGACGCTCAGCGCCCCGACGCGCGCGCGCGGGTCGACGGGGGTCTTTAGCTCGGCCAAGAGTTCAGCGGCCCGCGCGCGCATCTCGCGCCGCTGCAAAAAGGGCCCGCGGTGCTTTTCAACCCCTAAAAAGATGTTCGCCTCGACCGTGAGGTCGTCGGCGAGGTTGATCTCCTGGTGGATGAGCACCACGCCGCGCGCCTCGGCGTCGCGGGGGCGCCGAAACCGCACCTCGGCGCCGCCCAAACGGATCGTCCCCGCCGTTGGGCTGAGGTAACCCGACAAGAGCTTCATGAGGGTGCTTTTGCCCGCGCCGTTCTCGCCC
This sequence comes from Truepera radiovictrix DSM 17093, assembly GCF_000092425.1. Classification (NCBI taxonomy): domain Bacteria; kingdom Thermotogati; phylum Deinococcota; class Deinococci; order Trueperales; family Trueperaceae; genus Truepera; species Truepera radiovictrix. Next base: position 765,320 of record NC_014221.1, read on the forward strand.
ACGACGGCGTGCACCTCCCCCGGCAGCAGCTCGAGCGAGACCCCGTCGAGGACGCGGACGCTGCCGAAGTCGCGGGTGAGGTGCTGGGCGCTGAGAGCGGGCGGGGGGCTCATCGGGCGCGCCTCCCGCGCCGCTCACCCCGCAGTAGGCACCACGAGTTAGGATGCCGTTGGCTGGGGCACCTTATCGGCGTCCGTAAGGGAGGGTACGGGGAAGACGCCACCATGGCTTACCGCCTCTTTCGCAAACGCCCCCTAGCAGCGCGCTGGCCACTTAGGGACAAAACGTGTAGGCTGTCATGACGCAAACCTATGATGTAACGCTACCTTACCGCGCGGGTGCGGGGGCGGTGTGCTTTGTTTGAGCGAACTGTGACATGCTCCCCAGACTAAAGTCAAGAGCTTCTCAGGCAACGTATGCGTTGACCGCTGCGTTGGCGCCTGATGGGAATGTCCTCCCCAAGATGACCCGTGCCGCCGCTACGTCTCGCTGCAACTCACACCCGCACTCGCACGAGTGCCAGCGTTCAGAGAGCAGCTTCTTGGCAACGCGCCCACAGTCGGGGCAGGTCTGCGAAGTGTATTTCGGGTCAACGGCAACCACTCGCTTCTCAGCTTCTTCCGCTTTAGAGGCGAGTATTGCCAGGAACGTTGACCATCCGGCGTCATATACCGACTTGGCTAGGCGAGTTCGCCCTAACCCTTTGACGTTCAGCGCTTCGTGTGCGATTGAGTCGTGCTTGCGCACGAGTTTGCGCGCCGTCTTGTGGTGGAAGTCTAGGCGCTGCCTCTTGACTTTGCGGTGCAGCTTGGCAACGCGCTCACGCTGTTTCGCGCGGCGATTGCCCCGATTGCCCCCCCGCTTCTTCCTCGCAAGGCTGCGCTGTGCCCTTCTCAGCTTCTTCTGCGCCTTGCGGAAGTAGCGGGGCGCGTCTACAAACTCACCATCTGAGGTGATGAGGAAGTGGTTTAGCCCAAGGTCTATACCGACTTCGGAGCCCGTAGGCCCCTGCGGCCTAGTCTCGACTTCGCAGACGATGACCGCGTACCACTCATCTACCTCGCGCTTGACCGTGAGTGTCTTAACCGCTCCCTCCAAAGGGCGGTGCAGCTTAACTCGGACGTTACCGATCTTGGGGAGGTACACATGACCGCCGATGGTGCCCTTGTACTGCGGATAGCAAAAGGAGTCGAAGCGACGCGCCGACTTAAAGCGCGGGTACCCGGGTTTTTCGCCTCGCTTAACCCGACGAAAGAACGCTGCAAACGCCTTGTCCAGGCGGCGCAAGGTGTCTTGCAGCACTTGGCTGTGAACGTCCTTGTACTCGGGGCGCCCTTCCTTGACCTCTGGCAGCGACACGGCCTGGGCGTGATAGCTGACCGTGACGCCACGCTTCCGGTAGGCGGTACGGCGCTCCTCAAGGGCGGCGTTGTAGAGTTCGCAGCACCGCGCCAACGTCCAATCCATGCGCTCGGCTTGCGCCTGAGTCGGATAGAGGCGGTATTTAAAGGCTTTGAGCATCTAGTCTACCTGCTTAGACTTCTGCGCCGCGATGTAGCGCCCGATGATATCAGCGGAGACGGACCCGGCAGAGCCGACGTAGAACGCGCTCGTCCACAAATGCCCACGGGCGCGGAGTTCGGGGTAGTCCATGAGCAGCCAGCGGGCCGACGCGCCTTTAAGGATCTTGGCGATGTCGGAAGGCGACCACTTCGGCGGGGCGGAAAGGAAGACATGGGCGTGGTCAGGCATGATTTCCAGACCGTGAATGACCCAATCGCGTTCTTTGCAGATGTGCTCGAAAAGCTCTTCAAGTCGCTGCGCCACCGGACCCTTGAGCACGCTACGGCGGTACTTCGGCACGAATACCAGGTGGTAATTAAGGTTGTGACGCGAGTGCCGCGTAGCACGCTCCAAAGTCATGTGTATATGTAGCGCGAACTAGCCAGCAGTGTCGTCGACTCGTTCGCTGCGCTCACCTGAGGGATCCTTGTATTCCCGGGTTAAGGGACCGGGATGCAAAAGCCCCTCGGACTATCCACCACTGTAAATCCCCCCTCGACCTGTCAAACCGAGGGGGGCGGGTTTAGGCCAGCGAAGGGGCGGTGAGCGTCACGGGTTGGCGCGAGCGCGCGCTCTCATAGGCGGCCAAGACCAGCCGCACCGCTTCAAGCCCGTCTTGGCCGGTGCAGACCACCTCGCGCTCGCCCCGAACGGCCGCCACGAAGTCCACCAGAGCCGCCGAGTGCGCGTCGAGGCCACCGAAGGTCGTGTGCGAGATGTCGGGTTCGTGCCACGCCGAACCCTGCGAGGCGCGGAAGCGGTGCGTCAGCACCCCCGTGCGGTTCGAGTACTCGAGCGCGCCCTCTGTGCCGTAGATCCAAAAGGCGTTCTCCCAACCGGTCGCCGTCCAGGCGTTTTCGACGCTGCCCAGCGCGCCCGAGGCGAAGGTGAGCGTCACCACCGAGGTGTCCTCGACCTCGATGGCAAAGCCGAGCGTGGCGGTGTTTGCGTAGAGCTCCCGCACGTCGCCGCCGAAGTAGCGCGCCAAGTCCATCATGTGGCAGCCGTTATCCAAGAGCGTCCCGCCCCCGGCGTTGGCGAGCTTGCCGAACGAGTCGCGCACGCTCTTGGCGCCCCCCCAGTCGTGCGCTTGGCGCAGCCGCATAAAGGTGAGGCGGCCGAGCGCGCCGGCTTCGATCAGCTCTTTGGCGCGGTGCGCCGCCGGGTCGCTGCGCAAGTGGTGGCCGATCTGCAGCACGACCCCCGCTTCGCGGCACACGCGGATCATCTCCTCGGCGTGGCCCAGCGAGAGCGAGATGGGTTTCTCGCAGAGCACGTGTTTGCCCGCGCGTGCGGCCGCGAGCGTGACGGGGTGGTGCAGGGCGTTGGGCAAGCAGACCGACACGGCCTCGATGTCGGGGTCGGCGAGGAGCTCCTCGTAGGTGCCGTAACCCCGCGGGATGTGCCACTCCTGCTGCCGCCGCGCGAGCGCCACGGGGTCGGCGTCGGCGATGGCGACGATGTTAGCGCCCGCGGCGGTGTAGCCCTGGTAGTGAAAGATCGAAACGCCCCCCGCGCCGATGATGCCGACTTTGAGGGGGGAGGCTGCAGGGGGGCGGTGGCTTTGGGTCATGGGGGCTCCTGGGAGGGGGGTGAAAGGTGAGCGATGAGTGATGAGCAACGAGCAATGAGCAACGAGCAATGAGTACTGAGTGATGCGTACTGACTACTGGCTACTGGCTACTGACTACTGACTACTGGCTACTGGCTACTGCTCTTGACCGGCTCGAGCGGTTCGGCGCGGTTGCCGAACTGCGTCTTCACGCGCCCCGTCGGGGCGGCCCAGTGCGCGGCGTTGACGAGAACGCGCTGCACCTCGCTCTGGTGGTAGATGGGGAAGGTTTCGTGACCGGGGCGGAAGTAAAACACCTTACCCTGGCCGCGGTAGAAGCACGCGCCGCTGCGGAAGACCTCGCCGCCCTGAAACCAGCTGATAAAGACCAGCTCGTCGGGCGCGGGGATGTCGAAGGGCTCGCCGTACATCTCGGCTTTGGGCACCACGAAGGTGTTGTCTAACCCCTGCGCAATGGGGTGGTGCGGCGCCACGACCCAGAGGCGTTCGCGCTCGCCGATCTCGCGCCACGACAGGTCGCACGAGGTGCCCATGAGGCGCTTGAAGGGTTTTGAAAAGTGCCCCGAGTGCAGCACCACGAGCCCCATCCCCTCCAGAACGCGCCGCTGCACCCGTTCGGCGACCTCGTCGCTGACCTCGTCGTGGGCGATATGCCCCCACCAAAAGAGCACGTCGGTGGTCTCCAAAACGTCCCCGCCGAGGCCGTGCTCCGCCTCGTCTAAGGTCGCGGTGCGCACCTTGAAACCCGCCCCCCGAAGAAACGCGGCGATGGCGCCGTGAATCCCCTCGGGGTAGATCTCGGCGACCTTGGGGTTTTTCCGCTCGTGCCTGTATTCGTTCCAGACGGTTACGCGCACGTCGTCTCCTTTGGGGCGTTGCCGCTAGGCGTCGTCGGTAAGGCGCGCAGGACGAGCCCCTGGTCAAAACTCTTGACCGACCGTTTGCAGATGGCGCGTCCTTTTCCCTCCCAACGCGCGACCGCTCCCTGCAGCACCCTCGATCGGCTACGCAGACCTTACCCCAACTTGGCGGCGGGCTCAAGGTGCCGCGGGCTCGAGGCGTGCTTTTGCAGTGCTCCCTCGTTAAGATTAAGGAAGGATGAACGTTTTAAGCACATCCGTGAGGGCGCGGGCGTTAAGGTGAGGTGTAGGGGTTCGCGCTGCCCAGCGTTTAACTCCGTAGCCGCACGGCGCACCTTCTCTAGGGGAGGCCACCGCTAAAAGGTCGCTGCCGTGCGGTTTTGTTTGGCCGCCGACCGCCGGCGCAGGGGCGGTTTCATCCCTTTTCAGCTTCCCTTAAGCCCGGTGGCGTAGGGTAGTGGGGGTGTGGATCCTACCGCGTGGGTTGCGCCGCTAGAACGCGCGTTGGTGGCACCCGCAGGTGGCGCAGCGCCTCGCCAAGGGCGACTAGGCCAGCTTCTGGAGGAGATGTGAAGAACGCTTTACGGACTGCTTTGGTGCTGCTCGCGCTCGTGACGCCGGTCGGGTTCGCGCAGCGGTTTTATTTGGGTGCTGTCGCTGGGACGCCGCTCTCGACGCAGATGGAGACCGTGACCGACAGCTTCGAGCTCGGCGCGCAGCTCGGCGTAAACGCCACGCCTTCGTTCGGCGTGCGCGCCGCGGTCGAGGGTAACCTCCCGCGCGGTGAGGTCCGTCTGGGTAGCCTCGCCGCCCTCTTCCGCTTCTACTTGCCGCTAAGCGCCAACGCGCTCTACCTCGGGGGCGGCGCCGACGCCTTTTTGAGCGGCGTACCGGGGTCGCTCGCCGAGCTGCGCACCGCGCCGCTCGGCGCGCACGCCGTAGCCGGTGCGGAGTTCCGCTTCGGTCGTTTTGGCGTCTTTGCCGAGGCGCTCCCCGGTTACGTTCTGGGGCGCGACCCCTCAAACCCGAGCGCCTACTACGTGCGCGCGCGCGGCGGGGTCAACCTGCACTTTTAGGCTCAGCTAGGGTCTGTCTGACTGATTAGAGCCAGAGGATAATGGAGGCGACAAGCACGCCCGCGAGGTAGTTCCGACCCCGCTTGTCATAGCGGGTTGCTACAGCACGAAAGTCTTTAAGTCGGTTGATGCAGCGCTCAATGACGTTGCGCCCCTTGTACGCCTTGGTATCAAAAGCAGGTGGACGCCCACCTTTGGAGCCCTTGGCGAGCCGGTGCTTTTTGGCGTCTTCTCGCTCAGGGCTGATACAGCGAATGTTCCGTCGCCTCAACCCTTGGCGCTGCTTCTTAAAGCTGTAAGCCCGGTCCAAGCGGAGCTGTGAGGGGCGCTTTCGGGGTCGCCCTCTACCTAAACGTGGTACGTGTATCTCGTCGAGCACCCGCTCCAACCAAGCGGCATCGTTGCGTTGCCCGGCGGTCACGACAAGGGACAGGGGGCGAACCTTCCCATCAGCACAGACATGAACTTTGCTGGTATGCCCGCCACGCGAGTGGCCTAACCACTCATCTGTCAAGCCCCCCTTTTTTCGCCCTCGGCGGGCCGCTTTCTCGCACCTGCAGCGCTCCGGTGGGCTTTGATGTGACTGCTGTCCAAGGCCGCTCCGTCCCAGTCAATATCGCCTGTGGCGTCGGCATGCGCTTGAAGGGCTTGTAGGATGCGCTGCCAGTCACCGCTACGTTCCCACCTCGTGAACCGGTCCCAGCAGGTTTGCCAGGCTCCGTAGCGCTCAGGAACATCTCGCCAAGGTGCTCCAGTCTTGAGCCGCCACAAAATGCCGTTGATAACTCGGCGATGGTCAACGTAGGCGTGGCCGCGTTGGGGATTCGCAGGTAAATGCGCTTTTAACGCTCGCCACTGTTTCTCGCTTAAGTCCGTCCGTGCCATGCCTTTACCCTAAAACATCAGTCAGCCCTTCTGTCAGACAGACCCTAGCAGACGTCGCCCGGTAGCGCAGCGCTTAGCGGGCGGCTAGACCGGTGGGCACAACGACATCAGCAACACGGGAGAGACGCTTTTGGGTGTCTCTCCCAACGTTTAGGGCGTAGCGACCTCGGCGCTAGCCTCCCTAAAAGGCTAGGTTGACGCCCAAAAGCAGCATCACGAACAAGATCACGGCGATGATTAGAAACAGCCCGAAGACGATGCGCGCGACCGCCGCAGCGCCCGCCGCCACCCCCGAAAACCCGAGGGCGCCGGCGATCACGGCGACGACGAGCGCGATGATCGCGATTTCAAGTAGGCCCATTGTTGTCCTCCCTTAAAGGCAGGGTAGGGGGTAACCAAGGGGACAAACTGTAAGGCGCAACGAAATGCGTATTACATTTCGCGCTTCGCCAAAGTGCGCGCGCCGCCGGTAGCGCGGCTCACTTGGGCTCGAGCCCCCTATGCGCGGGGCCGTTGATCACCCGCCCGTAGGCGTCGAAGCGCGAGCCGTGGCAGGGGCAGTCCCACGTCCGCTCCGCGCTGTTCCAGGCCACCACGCAGCCTAGGTGCGGGCAGATGGCGCTGCGCTCATGCAGCACCCCCGCTTCGTCGCGGTAGACCGCCCGCTTGGCCGGGCCGAAGCCGACCACCGCCCCCTCTCCCGGCCCGAGCGCCGCCGCGTCCCCCCTGGCGGGGGTCGCGAGGTCGAGAAACTGCGCCGCGACGTTGAGGTTCTCCTTGAGAAACGCGCCGCCCGCCTTGAGGGGTTTTCGCGCGGGGTCGTAAAGGGTCGCCCACGGGTTGTCCCGACCCAAGATGAGGTCGCGCAGCAGCACGCCCGCCAGCGAGCCGTGGGTCATCCCCATCCCCGAGTCGCCGGTCACCAGGTAGACGTTCTCCTCACCGGGGCTGCGCCCGATAAAGGCGAGGCCGTCTAGGGTCTCGTAAACCTGCCCCGACCAGCGGTAGCGGACCCGGCCGAGCTTGGGGAAGCGCTCGCGCGCCCACGCCTCGAGCCGCCCGTAGCGCGCCGGGGCGTCGTCCGCCTGACCGGTCTTGTGGTCCTCGCCGCCGACCAAGAGGAGCTCGGTGGCCTCGTCCAAGCTCTGGAGCCGCACGTAGTGGTAGGGGTCTTCGGTGTCCCAGTAGAGCGCCCGCTGGACGCTCCCGCGCGGCACCTCGGCGGCGATCACGAAGCTCAGGTAGGGCGCCTGTTTGGTGTGCGTGGCGACGCGGTCGTGAATGGGCGCGTTGGTCGCCACGACGACGGCCCCCGCCGTTACCGTGAGGCCGCTGTGGGTGCGGACTTTTGCCGGTGCGCCGCCCTCGACCGTTTGGACCGCCGTCTCGGTATAGAGCTCCCCGCCGCGCGCCCCAAAGGCGTGCGCGAGCCCCCTAAGGTAGCGCATCGGGTCGAACTGCGCTTGGTTGGGAAAGTGCAGGCAGGGCAGCGTGTCAAAGCCCTCCAGGGGCGCCTTGTCCACCCACGCCACCTCGCGCAGCCCCGCGCGGCGCGCCGCCTCTAGCTCCTCGCTAAGCACGCGCCGCGACGCGCCGGGGGGGACGAAGAGGTAGCCGCTCACGCGCTCGAAGTCGCAGGCGATCCCCTCCTCCTGGCTGATGCGCTCGATGAGGTCAATAGCGGCCGTGTGGCTCTGTGCGACCGCCCTGGCGCCAGCTTCGCCGTAGAGCCGGATGACCTCGCTGTAGCGGTCGTCGAAGGCGTTAGCGAGCTGCGCGGTGGTGCGCCCCGTGTTGCCGCCGCCGACCGGCCCCTGGTCGAGCACGGCGACCCGCCTCCCTTCGCGGGCGAGCAGGTAGGCCGTCGTCAGTCCGGCGAGACCCGCGCCGACGACGCAGACGTCGACGGTGAGGTCCCGCGTCAAAGGGGCGGTGAAGAAGGGGCGAACGGTCTCGTCCCAGCTCGGGCGGCTGGCGCCGGTGTGGGCGGTGTCGGGGTGGGTCATGGGGGCTCCTGGGAGGGGTAAGCAATGAGTAATGAGCAACGAGCAATGAGTACTGAGTACTGAGTGCTGACTATTGAACTACTGGCCGTGAGGCTGCACCCAGCATAGGACGCGCGTGCGCCCGCTAGGGTGCGCTTCGCTAAAGTCTCGAGGCTCGGGTGCGGCGTGAGGCCCTGGCGCGTGGCCACCCGCCCCCGTGCGCCAGGGCCTTGCCGCAAACCCGTGACGCAACCCCGTAAACTGTAAAGATGTCCAACCTCCACGCTCACACCCTCCACGCCCACCAGAGCCACACCGGTTGGGACAACAGCCTCCCGCCCGTCGCCGAGGTGAACCCCGGCGACACGCTGACCCTCGAGACCCTCGACGCCTCCGGGGGGCAGCTGCGCGCGGACTCGAGCGTCCGCGACGTGCTCACCCTCGACTTTGGCCGCGTCAATCCGGTCACCGGCCCCGTGCGCGTGCTGGGCGCTGAGCCGGGGGACGCGCTGGCGGTCAAGCTGCTCGAGTTTCGTCCGAGCGGTTGGGGGTGGACCGCCAACATCCCGGGTTTCGGCCTCCTGGCCGAGGACTTCCCCGACGCGCACCTGAAGACCTGGCGTTTCGAGGGGGAGACGGCCGCCTTCGCCGACGGCATCACGGTGCCCCTCAAAGCCTTCCCGGGGACCATCGGGGTCGCGCCCGCCGAGCCGGGGCAGCACAGCGTGGTGCCGCCGCGCGCGTGCGGCGGCAACCTCGACATTCGCGACCTGGCTGCCGGCACGACCCTCTACCTGCCCGTCCAGGTCGACGGGGCGCTCTTCTCGCTTGGCGACACCCACGCCGCCCAGGGCGACGGCGAGGTGTGCGGCACCGCCATCGAGTCGCCGATGGCCGTCACCGTGCGCTTCGACCTCGTCAAGGGCGCGAACCTAAGAGCGCCCCAGTTCGAGACGCCAGCGCCCGTGACGCGCCACCTCGACGACAAGGGATACTTCGTCACCACGGGCGTCGGTCCGGACCTCATGCAGGCGGCCAAGGACGCCGTGCGGGCGATGATCGACTACCTGGGCAAAACCTACGGCCTCAGCCCGGAGGACGCCTACCTCTTGTGCAGCGTCGCGTGCGACCTGCGCATCAGCGAGATCGTCGATCAGCCCAACTGGGTGGTGTCTTTTTACCTGCCGCGCAAGCTGTTCTCCTAGCCTGCGCCCTCCATGGGCGTAGCCTCGCGGCCGGTAAAGAGCAGTGGCCAGTAGTCAGTAGCAGCACTCAGTACTCAGCACTCGTTGCTCATTGCTCGTCACTCCCCCTCCCCCTGAAGGAGCCCTCATGATCGTCGTCGTCGGCAGCCTCAACATGGACCTCGTCGTTCGCGTTCCGCGCGCCCCGCGCCCCGGTGAGACGCTCCTGGGGTCGGGGTACGAGACGCACCCCGGCGGCAAGGGGGCGAACCAGGCGGTCGCGGCGGCCCGCTTCGGCGCCCCCGTGCGGATGGTCGGGCGCGTGGGGCGCGACGCTTACGGCGACCCGCTCGCGCACCGCCTCGCGGCCGAGGGCATCGACCTGGGTTTTTTGGAGCAGACGGACGACAAGACGGGGGTCGCTTTTATCACCGTGGACGAGGCGGGGCAGAACAGCATCATCGTGGCGCCGGGGGCGAACGCGGCGCTGCGGCCCGAGGACCTCACCGAAAGGGTGTTCGAGGGCGCCGAGGTTGTCCTCGTCCAGCTCGAGATCCCTCTAAAGACCGCCCTGCGCGCCGCTGCGCTAGGCCGTGCGGCGGGGGCGCGCGTCCTTCTGAACCTCGCGCCCGCGCAGGCGCTGAGCGCGGCGCAGCTCGGCGACGTCGACCTGCTCTTGGTCAACGAGCACGAAGCGGCGACGCTGCTCGGCGCGCCCGAGGTGCTCGGGGACTTGGGGGCGGCCCTAGCGGGGCTCCGGCGCTTTGTCCCGGCGGTCGTGCTGACGCTCGGGGGGCGCGGCGCAGCTTGGGCGGGGCCGGAAGGGAGCGGGCTCGAGCCCGCGCACAGGGTTCGCGTCGTCGACACCACGGCGGCGGGGGACGCCTTCGCGGGGGCGCTCGCCGCCGAGCTGGCGCGGGGGGCGACTTTGGAGGCGGCGGTGCGCTACGCGGGGGCGGCGGGGGCGCTCGCGGTGAGCCGTTCGGGGGCGCAGCCCTCGCTGCCGACGCGCGAGGAGGCCGAGCGGCTGCTGCGGGGCGCGGGCTGACCCGCTACGCTACGAGGCGTCGGGCAGCATGAGCCACAAAAGCGCGTAGACGACGCCCAACACGCCCCCCGTGGCGAGCACCAACACGGCCACCATAAGGCGCAGGTCGCGCGCGTCGGTCCCGACGTACTCGGCGATACCGCCGATCACCCCGCCGACTTTGCGGTCTCGCCTCGAGCGCCGCAGCGGTACGGTGGTGCCGGGCCGCCGCGCGCGGCGTTCGTCGTGCGGCAGGGCGTCGTAGGGGTTGCCAGGCCGAGGGGGGGTGGGGCGCTCGTTGGGGTCGTGGGCCGGTTGGGTCATAGCGTTCCTCTCTCAAGCTAGCGTGTGGCCTCCGCCGGTTCGGCGAGCAGCGTGAGCGGCAGCTGCGGCGCGAGCCGCGCGTCTTGCAGGGCGGCGTGCACCTGGGCTTCGAGCGCCCGCACGGCGACGCCGCGGTAGTGGTCGGGCAGCAGCGCGAGGTGCGCGAGCGCTTTGGCGTAGTTGCGGCGCCCCCCGCGCGCGTTGCCCATCGCCCGCGCCTTATGGAGCGCGGCGGCGAGCAAGATCGCGCCCGCGTACAGGCTCCGGTCGCGCCCCTGCGCCGCCCCCCACGGCCCCTCCCACGCCTCGTGCGCCTCCCAGTAGGCGCCCGCGTTGAAGTGCCGCGCCCCCGCCTCCCAACCGCTCACCGCTTCAGGCGTCCCGCCGGAAAAGCCGCCGGAAGCCCTCGTCGCGCCGCCTGTCCTCCTCGATGAGGCTGGCGTCGCCCGCCAAGGACTCGACGTGGTGGCGCAGCTCGTGGGTGAGCGTCTCCCACAGCTCCGCCTCCCAATCGAAGTCGGGGTCGTCTTCGGCGAGGCGCGCGAACGAGCCGTAGTAGAGCGCGACGTGCCGCCCGAGCCCCTCGCCCGCGCCCAGAAAGTCGTCCGGCCCTGGGTCGAGGTACTCGCCCAGGCGGTAGACCTCGTCAAAGCCCTCCTCGAGCCGCGCGTCGGGGAGCGCGTGCACCCCCTGGAGCCCCCGCAAAAACTCCTGCGGAATCTCGTCGACCATCTCCGCGAGCGTCCGCTGAAACGCCTCAAAGGTCATAGACCAGTCTACCGGAGCCGGTGGTAGGAGGTGGTAGCTGAAACGAGCTCAAGCGCCTCTAGAGAGGCTTAAAAAAGATCCTTCGGTAGCACGACAAAAAGCCTTGATGGTTTCTTCGTGCTGTCTTAAGAGGCGCTCGACATCGCTCGTAGAGCAGTTTCCCAAACGTACCCAAACCACTTTCGGTGGGTGTCCTAGCAGAAAGCTGCGCTGGTGAAAGTCCGCGTCTTTGGACACGATAGTAAAACCGTGCTGCTTGGCATACTCCCATACAGCCGTGTCGTCCGCGTCCTTAAGCCCTACATCTCGCACGTGTACGGCGTCTCGAAAGAGGTCTTCAAGGGAATGGATCAAGCGGTAAGAGAGATTTTGGTCGAGCAGCAGTTTCACGCCGCGGGAGGTACCGTGACAAGGCGCCGTTCACGCTCAGCCGCAAAAGCGATGCACGCTTTTAGATCCTCTTTGGTGAGGTCGGGGAAATCCTGTAGGATCTCCTCTTCCGTCATGTCGGAAGCGAGATAGTCGAGTACTTCGTAGACGGTGATGCGGAGCCCCCGAACGCAAGGCTTACCACCACGCTTGTTCGGATCTATGGTGATGTAGTCTCGGTAGTCCATGCTTACCAGCTTAGGGTCGTGCCCGATCGGTGTGCAAGCGAAGGACGTCTCGAGGCCCCTGCCGAACCCCTAGAGGGTAGTGAAAGACTCCCTTATGAGAAGCTTTTAACGGTCCTCCGCACCGAAGACGGTTACAGTATCGCCCCCAAAGCGGCCACATATGCCGTCTGCGTGAGCTTTTTGACATCTCCTGCCCAAGTGCCGCGGATGAGCGAAAAGTAATAATCCTGTGACAGTTCACCCCGTATCTTCATCCCAGCGAACGAGGTTCGCAGCAATGCCAGCGAGCAACCGGCCATCATCCATCCCGTATCCGGAAGCTCAAGAAGGGGTACAGCTATGCGCAACGCCAAAGGTCGCCAAGCCAACCAAGGTTTCACCCTTATCGAACTGCTGATCGTCATCGCCATTATCGGCATTCTCGCGGCGGTCCTCATTCCAAACCTCCTGCAGGCGCGCAACCGCGCGAACGATACCGCAGCCCAAGCCTACATCCGTAACTGCTACACGGCGGTCGAAAGCCAGCGCGACCCAGTGACGCAAGCGCTTCCAACCGCGGCGACCTGTGACGCGCTCGAGCCTGGAGTTCCCACGCCTGCTGCGGTCACGGGACCGGGAACGATTACGGCTGACGGCAACGGTGGGTTCAGCGTCGCGGCGACGAGCGTCACGAACACCAACTTCACCTTCGACGGCGCCACGATGACCTCGAACTAGGCTGGCAGTTGACGTCTGGAGAAGCCGAGCCCAGTCGCTCGGCTTTTTCCTTGCACTTTCTCTCGAGGTTTGGCTCTCGAGGTTTGGAGGTGACCGTGACGGTCTTCCGTACAGGCGGGTATAGCCTTATCGACGCGCTTATGGTGGTTTTTATCGTCGGTTTGCTGACCGCCATCCTCACGCCAAACCTACGGCGCGCTGTCGCGACTGCCAACGACGCGGCCACGAAAGCCTACATCCATCACGTCATCAAGGGCGTCGAGGCAGAGCGAGATATCGCCACGATGACCCTGCCCGCGGCAAAGACGTGCGCCGCGCTCGCCCACCTGCGCGCCGATCCTTTAAGCGTGGCGAGCTGCGTCTACGACCCGGACGTCGCTAACGAGACCTATACGATCAGCGCTACGAGCGTCACGGGCAAGCGCTTTTACTACAATGGCGCTGAGGTCGTGCAGCTCGAGCCGTAGCCCATAGGAGCGCTATGAAGACAACCCTGCGCGTCCTTTCCCTCGCCGCGCTCGTGCTCGGCACCTTTTGGGGCACCTACGCGCTCGCCAACGGTTTTCGGGCGCCAGACAGCGATCCCTGGTACTTCGTGCCGCAGGCGGCGGGCTTTTATCTGTTCGGCGCGACCGGTTGGGCCGTTTTGGGGGCGCTCGCGCGGTTGTTGCGGGGCTCGAGGCGTTAGGGGGTAAGAGCATGGTCTTTGCCCCCCCGCGCCCCACCCCCAAGGGTGAGCGCCACCCCGCACCGGGCGAACGCTAAAAAGCCCCACCGAGGTGCGGGGCTCCTTGGCTTTGCGCTCTGGGCCGGGTGCGCTAGGCGCCGCTCTCCTCGCGAGTGCGCTTTTCGCGCTCTTGGCGCATCTCCTCTTCCCAGGCGTCGACCCGTTTTTTCTGCTCCTCAAAGGTGTCGTCGAGCTCGAGCTCTTTTGGGGTGTCGCCGTCGGCGTCGTCGGGTCTGGCGTCGTCGGCTTCGGGGTTGTCCACGCGGGCTCCTCCTCGCGGGGGGTGTTTAGAGCTCCTCGCGATCGTCGTACGTCAGCTCGTCCTCGATAAGGTCGTCTTCGATGGCCTCGAGCTCGTCGTCGTCGAGGTCGTCGCTGTAGTCCTCGTCGTCGAGCTCGAGCTCGTCCTCGTCGACCTCCTCGTCGAAGTCGTCCTCGTCGACGTCTTCGTACTGGTCATCGTCGGGGTAGATGTCGTCCTCTAGGGGTTCGGCGTCGGAGAACAGGTAGCTAGAAGGGGGCTGCATGACGGGCTCTGCGTTGAAGCGCTGCGCTGTGTTCATACCGGCTCCTATCGCGGTGTGGTCTTGACCCTCTGCTATTGTGAGCTGAGGCGCAAAACGAGATTGTAGGGCGGAGCAACGAGCTGCTCCCGACGCTCATTGCTCAGTACTCATTGCTCATCGCTGTGCTGCCTACGTGTAGCGCACCTGCAGCACGATGTCTTGCGGGTAGTTGCCGAAGCGCCGCCCGAAGAGGTTGAGGCCGCCGACGTGGTGGGCGTTCTCTTTGACGCCGATGCGCACCGCTATAAAGCGCTCGCCGTGGAGCCTGAGGTCATCCAGGGTGATCTCGGAGAGCCGGACGCCGTCGACGAAAGCGCCCTCCCGGGTGACGCTAAAGACCTTGAGGAGCCCAAACTGCGAGTTGCGGTCCTCCCACCAGTCGGGGGTGAGGTGCCCGCGCTGCCCGCCGAAGTCGCCGGGGCTCGTCCAGGTGCCGAGCTCGCGCCCGTTAAGCCAGACCGTGATGTCCGAGGGCCAGGGGGTGCGGTGCAGGGGCGCTTCGCTGCACACCTCGAAGCTGACGCTGAGGCTCTCCAGGGTGGCGCCCGCGGGGACGCGGTTGGGAAAGCGGTACTCGGCGTAGCCTTGATGAAACCAGAGGAGCTGGGCGCGTAGGCGCTCGGGTTCGAAAAACGAGGTGGGGTCGTCGAAGAGTCCGATGATACCCTCCTCGCTCGCCAGGCCACAGCTCGGAACGGCGCGCAGATCGGTGTAGGCGCCGATCGGCATGCTGATCTCGATCATCTGGGCGCCCTGGCGCCGAGACTGCGGGAGCCGTATGTGCAGGGTATCGACGGCGCGCGCGCAGATCTTTTGAGAGCCGCGCACGGCGGGTTTGCGTTCGGTGAGGAGCAACCCGGCGGCCTCGAGGATGCCGATATGCAGCGTCGCCGTCGAGAGCGGCAGGCCGAGGGCGGCGGCGATCTCGCTCGTGTTGAGGAGCTGATCGCTCAAGAGCTCCAGGATGCGCAGGCGCGGTTCGGAAGCGAGCGCCCGCAGCACCTCGTTGGCGCGGGGGTTGCGCGCGTCGGCCTGAAGGATAAGGTCGCGGGACGTGGGGGACTCGGTCATCGGTACCTCGGTAGTGGCAAGGCGAGCTCGTGGGGGCGGTGCCCCGACGCTACCCCCCTGGGAATGACCCCAATGTACGACGCCCGTGGGCGGCCTAGCGAGGTCGTGACGACGCCCGCAGCGCGCTCAGAAAGTCGAGCGGGAGTCGTTTTTATCACAGAAAAACATGCATAAAAACATGTGATCGTTTCTGGATCATTAGAGGCGGTGTGTCGGCTAGTCGTGGCGAGCCTTAGCCTAGCAGAAAACCGTCTCTGAAGGGCTTTTGAGGGGGTGTATTTGGGGGTGGACGGGTGGGGGCGGTGGGTTTGACAAAGGCGCGCGCATGTACTACACTGCGGCTCAGTAAGCTACAGGTAAACATGAAGCTTTTGGGTGGGCTCGAGCGCTGCACCTCGCGCGCTGTAGTGGCGGACGTTTGAGGCGCTTCCGTGCGGGCCCACCGAGGACGCGAAGGAGACTCCGTTGGACGACACCCCAGCTGTTCCCCCCGAGCCCCACCGCGAGGCGCCTGCAGGGGTGGTTGACGCGGCGTATCCGCGGCCGCAGCTGCGGCGCGCGGCGTGGCGGTCGCTCGACGGCCCCTGGCGCCTTGCGTTCGGTGACGCGCGCACGCCGGAGGCGGTCGTGTGGACGCACGAGATCACCGTGCCCTTTCCGCCGGAGTCGGCGGCGTCGGGGATCGGTGACGGCGACTTTCATCCGGTCGTGTGGTACGAGCGCCCCTTCACGGTGCCGCCGACGTGGGCGGGGCGGCGGGTGCTGCTGCACTTCGGGGCGGTGGACTACGCGGCGACGGTGTGGGTCAACGGGCACCTGGTGGCCACCCACGAGGGGGGGCACACGCCCTTTTGGGCCGACATCACGGACGCCCTCAGGGGGGAGCCGGGGGCCGAGCAGCGCGTGACGGTGCGCGCCGAGGACGACCCCTGGGACCTGCACAAGCCGCGCGGCAAACAGGACTGGCTCAAAGAGCCGCACGCGATCTGGTACCCGCGCACCACCGGCATCTGGCAGAGCGTGTGGCTCGAGCCCGTAGGGGAGGCGCGCGTCAGCGGCTTGCGCGTCACCCCCGACGTGGCACACTTTAGCCTCCTCCTAGAGGTGAGCTGCGCGCTCCCGAGCGCCTCTGGCGCCGAACCTGGCATCGCGCCGGGGGGTGAGCTGACGCTCGAGTTCACCTTGCGGCGCGGTGAAGAGGTCTTGGCGCGCGACACCGCCGCCTTGAGCGCCCGCGGCGCGCACGCCACCGTGCGGCGCACCCTACACCTAGACGACCCCGGCATCGACGACGCGCGCGCGCACCTGCTGTGGAGCCCCGAGTCGCCGACGCTGCTGGAGCTTGACGTGGTGCTCCGGCGCGAGGGCGAGGTGCTCGACCGCGTGGCGAGCTACACGGCGCTGCGCTCGGTCGAGGTGCGCGGTGGGCACTTTTTCCTCAACGGGCGGCCCTACTTTTTGCGCCTGGCGCTCGACCAGGGCTACTGGGACGACACGCTCCTCGCGGCGCCCTCGCCGGAGGCGCTCCGCAAGGACGTCGAGCTGGCCAAGGCGATGGGGTTTAACGGGGTGCGCAAGCACCAGAAGCTCGAGGACCCGCGTTACCTCTTTTGGGCCGACCGCCTGGGGCTGCTCGTCTGGACGGAGCTGCCGAGCGCCTACGCTTTTTCGCCACAGACCGCCGCGCGCCTTACAAGGGAGTGGTTGGAGGCGATCGCGCGCGACTACAACCACCCGTGCGTGGTCGCTTGGGTGGCCTTTAACGAGTCCTGGGGCGTCCCCGATCTGCCGCTCGTGGCGGCGCAGCGGCACCTCGTAGCGGCGCTCTATCACCTCGCCAAGAGTCTGGACCCGCACCGGCCGGTCGTCGGCAACGACGGTTGGGAGCACGTGGTCACCGACCTGCTGACCATCCACGACTACAGCCGCGACCCGGAGACCTTGCGCGCGCGCTACGGCACGCGCGCGGCCGCGCAGGAGAGCAGTGTGCACGTCCGGCCAGCCGGGCGCGAGGTCGTGCTCACGGGGTTTGAGGAGGCGGTGAACGTGCGGGAGGCGCCGATCGTCCTCTCCGAGTTCGGCGGGGTGCGCTACGCGCCGCCGCAAGCGGGCCAGGGTTGGGGCTACGACCAGGTCGAGAGCGAGGAGGCGCTCTTGGCGCGCTACCGCGCCCTCATCGCCGCGGCGTCCGAGGCGGGGTTGGCGGGGTTTTGCTACACCCAGTTCGCCGACACCTTCCAGGAGCAGAACGGGCTGCTCTATAGCGACCGGCGGCCCAAGCTGCCGTTGGAGGCGCTTTACGAGGCGACCGCGCAGCGACGGCACTAACGAGCCGCCGACGCGCGACGGAGGGGGGAGCTATGGCCTAGCGCGTACGAAGGGGTAAACCGCACGGCAACGACCAGGCCCCGCCTGAAGCGGGGGTGCAGTGACGCTAGAGGAGGCGTGATGTGGTAAAGCGGAACACGGTGCAGGAAAACAGGGTGAAGCGGCAAGCGGCGCGACGGCGTAGGGTGCAGCGGCGGTTCGGCAGGCGCACCCAGGCGGCTGCGATGACGGCGCTGCTCCTCACGGGCGGCCTGTCGCTCGCGCAGGTGACCTGCAGCGAAGAGGCGAGCGGCGCGCAGATCACCTTTTGGAACGGCTTTAGCGGCCCCGACGGCGAGTTTATGACGCAGATGGTCAACGCCTTTAACCAGGAGAACGAGCAGGGCGTCAGCGTCAACATGACCATCCAACCCTTTACCGACTACTACAACACCGTCAACGCCGCCCTAGCCTCCAGGACGCTCCCCGACGTGCTGCAGGTCCACCTCGACCAGATCGCCACCCAAGCGGTGCGCGGCACCATCCGCCCGCTGGACGAGGCGCTTCTAGAGACGCTCGGCGTCCGCGCGGACGACTACCCGGAGGCCGTCTGGAACGGCACGCAGTATAACGGCGAGCGCTACGCCGTGCCTTTAGACATCCACCCACTCGTGATGTGGTACAACCGCGACGCCTGGGAGGCGGCTGGGCTCGAGGACCCCGCGGGGCGCGTGCTGGGGGCCGAGGAGTATAGAGCGGCGCTCGAAGCGCTGAGCGAGCAGGGCGAGGGCGCGGTGGCGTGGTCGGTGACGACGGGGTTTCCCATCACCTGGATGTTTGAAATCCTGCTCTACCAGTTTGGCGGCGATCGCTTTAACGAAGACGGCACCGAGGTGGCCTACAACAGCGAGGCGGGGGTGCAGGCTTTGACCTACCTGCGCGACGCGCAAGCGGCCTTTTCGCGGCCCAACCTGCCGGTCGACGCGGGCGTCACGGCCTTTAAGCAGGGTCAGTCCTACACCGAGTGGAACGGCACCTGGCAGCTCGCCAACCTCACGGGTGAAGGGTTCGCCCCCGGGTGGGGGGCGCCGATTCCCAACATCGGCGGCACGTACGCGGTCACGGCGGGCGCGCACACCTTGGCGCTCGGCAACACGGCGACCGAGGACCCCGCGAAGACGGCGGCGGCAAGCTGCTTTATCGGCTACTTGAGCACGAACTCGCTCGAGTGGGTCGCGGGCGCGGGGCACATCCCGGCGAGCCTCTCGGTGCGCGAGAGCGAGGCGTTTCAGGCGCTCGAGGCCCAGGCCTCGTACGCGGTGATGGCCGACGCGGCGGTGTTCCCGCCCACCATCCCCGGGATCACCGACGCCCTCGCCCCCCTGGCGCAAGCGGTCGAGGCGGTGATGGCGGGTCAGCAGACCGACATCCAGGCGGCGCTCAACGACGCGGCCGCGCAAGGCAACCAGATCCTGGAGCAAAACCGCCAGCGCTACGGCGGTCGCTAGGTGCGGGGGGGGCGAGGTGCCCCCCTCTAAGCCGCTCTAAGGAGGCGCGTATGACGACCCACACCGAGGGCCAAGCGGGGGCGCAGACCCTGGCCACCCGCCCCGCCAAAAAGCGCGGGCGGGTCTCGCTGACCCCCTACCTGTTCGTGCTGCCGCACCTTATCTTTTTCGCCGCGTTTTTGGGTTGGCCCCTGTTTTACGGCGTCTATATCAGCCTGTTCAACTTCGACTTCACCCTGCCCAGCTTCCGACCCTTCGTGGGGTTGCAGAACTACGCCAACCTGTTCGACCCCACCAGCTTGCAGTACCGCGACTTCTGGCGAGCGCTGCGCAACACGGGCACCTTCATGCTCTGGAGCGTGCCTCCCCTCGTCGTGGTAGCGCTCCTCCTCGCCGTGCTCCTCAACGGCGACTACCGCGGCCGCAACGTCTTTCGCGCCATCTACTTCGCGCCCTGGTCGCTCTCGGCGGTCGTCGCCTCACTGCTGGGGTGGTGGATGTTTCAAGACCAAGGCGGCATCATCAACGTGGCTTTGGGGGCGCTAGGGCTCGGCCCCGTGCCCTGGCTCGGGGCGCTCCCCTGGGCGTGGATCGCCATTACGGTCGCCACGGTCTGGTGGACGGTCGGGTTTAACACCATCATCTTCTTGGCGGCGCTGCAAAACATCCCCAGTTCGCTCTACGAGGCGGCCGCCATCGACGGCGCGTCGGAGGTGCAGCAGTTTTGGAGCGTCACCCTGCCCTTGCTGCGCTCGGTGACGGTGTTCGTCGTGACGATTACGCTGATCGCCTCGGCCAACCTCTTCGCGCAACCCTTCGTGATGACGCGGGGCGGTCCGGCGGGGGGTACGGAGTCGGTGATCATGCGCATCTACGCCGAGGGCTTCGGCGCCTACCGGATGGGGAGCGCCGCCGCCATGTCCATCTTCGTCGCCGTGGTGCTGCTGGTACTCACCGCTCTAAACTTTCGCATCTTCGGCCGCACGGAGGTGAGTTGAGGGGTGCTGCACTCCGTGAAAGGAACCCGATAATGCAAGTTGCGCGACGCGCGGGCCGCGGGCGGCTCGGGTCGGCGCTGCGCTACGCCGTCCTGGTCGTCTTCGCCCTCTTTTTCACCCTCCCGTTGTTGTGGATGCTGGTGACCGCTCTTAAACCTCCCGCCGAGTGGCTGCTGCCCAACTGGGTGCCGCAAAACCCGACCCTGGGCAACTTCACCGCCATCCTCAACAACCCGGCGCTCCCCGTGTTCCGCTGGTTTCTCAATAGCGCCCTCTTGGCCGCCGTCGCCACCGCCGCGACGGTCGCTCTAGACGCGATGGCCGCCTACGCCTACGCGCGGCTGCGCTTTCCGGGGCGCAATGTGCTCTTCGGCGTGTTGCTGAGCACCCTGGTCATGCCCGGCATCATCTTCCTGGTGCCCAACTACCTGACGGTTGCGGCCTTGGGCGGCCTGAACACCTATTGGGGGGTGGTGCTGCCGGGGCTCGCGGGGGTGTTCGGGGTGTTTTTCCTGCGCCAGTTTTTCCAGTCGCTCCCGCGCGAGATCGAGGAGGCGGCTCTCATCGATGGTGCGGGGCTCTGGACGACGTTTTTCCGCGTCGCGCTGCCGCTCTCGGGCCCCGCGCTCTCGACGCTCGCCATCATCACCTTTTTGGCCTCGTGGAACGACTTTTTGTGGCCGCTCCTCATCGTCGGCAACGACCCCCTAAAGCAGACGCTGCCCGTCGGGCTCGCGCGGTTGCAGGGGGCGTACACCTTCCAGTACGGCCAGCTCATGGCGGGGGCGGTCTTTACGGCGCTGCCCGTGCTCGTCTTGTACCTCCTGCTGCAGCGCTACATCATCCAGAGCGTCGCGGCGACGGGGCTCAAGGGATAGGGGGACACACGTGCTTTGGCGCACCGCTTTGGCAGTAGGACTCACGCTCGCGACAGGAGGACCCCTTGTGGCTGCGGAGGCCCCACCCCCCCGCTACACCAACCCCGTCGTCACGCCCGTCGCGGCCGACCCGAGTGTGATCCGCGCGGACGACGGCCGCTACTACCTCTACGCCACCCAAGACGATTGGGGCGACGGCGGGGGGTCGCGCTACGTGCCCATCTTTACGTCGCCAGACCTCGTAGAGTGGACGTACATCGGTGACGCCTTTTCGTGGCCGCCCGCCTGGAAGACGGGGGGCGGTTTCTACTGGGCGCCGCACATCACCAGGCGCGGTGACCTCTACGAGCTGTTCTACTCGGCGTCGCTCTGGGGGGACCCGAACCCGTGCATCGGGCTCGCTACCGCTCGGAGCCCCGAGGGCCCCTTCGAGGACCTCGGGCGGCCCGTCTTCTGCTCCGAGGACATCGGCGTGCGCAACTCGATCGACCCCTTTGTCTGGGACGAAGGGGGGAGGCGCACGCTCATCTGGGGGAGCTTTCACGGCATCTACGCCGTCGAGCTCGCTGAGGACGGCACCCGCGCGGTCGGCGAACCCGTGCGGCTGGCTGACACCCGTTTCGAGGCGCCGTGGGTCACGTACCGAGAGGGTTTTTACTACCTCTTCCTCTCGGCGGGGTCGTGCTGCGACGGCGAGTGGAGCACCTACACGGTCTACGTGGGGCGCTCCGAAAGCCTCTTGGGGCCGTATCTCGACGCGCAGGGGCGCGACCTCAACGCGGGCGGCGGCGACATCGTGCTGGCCGCTAACGACACGTGGGTCGGGCCGGGGCACAACGCCGTCGTCACCGACGACGCGGGGGCGGACTGGTTCGTCTACCACGCCATCCCGCGGGACGCCCCGCGGCTTCGTAACGGGGTCAACAACCGGCCGACGCTCATCGACCGGCTCGAGTGGCGTGACGGTTGGCCGCTCGTCGCGGGGCCGAGTGCGACCGAGCAGGAGGGCCCGGTCGTCAGCGCGCCCTAACCTACAGCTCGTTGTTGCGCGCCGCCGCGCGCTCGGAGAGCCGGGTCAACAGCGACGGCGCGAGCCTCGAAGGCACCTCGTGGGCGACCCTCGCCTCGTCGCCCCCCGGGGCGGGATCCGGCAGCAACCCGTTGGCGGTCGCCATCGCGGCGGCGACGAACCCCGGGAAGAGCGCCTCGGCGGCGACGGCGGCTCTGCCGTGAGGGGCGAGCACGAGCCGCGGGGCGCCGCGCCGGGTCGCCTCCACGATGCACCTGGCGGCCCTTTCGCCGCTCATCGAGACCAAGGGCAGCGAGTCGCTGAGCGCGAACCAGGTGAGCTCGAGCGCGTGCTGCCCCTTGACGCTCACGTTGCGGTACGACCCGGTGCGCGTGAGCCAGGGGCAGACCGTGGTCACCCGCACGCCTTCGCGCGCGAGCTCGGCCCGCAGCGCGTCCGAAAGCCCGACCAGGGCGAACTTGCTGGCGCTGTAAGGGGCGAGGTGCGGGACGGCGACCTTGCCGCCGATAGAGGCGATGTTGACGATGCGGCCACCCCGCCCCCTGAGGTGCGGCAGCGCGGCGAGCGTGGCGTAGAGCGGCCCCCAGAAGTGGGTGCGCATGGCGGCCTCGAAGTCGGCGGTGTCCATATGCGCGTAGGGGCCTACCTGGATGATGCCGGCGTTGTTGACGAGCACGTCGAGCCGGCCAAAGGCGCGCACGGTCTCCGCGACCGCCCGCTCGACCTGCGCGCGCTCACCGACGTCGGCGGGGAGCGTCAGCACGGCGGCCCCGTGGGCGCGCCGCAGCTCCGTAGCGGCGCGCTCCAAGGTCGCCTCCGAGCGGGCGAGGAGTGCCAGGCGCGCCCCCTCGCGCGCGAAGCGGCGGGCGAGCAGGAGCCCAAGCCCCCTCGAGCCCCCCGTGATGAGCACCACCTTGCCCCGAAAGCTCCCGCTGCGGCGGGCGCGGCGTAACGAGAGCGCGCCCGCAGCGAGGGAGAGCGCGCCGAGTACTGTCTTCACGTGTCACCTCCCCGAAAGCAGGCTAGCAGGCGGCGGCAGCGCGCACCTTGTCTTAGGCGGCTATGTCGGTCTTGGGCGGCTATGTCGGGCAGCTGGCTCAGGGCGGCCCCAAGAGCCCCCGCTGCCTTGTCCACGTTACCGCCCCTTAGCTTGGGGCTGCTGGACTTGCGAGGCGGGCAAGTAGTACATGCGTACCGCTCAGCCGTGCTGGCTTAACCCCACCCGTCACGAGCTCGCGCCGCTGGGGTCGGTGATGTGTAGTTCGGGCTACTGTCTGCGACGGACCTCATCCTTGGGGGCGGTGACGGCGCGCATTCTCGCGGGGGGCGGGCGGCGCGGGTGTACTAGGCGAAGTGGTACGCTGGCTTCTTTTACCCGCGACCCGGGCGTGCTACAACGGTGGAAACCTGCAAGCTTAAGAGCGCTGCAGGCCACTACCGTGGCGCGCCGAGCGCCACCTTTGGGGGGAACATGAGTCTAAACTCGCTCCAAGACCTCTTCGTCGAACAGCTTCAGGACCTCTACAGCGCCGAGGGGCAGTTTGCGCAGGCGCAGCCCAAGCTCGCCGAGGCCGCCTCGAGCAGCGAGCTCAAAGCGGGCATCATGCAGCACGTCGACGAGACGAAAAAGCAGCTCGAGCGCCTTGAAAAGGTGGCCGAACTCTGCGGTGTGGGGAGCCTCAAGGGCAAGACCTGCCAGGCGGCCAAGGGTCTCGTCGCGGAGGCGCAGGAGCTCCTGGAGGAGGAAGCCGACCCGAAGGTGCTCGACGCCGGCATCATCGCGGCGCTGCAGCGCGTCGAGCACTACGAGATGGCGGGTTACGGGACGGTCGTGGCCTACGCCAAGCAGCTCGGCCACGACGAAGCGTTTAAGCTCCTGCAAGAGACGCTCGAGGAGGAAAAAGCGACCGACGAGAAGCTCTCTCAGCTCGCCGAAACGGCGATCAACCAGCAGGCGGCTTAAGCGCCCCGAAAGAGCAACCGGTGGCACCGCGCTAGAGGTGCCACCCTTTTTTTCACGCCCTACTCGTCGCACGGCTTGCGACACATCACGCATGCGCTGCTGACATCGACCAACGCCGTTGCCGACGCATCGGAGCCGACGTCACAGGAGGCGTCAGTGAGGCGTCGAGGAGGTCAGGATGAACGCCACCCCACACCCGCTAGCAACGACCGAGCCGTGGTCCCTATGGGCCACCGACCAGGACGGTCGCCCTGGTCGCACCCCGGGACAGGCCGAGGGGGACGACCCGGAGGACGCGCCCGCGGGCGCGGAGCAACCTGCAGAGGAGACCGCGTCCCAGGCGACCCCCGACCAGGCCGAGGGGGAGGAAGAGGACGCGTAGCGCTTTTAAACCTCAGCGGCGCCGCCACCTAGCGTCGTCTCTGCACCCTAATACGCGAGCGCACGCCCTACCAGCCGACGCACGGCGCGCGGTTGTAGCGCGCCCGGCAGCCCCAGCGAAGACGCCAAAAAGGCGCTTGAGGAGAGAACATGTTTTACCACGACGGCAAGCTTCAGTACAGCGTGCGGGTGGATACGCCCAACCCCGTGTTCGCGCGGATGTTGCAGCAGGCAATAGGCGGCCAGGAGGGGGAGATCCGGGTCGCTATGCAGTACCTCTTTCAAGCGTGGAACGCGCGCGGCCCCAAAAAGTACCGCGACATGCTCCTTGAAACCGGTACCGAAGAGCTCGCCCACATCGAGATGCTGGCAACCGCGGTGGCTCTTAACCTCGAGGGTGCGCCCCCCGCGTTGCAAGAGCAGGCCGCCAAGGAGAACCCGCTCGTGGCGGCCGTTCTGGGCGGGATGGATCCGCGCCACTACCTCTCGGGGGGGTTGGGCGCTCTGCCGGCGGACGCCAACGGCGTGCCGTTTACCGGGGCTTGGGTCGTCTCGAGCGGCAACTTAGCGGCCGACATGTACGCTAACGTCATGGCCGAGGCGACCGGGCGAGCGCTGGCGACGCGGCTCTACGAGTTTACCGACGACCCCGGGATGAAGGACATGCTGGCGTTTCTGATCGCCCGCGACACCATGCACCAGCAGCAGTGGCTCGCGGTTTTAGAGGAGTTGGGTGGGCACACCGGCGCGCTGCCGATCCCCAACTCGTTCCCGCAGGCGCAGGAGAACGGCGAGGTGAACTACGCCTTTTTGTCCACCCACATAGACGGCCCGCAGACCGAGGGGCGCTGGACGCAAGGGGCGTCGCTCGACGGTAAGGGGCAGTTCAGCCAGCGCCGCGCCGAACCGCAGGGGGGGGAGCCGCAGCTCGCGCCGCCCGTGCCACAGGTGCACGCGCAGCTCGAGCAGGGGGCTGATAACCCCAAGAAGGGCGAGGTGCTGCGCTGATGGGACCCGCTCCCGATCACCCCGACGCCCCCACCCTAGCGGGTGACCACGGGGCAGGTGATCGCGACCGAAACCGCCGCGACCAGGGCGGAAAGGTGACGCTGCTCGTCGCCGGTGCCGCCCTCGTGGGGCTGGGCGTCGCGGTCGCGTTGGGTGCGCGCGCCCGCTCGCGGACCCCCAACGACCGGCGCATCCGTATCGAACAGCACGTCACCATCAACCGTTCGCCGGAGGAGCTCTACCGCGTGTGGCGCAACCTAGAGGGCTTGCCGCAGATCATGCGGCACCTCGAGTCGGTCAGCGAGCTGACCGAGGGGCGCTCGCGCTGGACCGCCAAAGCCCCCTTGGGTCAGAGCGTCTCGTGGGAGGCCGAGATCACCCAGGACCTTCCGGGGCAGATCATCGCGTGGCGCTCGCTAGCGGGCGCTGACGTCAAGAACGCGGGGTCGGTGAGCTTTACGGCGCTCCCCGGAGCTCGCGGCACCGACCTCAAGGTGGTGCTAGCCTACGAGCCGCCGGCTGGCAAGGTGGGCGCGGCGCTCGCCAAGCTCTTCGGCGAGGAGCCGGAGATGCAGCTCCGCGAGGACTTGAGGCGTTTTAAACAGCGCATGGAGACGGGTGAAGTCGCGACCACCGAGGGCCAACCCTCGGGCCGCGCCTAGGCGGGCATTGGAGAGGACGCCATGAAAGCACTCTGTTGGTACGGCCGCGGCGACGTGCGGGTCGAGCGGGTCCCCGACCCTGAGCTCCTCAACCCGCGCGACGCCATCGTCAAGGTGACCCGAACCGCCATCTGCGGCTCCGACCTGCACCTTTACGACGCCTACATCCCCACCATGCGCAAGGGCGACATCTTGGGCCACGAGTTTATGGGGGAGGTCGTCGAGGTCGGCTCTGGGGTCGACAACCTCGCCGTCGGCGACCGCGTCGTGGTGCCCTTTCCCATTGCGTGCGGGGGGTGCTACTTCTGTCAGAATGACCTCTGGTCGCTCTGCGACAACTCGAACCCCAACGCTCGCTTAGCTGAGGCGCTTTTCGGCCACGCGCCCGCCGGGATCTTCGGCTATTCGCACCTCATGGGGGGGTATGCGGGGGGACAAGCCGAGTACGTGCGGGTGCCGTTTGCCGACGTCGGCCCTTTCAAGGTGCCTGAAAGTGTAAGCGACGATCAAGTGCTCTTCTTGACCGACATCTTCCCGACCGGCTACCAAGCCGCCGAGGTCGCCGGTATCAGCGGCGGGGAGACGGTCGCCGTGTGGGGGTGCGGACCGGTCGGCCAGTTCGCCATCAGGAGCGCTCTGATGCTGGGCGCGGAGCGGGTGATCGCCATCGACCGCGTTCCCGAGCGCCTGGAGATGGCCAAGCAGGGGGGCGCCGAGGTGATCAACTACGAGGAGGTCAGCTCGCGCGACGCGCTCACCGCCCTCACCGGCGGGCGCGGCCCGGACGTGTGCATCGAAGCGGTCGGGATGGAGGCGCACGGCATGGGCGCTGCGGGCGTCTACGACCGCCTTAAGCAGGAGCTCAAGGTCGAGACGGGGCGCCCCCACGCGCTGCGCGAAGCGATCCTCGCGTGCCGCAAGGGTGGGGTCGTGTCGGTCGCCGGGGTGTTCGGCGGGTTTATCGACAAACTGCCGATGGGGGCGGCGTTTAACAAGGGGCTGACCTTCAAAATGGGGCAGACGCACGTCCACCGCTACTTGAAACCGCTGCTAGCGCGCATCGAAGAGGGCGCCATCGACCCCTCGTTCGTGATCACCCACCGCCTCGCGCTCGATGACGCCCCCGCGGGCTACAAGATGTTTCGCGACAAGCACGACGGCTGCGTCAAGGTGGTGCTGCAACCGTAGTTGTAACCGTAGGGGCGCCGCGACCCCTGCCAGGGCCAATAGCAGCCTCTGCCGCGTTTGCGCAGGGGCGCTTTGGTTTACCGTTGAGTTTGGGTGCTTCGCGGAAACGCTTCGGAGCAGGGCCACGATCAGGGCGGAGGGTGTCTTGCCAAGGCGGCGAAGGCGAGCCGATAC
The DNA here is from genome assembly GCF_000092425.1 of Truepera radiovictrix DSM 17093. Lineage (NCBI taxonomy): Bacteria > Thermotogati > Deinococcota > Deinococci > Trueperales > Trueperaceae > Truepera > Truepera radiovictrix. The sequence goes on from NC_014221.1 coordinate 792,360, forward strand.
GCGATGAGTAGAGACGTCGACAACGGGCAGGTGCAAGGGGGTGGGGTCAGCGACAGCGAGCGCTACCGCTTGGTGGTTGAGAACCTCAAGGACTACGCGGTTTTCACGATGGACCAAACGGGCCGGATCGACTCGTGGAACATCGGGGCGGAGCACCTGCTCGGCTACCGTGAGGAGGAGGCGCTCGGCGAGAGCGGCGCCATGATCTTTACCCCCGAAGACCGCGCCCTGGGGGTCCCCGAACGCGAAATCGCCACCGCCCGCGAGATGGGGCGCGCCGAGGACAACCGTTGGCACCTGCGCCGCGACGGCAGCCGCTTTTTCGCCAACGGTGTGCTCATCGCCCTCTCTCGAGAGGGCCCGGACGGAAAGGCGATCGTCGGGTTCGCCAAGATCATGCACGACGAGACCCGCCGCCTCGAGCAAGACGAGGCGCTGCGCCGCGCTAAGAACGAGCTCGAGCAGCGGGTGGCGGAGCGCACCGAGGCGCTGCGCCGCTCCGAGGCGCGTTTTTCCAAGGCGTTTCACGCGAGCCCCGCACCGACGGTGATCATCCGCCTCGCCGACGAGCGCTTTTTGGACGTCAACGCCAGCTTCTTAAGCGCTACGGGTTACGAACGCGATGAGGTCGTCGGGCGCACCCTCGCCGAGGTCGGTCTCTACGACGACGCGCCGGGGCGCGATTACGCCGCCGATCTCCTGCACCGCGGGAGTCCGGTGCCGCTGCACGAAACCGAGGTGCGGACGAAAGCGGGGGGGCGCCTGAGCGTCATGGCGGCAAACGAGCTGATCGAGCTCGAGGGGGAGATGTGTCGGCTCGACATCTTTATCGACATCAGCGCCCGCAAGCGCTCCGAAGAGGAGCTGATGGAGGCGATTCAGGAGGTCATGTCGGACACCGCCTGGTTTAGCCGCCAAGTCATGGAGAAGCTCGCGCAGCTGCGCTCGGGGAGCGTCGCGCTGAGCGGCACCGAGGCGCTCACCCCGCGTGAGCAGCAGGTCCTGGGGCGCATCGCCAAGGGTCTTAGCAACAGCGCCATCAGCCAAGAGCTCGGGCTCGCCCCGCAGACGGTGCGCAACTACGTCGCGAGCATCTACCAGAAGCTCGGCGTCCGCTCGCGCGCCGAGGCGGTGGTGTGGGCCAGGGAGCGCGGGCTCGGCTAGACCCGCGCCGATGGGTGCCGACACGGCTACCTCGCCCCTGTGGGGGTCGTGGGTTAAAAGCGTATGAAACAACTTTAATGAAGTAATGTTAAAGGCGGCCGAGCGAGGGGCTTTTTATAGTGAGGCCATCGGTCGCGCTCCCTCCCCCCCTACCCCTACCCCCTCCCGCGCGCGTACCAGGAAGAGGTCTTATGCTCTGCGCTCGCGTCTGGCTCGTTCTGCTCGTCTTGCTTACCGCGTGCGGCTCCGCGCCGCCGGTTCCGGCTGAACCCAAACCCCCTTCGGAGCCGCAGTTCGGCTCGAGCGGCGACGACACCGCCGTCGGCGTCGCGCTAGCGGGCGAAGGGGACGTCTACGTCGTCGGCAACAGCGAACGCTTCGACACCTGGCCGATCGACGACCGCGTCTTTCTGCGCCGCTACACGCGTGAGGGGAGGCTGCAGTGGGAGCTGTTGATGGAGCCCGAGGCGGGCACCGAGGGGTACGCCTTCTACCCCGACGCGCTCGCGGTCGCCGCCGACGGTGAGGGCAGCGCCTACGTCGCGTGGGCTGCCGCCTATCAGGGGCACCCCGTAAAACCCGACTTCGAACGCGTGTACCTGACCAAAGTCAGCCGGCGCGGGGAGCGGCTGTGGCAGCGCCGCACGGACCCCGTCACGGGGCTCGCCGTGGATGGGGCGGGGAACGTCTTCGTCGCTGCAGGCGGGGAGGGGCACCTCATCAAGCTGACGCCCTCCGGCGGCGTCGTGTGGGAGCGTTCGGGGTTCGCCGTACCGACCGGCGTGACCGTGACGACCGCCGGTGACGTCGCGGTCATCCGCGAGGATGGGGTGGTGGCGAAGTACACGAGCAACGGCGAACCGCTCTGGCAGAAGCGGGTCTTCAGCAGCGAAGGCGAGGGCCCTTATGGGCGCAAGATCGCCGCGGGAACCGCAGGGGGGCTCTACGTGGTGGGCAAGCACGTCTACCACGCCACGTCACGGCCGAGCTGCGAGGGGGCGACGCGCTACGAGGAGCGGGCCTATGTGCGCCTCTATCACCTCGGCCCCGACGGCGCGGCGCGTTGGACCCGAGACGTCACCGACAACCACTGGGTCGAAGACGGCTGCCTCGGGAGTTTCGGTTGGAACCCCGCGACGGCGCTCTCGGTCGCAGCGGACGCCGTGGGGAACGTCTTCGTCGCGAGCGGCGTCGCTAGAGCGACCGACAACCCCTTCCGTCCGACCATCACCGACGCGCTGCTCGTCAAGTACACGCCCGCGGGCGAACGCGCGTGGCAGCGGACCTTCGGCGCGGATCAGGACGACTACGCCACGGGGGTCGCCGCTCGCGGTGAGGGGGAGGTGTACGTCGTCGGCGTCACCACTGGGGATGAGGGCGGCTACCGCGACGCTTTTGTCCACCGCGTCGATGGCGCCGGCGACCGCGTCTGGGGTCGCTAGCGCCGCACCGACCCGGGGAGGACAAAAGAGCGAGGCGTCGCCTCGCTCATCGCCTCGCTGCGTCTGGCGGCTAACCCGTGGTTAGCCCCCTCACCGATCCCAACGCGGTCTTATGTGGGGGCCATGTGGGGTTCAGGGTGACGACGCGCCTAGCGGCGGCCCTACGAACGCTTGAGGTACCCGCGCGCCTCGAGCTCACCCAAGATCTGCGCGACGCTCTCCTCGACGCTCTTGCGGTCGGTCGGTAGGGTGATCTCGGGGTTTTCGGGCGGCTCGTAAGGGTCGTCGATACCGGTAAAGCCCCGAATCTGGCCCGCTCGAGCCTTTTTGTAGAGCCCCTTGGGGTCGCGCGCCTCGCACACCTCCAGGGGCGTACTGACGAACACCTCGATAAACTCGCCCTCCTCGACGATGCCACGAACCATCTCGCGGTCGCGCCGGTAGGGGGAGATAAACGCGGTCAGCACGATGATACCGGCGTCGACGAAGAGCTTGGCCACTTCGCCGATGCGGCGGATGTTCTCCTCGCGGTCCTCGGCGCTAAAGCCCAAGTTCTTGTTGAGCCCGTGCCGGACGTTGTCGCCGTCGAGCAAGTAGGTGTGGTAGCCGCGGCTGTGTAGCGCGCCCTCGAGGGCGTTGGCGACCGTCGACTTGCCCGCACCGGAGAGCCCGGTAAACCAGAGGATGCAGGGTTTTTGGTGCTTGAGCGCGGCGCGCCCCGCCTTGTCGACGCTCTGGACGTGCCAGGTGATGTTGGTCGCTCTGGGCGCCGGTGCTTGGGTTTGGCTCATCGGGGGTCCTTAAGCGGGCTGCTCGCGCAGGTCGCGAGCGCTCTGCGCTTCGGCTTGGGCGCGGTAAGCGCGGACGAGGATCTCGGCGACCTCCGGCCGGGAAAACTCGGGTGGGGGCAGCTGACCGCTCGCGAGCAGCGCGCGCACCTTTGTCCCGGAGAGGTGAACGCGCTCTTCGGGGGAGCTCGACGTCGTCTTGGGGGTCGCCATCTGCTGCGTGCGTTTGCAGAAAAAGGCGTGCTCGAACTTCATGGGGGTGATCTCGAGGCCCCCCTCGGGCAGCTCGTCGAAGATCCGCTGCGCGTCGTAGGTGCCGTAGTAGTCGCCGACGCCGGCGTGGTCGCGGCCGACGATCAGGTGGGTGCAGCCGTAGTTCTGGCGTGAAATGGCGTGCAAGATCGCCTCGCGCGGGCCGCCGTAGCGCATCGCGGCAGGGTAGACGCCCAGAAACACCTTCTCCTTGTTGTAGTACTTGTCGATGAGCACTTCGTAGCACTGCATCCGCACGCTCGCGGGGACATCGTCGGACTTCGTGGTACCGACCAAGGGATTGATAAAGAGGCCGTCGACGCTCTCCAAAGCCGTCTTGGTGATGTACTCGTGCGCGCGGTGGATGGGGTTGCGCGTCTGAAACGCGACCACCGTCTCCCACCCCCGTTCGGCGAAGGCGGCGCGCGTCTCGGCCGGGGTCCACTTGTAGTGGTCAAATTCCCCTTTGGGCAGCTCCGCGATGACCGAGATCGGGCCACCTAAGTAGACGTTACCCGCTTCCATCACCGCCGCGACGCCGGGGTGTTTGGGGTCGTCCGTGCGGTAGACCCGCCTCACCTCCTCGATCTGATCGGGGCGGTAGAGGTCGGTAAGCTCCATCACGGCGAGCACCTCGCCGCTAGGCCCCGCGAGCGCGAGTTCGCTGCCGACGCGAAGGTGCGCCGCCGCTTCCTCGCGCACCTGCAGGGTGATGGGGATGCTCCACACCGTACCGTCGGCGAGGCGCATGTCGCGGACGATGCTCGTGTAGTCCGCCTCGCTGACGAAGCCGCTTAGGGGGCTGTAGATGCCGGTCGCGAGGCACTCGAGGTCGGCGAGCGAGCGCTCCGAGAGCGTGACGCGCGGCAGGTCGCGGGCGCGCTCTCGGGCGTGTTCGCGCGCCTCACCGCGCACGAAGCGGTCGACCAGGGTGCCGCCGTGGGGGGGGATGAGGTGGGTGGAATCAGCCATAAGAACTCCTAACGTACGAGTATACAGGCCGCGCCCCAGGGAGCGCTCAGCGGGCGCACAACGCTCGCCGGCCGACCAGGGGCGCTTGCTGACAGCGCGCCCGCTTACAGGGCGCTCGGTTGCAGCGCGCTGCGTACGCGCTCGAAGAGCGCCTCATCCGCTGCGGCGATAAAGTAGGGGTTGCGCAGGTTCTCCTTGTTGTAACGCAGCCGCTCGCCGCGCGCGGCGCGCACAAAGCCGCCAGCCGCCTCGACGACGCACTGGGCGGCGGCCGTGTCCCACTCCATCGTCGGACCAAAGCGCGGGTAGAGGTGGGCCTGGCCGTCAGCGACCAAGCAGAGCTTTAACGACGAGCCGATCGACACGAGCGCGACCTCGAGATCTTCGCGCAAGGCGGCGACGAGGGCCTCGGTTTCGGCGCCCGCGTGCGAGCGGCTGGCGACGAGGTTGAGGGTGCCCCCCTGGAAACGCGCCGCCGTCAGGGGGTTCTGCTGCCCTGGTCCTTTAAACGCGCCGACGCCCGCCGCCGCCCAGTAGGTGAGCGCCAGCGCGGGGGCGTGCACGACGCCGAGAACCGGCGCGCCCCCCTCGATGAGCGCGATGTTGACGGTAAACTCGCCGTTACGCTTGATGAACTCTTTTGTACCGTCTAAGGGGTCGACGAGCCAGAAGCGTGGCCACTGGCGCCGCGCTGCAAACGGTACGGTTTTGGACTCCTCGGAGAGCACCGGCACCTCGGGGGTGAGCGCCTTAAGCCCCTCGACGATGAGGCGGTGCGAGGCGAGGTCGGCTTGGGTGAGGGGGGAGTCGTCGGCTTTGGTCGTCGTACCGAAGTCGGTGCGCTCGTAGACCTCCATGATGGCCACCCCGGCGCGTTCGGCGAGGGCGATGAGTTCGGCGGCGAGGTCTTTGGTGGCTTCGGGGTCGCTGGACATGGGTCTCCTTCGGTGGCCAGGTGGCCGCAGTGGACCGCCTGGGGTCCACGGGGTTTGGGTCAAGGTCGGTGCTCGGCGTGGGCGCGCTCGAGCACCCCCATGAGGTCGCGCGCCAAGAGGTCGCGGGAAAAGCGCGTTTCGGCGAGCTCAAAGGCGCGCTTGCCCGCCCGCTCGAGCCACGCCCCGTCCGCGAGCGCCCTCAAGAGGCGGGTCTTGGCCTCGTCGAGGTCGTTGGGGGGGAGCACGAGCCCCGCGCCGGTCTCCTGTAACATCTCGGCTTGCCACCCCCCGTAGTTGATCAGCATCGGCGTGCCCGAGGCGAGGCCGTCGAAGAACTTGTTGGCCGAGTTGTGCCACATCTCTTTGAGGTCGATGAAGAGCGAAGTGGCAAACGTGGCCGCCGAGAGGATGCCGGGTACCTCGGCTTTGGGCACCTTGGGGAGCATGTGGAAGTTATCGCCCAAGACGCCGAGCTCGCGGGCGCGCGCGCGCACCTTCTCCTCCTCACGCCCGCCGCCGACCACCAGAAAACGCACCTCGGGCGCTTCGGGGCGCACCTTGGCGGCGAGTTCGGCGAGGTACGAAACGCCGTTGATCTCGCCCATGGTACCGACGTAGACCACCAAGGGCCGGTCGCCCAGCCAAGCGTGCCGCGCCCGGAAGGCGGCGCCCGCTTCGGCGGGGACGTTGAAGAGCTCGATGTCGGCGCTGTTGGGGATGACGTGAACGCGCTCTTCCGGGTAGCCGGTGCGCACCACGCCCGCTTTCATCCCCGGCGAGAGGGCGACGACGCGCGCGGCGTTGCGGTAGGCGAAGCGCTCGAGCCACTGCGCCGAGGCGATAGACAGTCCGCCCCTAAGCGCCCCGATGGCGATCGGCAGCTCCGGCCAGAGGTCGCGGACCTCGAAGACCATCGGCACACCCTTGCGCCGCGCGGCGTACACGGCCGGCAGCGCGATGGTGAGCGGGGTGCTGGTGGCAAAGACGAGGTCGGCGTCTAGCTCGGCGGCTTTGCGCGCCGCACCGATGGCGAATTTGAAAAACGCGCGGATGCGCTCGGGAGCGCTCAAGCTGTTCGAGTAGGGGACGGGCAACCAGTGGACGCGGATGCCCGCCTCGTCGGTCGTGCGCCACCCCGTCTGGCCCGGCTGGGGGTTGCGGTCCGAGGTGATGAGGTCGACCTCGTGGCCCCACGCGACGAAGCGCCGCGCCATCTCATACGAGCGGATGCTCCCCGGTACGGCGGGGGTGTGAAAGTACTGGTGGATATAGGTGATTTTCATAGCGGTACCGTTTCCTGCTGCGCCGAGGGCGCGACGAGAGGTTCGGAAAAACGCGCCTCCAAGGCGTCGACGATGCGGCGCACGTCGTGCAGCTCGAAGACCCGAGCACGCCCCGTTTGCGCGAGGCGTGCGCGCCGTTCGGGGTGGGAGATGAGCTCGAGGAGGGCCTCGACGAGTGCGGAGACGTCTTCGGCGGGCACCAGTAGGCCCGCTCCTTCGGTGAGGAGCTCTTTGGTGCCGCCCACGTCGGTGGCGATCACCGGCAGCGCGTGCGACATCGCCTCCATCACGGCGACCGAGATCCCCTCGTGGAGGCTAGGGAGCACAAAGGCGTCGAAGGCGCCGCTCGCGTAGAGGCGCAACAGTTCGGCGTGGTCGACGTTGCCGAGAAAGGTGACGCGGTCGCTCAGCCCTAGCTCGCGGACCTGCGCCTCGAGCTCCTCGCGCAGCTCGCCCCCACCGGCTAGGGTGAGCGTTACGCACAGGTCCCGCCTTTTAAGTTCGGCGAGCGCTGCCAGCAAGTAGCGGTGCCCTTTACGCGGGATGAGCGTCGCCGTGCAGACCACGCGCAGGTGCGTGCCCTCGGGGAGTGGCGTCGGCTCTACCGCCGCAGCGTCTAAGGGGACGCCCATACGGATCACAACGCCTTTTTCGTCAAGCAGAGAGCCTGCCACGGGGCGCGCGCGTTCAAACCCGTCTTGCGAGATAAAGCGCGCGAAGTGGGCGCTCTCGAGCTTTGCCGGGAGGGCGTTCGGTTGCACGATGTCCCAGCGGTGCGCGGTAAAGCTCCAGGGGATGCCGCTCACCTCGCCGGCGATCATCGCGGCTGTAGCAGCGACCGACGCCCAGTAGCCGTGGATGTGTTCAGCTCCCCAAGCGCGCGCGACCCGTGCCAGCCAGAGCGCTCTGGGGAAGACGGCGAGGTTTTTCTCGACGACGTCGCGCTTTTGGCCCTCGAGGACGCGGCGCAGCACCCCGACTGCGCGGCCCGGTCGGCGGACGAACTGGGCGGCACCACCCCCGAACGAGGCCGCTGAGACGAGGGGCGCATAGAGCGTGTGCGGTACGAACGGGAGGGCGTCGCTGGGCGGGGTGGCGGCGTAGCGCGACATCGGCGCGAGCCGCACCTCGTGCCCGCGCCGCGTGAGCTCCTGCAGTTCGGGTACGGCGAAGACCTCGGTCGTGCCGTAGGGTAAGGAGGCGGTGACGTAGAGGAGTTTCACCGGTTCACCGTCTCGACACGCGCGCTATCTGTAGGAGGGTGTTCTGGCGCTTGTCGGTGGCGCAGAGCGGCGAGGCGATGCGGCGGGAGGAGCACCTCGAGGTAACGCGGCACCGTTGCCTGCTCAGAGAAGTCAGCTGCCCTGCCCTGTAACTTTTCTCGTGGGGGTGGGGCAGCGAGGGTTTTGGTCATTGCCTCTGCAAGCGCCGCAGCGTCACCCACGGGCACTAAGGGACCGTACTGGCCACCTGCGAGCACCTCAGAAGGTCCGCTTGGACAGTCCGTTGCAACGACCGGACAACCGCAGGCCATCGCTTGGATGAGGACTCCCGGAAGTCCTTCAAACCTCGAGGAGAGGACGAAAAGGTGTGCGCGTGCCATGTAAGCGAAAGGGTTGTCGACGAAGCCGGGGAGGTCGACATCCGCTGCAATCCCCAACTCCGTTACAAGCGCCTCCAACGCCCCTCGCTCCCCACCCTCACCAAGGATGACGAGGCGCACTGGGCGTTTGCGGCGCATCTCGGCGAACGCGCGGATGAGGGTAGGGAAGTCTTTCTGTGGAGCGAGGCGTCCTACACCCAAGATGACAGGGGGTTCTCCCTCGTTAAACCAAGGGTGCTCGAGTGGCGCGCGCGCTTTTTCCTGGAGCGTGTCGGTGACTACGGGATTGTAGATGGTGAAGACGCGCTCTGAAGGGAGCGGCACGAAGCGTTGGAGATCTTCGGCGACTCCTTGTGATACAGCAATGTGCGCGTCGGCCCAAGGGTAGGTACGGCGTACAGCTTCACGCAGGATCTTGCGCTTAAGCGAATGCACGGTTCCGGGAAAGAGCATATTCGATTCGCGGTTTATAACGCGCGTTGGTACGCCGGCAAGGCGCCGTGCAAGGAGTGCGACGACGCTTGCATGATTCAAGGTTGTGAGAAGCGCGTCGGGCCGTTGTCTGTGCAAGTAACGCACGAGCTTGGGTAAGCTGGCGAACACGCCTGGCGAAGTTAGGTCTATGATCCGGATGTCTGGCTTAACCTGATTAAGGTAGGGACCTCGAGCCGCTGCCAGAACAAGGTCAACGCGGGCTCCACATTCAAGGAAACCGTGGGCCAAGTTTACCATCATCCGTTCGGCACCGCCGCCGTCCAGGTTGGGCAGGTATAGCGTGATGTATGGAGGGTCGGTCGATGGTGAGAAGGACAAGCTAATCCCTCTTCTCTCTCAGGCGAGTGTCTGGCGTAATCTTCAATGAATCTGCGAGGATGCTGTTAGTGGTTGCGGCGGTTGCGTTGGCGTCGACGACGGTGCAAGTAGGGGTACAGCAACAACGAGCGCTTTACGAGTTGTCATAAGGGACAGCAAAACCCAAGTGATCTTGTTGTACTCCCAAGCGGCAGGTATGTTAGCCGTAATCAAGCTGGCCCACAAAACAAGATAAAACCATCGATCTGAAGTATTGGGTAAGAAAAAAGGTAGGACGGAAAGTAAAAAAAGTAAGACGAATAGCATTATACCAACTACTCCTAACTCTGCCATAATGGAAATGAAAGAATTATGGGCATTCATGGCAGAGCCTAGTTCTGAAGCGACTGCGGTCGAGAAACTACCAATTCCGTAACCCAACCAGGGTCGCTCAGCGATGATGCGAAGGCCTGCAGCCCAGATCGCACCCCGCGAGGTCATGTCACCTTCACTAATCTCAGCAGACGCTTCAGAAAGGCGTGTAAGGTTTTCAGGAGGGACGGTGTTTAGGACGCCGTAGATGCCGATGGGGATGAGGAAAAGCAGGAACGCTTTGCGCGTTAAGCTAAGAGAACGAAAGGAGAATAGGATGAGGCTCATGCCTACAAGCGCGTTGATAAACCCCCCTCTAGAGGCCGTGAGACCGATCGCTAGAAGCGAGGTTGGTAGGTAGAAAAAGTTGATCCAGGAAAGCCAAGCGTTTCTGTACATGCTCGCCAGATGCCAGGCGATAGGTATGCCAAGAGCCAGAGTAATAGCGATCCAGTTGGGGTTGTCGCCGCTTAAACCTGAGTAGCGGCCTGAATTAGCAAACGAAAGCCCCAAAATAAAAGAAGCCATGATGGAGGCGCATGAGACATAGGCACCCCAAACATAGGCCTGCAGCAGGGCCCGAAGTTGCTTGTTGTTGCGACAGAGTTGCCAGACGAGAAAAGTCACTAAAAGGAGTTGGGCGTAGGTTTGCGAGCGATTAAACGAGGCGGTAGGTGCGATACTCCAAAAGTACGAAAGAAAGGACCAAAGCGTGAAAGCGGCAGCGGTAAGAACTAGGAGCGAAGGGACCCGCAAACGCAGCCCTTGCTTCGAAAATAGCGATAAGAAGCCCATGGCGAACGCAACAAGGCCAAAAAGGCTCCCTATGGAACCGACGACTGGAACGGCGATCGAGCGTTCCCACGGCAGAGAGAAGACGAAAAGCCAGAGGGCGGAAAAAGCTAACGCGCCAAGCTTGATAGACATGTTCTCCTTTACTCTTCGTTTCTCATGACAGTTCAAGCTCAGACAAGCGTTATCTCGCTTGAAAGCTAAAACGACGCCTGAGATTGTAAGGCAGATAGCCACTTAGTGTCTGTATAATCCACATTCCGTCTCTTCCCAAAAAGAGCGTCGGAGACAACCATAACAACGCACAATATGTAGCCCCCACCGCTCCTGCTGCCGCTAGCAAGGTAATGAGCTCTGGAAGGACAAAGGGGCGTAAGATAGCTGCGAGGACCCAAGCTTCGGCGAGGACGATACCGCTTACCAGAAGGGCTGGCAGATGAATACGGGCGAGCTCGAGCCAGGTCATCTTGGTAAGCTGCAAAGAAAGCTGCGCCATTGAAAAAAAGTTAAAGGCGATGGCGATGCTGACACCTGTTGCAACCCCGGTGATACCTCCGTAGTGCCCAAACCAGGCACCCAAAACCACCATAACGGAAAAGATGAACTGCCGCAGTGCACGCCGAAACACGGCACCTGCCGCTCTGCTAAGAGCGTCTCCCATTTTGTAGGAGGTGCGAAAGAGCATCGTGGCGGCAAAAATGCGAAAGGGGGGGACAACGGCATCCCACTGCCTTCCGAAAAGAACTCGTATGATCTCGGGAGCCATGACGAACATAAAGGCGCTAAGCGGCAGCACGATGAGAGCGATAGCAACTACCCCTCTACGATAGACCGCGCCAAGGGTGTGCGGTCTGTCTTGGACTTTAGCCATAGAGGTGAAGAGTACGGTGTCGAGAACCTGTCCAAAATAGGTTGAAGGGAGCACCATAAGCTGAAAGGCACGACCGTAAAGACCAGTAGCGCTAGCGCCCATGGTTGCACCTACGATGAGGTTGTCAGAGGTGTTGGCGATGCGGTTAAAAACTTGTCCAAGCGTAAAGCCACCGCCGAAGCGGAGTAAACCTGAAAGAGCAGACCACTTGAGCTGAAAGCTTTTGGCGTGAGGCGTCGCGCGCAGAAAAAGCAAACTGGATACCGCTGATTGTGTAAGCGACGCCCATACAAGCGCCCAAGTACCAAAACCCAAAAAAGCTAGTGCAACACCTACGATGCCAAAGCCGACGATATAAGAGGTGACACCAAAACGCGCTTTGATGCGGAAGTTGAGGTTGCGATGGTTTAAAGAGCGTGCCACCAAGCCAACACCGTTGATGATGAAGAGGAAAGAGAGCCCACGCATCACCGAAGCAAGCATGTGCTGATCAATCTCGCGAAAGACGCTGGCGAAGGTCGGTGCCAGCAACCAAGCAACGCCTGTGAAAAGGGCGCTGAGCAAGAGCGTTAGGGTGTAGCCGGAGCGGATGTGGTCTTCAGTGAGGGTGCTGCGTTGGATTAAGGCGGGGCCGATGCCAATTTGCGAAAAGAGACCGGCAAAAACGGTAATGATGTTGGCGATGTTTAGCAAACCGAACTCTTCGGGTGTAATCAGCCTCGAGAGGATCCCCAGAACCAGAAACTGCAGCGCGGCTTGTGCCCCGGTGCCCGAAAACGACCAGAAAAAACCGACGAGGGTGCGGTGCGTTAGTCCCTTTTTGGGTGCCTGTTGGGGCCTTTTGACGACGGTGACGTTTGGAAACTTCGTAGGTTTGGGCACGACTACCTCGAGGGGAAGAGCTGAATTTGGATGCGCCAGACAGCCCGCGCGTGGGCGCTTCGGTGGCGCAGCGACGCAGCGCAAAAGCATACCATAGGTCTTTGGCTCTCCCCAGCGCGCAGCCTTGAGGCAACGGCTGCAGCGCAGCGGAAGTGCGGGGTAGCGGCCACGGCGCTTACGCTACCAGAGCAGCGCGCGCACGCTGCAGAAAGGGTCACAGCGCGCGACGTTAGAGCCGCCCTTAGTTGAGCTCGCGTTCGACGTGCAGGTTGGGCGGCGGTTCTTCGTCCCCCTCGAGGTAGAGGTAGTCGTCGATGGTCTCTAGCAGGTCGCGCAGCCGCGGGTCGTCGACCAGCGCGTCGCAGAGCTCTAACTGCTCCTCTTCGTCAAGTGCGGCGAGCGCTTCGATAAGCTCGCCTACCGAGAGTTTGGCCACGATGAGATCCCCTTCCATCGCTGACGCGTTCGGTTCACGCCGCGGACGTAGACTCAAGGGGCAGGTGAGAAGCCTTTACAACGACCACGCCGCAACTGCCGTAACGTAGAGATACCACATGTAGGGGCGTGGGCACGTAGGTGTCGGGGGCGCGTCCACGACTAAGACGCTGCCCGCAAGCGGCGTTGCCGAGGCGCAGCTCCTGGTGTGATCGCAAGATGGGTGTGTCATACTTGGCCCTTGGAGGTAGCATGCCAGGAGTTGCGATCATCGGGGCGCAGTGGGGTGACGAGGGTAAGGGTAAGGTGGTGGACGCGCTCGCCCACGACGCCGACTTCGTCGTGCGCTATTCGGGGGGGGCGAACGCCGGACACACGGTCGTCGTTGCGGGCGACGTGTTTAAGCTCCACCACCTGCCCTGCGGCGTGCTCCACGACCACCCCACCTCGGTGCTGGGGGGCGGGATGGTGATCGATCCTTGGGCTTTTCGCGAGGAGTTCGAGCGTTTTGCCGAGCGTCGCAACCCGGGGCAGGTGGTGATCTCCGAAGAGGCGCACCTCGTACTGCCCCATCACAAGAAAAACGACGAGGGGGGCGGTTTCGTCGGCACCACGGGGCGCGGTATCGGGCCCTGCTACTCGGACAAGGCGCGGCGCATCGGGGTGCGCTTTGGCGACCTGATCGACGAGCGCGTCTTGCGCGAGCGCCTAGAACGCCTCTTGAGCGCCAAACCGAACTCGACGGCGCGCGTCGGTTGGACGAGCGTGGACGCGGCCATGGAGGAGCTCGCCCCCGTGCGCGCGTTTGTCCTGCCCTTTATCGGCGACGCGGGACACCTGGTGCGCGAAGCGCTCGCCAACGGCAAACGGGTGCTCTTCGAAGGGGGCCAGGGCACCATGCTCGACCTCGCCTACGGCACCTACCCCTACGTCACGAGCAGCCATCCGACGGTTGGCGGTATCCTGGTGGGCGCTGGGGTCAGCCACCGGGCTTTAGATCAGGTCTACGGGGTCGTCAAGGCGTTTACCAGCCGCGTCGGACACGGCCCTTTCATGACCGAAGTAGAGGGGCCGATGGCGGCACGTCTGCGCGGTACTGGCGAGAACCAGTGGGACGAGTTCGGCACCACCACGGGGCGCGCACGCCGGGTCGGTTGGCTCGACCTCGTGCAGCTGCGGTACGCGTGTGAGATCAACGGCTTCGACGGCCTCATCGTCACCAAGCTCGACGTGCTCTCGGGGTTGGAGACGGTCAAGGTCTGCACCGCGTACGATGACGGCAAGCCGGTGTACGACGAACTGCCGGGTTGGGGTGAGCTCAAAGGGCTCGGGACGCGTGACGCTTTGCCCAAGGAGGTTTCGGCGTACCTCGAGCGCATCGAGCAGTTTACCGGGGTGCCCGTGGTGATGTTCTCGACCTCGCCGGGGCGGGAGGACACCTATGGCGAGGTGACGTGGGGATAGGCGAGCGAGGGGACCCTAAAGGCCCCCGTGTTCTTAGCTAGGGTGTCACCTAGAGCCTAGACGAATCGCACGGTTGGGTGCGGCAGCAAGCTTCGAGCTTGCTGCCGCACGTTATTTTCAAGTCTTAATCAAAGCGCCTCCCGTCTTGACCCTCCGGCTACCGGAGGCGTCATGCTAGCCCTGTGAGCGCTTATAGCAGAGGAGGTGTCGGTGTTTAAGATAGGCGACTTCGCTAAACTCACGCGCGTCTCGGTCAAAACCCTCCATCACTATGACGACATCGGGCTCTTTAAGCCCGCCTATGTGGACCCGGCGACGGGTTACCGCTTCTACTCGTTCGAGCAGCTCCCACGCCTTAACCGCATCTTGGTGCTTAAGGCGTTGGGGTTTAGCCTCGAGCAGGTCGCCAAACTTTTAGAGGAGGCGCTGAGCTCCGACGACCTTCAGGGCATGCTGCGCCTGCGGCAGGCGGCGTTGGAGCAGCAGGTCGAGGAAGCGAGGACGCGCCTGAGAGAGGTCTCTGCGCGCCTTTATCAAATTCAAAGGGAGGGAAAGATGCCCGAACATGAGGTCGTGCTGAAAACCGTTGCGCCCGTCTGGATCGCTTCGGCGCGGGAGACCGTGCTCGAGCCCGAGAGGATGCGCGAGCGGTGCCTAGCGCTCCTAGAGGAGGTCTTCGGGGCGGTCGAAGCGAACGCGCTCGCCGCTACACCGACCACGCTCGCCCTTTATCACGACGGCGCCGAAGGGGTAGACGTCGAGATGGCGGTGTTCCTCGAGCCGCAAAGAGGGCCCCAACAGTATGGCCGTGTGCGCGTCAGGGAGCTGCCCGCCGCGAGGATGGCGAGCGCCGTCTACAAGGGTAGCTTCAACGCCTTTGAGGTCATTGGACAGCTTCACGCCGATCTCGGCCGGTGGCTTGAAGCCAGAGGCTACCGGGTGTGCAGCCCTTCCCGCGAACTCTATCTGCAACCACCTGAGGACTACAGCCAAGACGGGGTGATGGAGCTTCAGTATCCTGTGACGAAGGGGTAACGCCTCCGGTGAAGAGGGGGCGCAAGGCGTTCGGATGGTCGTGTTCAGAGCAGGTCACCCGGCCTGCGCCGCCCGCCGTAACAAAGGGGCGGGGTACGGCGTCGCCATACCCCCAAGCGGCTTAGCGTTCGCTGAGCGGCACGAAGGTCTTGCCCCTGGGGCCTTCGTACTTGAGTTTGGGCCGCATCAGGCGGTTGTCGGCGTACTGCTCTAAGAGGTGCGCCATCCACCCCGGTACGCGCGCGACGGCGAAGATGGGGGTGTACATGTCGGCGGGGAAGCCGAGCATCCGGTAGACCGAGGCGCTAAAGAAGTCGACGTTGGGTTTGACCTGTTTGCCGCGGCGCTCCATCTCGCGGTCCATCACGCGCTCCATCTCCTGGCTCATCTCGAACCACTTGGCGTCACCCGACTCCGCGGCGAGCTTTTCGGCGACGCCCTCTAAGATGGCCGCGCGCGGATCCAACACGCGGTAGACGCGGTGCCCGAAACCGGGGATGCGCGCTTTTTCCTGGCTGAGCTTGTCGAGCACAAAGCGCTCGACGTCCTCGACGCCGTTGATCTGCTCGAGCATCTGCATGACAGCCGTGTTGGCGCCGCCGTGCAAGGGGCCCTTGAGCGACCCGATGGCGGCAGTGATCGCGCTATAGACGTCGGTCAGCGTCGAGGCGGTGGCGCGCGCGACGAACGTCGAGGCGTTCGAGCCGTGCTCGGCGTGGAGCACCAGAGCGACGTCCATGACCCGAACGGCGGCCTCGGTGGGTTCTTCGCCGGAGAGCATGTAGAGAAAGTTCGCGGCGACGCCAAGTTCTGGGTGGGGGTCGACGGGATCTTTGCCCTCGCGCAGCCGCTGCAGCGCGGCGGTGAGGGTGGCCGCCTGGGCGGTGAGTTTGAGGCCGATGCGGCGCACGTTGGCGAGGTCGACGCCGTCGCGGTCTTTGTCGGCTGCGGCGAGGGCGGAGACGGCCGTGCGCAGCGCGTGCATCGGGGAGGCGTCGGGTGGGAACAGGCGGAGGACTCCTAACACCTCCTCTGGAACGGCGAAGTGCGGTTTGAGCTCGTCTTGAAAGCTGTGGAGCTCCGCTTCGGTGGGTAGCTCGCCGTTCCACAGGAGATAGATGACCTCTTCAAAGGAGGCTTTGTCGGCGAGTTCGCGGATGTCGTAACCGCGGTAGATCAGCTCACCCTTGAGACCGTCGATGCTGCAGATCTTGCTGGTGTCGATGAGAACGCCGTCTAGGCCGCGGTGAATGGTTTGTTCCATAGTGCCTCCAGGGAGTTCATGCTTCTTATACTTTACCCGCTGCAGCGCCCACATACGAGGCGGAAACGGGTGACCCCAGTACACCCCGTAGCACCCCACGGCCCAAGACCCTGGGGCGCCTACGTGTAACGTGTAGGGGCTTAGTCTTGCAGGTGCGGTTCCCACCACGCCAGCCCGACGCAGGCGCCAGCGGCCGGTAAAAGTACCCCAAACAGGGTGCGGGCGAAGGGGGGGCTACCGCGCGAGAAGGCGATGGCCACTTTGAAGAGGCTGTTGGCCGCGGTTGCCAGGGCGAGCGCCCGGGTCGCGGTCACGCGGTCGACCTCGCCCCCGAGCCCCTGCGCCACGCTGAGGGTGATGGCGTCGAGCTGCGTCAGCCCGCCCAAGACACCTGCGGCGTAGAGACCTTCGGGTCCAAGCAGCTCCTGTGCGGCGCGCGCCGCGAGGGCCACAGCGGCGTAGAGCAGGGCGAAGGTGAGGGCGGGGCGGAGCCGAAAGGGGTTCTCGAGCGCCGGTAGCTGCGCCGTCTGCGAGCGGCCGCGCCGGTAGAGCAGCCCCGCGCCGAGCAGCGTGACAGCGGAGAGGCCGGCGAAGGGCGGCAGCACCGCTGTAACCAACGCGGGTTTGATGACGCTCAGGTAGACGAGCAGCCGCACGAGCGTCATGTTGGTCGCGAGCAGCACGCCGGTCGCGAGCAGCGTTGCGCCCGAGCCCCCGTCGCCTGGCTCCGCTTGCGCCTGCAGCTCGCGGCTGCGGCCGCTAAAAGAGAGCGTCACGGCGGTCGAGGAGGCGAGCCCGCCCACCACGCCGCTAAAGAGGAGGCCGCGCTGGGTGCCGAAAAGCTGCGTGGCGACGTAGCCGACGAACGACACACCGGAAATGAGCACCACCAAGAGCCAGATGGTGCGCGGGTTGAGCACCCCCCAAGGGCCGTAGGCGGCGTCGGGTACCAGCGGCAAGACGACCAACGAGACGGCCGCAAAGCGCACGACGGCGTAGAGGTCTTCGCTCGTCAAGCGGCCCGCGAGGGCGTGCAGCTCGGTGCGCAGCGACAGCACGCCGGTGGCGATCACCGCGCCCGCCAGCGCCGTGACGTAAAACCCCAGCCCCGCTGTGACGCCGAGCCCGAAGGTGACGAGCGCGGCGACTTCGGTGGTGCCGCCGACCTTGTCCCCCTGCGAGGTGCGCCAGTAGGAGAGCGCGAGCAGCGTCCCCAAAGCGAGGAGCCCCAAGGGGACGACGGCGGCCCCAACGAGCGGTTGCAAAAGCGCGCTGAGCGCGCCGAAAAGCGCGATCAGCGGGAAGGTGCGGATGCCCGCGAAGATCGAGCCCCTGTCCTGGCGTTTGCGCTCGCGCTCGAGCCCGACGAGTAGCCCCAGCAGGGTCGCGATCAGCAGCGACCAGATCGCATCGGCGTCGTTCACGCGAAAGGGGCGACCCCCTTAGCGCTGCTGAGGGGTGTCGCCACGCAGCACCCGTAAGAGCGCCTCGCCGTAGCGCTCGAGCTTGACCGGCCCAATCCCTTTGACCTCACCGAGCTCGGCGAGCGTCTGCGGGTTGTGCACGGCGAGCTGCTCGAGGGTCTCGTTGCGCAAGACGATGTACGCCGGGGTGCCCTCGGCAGCAGCCGTCTCGCGGCGCCAGGCCTCGAGGCGCTCTAGGCGCGCGCGCGCTTCGGGGGGGAGCGTCGCCGCGCGAGGTTCGGCCGTGAGCTCTGCGCTCGGCGCTTCGGTCGTCGGGTCGCTCTCGCCCCCCATCGTCGGTGGGGCGCTCGGCGGCGGGGGGCCGGGTGGGCCTGGGTGGGGGTGCTCGGCGCGGCCTGGGTGGGGGCGGCGTTCGGTGCGTCTGGCGTGGGTGCGCTCGGTGGTGGCACGACGACCGTGGTGCGCGTTCTCGGGAGCGCCCCGCGGTCGCGCAGGAGCAGGTAGCTGCCGACGGCGACGAGCAGCAAACCGAAGCCGGTCGAACCGAAAAGCCCCGAAGCGGTAAAGGTGCTGAAAAGCCCCAACGCCGCCAAGATGCCGGCGACGTAGAGCGGCCAACGGCTGGGGCGCGGTTCGACGCGGTCGATAACGAAAAAGCCGACGGCGAGGCTTAAGAGCTTGCCCGCTTGGGTCGGGAAGAGCATGCCGACCGCGACCCCCGCGAGGACAGCGCCGGCGACCAGAAAGCCGTAGTTTTTGCGGCTGGCGTACGCGGCGATAAAGGCGGCGGCGACGCTGCCCATCCAGAGCCAGTTCGCCTCCCCGGCTCGCGACAGCAGCGAAAGCACGCCGACCGCGATGAGCAGGTAGGCGATCAGGCGTCCTTTAGTCATCGTTAACCTCCTCTGAACCTGGTAACTGCGCCGGTGGGTTCTACACCGCAGCGTCGGCCCCTAAGCGCGCTGCGCCTCGCCGTGTAGCGCCCTTTGGGAGGGGGGCGCTGGGTGCCACGGGTACCCGACGCGGTTGGGGTGCCCTCGGTGGCGGGCGCCAGCGGCTCCTGGGGTGCGAGCTCGGGGAAAGCCATCGGGGTCGCGCGCCCCCGACGCGACGCTTGTCTACCCCGCGATGATAACGTATCGGCCTCTGCCGTGCCCGCGCTGATGAGCCGGCGACCGATGCCCTCGGCGGCCCGTTGGGCCCCTCGTACCCTCTGCCGACCGGTGCGGCGCGCGGGGGCCGGGTGCGAGTGTGTACTACACTGTATGAAGTGCAAGCTTCGCCGCGCGCGTCAGGTGCTACCCTGAGGGGACGACCACAGCGAGCCCACGTCCCGGCCTGCCGGAGAGACGCTCTCACGAGCGCTCCCAGTCCCCAAACGCCTCTGACCCGGGGCGTGGCTCGAGCCTGAAGCGACGTCACGGCAGTAGCCGAGGAGATGACATGATTCAAGAAGTGCAGCGCTTTAAACCCTTTAGCGCCAAACCGATCGCGCTCCTAAGCGAAGCGGGGGAGTGGCGGGGGCCTTTTGACCTCGACCTCACTGAGGAAAAACTCCTCACGATGTACCGCGACCTCGTGCGCGCGCGGCTTCTAGACGAACGCCTAGGCAAGCTGCAGCGCATGGGCAAGACGAGTTTCGTCGCGCCCGCCGCAGGTCACGAGGGGGCGCACATCGGCGTGGCGCACGCCCTTCGACCGGGGTTCGATTGGCTGTTTCCGTACTACCGCGACATGGGCATGGTGCTCGCCCTGGGCGTGCCGCCCAAAGAGCTCTTCGCGCAGTCGCTCGCGACCCGCGCCGACCCCAACAAGGGGCGGCAGATGCCCGCGCACCCCGGCTCGGCCGCCCTGAACGTCTTTACCGCCGCCTCGCCCATCGCCTCACACCTAGGGCCGGCAGTCGGCGCGGCGATCAGCATGAAGCTGCGGGGGACCGGCCAGGTCGCCGTGGCGAGCTTTGGCGACGGCGCTACCAGCGAGGGCGACTTTCACGCCGCTGTCAACTTCGCCGGCGTGCAGGGCGCTCCCATCGTCTTGGTGTGCGAAAACAACCGCTACGCCATCTCGGTGGACTTTCACAAGCAGACCGCCTCGGAGAACATCGCCGTCAAGGCGCACGCCTACGGGATGCCGGGGTACGTCGTCGACGGCATGGACACGCTCGCTTGCTACTACGTCATGCAGGAGGTCGTCGAGAGGGCGCGTTCCGGGCACGGTCCGGCGCTCGTCGAGATGGTCGTCTACCGCTACGGGGCGCACTCGTCGGCCGACGACGACGCGCGCTACCGCCCGCGCGAAGAGGTGCAGCGGTGGCGGCAGCGCGACCCGTTGAGGCGCTTTAAAGCGTTTTTGGAGCGCCGCGGCCTCCTCGATGACGCCAAGGAGGCGGCCCTTAGGGAGAGCGCCGAAGCGGAGCTCGCGGCCGCCCTCAAAGAGGCCGAAGCGGCGGGGCCGGTACCGACCGACTGGCTCTTCGACGACGTCTACGCCGAGCGGCCCGCCTTTTTGGAGGAGCAGCGCGCGCAGCTCGAAGGGGTGACGCGGGGCTGATGGCGCAGCTCAACCTGGTGCAGAGTGTAGCGCGGACGCTCGCGAGCGAGATGGCGCGCGACGAGCGCGTGGTCGTCTTAGGTGAGGACGTGGGTAAACGCGGCGGCGTCTTTCTGGCGACCGAGGGGCTGTTCGACCGCTTCGGCCCCGACCGCGTCATCGACTCCCCGCTCTCCGAAGCGGCGATTCTAGGGGCGGCCGTCGGGATGGCCGTCCACGGCTTGCGCCCTGTGGCCGAGATCCAGTTCGCCGACTACGTCTACCCCGGTTTCGACCAGCTCGTCTCGCAAGCGGCGAAGCTGCGCTACCGCTCGGGCGGGCAGTTTTATGCCCCGATGGTCGTCCGCATGCCGGCAGGCGGCGGCGTCAAGGGGGGGCACCACCACTCGCAAAACCCCGAGACGCACTTTGTCCACACCCCCGGCCTGAAGGTGGTCTACCCGTCGTCACCCAAAGACGCCAAAGGGCTTCTGACGACGGCGATTCGCGACGACGACCCGGTCGTGTTTATGGAGCCCAAACGCCTCTACCGCGCCTTTAAAGAGGAGGTGCCGGACGACGAGTACCTGGTGCCGCTCGGCAAGGCGCGCGTGCGCCGCGAGGGCGACGACCTGGTGCTCGTCTCCTACGGCGGTTCGGTCGCCGAAACCCTCAAGGCCGCCGACGCGCTCGCCGAGCAGGGGATCTCGGCGCAGGTGCTCGACCTGCGCTCCTTGCTGCCGTGGGACAAAGAGGCCGTTTTGGAGGTGGTTGCGCGCGTCGGCCGCGTCGTGCTGGTGAGCGAGGCGCCCAAGACGGCCGGGTTTATCAGCGAGGTCGCGGCGACCATCTCCGAGGAGGTGTTAGACGCCCTACTCGCACCCCCCGTGCGCGTAGCGGGCTTTGACACGCCCTACCCTTATGCGCAAGACCGCGCGTACCTGCCTGGGGTCAACCGCATCCTCAGGGCGGTGCAGGCGGTTCTGGACTACTAGCTCGTACGAGCTTGTGGCGCGCGGTGTGTGCAGGTACGGGCCGCGCGCTTTAAAAGACAGCGAAAAGCGAAACGCACACACGGTTTGACCGAGGAGTTTGCATGCCGAGAGAGTTGGTGCTGCCCGAGCTCGCCGAGTCGGTGGTCGAGGGCGAAATCGTCAAGTGGCTGGTCGCCGAAGGGGAGACGGTCGCGCAAGACCAACCGGTCGTCGAGGTGATGACCGACAAGGTGACCGTCGAGTTGCCGAGCCCGTTCGCGGGGACGCTCGAGAAACACCTCGTCGCGGAGGGGGCGGTGGTGGCCGTTCACGACCCCATCGCCCTATTCTCCGACGACGCGACCGGGACGCAGGAGGCGGGCGCGACCGCCGAGGAGGCGCCCAAGCTCGAGGTCGCCGAGGCGCCGACGGCTGACGCGCCCCCCGTGACCCCGACCGGGCGTGAGCCGAGCGTGCAGGCGCGCGAGGAGCGCTCCATCGTCGAACCGAGCAGCGGTGTGGGCGAAGACGACGGCGACGCCCTCAGCCTCTTTAAAGCCGACAAAGACGACCCCGGCGCCCCCGTCTATCAGGTGCGGCGGGGCGCGGCGCCCCAAGCGGCGAAGGCGACCGGCCCCTACGGCCGCCCGCTGGCGGTGCCCGCGGCGCGCAAGCTCGCCCGCGAGCTCGGGCTCGAGCTCACCGCGGTCGCGGGCAGCGGCCCGCACGGGCGCATCCGCGTCGAGGACGTGCGCCGCGCCGCCGAAGCGAGCGCCCCCGCCGCGGCGGAGCCGCCCTCGGCGCCCGCCCCGACCCCCAAAGCGCCCGCCTACAAGACCCCGGCTGGCTACGAGGGGCTCGAGGAGCGCGTCCCCGTGCGCGGGTTGCGGCGCGCCATCGCCAACCAGATGGTCGCCTCGCACCTGCAGACGGTCCGCACGCTGCACGTCGACGAGGTCGACGTCACCGAACTCGTCGCCCTGCGCGAGCGCCTCAAACCCTTAGCCGAGCGGCGCGGCGTCAAGCTCTCGTACCTGCCCTTCATCATGAAAGCGGCCGTGGCGGCGCTCAAGCGCTTTCCGGTGCTGAACGCCAGCTTCGACGAGGAGCGGGGCGAAATCGTCCTTAAGCGCTTTTACAACCTCGGGCTCGCGGTCGCGACCGACGTCGGCCTGGTGGTGCCGGTAGTCAAGGACGTCGACCGCAAGAGCGTGCTCGAGATCGCCGGCGAGGTGAGCGCGCTCGCGGCGAAGGCGCGCGAGGGCAAGCTCGCCCCCGAGGACGTGCGCGGCGGCACCTTTAGCATCACCAACATCGGCTCACTGGGCGGGCTCTTCAGCTTCCCCATCATCAACGTGCCCGAGGCGGCTATCTTGGGCGTGCATTCGATCAAAAAGCGCCCCGTGGTGCTGCCGGACGACACGATCGCCGCGCGGCAGATGCTCTACCTCTCGCTCTCGTTCGACCACCGCCTCGTCGACGGGGCGGAGGCGGCGCAGTTTACAAGCTACGTCATCGAGCTCCTGGGGTCGCCGGAGTCGCTGATGCTCGAGGGCTAGCGGGCGGGTCTTAAAGACCCGCCTCACGAAAGGCCGCCGCGACGATCTCCTGCGCCTCTTGTTGGATGCGCGCGAGGTGCTCTTGGCCCCGAAACGACTCGGCGTAGATCTTGTAGATGTCCTCGGTGCCCGACGGGCGGGCGGCGAACCATCCCGAGGAGGTGACGACCTTAAGGCCGCCGATGGGGGCGCCGTTGGCGGGGGCGCGCGTCAGCTTGGCGGTGATGGGGTCGCCCGCTAGCGTGTCGGCTGTGACCTGTTCGGGGGAGAGCGCGCTCAGCGCGGCTTTTTGCTCGGGCGTCGCGGGGGCGTCCATGCGCTCGTAAAGGGGTGCGCCGAAGCGCGCCTGAAGCTCACGGTAGTGTTCGCCGGGGTCACGACCCGTAATGGCCGTGATCTCGGCCGCCAAGAGGTCCATGATGAAGCCGTCTTTGTCGGTCGTCCAGACCGTCCCGTCGCGGCGCAAAAAGGACGCTCCCGCCGACTCCTCGCCGCCGAAACCGTAAGCGCCCCCCAAAAGCCCCTCGACAAACCACTTGAACCCCACTGGCACCTCGGCCAGCGTCCTGCCTAGGCTCTCGGCCACGCGGTCGATCATCGAGCTCGAGACGAGTGTCTTGCCGACCGCCGCGTCACGCCGCCACCCCGGGCGGTGCTGAAAGAGGTAGTTGACCGCTACCGCGAGGTAGTGGTTGGGGTTTAAAAGCCCGCTGCTTTTCGTAACGATGCCGTGGCGGTCGAAGTCGGGGTCGTTGCCGAAGGCGATGTCGAAGTCGTCTTTGAGCCCGATGAGGCTCGCCATGGCGTAGGGCGAGGAGCAGTCCATGCGGATCTTGCCGTCTTTGTCAAGCGTCATAAACGAAAACGCGGGGTCGACGCGGCGATTCACAAGGTGCACGTCGAGGCCGTAGTGTTCGGCGATGGGCTCCCAGTAGGCGAGGCCGGCGCCCCCCATCGGGTCGACCCCCAGTCTGAGCCCGGCCGCCGCGATGGCCTCCAGGTCGAGCACCTCCCCGAGATCCTCGACGTAGGGCTTGACAAAATCGTAGGGGCGGGTCGTGTCGGCGCGCAGCGCCCGCGCCAGCGGGAGCCGCTTGACCCCCCTGAGACCTCCCTCCAGGAGCGCGTTGGCGCGCGCCTCGACCCACTTGGTGACGTCCGTGTCGGCGGGGCCGCCCGAGGGTGGGTTGTACTTAAAGCCGCCGTCTTCGGGCGGGTTGTGCGACGGGGTGATGACCACGCCGTCGGCGAGCCCCGCATCTTTGCCCCGGTTAAAGGTCAGAATCGCGTGCGACACGGCGGGCGTCGGGGTGTAGCCGAGCCCCTCTTGGTAGCGCACCTCGACGCCGTTGGCGGCGAAGACCTCGAGCGCCGTGCCGAAAGCCGCCTCGGAAAGGGCGTGCGTGTCCATACCGATAAAGAGCGGCCCGGTGATGCCCGCCTGGGTGCGGTAGTCGCAGAGCGCTTGGGCGACTGCTAGGATGTGCGCCTCGTTAAAGCTGCCCGTGAGCGACGAACCGCGGTGCCCGGAGGTGCCGAAGGCGACCCGCTGCGACGCCTTGGTGGGGTCGGGCTGGGTGGTGTAGTAGGCCGCCATGAGGCGCGGGACGTTGGGTAACGACTCGGGGGGGGCGGGTTTGCCGGCGAGGTCGTGCATCAGGGCCTCCGGAAGGTAGGGTATGTAGGTGGGTATACCACACGTTGCCGCACAGCCGACACTGTGGCGCTTGACGCCTGAGCGTCTTTGTGACAGCGGGGCGAAGCTGCACCGCAGCGTTGCAACGTTGCGGTAACGTGCGCACGATATCGTTATGTGTTATGCAAAAGCTAACGGATGTCGCCTCCCTTTTGCAGGTACACGGGAGGCTTAATAAGGGCCCACGCGTGAACCCGCTACCGCTCCTTAAGGCGGCCAATCCGCCTGTCATCAACCTGCACTGCGGTATTTCCCGGCTGAAACGCGAGATGGTTTTAGCGCTCAAGGGAGCAGGTGTGCCCACCGTTTCAAGCTCCGAGCCTCTCCTCTCGAGGCTTCACCTCATCTTAGACGCACCGCTCGGTTGGGCTCTTTGGCGATCTTTGGAGCTCGAGGGGCAGAGCAAGGTCGTCGTCAGCGACAACCCTTGCCCTGAATACCGGCTCGACCTACTCGAATCAGAGCCGCTTGCGCTCCTGCACGACGTTTCAGTTACCGACATCGTGCTGATGTTGCGGGGTGAGAAGTGTGCCTCTGTTCGGCTGCCGTACACACCCCTTAGCACCACCGAACGCCTGACGTTAAAGCTCATCGCCATGGACTACAGCAACGACAGCATAGCCCGTTTACGGGGCGTAGAAACGCAGACCGTTAAGAATGTCGTTCGCAACCTCTACCAGAAGCTCTACCTCAAGACGCGGTTGCAGGCCGCCCACTACTATTTTGGCAACTGGCATCTGCTTAAAGGCTGGACGCCGCCACCACACGTCGCCCTGCCGGAAGAGATGAGTAGTTGACGGAGCACAGTACCAAGGTACAGGTACGAAGGGTGCTTGGACACCTCCCGGAGGTTTAAGTACCCTCAGTTAAGGCGCTAACCAATCTTGTGAACAGCTTGTGGCAGACGCACCGGAACGCACTGCGCGTCGACGCAGGAAGGGGTGGGATAGGTGATTCCGATCAGGTACGTGAGGCGTCTGCGTGCTCTCTTTGTCTTTGCCTTGATAGCTGGACCAATAGCTTGGGCACAGGACGCTATGAGCCTTCCGTGGCGGCTCGGGCCGGGGCCGGGTACGGTGGTAACGCTTCCTGAAGTGGAGACCGTACAAGGTGACGTGATCGCGACTGGCGTTCCCAGTCTCGTCTTTTTCACGATGCTGTCTAACAGTGTTGAATCGGCCTTTGAGCACGCTGCGCTCGCGACCGTCTGGCAAGAGCGCTACCCGGGAGTGCAGGTCATCTTGGTGGACACCCGCAGTGACGCCGAGGAGGTTCGCCGCTGGGTACAAGCTACCGGCGTCGAGGTCTCTGTGGTCGCTGACGCGGACGACGCCTTCGAGGAAGCGTTCGATACCAACCGCCTTCCGATCCTCTATTTGTTGGACGAGTCGGGCGTCATTCAGGACAAAATTGTGGGGGGGGATCTGGGGCGCCTTACCGAATTCAACCAAGTCTTAGCGTGGGCGGCGTCGAGAGCTTGGGAGAAGGTGGTCGCTCAGCGTTCTGATTGGCTCGTCGTAGGAAAAGCGCCGTACCGGGAGCTAGCCGACGTTCCTCTTGGCGGCGGTCATCCAACCGTTGTCTATCACACTGATCCCCTTTGTTCTCCGTGTCAGGAGGTGGCTGAAGGGCTCCAGCGCGAACTCAACGCTTTAACCAAAAGGTATCCAGAGGTATCCATCGTCATCTTGGAGGTGGGTGCGAAGGCGGGGGATGTAGAGGCGCTACACGAGCTGCTTGAAGGCTATGTCGAACTGTACGGGCGCGAAGCGGCACCTGCTCAGCTGCTGATGATGGTCGAGCGTGGTCGTCTCGCTGGAGCTGAAACGGTCCAGCTTCCTAGAGAGGGATGGGCACAGAACATCAAGTTGGTTACCTACGAGCCTGGAGACACCAACGATCCAGGTCGCTGGTGGGGTCAAACACCAGTCCCAGGCCTAATGGTCTTCGACGCTACGGGGGTCTACCGGGGTCCGGCACCGCTTTGGCTAGGGCCATTTCGTGCAGAAGCGCTCCGAGAAGCCATCACGACGCTGATAGCTGACCTCTAAAAGGAGGGGAGGCAAATGCGAAGAACTCTGGTGATTGTGGTGTGTTGCCTCAGTCTCTTGGTGATTGGTAGCAGTTCCTCTGCTCAGTGTTCGAGCACCTGTCAAAACCCACGACGAACCGGTTCGCCGCGGATTATAAGTGCAGGCTGCGACAACTTCTGTTTCTCCAGAACAAACGGATTATCCGTAAGTTATCAAGAGGTGCGGGAGACATCGTACAGCTGTAGCAATGGGGGAACCTGTGTGGTGCGGGAAACCTACACCGCTCCATGTGGCATCTGCTGACTTCAAGTCACGAGGGACGCGGTGGGCGCTAAGCGCCCACCGCGTCCCTCGGCTAGGGTCACCATGGCTCTCTTTCGTTATGTAAACGTCTTGTCCCTCCTGCTGATCGTCGCCCTTGTGACCGCTGTCTTGGCGCTCAGCGCTCGCTCGGACGCCGAGTGGCAGGCATTGGTGACGGGGGTGGGTGGCGAAGATGTCGTCACCTTTCGGTTGCGGCGGGACGCGGTGGACGCACCTTCCTGGACCCCTAGGCATCTAACTGATCTGAGCGCCCTTACGGGGGTGCGTGAGGTGTTTTGGCGGGGTGGCTACCACTACATCCAGGGCCCCGGTTCGGCTTACGTGCTGCCCGTGACGGTGGCTTCGCCGGGGTTCTTGAGTGCCCGGCAGGTCACCCTCGTTGCGGGACGCGACCTCTCGGCCGAGGATGCCGGACGCCCCCGCGCGGTGCTCAGTGAGCAGCACGCGCGCGAAATCTTCCCCGATTTGAGCCCCGCGGAGGTTCTTGGTCAGAGCATCCGTGTCGACAACGAGCAGCTCGAGATCGTCGGCGTTGCAGGTGATAGCGACGAGGTTGACGCTGCTTTCCGGACCGCAACTACCCCCCCCTCGAGTTATCCGGGTAGCTATGACCTTCAGACCGTCTACCTACGCCTCGATGATGAAACCAACATGGCAGCGGTCGTTGAGCAAGCCACCGCTTATTTGGCGGCTACGGAGGCGCTGGCGATGCTCGAGGCTATTCCCTACCGCGAGTTCGTGCGTCCTGGGGTCATCGATGAGCGCCTCGATTACGTGCGCGAGATTACCGTGCTCTTCGACTGGCTGGTGGCGTTTGCACTCCTTCTGGGGGTGATTAACCTGTTTAACCAGGCGCTGCTCTCGGCTGCAGCCAGGCGCCAGCGCTGGGCACTTCACCGTGTACTCGGCGCAACGAGGGGGCAGCTGGTCGCACGTGAACTCGTAATAGGTGCTGGGGCGGAATGGGGGGCAGTCATCTTCGGGGTTCTCTTGGGAGGGTTGCTCGGCTCGCTGTTTGGCGGGTTGCTGAGCCTTCGGGTCGTACTCACGGGGCTACTCATCGGCATACTCAGCTTCTTGCTGGGGAGCTTTCCCCTCGTTAAGGGCACCCTGTCGCTCCATCCGTACGGAGCGCTCAGACAGAGCAAGGGCGTGGCGCGTCATCCGCTGCTGACTCTGGCAGGGGCGCTGGGTCTTCTTGGAGGTTTAGCGCTGGTGGTCTTGGCGGGTGGGTTTCGCGATCTGGGGCAGCGGGCGGTCGGTGCTGAGGTGCAGGCGATAGGCGCCGACCTGGTGGCGTTCGTTCCCGATAGGCGGAGCATCCTGCCGGTTGCGCAGCTTACCGAAGAGGACGTTGCCGCCTTTAGGGAGGCCTTCCCCAGAGTACCGGTCACGAGGTTCGAGCGCTACCCGGCCTCGGTGCAGCGCGATACGGTCTCCTATGACGTTGAGGTGATCGCTGCCGACGACGTGTTCTTGGAAGTTAGCGGGACGCGCCTCGAGGCCGGAAGCTGGGAGGGCGCTGGTGTGGTCTTAGGAAGCGCGGTGGCGGCGGCGCTGTTCCCCGATGGGGGCGCCCTAGGGCAGAGGGTCACGTTGGGTGGTCAGCGGTTAGGAAGCGACCTCGAACTCGAGGTCGAGGCGGTCGCCGCGCTGCCCGCTACCGAAAGGTTCGAGTCCCCTGCGCTGCGTCCCGGCGCGGTGCTGCTGCCGCGCGCTCTGCTCAACACCTTTTCGCTAACCTCGGAGGTGTACGCGCGGGTCGGGGGGCTGACGGAGAGCGAGGTCGAGGCGCTGGGTGCCTTTTTGAGCGCGCGCTACCCGCAAACTGCTCCTACCGTAGCGTTTTACGCCGCCGACAGCGAGAGGTGGTATCTAGGGCGCCTCCAGGAGGTGGCGCGGCACTTCAACCTCGTCGCCGTGCTGATCTTTGTACTCGCGTCGGTCGGTATGGCGACGTTGGCGGTGGCGCGGGCCGAGGCTAGACGCTACGTGCGCGGCCTCGAGCGCGCTTTCGGCGCGACGCGCGCCGAGGTGTTTCGTCGTGAACTACAGAGCGTCGCCCGTCTTTCACTCCTGATCGGTACGCTTGGGGTGGGGGTGGGACTTTTCACCCTCTGGTGGTGGGCGTCTGGCGCAGGCTACGCCTTTGTTATCCCCGCGTTCTGGCTTTTTGCGGCGCTGGTGACAACGTCTGGGATCGGGGTTCTCGTTGGTACTGCTGTGGCGCACTGGAGCGCCTTCCGCTCACCTATGGCAGTGCTAAGGGGGGAAGGATGATCGAGCTGCGAGGCGTGACCAAGCGTTACGGGCAGGGGCAGGCGGCGGTGCAGGCGCTTACGGACGTGAGCCTCGTCGTTCCCGCCGGAAGCTACGTTGCCGTCACGGGACGGAGCGGCTCCGGTAAGTCGACGCTGCTAAGTATCGTCGGTTGCCTCGAACGACCTACCTCGGGGGAGTATCGGCTTCTGGGGCAGCCTATCACCCGCGCGCCGGACCGTGAGCTGTCACGGCTACGCGCCCAGAGCTTTGGCTTTGTCTTTCAAGCGTTTCACCTGCTCCCTGAAAAGAGCGTGCTAGACAACGTCACGCTGCCCCTGCGTTATGGCCGCCTGCCGAAAGCGGCGTGGCGCCGCCGTGCACGAGAGCTGCTGGGGCAAGTTGGGCTCGCTGAACGTATGGATAGTCGCCCCAGCCAGCTTTCAGGGGGTGAGCAGCAGCGCGTCGCTATCGCCAGGGCGCTGGCGAACGACCCTAAAGTTTTACTTGCCGATGAACCGACCGGCAATCTAGACAGTCACACTCGGGACGAGATTATCGCCTTGCTCGAAGCAGAGCATGCGCGGGGGAAAACGCTCTTGATCGTCACGCACGATGCGGAGCTA
Source organism: Truepera radiovictrix DSM 17093 (assembly GCF_000092425.1). Taxonomy (NCBI): domain Bacteria; kingdom Thermotogati; phylum Deinococcota; class Deinococci; order Trueperales; family Trueperaceae; genus Truepera; species Truepera radiovictrix. The sequence goes on from NC_014221.1 coordinate 822,133, forward strand.
GCAGCTAGGGCGCAGGTGCGTTTAGCGCTGCGCGACGGGTGCGTCGTGTTCTAGGCGAGCACCAGCCGCAGCAGCGCGAGCGTCACCCCGTTGATGAGCCCGAACACCTGCTCGCGAAACCCCACCAAGAGGATGACGACGAGCAAAAAACCGTAGCGCTCGAGCCCCCACAGCGCGCGCTGCATCCCGCGCGGTAAAAGCGCCTGCAGCGCCTTCGAGCCGTCTAAGGGGGGGACCGGCAGGAGGTTAAAGGTCGCCAGCACGATGTTGATCTGCGCCATGAAAAAGAGCCCCGCGCGCAGCGGGTCGCGCGCGAGCGCCTGGGACAGGGTCCCTAGCGTGACGCCGAGCCCGGCGAGGGCGCCCAAAGCGGCGAGCGCGAGGAGGAGGTTGACGATGACACCGGCGAGCGAGACGACGAGCATCCCTACGCGGTAGTGGCGGAAGTTGCCGGGTTGGATGGGGACCGGTCTCGCCCAACCGAAACCGACGAGAAAGAGCATGGCGGTGCCCACGGGATCTAGGTGCCGGAGCGGGTTGAGGGTGATGCGGCCCAGGTTGCGGGCGGTTTTGTCGCCCATCTTGTCGGCGGTCCACGCGTGGGCGAGTTCGTGCAGCGCGAGGCTATAGAGGAGCGCGCCGGCGACCAGGGCGAAGGTCGCCGGCGCACTCTGCAGCAGCGAGAGCACTAGAGGCCGGGGATCAAACGGACGAGGCCAAGGATCACTTGCTGAAAAAAGGCCTGCAGCGCGCCCGTGACGTTGAGCGCGTTGAGCACGAAAAAGACGAGGATAAACCCGAGGATGCCGAACGAGGCGATCTGCTGGATAAAGCGGCGGACGTCCGGGTTGCCCCACGCGAGCGCGGCCTTGGCGCCGTCGAGGGGGAAGACGGGGAAGAGGTTGATCACCGCGTGCAAGATGGCGACCGACGAGGCGAGGATAAACGCGCGCGCCAAGATGGGGCTGCCGAGCGCGGCGAAAATGGCGGCGACGAGGGTCGCGACAAAGGCCACCAGGAGGTACGCGAGCGGCCCGCTATACCACACCAGCGCCTCTTGGCGGCCGCGGCCGCGGTAGTTGCGGCTGTTGGTCGGGATGGGGCGCGGCCAACCGAAGCCCAGGAGAAAGAGGAAAAGCACGCCGATGGGCTCGAGGTGCCGCTGGAAGTCGAAGCTCAAAAAGCCCGAGAAGCGCGGGTTGGCGTCCCCGTAGCGCGAGGCGACCCACGCCTGCGCGACGTTGTGGAAGACAAGGGCGAAGATCATGACGATGCTGACGATGATGAGGTCGGTGGTGTTGTAGCCGCCTTGTAGATAACGGATGAGCACCTTTTCTCCTGTAGGGCGCGCCTCGCGGCCTCGCGGCGAGACGGCGTTAGGGTCGTGGCGAAGGGGTTGTCGGTTTGAGGCCCGCGACGAGCCGTTGGGCGAGCCTCCGCTCGTCGTCGAGCGACCTCACCTCACCGGCGGCGCGGGCGCGCGCGACCGCGCGCAGCACTGCGCCCACGTGCGGGCCTGCTGGCAGCCCCAAGTTTAACACGTCCTCCCCGCTAAGCAGGGGCCGCTCGAGCTGCGCGGCGAGCTCGGGGCGGGCGGCTTTGAGGGCGAAGTGTTCCGCCTCGCTGCCGCGGTCGAGCGCCTCGCCGCGCAGCGCCGCCAGAAAGCGCCGGCGCGCGCTCACAAGGCGCTTGGGCCAGCCCATGCGGCGCTGGTGGGCGGCGAGTTCGCTTTCGCTCAGCGCGCCGAGCAGAACGATCAGGTAGCTCTCGGCGGGGACGGGGTGGCGTGAGCGCAGCGCGTCGAGCTCGCCGACCCACGGCGTGGTGCGCAGGCCGTAGAGCGCCCAGAGCGCCCCCGGCGCCTCACCTTGGGCCTTGCCCTGCATTGCGAGGTGCTCGAGGGCGGGGGCGACGCGGGGCTCGGCGAGGGTCAAAAGGAGCTCGTGCTTGAGGCGCTCCGGGCTCACCTGCTCATGGGCGCGCGCGCGCAGCGCCCGCGCCGCCTGCGCCGCCGTGAAGGCGTCGTAGGCGAAGCCGAGCCGCGCGGCCAGCCGTGAACCCCGCACGAGCCGCGTCGGGTCGTCGCAGAACGAGGCGGGGTGCAGCGTGCGTAGCCGCCGCGCCCGGAGGTCCTCGAGCGCCCCCGGGACGCTCAGCAGCAGCCGCGGCGCGGGCGCGAGGCGCAGTGCAAAGGTGTTGACCGAAAAGTCGCGGCGCTCAAGGTCGTCCGCTAGAGGGGCCGCCTCCACCGTCGGCAGGGCGCCGGGGTGGGCGTAGCGCTCGCGGCGGGCGGTGGCGAGGTCGAGCTCGAGCTCCTCTAGGCGCAGCGTGCAGGTCAAAAACGCCTCGTGGCAGCTCAGCACCCCCCCGAGGTCGCGCTGCAGCGCCCGCCCGAGCGGGGCGGCGTCGCCCCCCTCGACGAGCACGTCGAGGTCGCGCACCGCCGCAAGCTCGCCTAGAAGCGCGTCGCGCACGGTGCCCCCGACGAGGTAGAGCGCCCGCCCCCGAAAGCGCTCCGACAGAGCGTGCTGGGTCACCGCCGCCAACAGGCGGCGGGCGCGCTCGGGCAGGGCGGTGTAGAGCCGCTCTAGGATGCCTTCGGGGTCGGGGTGGGGCACGCCTCTTAGTCTACGGGGCCGCGTGCCGCTGCGGGCGCGGCCGGGTTGCAGCGTAGGATGGGGGGTGTTTCACGTCGCGCTCTTTGAACCCGAGATCGCCGGCAATGTCGGCAACATCGCCCGCACCTGCGCGGTGGTCGGCGCCCCCTTGCACCTCATCCGCCCCTACGGTTTTCGCCTCTCGGACGCGGCCGTGCGCCGCGCCGGGATGGACTACTGGGAGGCGGTGCAGCTCACCCAACACGCCTCGTTCGCGCAGTTTGAGGCGCACTTCGCGCGCGCCTTCGAGGCGGGGCGGGTGTTCGCCTTTACGACGAAGGCGACCGTGGGCTACAGCGAGGTGCGCTACCGCCCGGGAGACGTCCTCCTCTTCGGGCCGGAGTCGCGCGGTTTGCCGGAGGCGGTGCGCGCGCTCGCTTCGCCCGTGCGCATCCCCATGCAGGGGGGGGCGCGCTCGCTCAACCTCGCCGTCAGCGTCGGCGTGGGGCTCTACGAGGCGTGGCGGCAGCTCGGGTTCGCGCCGACGCCGCCACCGTAGGGTGAGGCGGCGGCGCGTCAGAGCGTGAAGTCGACGCCCCCCCCTAGCCCCTCGAGAAAGGCCACGAGGAGCCGGATGACGTTCTCGACGTCCTCGGGGTCGACCATCTCGACGGGCGAATGCATGTAGCGGTTGGGGACGCTCACGACGGCCGTCGGCACGCCGGCGCGGTTTTTGGCGATGTCGTCGGCGTCGGTGTGGGTGCGCGCGGGGGAGGTGCCGAGGGTGTAGGGGAGGCGCCGCGCCTCGGCCGTTGCGATGAGGCGCTCGAGCACCCCGCGGTGGACGAAGGAGCCGACCGACAGCTCGGCCCCCGAGCCGAAAGGCCGCTCGCCTTCGCGTTTGACGTCCACGGTGGGGACGTCGGTCGCGTGGGTGACGTCGATGGCGATGGCGACGTCGGGCGTCAGCGCGTGCGCGGCGATGTAGGCGCCCACCCCGCCGATCTCCTCCTGGACGGTCGCGACGGCGACGACCTCGGCGTTCGCCCCCGCTTCGGCGGCGCGGCGCGCCGCCTCGAGCGCGATGTAGGCGCCTAGACGGTTGTCGATGGCCTTACTTACCAAGCGGCCGTTGAGAAGCTCGATCACGGGCTGCTCGATCACCGCGAAGTCGCCCGCGCGCACGTGCGCCTTGGCCTCGTCGCCGCTTTTGGCGCCGATGTCGATCCACAACGATTCGATCTTCGAGACCTTGGTTCGCTCCTCGCTCTCCATCAGGTGGATCGGTTTTTTGCCGATGACGCCGAGGAGCTCGCCCCGGTAACCGACCACCCGCACGCGCTGCCCGACGAGCTGCTGCGCGTCCCAGCCGCCGACGCCCTTGAAGTACAAAAACCCCTCTTTGTCGATGTGCGTAATGATCAGACCGATCTCGTCGAGGTGCCCGGCCAGCATTACGCGGGGCACGCCCTCCTGGCGGGAGGGTCCAAACGACGCAAACGAGTTGCCGTAGGTGTCGCGCGTGAGCGTGGCGCCGTACGCTTCGGCTTGCCGCCGCCAGACGGCGGCGGGTTTTCCCTCAAAGGCGCTCGTACCGGGCGCTCGGAGGAGGTCATAAAGAAACGCGGCTTGGTGCATGGGGCGAACTGTACCACGCGCCTAGCGCTGGCGCTTTGTGCACGGCGTGCGCTAGTGGGGGTGCTGCGTGCGGCGTGGGCGCTGCCGGTGGGGGCGCCGTACTATGATGGGCGAACGATGGAGATACGAGATGCGCGCCCCGCCGATGTCCCCGCCATCGCCCGCGTCCACGTCGACAGCTGGCGCCGGACCTACCGCGACCTGTTGCCCCAAAGCTACCTCAATAGCCTCTCCGCCGACGCCCGCGAGGAGATGTGGGGCGAGGCGTTCGCGCCGGAGAGCACCACGTTTTTGGTCGTCGCCGAGGACTCGGGTAGGATCGTCGGCTTCGCTGCGGCGGGCCCCGCGCGCCACGAGACCTCCGAAGCCAGGGCCTACAGCGGCGAGCTCTACGCGGTGTACACGCTCGCCGACTACCAGCGGCGCGGTCTCGGGCGGCGCCTCGTCGTCGCGGCCGCCGAGGCGCTCCTCGCCAAGGGTTACACCGACATGATCACCTGGGTCATCGAGGACGACGCCGCCTGCCGCTTCTACGAACGCCTAGGGGGCGAGCGGGTCGGTAGCAAAACCGTCGAGCTCGCCAACATGTCGCTGCGGGCCGTGGCTTATGGCTGGCCCGACATGAGCGTGCTGCTTAAACCACAGGTGTGAAGAGCCGCGAGTGCCGAGCGGTGGGTAGACGCCTTTGACGCGTCGCTGGTTACACCCCCACGGGTCTTTGCTCGAGCCGCCGCGCGATGTCCGCCATCGCCGCCGCGGCGTGCAGGAGCCCGTTTTCGATAAACACGTCCGAGGTGCGGGTGCCGAAACCCGCCGAGCCGATGAAGTAGAGCCCCGGCACGTTGCTCTCAAAAGTCGCGGGGTCGAGCGCGACGGAAAAGTCTTCGGGGTTCGTCTCGACCCCTAGACCCTCTAAAAAGCGCCCCGGCGCCGCGTAGTAGCCCGTCAGCGCGAAGGTCACGTCGGTCGGGATGCGCAGCTCCTCGCCCGCTTTGAGCGCGACGACCTCAGTCGGGGTGATCGCTTGCACCACGGTGCGAAAGTGCGCGGTGATCGACCCCTCTTTAATGCGGTTTTCCAGGTTCGGCCGGATCCAGTACTTGAGCGAGTGGCGAAAGCCCTCGCCGCGGTGGACCATCGTCACCTTGGCGCCGGCGCGGAAAAGCTCTAGAGCAGCGTCGGCGGCGCTCGAGCCCGCCCCGATGATGGTCACGTTGCGGCCCCAGTGCGGGTGCGCCTCGTCGAAGTAGTGCGAGACGCTCGGCAGGTCCTCACCGGGGACGCCGAGCCGTTTGGGGTTGTCGTAGTAGCCGGTCGCCACCACCACGGTGCGGGCGCGCAGCCGCTCTTCCGGGCGGTGTTCGGGGGAGAGCGTCAACTCAAACCCCTCCGGCGCGCGCCGCACGGCCGTGACGGGGCTGTAGAGGCGCACGTGCAGGGCTTCGCGTTGGGCGACCTTGCGGTAGTAGTCCAGCGCCTCTTTGCGGGTCGGTTTGTCGGTCGCCGTTACAAACGGGTGCCCGCCGACCTCGAGGCGTTCGCTGGTGGTGAAAAAGGTCAAAAAGGTCGGCCAGCGGTAGATGGCGTCGACCACGGCGCCCTTGTCGATAAGCAGGTAGCGGAGTCCGGCGCGCTTGGCGCGGATCGCGGCCTCGATGCCGATGGGGCCTGCGCCGATAATGGCGACGTCTAACGGGGAGGCGGGGGGCGCGTCCAACATGACGCCACCTTAGCAAACGGCGCCCCGAACGCCTGCGGGAGGGGCTACACGCCGCTACCTGCGACCCGTGGCGTGGGCCGCTACCGGCGGCGGCTCGGGCAGAGGGGTGCGAGCGTGCAGACCTCGCAGGCCGGGGCGCGCGCGAAGCACACCCGCCGCCCGTGAAAGATCAGCGCGTTGTGCAGAAAGATCCAGCTCGCGGGCGGAAAGAGCGCCTCGAGGTCGCGCTGCACGCGGTCGGGATTGGTCGCCGCGCTCAGCCCCAAACGCCGCGCGAGCCGCCCGACGTGGGTGTCGACGGCGATCGCGGGGCGTCCGAAGGCGTTGGCCAGCACGACCGCGGCCGTTTTGCGCCCGACGCCGGGGAGCGAGAGAACCGCCCCAAAGTCCTCGGGGACCTCCCCACCGAAGCGCTCGACGAGCGCGCGCGCCGTGGCCACGCAGTTTCTGGCCTTGGCGCGGTAGAGGCCAATGCGCCGGATGTAGGGTTCGACCTCCTCCGGTTCGGCTAGGGCGAGGGCGTGCGCGTCGGGGTAGCGCTCGAAGAGCGCGGGGGTCGCGGCGTTGACGCTCCTGTCGGTCGCCTGCGCCGATAAGATGGTGGCGATGAGCAGTTCAAAGGGGTTGTGGTGGTCGAGTTCGGTCGTCGCGTCTGGGTAGCTCTCTTGCAGGGCTCTCAAAATGAGCGGGGCGCGCTCGGTGGGGGGCGCCGCGGCGTCGGTCATGGCGCCATCCTACCTTTGGGGGAGCCGGCGAGAGGGCGTTAGACTGAGCCGTGTCTAGCGCCGCACCCCCCGACCCCCCGACGCCCGGCCCCGTGCGCGACTGGGTGTGGGGGCGGCTTTTGGCGGCGCGGCAGGTCGCTTATCCGCTCCCCCCGCACGGGCACCACCCCAACTTCAAGGGGGCGGCGGAAGCGGCCGCGCGCCTGCTAGAACACCTTTTCCAGACGGCGCGGCTCCGCCCCGGGGACACCGTGCTCGCCTACCCCGACTACGTGCTGAGACCCTTGCGCCAGCGCCTCTTGGAGGCCGGGGTCAGCGTCGTGGTCCCCGCGCAGCACGGCCCCCACTACCGACGCCTCGAGAGCGGGGTGGTCGACGCGCGCGCGGCCTCGAGTATCGCCGGGGCGGAGCGTCAAGGGGAGCTCCTCACGGCGCTACCGGACCCCGCGCTGCTACGCCTGAGCTTGGTGGCCTGCGTCGCGGTGAGCGTGCGCGGCGAGGTGCTGAGCAAGGGTTACGGCTTTTCGCTGCCGCCTGAGACCCATCACCTGAGCGCAGCGACGATCGTGCACCCCCTGCAGGTGCTCGGCGCGCTCCAGGGAGACCGTCCGGGGGTAGCGCTCTACGCTACGCCGGAGGCGGTTCGCGAGGTGTAGCGAGGGGGCGTCGCGGCTCGCCCCCGAAGCGAAAAATCCGCCACCTCGCTCCCGAGCGCCCCCGTAGACTCTAAAGATGCCGCTCTACGCTTACAAGGCCAGGGACCGCTCCGGTCGCCTCGTGGAGGCGGTGATGGAGGCCCCCACGCAGCGCGACGTCGCGCTGGCGCTACGCGAAAAGGACCTCCTGCCCACCGAGATCGCCCCCCCGAAGACGGGGTTGCACGCCGACGTCAAGCTGCCGGCGTGGCTGAGCGTCGGGGGAAAACCCAACCTGCGCGACGTCACGGTGTTTAGCCGCCAGTTCGCGACGGTGATCAACGCGGGGTTGCCGGTCGTGCAGTCGCTGGCGATCTTGCAGCGCCAAGCCGAAAAGGACGCCCTCAAAGAGGCGCTCAAAAGGATCCGCGAGGAGGTCGAGACCGGCACGCCCCTCTCGGAGGCGCTCGCAAAGCACCCCAAGCTCTTCGGTCGGCTCTACGTCTACCTCGTACGGGCGGGGGAGGCGTCGGGCAACCTAGACAGCATCCTAGAGCGCATCGCGCTCTACCAGGAGAAGCAGGCGGCGCTGCGCGGCAAGTTGCGGAGCGCTCTAACCTACCCCACCGTGGTGCTCCTTATCGCCCTCGGCGTCACCTACTTTCTGCTGACGGGGATCGTGCCGCAGTTCGCGGGGATCTTGACGCAGCTCGGCGGTGAGCTGCCCCTCATGACGCGCGTGCTGATCGCCATCAGCGACTTTTTGCGGGGGCAGTGGTGGCTGCTGCTCCTGCTCGCTGTCGGCGGCGTGGTGGGGTTGGGGGCGTTTTACCGTACCGCTCGGGGGCGCCGCGCGATCGACGGCGCGCTCCTCAAAGCGCCGGTGCTGGGCAAGCTGGTGCAAAAAACCGCCATCGCGAGCTTTTCGAGCACCTTTGGGCTCCTTCTCAAGAGCGGCGTCAACATCCTCGAGGCGATCGACATCACCAAGGGCACAGCCGGCAACGCGATCGTCGAGGACGTGCTCGAGGAGGCCAAAGGGGCGGTGCAGCGCGGCGAGCAGATGAGCCTGACGCTGCTCGCGCGGCCCAAGGTCTTTCCGCCTCTGGTCGCTTCGATGGTCGCCATCGGCGAGGAGACGGGCGCGGTCGACGCGATGATGGAAAAAGTCGCGAGCTTTTACGAGCGCGAGGTCAACGAGGCCGTCGAGAGCCTCACGGCGGCGCTGGAGCCCCTGCTGATCGTCTTCTTGGGCGGCGTCGTCGGGTTTATCGTGGCGGGGATGTTCCTGCCGATGTTCGCGATTATCGGGCAGCTGGGTGGGTAGCGCGGCGATCGGCCAAAAGGCGTACGCCCAAAGCGCCCCCGGGATCTACGCCGAATGAGCACCCCGGTCCTCGGGCGGGTACGATGTGCCGCCCCCGCGCCGCTCGGTAAAGTGCCCCCTATGACCGCCGAGCTCAGCGGCCTCGCCCGCCGCCCTTCGCTCACCGACGTCACCGCGGCGGGAGGGCCCTCGCGCGATCCCCTCACGACGTGCCACGCTACGCGGGGGCCGAGGGCAGCGCGCGTTCCGCCCCCGCGGGCGCTCCGGCGGTCACGTCGCGGTCTAGGCTCGTCCTCTTGGAGGCTGACCCACCTCTAACCGTGTGTCAGCCGGCACCCTGCACCGCTTAGACCACCGGCCCCGCGAGCTCGCGGGGCCTTTTTGGGGCCCACGCTGGCCGCGTCTGACGGAGGGGCCGCCCCCTGACCCCAGCGATGGCGTCAGGTCGGCAGCGGGAGATAGACCGCGCCCGCGGCGGGTGCCGCCGTGGTGTAAGGCGCGCCGAAGAGCGGCCCCTGCCCCTCGTCGCACCCTAGTTCGCGCAGCAGGGCGCGCTGCAAGGGCGTCGCGATCCCCTTGGCGACGACGGCGATCCCGAGGTTGCGCCCCAAAGCCACGACGAGCTGAATCAGGTTGCGCGCGAGCTGACCGGCGGCGTAGGCGTCAGCGCCCTCCAGCGTGAGGTCGCGGACAAAGGAGCCGTCGAGCTGAACGCTGCGTAAGGGGAGCTGGCGCAGGAGGTTGAGGGGGATGCCCGGTACCCCCAAACCGGCGAGCGACAGCTGCACCCCGAGCCCGTGGAGGGCGCGCAGGGTGGCAAGGCCCGTGGGCGACTCGACGGTAGCGAGGTCGCCGATGCCGAGCTCGAGCTGTGCCGGCTCGAGCTGCGTGCGCCTGAGGTGGTGCGCGAGCTGCGGGACGATGCCAGCGTGCCGCAGGCCGCGCGAGGAGACGGTGAGGCTCAGGCGCTGCGTGCGGCCCTCGCGCTTGTGCTGCGCCGCTTGCTCGCAGGTGAGTGCGATGACCCGTTCGCCGAGCTGCCCGATGAGCCCCGCTTCTTCGGCGAGCGGCAAGAGGGCGTCGGCCCCTAGCGGGCCGCGTTCGGGGTGCGGCCACACGACCCGCGCCTCTAGCGCGGTGACCTCGAGGGTCGCGAGGTCGACGCGCGGCTCGAGCGCGAGGGTCAGGGCGCCCGAGGCGAGCGCCTCGCGCAGCTCCGCTCCCTGCGAGAGCCGCACCTTGAGGCGCCGGTTCATGTCCTCGGTAAAGAAGGCGTAGGTGTGCTTGCCCCCCTCTTTGGCGCGGTAGAGGGCGATGTCGGCGTGCTTTAAGAGGTCTTCGCTGCTAGCGGCGAGGCCGGGGTAGAGGGCGACGCCGAGGCTCGCTGCGACGCGCACGTCGACCTCGCCGAGCGCGAAGGGCTCGGCGAGGCACGTCAGGATCTTGCGCGCGACGCGCGACGCGGCCTGTTCGGTCCCGACCCCGGGGAGCAGCAGCACGAACTCGTCGCCGCCCCAGCGGGCGACGGTGTCGCCGGCGCGGAGGCACGCCTCCAAGCGGCGGCTCACCTCGCGCAGCAGCGCGTCGCCGGTGTCGTGGCCGAGGGTGTCGTTGACGTCTTTGAAGTCGTCGAGGTCGAGAAACATCACCGTGAGCGCGCCCGCGCCCCGCTGCGCGAGCGCGTGCTGCAGGCGGTCGTGTAGCAGAGCGCGGTTCGGCAGCCCCGTCAGCGGGTCGAAAAAGGCGAGGCGCTCGAGCGCGGCGCGCTCTTTGCGGAGCTCGGCCTCGAGCCGAAAGCGCTGCCAGAGCGCGGCGACCTGGTGAGCGAAGATGCGCCCCATCTCGATCGCCTCCTCGCCGAAAGCGTTCGGGTCGTCGAAGTTGTCGAGGTTAAAGTAGGCGATCGCGCGCCCCCCCATCTCGACGGGGATCGACATGCTGACCTTGATGCCGCCCGTGTCGCCCGCTTCGTAGAGGGGGGCGCGGCGTTCGGGGTCGATGGCGCTGTTGTCGAAGCCGTAGATGAGCTGCAACCCCGGCACCTCGGGGTCGCGGAAGAGCTCGTGCTCGTAGAGGTAGGAGCGGGCCAGCACCTCGCGGTCGAAGTTCACCGCCGCGACGAAGAAAAAGGCGTCGCCCTCGCCGCGCAGCAGCAAACTGCCCGCCTGCGCCCCCGGGATGACCTGCACCGCCCCCTCGAGCAGGCGCTGGTAAAACGCCTCGTCGAGGCCGTGCTGCAACGAGGCCCCGACGAGCGCGATGAGCGAGCCCCGAAAGGCGCTCTGGCGCTCGAGCTGCGCCCGGGTGCGGCGCTGCTCGGTGATGTCGGCGAGCGACACGACGGCGGCGTAAGGGCGGCCGTCGCCTCCCCGAAAGAGCGGCTCGGCGTTGGCGCAGAGCCAACGCTCGCCCTCTGGAGTACGCACGTGCAGCGCGACGTTGCGCTGCGCGCGGCCGGTGCGTAGCGCCGCTAGACCGGGCAGTTCGCCCCCCTCCTCACGGACGACGCACCACCCCGCCGGGAGCGGCGCCTGACCACTTAACTGCGCCGCCGAGAGCCCCAAAAGCCGTTCTGCGCTGCGGTTATGCGTGAGAACCCGGCCGTCTGCACCGTAGAGGAGCACCGCTTCGCTAAGCGCCTCTACCATGAGCCGGTACACGCCGATGTCGATATCGTCTAAGGGCGACCCCCCCCCGCCGAAGTGCCCTGGTGCCCTAGCCGCCATGGTCTTTACGATAACAAACGAGCCTTACACAAATCTGACACGCTCTCTGGCGCGCCCGCAGCTGCTTCTTGCTACAGTAGAGCAGACGTCTGTCAGCGCTAAGAGCCCCTTAGAACCCGCCGGGGGGGGTGCAGCTGCAGCGCGGCGCCGGCGATGCGGCCTCGTAGACGGTTGGCAGCCACAGGGCCAGCGCACACGTGATGTTGGGAGAGGAGAGGGATGAAAGGACTGAGAGACCGACCGACCACCAGAGCCCGCCTCGGCGCCCTTGCGCTCGCCGCGCTGCTGAGTGTGGCGAGCGCGCAGCCGCAGGGAGCGGCCCCTGCCGCCGCGGCAGGGGGGGCGGAGCTGCAGGAGGCGCTGGCACGCCTTGAAGCGCAGCTCGCCGAGCTGTTGGCCATCGACGTGGCGCCGGGGGTCGCCGTCCGCTTGCGGGTCCTGCAAGACGAGGTCGCCAACGTGCGCGCTGCGCTCCCCGAAGAGGCGGCCGACCTAGAGGCGTTGCAAGCGGAGCTCGAGGCGTTGCGCGAAGAGAACGCCGCGCTGCAAGAGGAGCTCGAGGCGGCGCGGCGCGAGCTCGAGGCGGCTGCCGGTGACGCGGCGCGCGAAGAGCAAGAGGCGCTAAGCGCCGAGAACGCCGAGTTGCGCGAGGAGCTCGAGGCGGCGCGAGCGGAGCGGCAAGCGCAGGAGCAACAGCTGCAAGACCTGCGCGAGGAGAACGCCGCGCTGCAAGAGGAGCTCGAGACCGCGCGGCGCGACGCCGAAGCGGCCACCGCCGCCCAGGCGGAGCTCGAGGCGGCGCAGCGCGAACGCGACGAGGCGCGCGCGCGGGTCGCGGAGCTCAGCGAACAGCTCGAGGCGCTGCGTTCGGAGAGCGCCGAGCTGCAGGCGCAGCTGCAGGCTGCAGAGGAGGTGCAGGCGCAGCTCGAAACGCTCCAAGCGCAGCGCCAGGAGCAGACCCAGGAGCTGCAGCGGTTGCGCGAGGAGAACGCGTCGCTGCGTGAAGCGCTCGAGGCGGCGCGGGGTGAGGCCGAGGAGCTGACGGCGGTGCGCGCCGAGCGTGAGGAGCTGCGCGAAGCGCTTGGAGCGCGCGAAGGCGAGCTGGAGGCGGCGCAGCGCGAACGCGAGGAGGCGCAGACCCTCGTGGCGCTCTTGCGCGAGGAGCTCGAAGCGGTGCGTGCGGAGCAGGCTGAGCTCGAGGCCTCGCTGGGGGCGGCCGAGAGCGACCGGGCGAGCCTGAGTGAGCAGCTGAGCGCCCTAGAGGGGGAGCGGGAGGACCTCGCGCAGGAGCTGACGGCTGCGCAGGAGGCCGCCGCGGCGGCGGAGGCGCGCGCCGAAGCGCTGCAGGCGGAGGTCGCGGCGCTACAGCGCCGCGTCGAAGAGGTGAGCGCGCAGCTCGAGGTGGTGAGCGGCGAGCGCGACGCCCTCGCCGAGCAGCTGGGCAGCGCCGAAGGTCTGCCGACCGAGCAGCTCCTGGCACCTACGGACGAGCAGCTCGAGGCGGCGCGGGCCCGCGCGGCGGCGCTGACCGACGAGCTGCGCGCCTTTTTGCGCGTCGCGCCCCCCGTGCGCGAACTCAGCGAAGCGCAGCGCGAGCGTTACAGCGCGCTGCGGCGCGACCTGCGGGCGGCGCAGAGCGCGGTCGCGCGCCTCATTGGGGCGCAGGACCTGCACGTCGTCCGCACGGGGGATTTTCTCTCGCGGCTCGCGCAGACCTACTACGGGCGCGGCAGCCGCTGGCCCGAGATCGTCGACGCCAACCCCTTTTTGGAGGACCCCGACCTGCTCTTCGAGGGGATGGTGCTGGTCATCCCGTAAGCGCGCCGCAAAGGAGCGCTTGTGGGGAGCGTCCGCCACGGCGGACGCTCCCCACGTTGTGCAACGCCCCCTTGTTCAACGTTTTGTAGCGCTTTAGCCCCGTTGGGCGAGAAACGCCTCGAGCTCGCCCCGGGTGGGTGGGTTGGCGCCAGCGCGGGTGCAGTTGAGGGCGGCGGCAGCGGCGGCAAAGCGCAGGGCGTCGCGCCACCTCGGCGCCTCGAGCGCCGCGAAGCCCCCGGTGGCGCCGAGCTCGATCAGCCGCACCATGAGCGCCCCCATAAAGGTGTCGCCCGCCCCGACGGTGTCGGCGACCTCGACGCGCGGGGTGGCGAGCGTGAGGGTCGGTTGCTCCCGCCGCAGCAGCCGGACACCCTCGGCGCCGCTCGTGACGATGACCGCTTCGGGCCCTCGGTCGAGCCAGCTTGCGGCGGCCGCCTCGATGGGCACGTCCGGGTAGAGCCAGCGCAGGTCCTGCGCGCTCACCTTGACGAGGTGGCTGAGCGACAGTGCGCGCTCCAGTTTGGGGGTGTAAGCGGCGCGGTCGGGGATGAGCGCCGGGCGCACGTTGGGGTCGAAGATCACCGCGCAGCGCCCCCTGTGCGCGGCGATGAGCTCATCGATCGCGCTCGCCCCGGGTTCGCGCAGGAGGCTAATCGAGCCGAACTCCAAAAAGGCGACCTCGGGGGGCAAGGTGGGGCGCGGCTGCGGGTCGTAACGGGTGTCGGCGGCCCCTTCGCCGATAAAGGTAAAGTCGACGTCGCCCCCCGATTCGGCGACGAAGGCGAGCGTCGAGGGCGCGTCGCTGCGCTCTACAAGGGAGGTGTCGACGCCGTTGGCCTCAAGGTGCGCCACGATCGCCTCGCCGAAGAGGTCGTACGAGACGCCGGCGGCGAGCGCCGCCTTCGCCCCGAGCCGCGCCGCGGCGACCGCGACGTTGAGCGGCGAGCCACCGACGAACCCCTGGAAGAGCAGCTCCCCTTGCGCTTTAAAGTCGATGAGCGCCTCGCCGAAGCAGACGATGTTCATAGCGCTCTTTGTACCACGCCCCCCACCTCGTGCCACGCCCCCCACCTCGCCTCCCTACCTGGCCGACTCCGGGAGCCGTGGCTGCTCGGGCGCGGTTGGGAGCTGGGGTGGACTAGGGGTGCTTGACAACATTTTTACAGCCCCCTTAGCCTTATATTAGGCATGCCTAAATCTCTGGGCCAGAAGATGGGAGTTGCCGTGAATCAACGCCGAAGTGCTCGCCTCATCCCCGCGATCGTCCCTATCGTCGCGCTGACGCTCGGGGCGGCTGCGTTCGCGCAACCGGCGCCTCAACCGACGATCGTGACGAGTTTTAGCATCCTAGAGGATTTTGCCCGCCAGATCGCCGGCGAGGGCGCCGACGTACGCGTGCTCGCCCCCGTCGGGGCCGAAGTCCACGAGTGGGAGCTCGTCCCGCAGAACTTTATCGACCTCGAGGAGGCGGACGTCTTGTTCTACAACGGCTACGACCTCGAGACGTGGCTGCCCCAAGCGGAGGCGACGCTCGCCGAGGGGGCGCTCGCCGTGGCGGTCGCCGAGGAGACGGGGTACGAGACCCTGCCCATTACCCTCGGCGAGTTTGAGGGGGCGCCGGACCCGCACCTCTGGATGGACCCGCGCGCCGCGGTGCGCTACGTCGAGGTGATGCGCGACGCGCTCGTCGCCGCTGACCCCGAAAGCGCCGCGACGTACGAGGCCAACGCGGCGGCCTACCTCGCCGAGTTAGAGGCGCTCTACGAGGAGCTGCGCGAGCAGCTCGGCGCCATCCCCGCGGCGAACCGGTTGCTTGTCACCAGTGAGGCGGCCCTTTTGTACTACGCCGCCGCCTTCGGCTTCGAGCACGAGGGCATCTGGGGGAGCAACGCCGAAACAGAGGGGACGCCCGAGCAGATCATCCGGGTCGTGACGCTCGTGCGTGAACGCGAGCCCGCTGCGCTCTTCTGGGAGAGCACCATCAGCGACCGCTACGTGCAGAGCGTCGCCGACGAGACGGGCACGCCGGTCGCGGGTCCGCTCTACGTCGACTCGCTCGGCGAAGCGGGCACGGGCGCCGAGAGCTACCTCGAGCTGCAGCGCGCCAACGCTGCCTTGCTCGTCGAGACGCTGCGCTAGCCGATGGCGGGCAGCTGCGTTCACGTCCGCGCCGCGCCGCCCCTTCAGGGGGTGGCTGCGGCGCCGCCCGCCGTGTCGTTGCGGGGGGTGTGCGCCCGCTACGACGGGCCCTTGGTGCTCGAGGACGTCACCTTCGAGCTCCCCAGGGGCGACTTCGTCGCAATCGTCGGGCCCAACGGGGCGGGCAAGTCGACCGTGTTCAAGCTGCTGAGCGGGGTGATGCGGCCCGTTCGGGGGGAGCTGCAGGTGCTCGGCTCGAGCGTCGCGGCCGAACGCCGCCGCGGCCACATCGCCTACGTCCCGCAGGAGGGGGCGATCGACCGCGACTTCCCTATCAGCGTCTTCGAGGTGGTCTTGGCGGGGCGTTACAACCGGATCCGCGCCCAAGGGGGGGTGCGCCGCTTCGCCCCCGCGAGCTGGGCGGGGCGGGCGCACCGCGAGGCGGCGGAGCGGGCGCTCGCGGCGGTCGGCATGCTCGAGCTGTGCCGCCGCCCCATCGGGGCGCTTTCGGGGGGGCAGAAGCAGCGGGTCTTTCTGGCGCGCGCGCTCGCTCAGGAGGCGCAGCTGCTGCTGCTCGACGAACCGCTCGCGGGCGTTGACAAGCGTTCCCAAGAGCTCATCCTCGAGGTCTTAGCAGGCGTGCGCGCCGCGGGGCGGACCGTGCTCATGGTGGTGCACGACCTCGGCGTCGCGAGCGCCCACGCCGACCGCGTGGTCCTGTTAAACCGTCGTCTTATCGCCGCCGGCCCCCCGCAAACTGTGCTGAGCGAGGCGAACCTGAGCGCCGCTTACGGCGGTGCGGGGTTGCGCGTCACGCTGCCCGACGGGGCTCGAGGCGTCGCGTGAGGGAGCTTTACGGGGCGCTCTACGGCGCCGCAGAAGGGGTCGCGGAGGCGCTCATCGCCGCGCTCGTGGTGCTCTTGAACCTTCTGCCGGCGCCGCTGGCCGAACCCTTTCAGTACGGCTTTATGCAGCGCGCGCTGCTCACCACACTGGTCGTCGGGGCGGTCTGCGGGGTGCTCTCGTGCTTTGTGGTGCTGCGCCGCTGGGCCCTTTTGGGCGACGCCATCTCGCACGCGGTCTTGCCGGGGGTAGCGGTCGCCTACTTGCTGGCTTGGCCCTACTTCGTCGGGGCCTTTGTAACCGGCGCGCTGACGGCGCTCGGCATCGGCTTTATCGAGCGCCACACCCGGATCAAAGAGGACACCGCCATGGGGCTCATGTTTACCGGCGCCTTCGCCCTCGGGGTGGTGATGATTAGCCGCATCGCCACCGCGACGCACCTCATGCACATCCTTTTCGGCAACGTTCTCGGGGTGCGCATGCCGGTGCTTCTGCTCACCCTGCTGGCGGGCGCCGCGACGCTGCTCGCCGTGTTTCTTTTCTACAAAGAGCTGTCGCTCTACATCTTCGACCCCACCCAAGCGAGCGCCGTGGGGATCAACACCGCCGCCGTCCACTACGGTCTGATGCTGCTCCTGACCCTGACGATCGTCGCGAGCCTCGAGACGGTCGGCGTCATCTTGGTCGTGGCGATGCTGATCACGCCGGGGGCGACCGCTTACCTGCTCAGCAACAACCTGCCGCGCATGATGCTCCTGGCCGCCGGGGTCGGTATGGTTTCGGGGGTCGTCGGCCTCTACCTGTCGTTTTACCTCAACGTCGCCTCGGGGGGGACGATCGTCCTCGTCGCGAGCGGCCTTTTTGTGCTGGCACTTATCTTCGCGCCACACGGCCTGGTGTCGCGCTGGCGGCGAGGGCGGCTGGGCGCGTCGCGTTACGGCGACGCCTAGCGCCGGCTAGCGCGCGTGCACCTCGCCGCCATAGAGCGAGATGATCTCGCCGCTTACGTAGCTGCTGTCAGCGGGGCTCGCCAAAAACAAAAAGGCGGGGGCGATCTCCTCGGGTTGCGCCGGTCTACCGAGGGGTACGGGGTCGGTATCTTTGCCGTAGCCCGCCATCTGCTCGGGTGTGCGCGTGGAGGCGTTGAGGGGGGTCCACACGGGTCCCGGTGCGACGCCGTTGACCCGGATACCGCGGCCGATAAGCTGCGCGGCGAGCGTTTTGGTGAACGTGTGGTTGGCCCCTTTCGTCTCGGCGTAGCCGAGCAAATCGGGGTTGCCCTTGAGACCCGCGACGGAGCCGCAGTTGATGATGCGCCCCCCGCGCCCGAGGTGTTTGAGGGCGGCGCGCGCCATGTAGTAGTAGGCGAAGACGTTCGTGCGAAAGAGCTCGTCGAGCTCCTCGTCGCTGAGCACCTCGAGCGACGAGCGCTGGTACATGCGCGCGGCGTTGTTGACCAGGATGTCGAGCCGGCCCAATTCGGCGACGGTGCGCTGCACCGCCTCGTCGCAAAACGCCGAGTCTTTAAGGTCGCCCGCCAGGAGCAAGCAGCGCCGCCCCTCCTGCTCGACGTGCTGCTTGACGTGCTCGGCGTCGCGCTGCTCTTCGGGTAGGTAGATGATAGCGACGTCCGCCCCCTCGCGGGCGAACAGGATGGCTACCGCCGCCCCGATGCCCGAATCACCGCCGGTAATGAGCGCCACCTCGCCCGCTAGGGTCTGTCTGACTGATTAGAGCCAGAGGATAATGGAGGCGACAAGCACGCCCGCGAGGTAGTTCCGACCCCGCTTGTCATAGCGGGTTGCTACAGCACGAAAGTCTTTAAGTCGGTTGATGCAGCGCTCAATGACGTTGCGCCCCTTGTACGCCTTGGTATCAAAAGCAGGTGGACGCCCACCTTTGGAGCCCTTGGCGAGCCGGTGCTTTTTGGCGTCTTCTCGCTCAGGGCTGATACAGCGAATGTTCCGTCGCCTCAACCCTTGGCGCTGCTTCTTAAAGCTGTAAGCCCGGTCCAAGCGGAGCTGTGAGGGGCGCTTTCGGGGTCGCCCTCTACCTAAACGTGGTACGTGTATCTCGTCGAGCACCCGCTCCAACCAAGCGGCATCGTTGCGTTGCCCGGCGGTCACGACAAGGGACAGGGGGCGAACCTTCCCATCAGCACAGACATGAACTTTGCTGGTATGCCCGCCACGCGAGTGGCCTAACCACTCATCTGTCAAGCCCCCCTTTTTTCGCCCTCGGCGGGCCGCTTTCTCGCACCTGCAGCGCTCCGGTGGGCTTTGATGTGACTGCTGTCCAAGGCCGCTCCGTCCCAGTCAATATCGCCTGTGGCGTCGGCATGCGCTTGAAGGGCTTGTAGGATGCGCTGCCAGTCACCGCTACGTTCCCACCTCGTGAACCGGTCCCAGCAGGTTTGCCAGGCTCCGTAGCGCTCAGGAACATCTCGCCAAGGTGCTCCAGTCTTGAGCCGCCACAAAATGCCGTTGATAACTCGGCGATGGTCAACGTAGGCGTGGCCGCGTTGGGGATTCGCAGGTAAATGCGCTTTTAACGCTCGCCACTGTTTCTCGCTTAAGTCCGTCCGTGCCATGCCTTTACCCTAAAACATCAGTCAGCCCTTCTGTCAGACAGACCCTAGCTTGCCGGTGCCCTTAAGGCGAGGGGCCTCGTGCCTGGGGCGGGGGTCCATCTCGGCGTCGAGCCCCGGTGGCGTCTGGCTCTGTGGGGGAAAGGGCGGTTTGGGAAGATCGTCCATCGGCCTCTCCTTTCCGCGTGCGTCGTTGGAAAGTTGGCGTTTTGGGGATCCTTGTCAGCACAACCCCCCGCGGGGGGTTGTGCCAGCCTAACACGCACCCGGGGGAGCGCTTGGGTAAGGCACCCTACGTTCTCCGGGAGCTCAGGCGGCGGTCAGTCGTCGCCCGACACCTTCGGGCGGGCCTCGCTCTGTCTCTGGTACTGCAGCTCGTAAAGCTTGCGGTAGTAGCCGCCCTGCTGCAACAGCTCGAAGTGGTTGCCCTGCTCTAAAAGCCGCCCTTTGCGCATCACCATGATGCGGTCGACGTTCTGGATGGTCGAGAGACGGTGCGCGATGATGATGCTCGTGCGGCCCTGCATGAGCTTCTCAAGGGCGTCTTGGATGAGCTCCTCGGTCTCGGTGTCGACGTTGGCGGTCGCTTCGTCTAAAACGAGCAGGATGTCGGGGTTTTGCACGAGCGCCCGGGCAAAGGCGATCAGCTGCTTTTGCCCCGTCGAGAAGCCCGCGCCGCGCTCTAACACGGGGGTGTCGTAGCCCTGCGGCAAGCGCTCGATAAAACCGTGCGCGTTGACGAAGCGCGCCGCCTCGACAACGCGCTCTAAGGGGATGCTGTCGTCGTTTAGGGTGATGTTGCTCCGCACCGTACCGCTAAAGAGGAAGGGGTCTTGCAAGACGATGCCGACGTGCCGCCGCAGGGTAACCTGATCGTAGTCGCGCACGTCTTTGCCGTCGAGGTAGATCGCCCCGCGCTGCACGTCGTAAAAGCGCGAGACAAGGCTGATGATGGTCGTTTTGCCCGCGCCGGTGTGCCCGACGAAAGCGACCGACTCGCCCGGGTGGATGGTGAACGAGAGGTCTTTAAGCACCCACTCCTCGTCCTGGTAGGCGAACCAGACGTTGTCAAAGCGCACCTCCCCCCGAAAACCCTCCTCGAAGCGCGCGGGGTGCGGTTTGTCGGTGACGCCCTCGGGGGTGTCGAGCAGGCCGAAGATGCGCTCTGAAGAGGCCATCGCCGCCTGCAGGATGTTAAAGCGGTCGCTCAGGTTCTGGATAGGCCTAAAAAAGTCGCCCGAGTACTGCAAAAAGGCGGCCAGCACCCCGATCGTCACCGCGCCGCCCGTGGCGCCGCCGAGGGTCTCGCCGGTCAAGAGCACGGCGCCGTAAAAGAGGATGAGCGCGACCGAGACCGCGCCTGCGACCTGCACGATGGGGAAAAAGAGGCTGAACCAGCGGACCTGTTCGACGTAGGCGTCGAGCAGCTCCAGGTTGATCTGGTCGAAACGCCGCTCGTTACGCGCCTCGCGGTTAAAGAGCTGCACCGTCTTCATCCCGGAGAGGTTTTCGGACAGGTAGGCGTTGGACTTCGAGGTCCTGAGCCGCACCGCCCGGAAGGCGTCGCGGATGCGTTTGCGGACGTAGTTGAGCGCGAGGTAAAGGGGTGGCATGACGGTGAGCGTGACGAGCGCGAGCCGCCAATCGATCACGAACATGTAGACCATCAACCCGATGAGCAGCCCCATGTCCGCGACGATCCCGAC
Organism: Truepera radiovictrix DSM 17093; assembly: GCF_000092425.1. Taxonomy (NCBI): domain Bacteria; kingdom Thermotogati; phylum Deinococcota; class Deinococci; order Trueperales; family Trueperaceae; genus Truepera; species Truepera radiovictrix. The sequence goes on from NC_014221.1 coordinate 842,594, forward strand.
GACGCCGTCGACGACCGCCTGCTGAATCGCTTCGATGTCGCTCGTGACGCGGGTGATCAGGCGCCCGACCGGGGTGCGGTCGAAAAAGCCCATGTGCAGCCGCTGCACCTTGACGAAGATCGCGCGGCGGATGTCGAAGACCACGTACTGCCCGAGCCAGCTCACCAAGTAGGTGTAGCCGTAGCGGAGCCCGAAGTTGAGCAGCCGCAGGCCCATGTAGATCAGGACGATGAGCACCACGCCCTCGTAACGGGCGCTCTGGGACAGCGACGCGTAGGGTTCGGCGACCGGGTTGATGTAGCGGTCGATCGCGAGGGTGATGAGAAAGGGAAACACCGGTACGATGGCGCTGTAGATGAGGAGCAGGGCTACCGACCAGAGCGCCTGTTTGCGGTAGGGGCGCAAGTAGCCCAAGAGGCGTTTGGCGAGCCGCCAATCGAACTCCCCCTGAACCGCTTCGCCGTCCTCGTCGAAGTGGCCCTCGCGCCGCAGCGAGGCGACCTTGCGCCGCCGCTGGGCGCGCGCGCGGCGTTTGGCTTCGGCGACCGAGTAGGTGTCGTCGTCGTAGGAGTAAGAACCGTGCGTCATGGCGCCCTCACGCTGCCTCGAGCGACGCCTCGAGCTGCTGCCGCCGGTTCATCTCGGCGTACCAGCCCCCCCGCGCGACCAGCTCGTCGTGCGAGCCGCGCTCGATGATGCGGCCGTCCTCTAACACCAAGATCACGTCGGTGCCGGTCAGCGCCGAGATCCGGTGCCCCACGATGATGCTGGTCCGCCCCTGGGTGACCGCGTTGAGGTGGTGCAAGATGCGCGCCTCCGTTTGGGTGTCGACCGCCGAGAGGGCGTCGTCAAGGATGAGGATCTTGGGGTCGCGGATGATCGCCCGGGCCATCGCGGTGCGCTGCCGCTGCCCACCCGAGAGGGTCACGCCGCGCTCGCCGAGGGGGGTGTCGTAACCCTTGGGAAAGTCCGCGACGTCGCCGGCGAGCTGCACGAGCTCAGCGACCTCGTGCGCGCGCGCCCGCAGCCGCTCGGGGGTGTCTTCGGGGATCCCGTAGGCGATGTTTTCGGCGATCGTGTCGGAGAACAAAAAGGGCTCTTGCGGCACCAGCCCGAGGTGCTGCCGCAGCACCCCTAGGGGGTAGCGCTTGAGGTTGACGCCGTCTAAAAGGATCTCCCCCTCGGTGGGGTCGAGGAGGCGGGCGATAAGGCTGACCAGCAGCGTTTTGCCCGCTCCCGTATGGCCGGTGATGCCGACGCGCTGCCCCGCGCGAATCTTAAACGAGACGTTTTTCAGGGCGTAGGTGTCGCCGAAGCGGACGCTCACGTTGCGAAACTCGAGGCTGCCGCGCACCGCCCTCAGGCTCCAGTCGGTGTCTTTGTCGTCGGCGACGCTCGGGCGCTCGTTAAAGATCTCGCGCAGCCGCCCCCACGAGGTAAACCCGCGCTGCGCCATGCTGGCGATCCAACCGAGCGCTAAGATCGGCCACTGGATCCCCAAAAAGAGAAACAAAAAGTCGACGAAGCTCGCGATGTCCAAGGTGCCCGCGACGATCGACCGCCCGCCGAAAAGCAGCAGTACGGAGATGGTCAGGCCAAAGAGCAGCTCCATGAGGGGAAAGAGCGGGCCGTCGGCGCGGGTGAAAGCGAGGTTGCGGCGGATGAACTCGTCGTTGAGCGCCCCGAAGCGCGCCACCTCGCGCGCTTCGATGCCGAAGCCCTTGACGACGCGGATCCCGCTAAAGTTTTCCTGCGCCATCGCCGAGACCTCTGACAGCTGCTGCTGCACCCGTTCGTAACGCCGGTAGACGACGCGCAGCAGCACGAAAAAGCTCAGCGTGATAAGCGGCACGATGACGAGCGTGATGGCGGCGAGACCGGCGTCGAGGCGAAACATCCGCCAGAAGGTAAAAGCGAGGAGGAGCAGGGTGTTGATCCCCTGAAAGATGCCCACCCCGATAAACTGGCGCACCGCGTTGAGGTCGGCGGTCAGGCGCGCCATCAGGTCGCCGACCCGCGTCCGGTCGTAGTAGTCGGCGCTGAGGCGGGTAAAGTGGTGAAAGAGGTCGCGCCGGATGTCGAACTGGATCTCCCACGAGGCGTTGAGCATGAGTCGGCGAACGCTGACCATCGCTAGCGCGGCGACGAGCGCGACGCCCAAGACGCCGAAGATGTAGAGCCAGATCGAGCCGACGGGGGGCGCGCGCAGGTTGGCGAGCAGCGCCTCCCAGGTCGTGACCCCCCGAAAGAGACCCGCGACAAACGCCCAGGGCGTGCTCAGGGTGATCGTGCCCGCTTCAAAAGCGGCGACGGCGGCGCCGATGATGCGCGGCGTCTGCACGGTCGCGAGGCTAAAGACCACGAGCATCAGGGTGCCTATGAGAAAAGGTCCGGGGTAGCGGCGGATGTAACCGAAAAGCTCTCGGATGGTCCTCACGTCAGCGCCTCCTGAGGGTAAACCCCCCCAACCTATCACGCGCCCCGAAAGCCGCGGGGTCGTTCGCGACACCTGCGCACGCCCCCGCCCACCTCGCCCCAACCACCTCGCATCGGCGCGCGGGTCGATCAGCCGGTCGCCGGGTTCCGTGGACCCCGGCGCTGGCCAACCGCTCACGCAGCGTCCGGCAAGCCCCTTGCAAAACGGCGCAAAACGGTCCGCGTGGGAGCCGAGGGAGGTAGACCCTAGGGGAGCGCGCTGAAAAAGCGCATGATCGCCTCGCCCGTGCCCCGCGGCCACTGATGGGGGTAGTAGCGCCCGCTGCGCGTCGTGTCCTGGGTGTGCGGGCACCACACGAGCGGGTCGGGGGCGTCTGGGGGGCCGTAGCGTTGGCAGTTCAGGCTGCGCGGCGCTACCGGCACGGGCGCGCCCGTGAGCCCGTTTTGCGCGCGGTACTGCTCCTTCGCGGCCTCGCCGTAGGCGAAGGCGACGTGCTCGTCGTTGGGGTTGTGCAGGACCATCGCCGCGACCGACCCCTCGCACGCGCCGCCGAGTGGCCCACCACCCAAGCTGGCGACGGCACGCAACACGCCCGCGCGCTGGCACCCGAGCGCGTTGACAAACGACCCCCCGAGGGAGTGACCGACGGCGTAGATCCGCTCGGGGTCGAGGCAGTAGCGCTCGCTATGGGCCGCGACGAGGGCGTCGAAGAGCGCAAAGTCGCGGAGCGCCGAAGGCGCTTCGCCCGCCTCCCACCAACCGAAGGTGCCATCACCTTGCCGCAGGGCGCGCGGGTAGACGAAGATCGCGTGCTCCAAGGTCGCTGCGACGTGCGGCTCGAGGTCGTAGTAGCCGCGCACCTCCTCGGCGGGGCTCGTGCGGCCGTGAAAGGCCAGTACGAGCGCGTGCGGCGTGTTGGCGTCGTAGGTGTCGGGGACGACCGCGATAAAGCTGCGCGCCGCGCCGCCGACCTCGAGGTGGTCAAAGGGCGCGGGCGGCTTGCCGCAACCCGGCGTGCGGCCGGGGGGGCTCGGCGGCGCGGCGAGCGCCGCGCTTAGCAGGGCCGTGCTTAGTAGGGCGGCTCCCAAACGGGCCACCTTGGCGAGGAGGGGGCTTAAAGGCGTCACCCGCTCAGCTTACCGCTCGGCAGCGGCGCTCTAGGTGACGGCGCGGCTACGGCGTTTACCGACCGGGTGCGCCAAAGCCCGTACAATAAGCCATGTCCAAGTCGAGAAAACAGCGCAAGCTCGCGGCCCGCAGCGCCGCTGAGGCGCGCCGCCTGACCCCCGGCAAAGTCCTCCGGCTCCTTTTAAAGACGCTCGCCTTTGCGCTGCTCGTCTCTTTGCTCGTGACCCTGCTCGCCTCGCTCGGGATCCCGGTCTTCGAAAACTTCTGGATGCAGCTCGCGGTCATGCTTATCGTCTACCTGCTCGCCTACCCCTACCTCATGAGCGAGTTTCGGCCCAGGCGCAACCCGCCCACGGAGCGCTAGCGCGTGGCGCTCCGTGAGGGGGCGCCCGAAACCCCGCGCACCCGGGCGCGTCCAGGTCAAGAGGCGCCGAGCCCGCTCGCCGGCAGCCTCTACCAACAGATCAAGCTCGCGCGCATCTGGTTTCCACTGGCGATTATCGGGGTCGTGCTCGTGCATCAGCTGTTTATCGTCCCCCTGGGCGGGGCGCGGTGGCAGTTCTGGGCGCAGCTTCTCTTTTACAGCCTGTTGGGTCCCGCCGCGACCTTTCTCACCCTCGACTGGATCGCCGCCGAGGTGCGCCGCCGCGAACGGGCGCAGGCCGAGCTGCGCTCGCTCTACGACGAGTTGCGGCGCAGCCACGCGCTTTTAAGCGCGATTCAGCGCGTGACCGAGCAGTTTGCCGCAGCGACCGACCTCGACACGGTGCTCTCGGTCGCAGGGGAGGGGATCACGGCGGCGACCGGCGCGCGCGGGACGGCCATCTTGTTGGGTCGCCGCGGCTTTCGCGTGACGCATACCCACGGTCTGGAGCCGGAGGAGGCGCGCGACGCCGCGCTGCGTAACGACCTCCTGCTCCGGCGTGGGGAGCCTTTGGGGCCGGAAGCGCAGGGGCGTCCCGAGGCGGTGCTCTCGGCCGCGCTCTACTGGGGGGGGAAGCTCGAGGGGAGCCTGCACAGCTACTTCGACGCGCCGCCGACCCCCGAGCAGCGCGAAAGCTTCCGCATCCTCGCCTCGGAGTTCTCCGCGGTCGCCGAGGCAGCCCGGAGCCGCACCCGCGACCTCTTGACGCTCTTTGAAGCCGACCGCAGCATCCGCGCCGAGGGCAACCTCGAGCGCCTTTTGGAGACGCTCCTCACCCAAACGATGCGCCGCGCGGACGCCCGCGCCGGCGGGGTCTACCTCGCCGACGAGGACGGACTGCTGCAGCTACGCGCCTCACACGGCGCGCTCGCCCCCGCCCAGCCCGGCGCGCTGCGTCTCGGCGAGGGGTTCGTGGGGCGGGCGGCGGCGGAGGCGGAGCCGCGCGTCGCGCACCACTTGGGCGCCACGGAGCGCGTCGGCCCCGTGCTCGCGAGGGCGGGGAGCGCGCTCAGCCTCCCGTTGCGCACCGAGGAGGAGCTTCTGGGCTGCGTCGTGCTCGCGCACCCCGACCCCGAGCACTTCCACGAGGCCAACTTGCCCTTTTTAAACCTGCTCGCGGGGCAGGTCAGCCTGGCGGTGCGCAACGCCCGCGCCTACTTGCAGTCCGAAGAGCTGGCGATCGCCGAGGAGCGCGCCCGCATCGCCCGCGAGATCCACGACGGGGTCGCCCAATCCCTGGCTTTTAGCGCGCTCAAGCTCGACCTCGTCGGCCGCATGCTGGCGCAGCCCGGGGGGGCGGGGCTTGAGAAAGCCGCGGCGGAGCTCGAGGCCACCAAAAAGACGATCCGCGAAGCCATTCGCGAGGTGCGCCGCTCGATCTTCGCCCTGCGCCCGATTGACCTCGAGCGCCACGGCTTCGTCGAGACCATCCGCCGCTACGTCGACGACTACGCCCAGCAAAACGACATCCGCGTGCAGCTCACGGTCCAGGGCCTCCCCAAACTCACCGCCAAGTCCGAGGCGGTGCTCTTTCGCATCTTTCAGGAGGCGATGAACAACGTCGCCAAACACGCCCGCGCGCGGCACGTCGCGGTGACGGTCGGTAAGACCTGCGACGCGTGCGGGTTTATCGAGGTCACCGACGACGGCCAGGGCTTCGACCCGACCCTGGTCTCAGATCGGGTGACGAGCGCGGGCGGTCTCGGTCTCAAGCAGATGCGCGAACGGGTGCAGGCGCGCGGCGGCGCCTTCGAGCTCACCTCGAGCCCCGGCCAGGGGACGCGGGTGTACGCCTCGGTGCCGGAGTAGGGGAGCGGGCGGCCAGGGTCTCAGAGGGCCGGCCCTCGTTCGCGCCCCTTGGAAGCGCTAGGGAGCTCGTGGTCGGCGGCGTCGCGGCTGACCCCGGCTGACCCTGTGGTACGCCGTGTGGTACGCCGTCACTCAGCTGCTACGGGGATCGTCTCAGGGGGTCGTCTCAAAACGTGCAGGCAGAGCGACCCCTTGTGGATGTGAGAGTGTAGTACCCCAGCTGCGGGGCAGCGCTGCGACCGCCCCAAAGCAAGTAAAAAGAGCCTCAAGAGAGGCTCTGGGTCTAAATGGTTTGCGCTTCTCTACGCCTGGCTCAGCTGCTGGCCGAGGAGCTTTTTGGCCTGCTGGGCGATCTGGTTGTACTGCTGCTGCGTGTTCTGCAAAAACTGCGTGAGCTCCTCGCTGCCCTGCGCGTCCTGCATATACTGGCCGACCGTCTCGCTGCCCTGAAGGGCGTGATAGAGGACGCTGATCAGGTTGTAGTGCTCGTCTTTAACGCCTGTGGTTTGCGACATGTTGCTGACCTCCCCAGCAAGATCGTACGAAGCGCCTAGACGTGCGAAGTGTAGAAAAGGCTACAATCTGCTCCGCTGCTCCGGCAGGGGTCGGGGAGGGTCAAACGAGAGCGGCTCGAGCCGCTCTCGTCGCAGGGTCGCTCGGGTTACTTGCGGTTTCTGCGGTAGGACTCGCCGAAGCGCTTCTGGAACTTTTCGACGCGCCCTTCGGTGTCGATAAAGCGCTGCTGGCCGGTAAAGAAGGGGTGGTTACCCGACCACACGTCGACGCGCATCTCGGGTTTGGTCGAGTAGGTCTCCATCACGACCTCGCCGTCGCAAAACACCTTGCAGGGGACCATCTTGGGGTGAATGTCTTTTTTCATGTCGCTCCTTCCGCACGCTCTGCCGTGCGCCAAAAACTCCTGATTCTAGCATCCGCGTGGGCCCTATGCCAAGCTAGGCGCGCGGGCCGGTGCCGCCGGCGACGCGCCGCGCGATCCACTTCTCGGCCTCGACGAGGACGAACACGCCGACGCCCGCGGCGAGCGCCAGCAGCCACAGCTCGAGCCCGATGGCGGCGGTGCCGAAAAGGAGCTGCAGCGGGGGGAGGTAGGTCAGCGCGAGCTGCAGCAGCACGAGCAGCGCCACGCAGAGGAGCACCGCGCGGTTGCCGACAAAGCCCTGCGGCGGCAACGACGAGCGGAAGAGGAAGCGGCTGCTAAAGAGGTAGAACACCTGCCCGGCAGCGAGCACGTTGACCGCTAGGGTGCGCGCCGCGGCGAGCGGCAACGCTTCGCGGTAGGCGTCGAAAAGGAGCAGCGCGGGGGTGGTGATAATCACCGACACGAAGAGCACGCGCCAAACCCCGTAACGCGACAGGATGGGGCTGTTGGGGGCGCGCGGCGGGCGGCGCATCAGGTCGGGTTCGCTCGGTTCGAAGGCGAGGCTTACAGCGAGCGTGACCGACGTGACCATGTTGATCCACAAAATCTGCAGCGGCGTCACCGGCAGCTCGCGCAGCGCCAGCAGAAAGGGGACGATGATGACGAGCGCCTGCGCGCCGTTTGTAGGCAGCAAGAAGAGGATAGTCTTTTTGAGGTTGTCGTAGATCGTCCGCCCCTCTTCGACGGCGTGCTCGATGGTGGTGAAGTTGTCGTCGGCCAAGACCATCTCGGCGGCCTCTTTGGTCGCCTCGGAGCCCTTGATGCCCATCGCCACGCCCACGTCGGCGCGCTTGAGGGCGGGCGCGTCGTTGACGCCGTCGCCCGTCATGGCGACCACCTCGCCGCGCGCTTGCAGGGCGCGGACCAAGCGGATCTTGTGCTCGGGGCTCGAGCGCGCGAAGATGTCGCAGCCCTGCACCGCCGCTTCAAGCTCCGCGTCGCTGAGGCGCTCGAGCTCGCGCCCCGTCATCGCCGTTTTCCCGTCGCCGATACCGAGCTGCGCGCCGATGGCGCGGGCCGTCAGGGCGTGGTCGCCGGTAATCATCTTGACCCGAATGCCCGCCTCTTGGCAGGTTTTGACGGCCTGGATGACCTCGTCGCGCGGCGGGTCGATGATGCCCACGAAGCCGAGCAGCTCGAGCCCCTCTAGGTCGCTCTCCTCGAGGGCGTCGTGGTTGGGGGGGGCGGTGTGGCGGGCGAGCGCCAGCACCCGGTAGCCCTTGCTCGCCAGCGCGTCGATCTCGCCGTGCCAGCGCGCCTCGTCGATCGGCTGGCCGCTGGCGTCGCCCTGGCAGCGGCGCATCACCGCCTCGGGCGCCCCTTTCATGTAGACGACGCGCCCGCCGTCGGGGGTTTTGTGCAGCGTCGCCATAAACCGGTGCTCGGACTCGAAGGGGACGGCGTCGATGCGGGGGTGGGTGCGCTGCAGCTCCTGGCGGGAGAAACCGGCTTTAAGGCCCAAGGTCACGACCGCGCCCTCGGTGGGGTCGCCGGAGAGGTGCCAGCTCCCGTCCTCCTGGGTCACCTCGGCGTCGCTGCAGAGCGCCCCCGCGCGGGCGAGCTCGAGGAGCTCCGGGGGCGGCACGACCTCACCCGCGCCGGGTTGCACAAAAGCGCCTTCGGGACCGTAACCGCCGCCGGTCACCTCGAAACGCGCCTCCGGCAAGACGACCTCGCGCACCGTCATCTCGTTTTTGGTGAGCGTACCGGTTTTGTCCGAGCAGATGACCGTCACCGACCCGAGCGTCTCGACCGCCGGCAGCCGGCGGACGATGGCGTTGCGCCGCGCCATGCGCTGCACCCCCAGGGCGAGGGTGACGGTCATGATCGCCGGCAGCCCCTCGGGGACGGCCGCGACCGCGAGCGAGACGACGATCAAGACGAGTTCGTTGACGGTGTACTCGAGGGCGAAGTAGCCGAAGGCGAAAAGAAGCGCGCTAAAGGCGAGGATAATGAGCGCGAGCGCCTTGGCAAAGCGGCCGACCGCCCTTAATAGGGGCGTCGTGAGGGTCTGCGTCTCGGAGACGAGCGCGCCGATGCGCCCGATCTCGGTGTCGCCCCCCGTGGCGGTGACAACCCCCGTGACGCGCCCGCTGGTGATCACCGTGCTCGAGTAGAGCATGCTGCTGCGGTCGCCCAGGGCCGCGTCCTCGCTCACCGGGTCGGGGGCCTTTTCGGTCGGCACCGACTCGCCCGTTAGGGCCGCCTCCTCGACGCGGGCGTTGCGCGCGGCGATCACGCGCATGTCCGCCGGCACGCGGTCGCCCGACTCGAGCTGCACCACGTCGCCCGGTACGAGCGTCTCGGCGTCGACCGTGCGCCGCGTACCACCGCGCACGACGGCGGCCTCGAGCGAGAGCATCTTGCGGATCGAGGCCAGCGCCGCCTCCGCCCGCCCCTCCTGAATAAAGCCGATCACGGCGTTGATCAGCACGACCGCCAAGATGACGCCCGTCTCGATCCACTCGCCCAAAAAGGCCGTCAGCACCGCCGCGGCGAGCAGCACGTAGATCAGGACGTCGTTGAACTGGCGCAAAAAGCGCAGCAGGGGGCCCTCGCGCTTGCCCTCCGGCAGCCGGTTGGGGCCGTGCGCCTCCAAGCGCCGCTGCGCCTCCTCCTCGCTAAGGCCCTCCGGGGAGGTGCGCAGCGCGCGCAGCACCGCCGCGGCCTCTAGGCTGTGCCAAGCGCCGCTGTCTGCAACGCTGTCGGGGCCGCTGACGGTGTGCTCGCCGCCCGCTTCGCGGGCGTCCCCCTCGCGGGGAATGACTCGGACTTGTCTCATAATCCTCCCGACGCGGGCGTGACTCCCGCGCACTGTTCCAGAGTCTAGCGCTCGCGTAAGGGGGGGTGTGTCGGCTGCTCAGCTTTCGTGCCCGGTTGCGCCTAGGGTTAGATTGGGCTAGCGCTGCCCCGACGGGGCCGCTACCGGCATCGTGTCGGAACGCGCGTGTGGGGGACGCTCTTTTAGGCTTCGGGGTGCGTAAGCGGCCGGGTGATGCCCGCTCAAGGAGGCGACATGGCGCTTATCGGCGTGGTCGGTATGGGGGTTCTTTTGGGTCTCGGGTGGCTCTTGTCGCTGCACCGGACGCGCGTCCGGTGGCGCCCCGTGTTGGGCGCGCTGGCCATCCAGTTCGCCTTCGGCTTTGTCGTGCTGCGCTGGCCCCCGGGGCGCCAGGCGCTGCAGGCGCTCGCCTTTGGCGTGCAGAGCGTGATCGACTACGCCGCCGCGGGGATCGATTTTCTCTTCGGGGGCCTTACCGCGCCGGGGGCGCCCGTCAGCGAGGCCCTGGGGACGGTGTTCGCCTTCCAGGTGCTGCCGGTGATCGTCTTTTTCGCCTCGCTTTTGGCGGTGCTCTACCACCTGGGCGTGATGCCGTGGGTTGTGCGGATCCTAGGCGGCGGTCTCTCGCGGCTGCTCGGGACGAGCCGCGCGGAGTCGCTCTCGGCGAGCGCGAACATCTTCGTAGGGCAGACCGAGGCGCCGCTGACGGTCCGCCCGTACATCCCCACGATGACGCAGTCGGAGCTTTTTGCCGTGATGGTCGGCGGGCTCGCGTCGGTGGCGGGGTCGGTGCTGGCGGGGTACGCGCAGCTCGGGGTGCCGCTCGAGTACCTGATCGCGGCCTCCTTTATGGCCGCGCCCGCGGGGCTGCTGATGGCCAAGCTCGTCTTGCCGGAGACCGAGGCGCCGCAAGAGGCTGCAGCGGGCGCGGAGCAGCGGGGCGGGGTGCGTGTCGTCAAAGCGCCCGCCGAAGAGGTGCGCGCCGCCAACGTCATCGACGCGGCGGCGCGCGGCGCTTCCGAGGGGCTCGGTTTGGCGCTCAACGTGGGCGCCATGCTGCTGGCGTTTATCGGACTGATCGCGCTCGCCAACGGCCTTTTGGGGGGGGTGGGTGGCCTTTTGGGGGTTCCCCAGCTCTCTTTGGAGCTGCTCCTCGGGTACCTCTTCGCCCCCCTCGCCTTTGTCATCGGCGTGCCGTGGGCGGACGCGCCGCTCGCGGGTTCGCTCATCGGACAAAAGCTCGTCTTAAACGAGTTCGTCGCCTTCGTCGCCTTTCAGGACGTGTTGGGCGAAGGGGCCGCGTTGGGCGCGCGCACGGAGGCGATCATCACCTTTGCCTTAACGGGGTTTGCCAACTTCGGCTCGCTCGCCATCCTCTTGGGCGGCCTGGGCGGGCTCGCCCCCTCGAGGCGCGGCGACATCGCCCGCTTGGGGCTGCGCGCGGTGGCCGCCGCGACGCTCGCCAACCTTATGAGCGCGGCGATCGCGGGGCTGCTGCTATAGGGCCTGTGGCATGTGGCTCGTGGCGCGTGGTGAGGCCAGCGTCTACGAGCCACGGGCCACGGGCTTACTCGAGCCCCTGGTGCTCCCGCACCTGCCGCTTGAGGCGGCTCATGATCGCGCTCATCCCGCGCAGCCTGAGAGGCGAGATGACCTCGCCGAGCTTGAGCGCTTCGTAAAAGTTGTCGGGGGTCGCGAGGACCTCGTCCGGCGAGAGGCCGTTGAGCCCTTCGGAGAGCACCCCCGCGAAGCCGCGGGTGGTGGGCGCCTCGGGGGGGGCGTCGAAGTGGAAGACGACGCGCGCCTCGTCCGGGAACTCGGTGGCGATAAAGAAGGGCGTCTGGCACTCGTGGACGCGCTCCATGGCGTCGTGGTGGTCTCTAAAGTACTCGGGCAGCGGCGGGACCTTTTTGGAGTACTCGAGCAGCAGCTGTAGCCGGAGCTGCTTGGGGGCACTCTGAAAGCTCTCGACGATGGTCTGGAGTTTTGCGGGCACGCTCATCCCTTTACCCTACCCCCGGCGCCGTGGTAGCGGGGTGGCGTGCGCGTCAAAGGGCTCCGTCAAAGGGATGCGTCAAACGGATGCGTCGGCGGCCCTTTTCGTGAGCTGCTGCGTGATATCGTCAAAAGCGTATGCCGCTGCCCCCCACCCTCGCCATCCGCCCCCTGAGACGGGTCGACGCCCGCGTGAGCGTGCCCGGCTCCAAAAGCCTGACCAACCGCGCGCTTATCACCGCCGCCCTCGCCGAAGGTGACTCGACGCTCTCGGGCTGTCTGGTCGCCGAGGACTCCGAGGTGATGGTGCGCGCGCTGCGCGCCCTCGGCATCGCGGTCGCCATCTCGGGGACGACCATGACGGTCTCCGGCCAGGGGGGGCGGGTGCCCGCGGCGCGCGCCGAACTCGACCTCAAGCTGTCGGGGACGTCGATCCGCTTTCTCACGGCGCTCGTCGCGTTGGGGCGGGGGCGCTTCGTCTTAGACGGCAACGCCCGGATGCGCGAGCGGCCCATTCAGGACCTTTTGGACGCGCTCACGGCGCTCGGCGTGAAAGCGACCTCGCAGCTGCAGACCGGCTGCCCCCCCGTCGTCGTCGAGGCGGCGGGGTTGCCCGGCGGCGAAGCGGTGCTCGCGGGGGGCAGCTCGTCGCAGTACCTCTCGGCGCTCCTCATGGCCGCCCCTTACGCGCAGACCCCCGTCACCCTCACCGTCAGCGGTGAGCTGCCGTCTAAGCCCTTTGTCGACATGACCCTCAAGCTGATGGCCGACTTTGGCGTGGAGGTCGCGCGGGACGGCTACCGGCGCTTCGAGGTGCCTGTGGGGCGCTACGCGGCGCGCGCTTACGCCGTCGAGGGGGACGCCATGGCCGCCGGGTACCTGTGGGCGGCGGCGGCCCTGACGGGGGGGCGGGTCGAGGTCACGAACGTCGGCGCGAGCTCCGTGCAGGGCGACAAACGCCTCGCGGAGGTGCTCGCCGAGATGGGCTGCGCGGTGACCTGGAGCGAGACGAGCTGCACGGTCCGCGGGACCGGCCGGTTGCGGGGTGGCACCTTTGACCTCAACGACATGAGCGACCAGGCGCAGACCCTGGCCGTCGTGGCGCTTTTTGCGGACGCGCCGGTGACCATCACCAACATCTGGAACCTGCGCATCAAGGAGACCGACCGCTTAAGCGCGCTGCGCGCGGAGCTCTCCAAGCTGGGCGCGCGCGTCGAGGAGGGGGGGGACTGGATCACGGTGCACCCCCTTACGGCGCCCCCCGAGGGCGCGGTGGAGATCGCCACCTACGGCGACCACCGCATGGCGATGGCGTTCGCGCTCGCCGGGCTGCGTCTGCCGGGGGTGGTGATCCGCGACCCGGCGTGCGTGGGCAAAACCTTCCCCACGTTTTTCGAGGTGCTTGCCGCCCTGGAGCCCCGGTGACGCTCGAGGGCGCGCGCCTTATGATGGCCTGCATGGGTGAGCGAGAGGTGGGTGCGCAAAGACCCCTGACGGCGGGGGGCGAGGAGACGTTCGTCATCACCATCGACGGCCCCGCCGCGTCGGGCAAGTCGAGCGTCTCCCGCCTCGTGGCGCAGCGGCTCGGCATCCCGTACGTTTCAAGCGGCCTGCTCTACCGCGCCGCGACGTACCTCGCGCAAACGAGCGGCGAAGCGCTCGACGACGAGGGGGCGTTGCTGCAGCTCCTAGACCGCCACCGCGTGCAGCTCGTGACGGCGGTCGGGGCGCGTAACCGCATCGCGGTCGACGGGCGAACCCTAGACCACGAGCTGCACACCGACCGGGTCGACGCGGGCGTGTCGGTGGTCGCTCGGCACCCCGGCGTGCGCGCGTGGGTCGACGCGCGGCTGCGCGAGCTCACGGGGGCGTTTGTCGTCGAGGGGCGCGACATGGGGACGCAGGTCTTCCCGCACGCGGCGGCCAAGTTCTACTTAAGCGCCCCGCCGGAGGTGCGCGCCGCGCGCCGCGTCGGCGAGCGCGCCGGCGACCTCGAGGCGGTCACCGCGGCGCTGCGCCGCCGCGACCAGCTCGACGCGGTGCAGTCGCGCCCCGCCCCCGAAGCCGTGTACCTCGACACCCGCGACCTGACGCTCGACGAGGTCGTCGCGCGGATTCTGGGGGCGCTCCCCGAGCGCCGCCGTGCCTAGAGCGCGGCGCCGCTATCGCGAACGAGCCAACGTGAGGACGGGCCAACGTGACTTCCCCGGTAACCCCGATCTTGTGATCTCGCTATGAGCGGCTCCTTAAGCGCGCCCTGCGTGGAGACGGCCACCTTCGCCGTCCCCGCCGCCGCGCTGCGGCAGGTCGTGGTGACGAGCACGCGGCACAAGCCGCAAGCCCACCCGCTCGTGCGGGAGGCGGCGGCGGGCTTTCGCGCGCTCGGCGCCGAGGTGCTCGAGGACGCTCCCGGTGAGCTGCCGCTCGCGAAGCTGGCGGCGGAAGCCGACCTCGTCGTCGCCATCGGCGGCGACGGCACCCTGCTCTCGACGGCGCGTCGCCTCGTCGGGACGCACGTCCCGACCTTGGGGGTCAACCTGGGCAAGCTGGGGTTTCTCGCCGAGCATAGCGCCGATGACTTGCGCCGCTACCTAGCGGGGGACACGCCGACGCGTTGGCGCTTAAGCCCCAAGATGATGCTGCAGGTACACCTAGAGCCGCTCCATGGCGCCGCGCTAGCCCCCGCCTACGCGCTTAACGACGTGATCGTCTCCCAAGGGGTAATGACGCGGCTTGTGCATATCGATATGGACGTCGACGGGGAGCACGCCTCGCAGTACCGCGCCGACGGCCTGGTGATCTCGACGCCGGTCGGTTCGACCGCCTACTCCTTGTCGCTCGGCGGGCCGATTTTAGGGCAGGGGCTGCGCGCTTTCGTGGTGACGCCGAGCGCGCCGCACACGCTGACAAACCGCCCCATCGTGCTCGAGGGAACTGCGCGGGTCGGTTTTCGCGTCTCCGGCCCGGTCGACGAGTTGGCGCTCGTCGTCGACGGCCAGGAGCGCCTCGAGCTGCGTGCCGGCGACCGCTTTACGGTCTGTGCCGCCCCGACCGACTTCTGTTTGATCGCCTCGGGGAGGTCGTACTTCGACATCCTGCGCGCCAAGCTGGCGTGGGGGGCGGCGCCGCGCCTTAACGATGCCGCGGGGTGAGGGGGAGCGGGTCGGTGGCGCGCGCCGCCCCGCTACTTCTCGCCCCCCTTGGAAGGTTGAGGTAACCTAGACGCGGAGTTGGCATGGGGCAGCGTCATCTGAGCGCTTTACGTGAGTACCTGTTGCACCGTTATCCCGCGCAGCCAGCGGCGTACCGCCCGCCGCTGAGCGCCGAGGGGGCTCGAGCGTGGGCTGAGCGCCCGCACGCGGCGCACCTCCTGCCGGTGCTGCTCGGCTTCTGGCTGTCGTTGGCCGCGGCCTTTTTGCTGCCGCTGAGCGGCTTTTGCGACCGCCTGAGCGGCCCTCTGCTGGCGGTCGCTGGGTTTCACCTGCTGCTGCTCGTGGGCTGGCGACGCCCTTGGGCGGCGCGGTTACGGCGGCTCTCGCCTTACCTACACGCGGCGACGCTCGGTGGGTTGTGGTGCTACACCCTCTACTGGGTGTACCCCGACCCGCTCGCCCGCGAGGTCATGCTGCTCTCGTCGTTTGCGCTACCGGTGCTCTACGCGCCCCTTTACGTGCGCCTCCCCGCGCGGCGGGCGCTGCTGCGCTCGCTCGCCCTGCTCGGCGCCTTCGTGGCCCTTCACCTGCCGCACGCGCTAAGGGGTCTCAGCGGGCCCTTTCCGCTCGACGGGATTGTTTTCCCCTTCGTGGTGTTTGCCCCGCAAGCGGTGCTGCTGGCCGTGCTCACCACCGCACGCGCAGGGGGCGCAGAGGGCGACCGAGCGCGCGGCGCAGCTCGAGCGCCAAGCCTTTTTCGACGCGCTCACCGGTGTCGCCAACCGTTGGCGCGCCGAGGCGCTGCTCGCCTCCAGGTTGGCCGACCTGCGCTGCGGCGCCCCCCCTTTCGGGGTGCTTGTCGTCGACATCGACCACTTCAAGGGGGTCAACGACCGCTACGGCCACGGGGTCGGCGACGCGGTGTTGCGCGAGGTCGCCGCGCAGCTCAGCCGACACGTGCGCAGCGGTGACACCCTTGCCCGCTGGGGCGGTGAGGAGTTCGTCGTGCTCGCACCCGCTGCGGGTGAAGGCGAGCTTGCGCGGCTCGGGGAGCGGCTGCGGCAGGCGGTCGCCGCAGCGCCGCTCGCGGGGCACGCCGTGACGGTCTCCGTCGGGGGGGCGTGTGCCACCCGTAAGGACGTCGCGGCGACGCTCATAGCGCGCGCCGATAGGGCGCTCTACCGCGCCAAACGCGCGGGGCGCAACCGGACGGTCGTCGAGACCGGTAGCGAGTAGCCCCCGGTTGGCGACGCCACGCCAGACGGGTCCAGCACGCACCCTTTAGAGAGCTGCCGGTTGGTGATCGGCGTCGGCAAGCTGCTACGAGCCCGCCCCGCGTCGCTCTGCCGCTGACCGGCTCCTCTGGGGCGTGCAGCTGGGCGCCAGAACCCGCTCCTTTCGGCGACAGTCGGCGGCGGACCTCGCCGCGCGGGGTGGCGACCCTGAGGCCCTCATGAAGGTGAGTCAGCTCGCTGAGACGCGCCCCTCAAAGGCGCAGTGTAGGGGGAATGAAAAAGCTCCTCCCCGAATTTTTCCGCCGCGAAGACGAGCGGCCCGACGCGCTCTTCTACGCGCAGCCGCGGTTTGTCGCGCACCTCGACGAGGCGGCGTCGCGCGCGGCCTATCGCCTCTACGACGAGCTGCTTCCGGCGGGAGGCCACATCCTCGACCTCATGGCCGGTTACCTCTCGCACCTCCCGGACAAGTTCGCGCGCGTCACGGGGCTCGGCCTAAACCGCGAAGAACTGCTCCACAACCCCAGCCTCAGTGACTTCGTGATCGTAGACCTCAACCGGCCGGGATTTTTACCCTTTGCCAGCGAGTCGCTCGGCGGCGCTGTGTGCACCGTGAGCGTGCAGTACATGACGCGCCCCCTAGAGACCTTTAGCGAGGTCGCGCGGAGCCTGCGCCCGGGGGCCCCTTTTATCGTGACCTTCTCCAACCGCGCGTTCCCCACCAAAGCGGTGCTCGCGTGGCGCGCGACCGACGACGCCGCGCACGTCCGGCTCGTGCGCTCCTACTTTCAGAGCACGCCCCTTTTCGGGCCGACGTTCAGCCAACACTTCGAACCCGAAACGGGCGACCCGCTCTTCTCGGTCTGGGCCTACCGCCTGTAGCGGCCCCTCCCGCAGGAGCCGGGCGCGTTACACTGCGCACGTGCGCGTGACGCTGCTTTCCAACGGCCATGGCGAGGACACGGTCGGCGCAACCCTCGGCGAGGCGCTCCGCTCGCTCGCGCCCGAGCTGGCGCTGCAAGCGTTTCCGACCGTCGATGCGGGGGAGGCGTACGAGAGGCTCGGCGTACCCATTTTGGGGCCGCGCCGCGTGATGCCGAGCGGTGGGCTGACGGCGCACACCCTCGCGGCCCTCCTGGCCGACCTCCGCGCGGGGTTCTTGTCGATGACGGCGGCGCAGGTGCGCGCCCTGCGCCGTCTGGAGACGGACGCGCTGGTCGTCATCGGCGACCTCTACGCGCTCCTACTAAGCAGCGCCGTGCGCACCCGTTCGCGCTTCTACGTGCAGACGCTCGTCTCGAGCTACCACGCCGGCGGGCGCTCGCTAAACCGCTACTTTATGGAGCGCTTTAGCCTCCCCGAACGCGCGCTGATACGCCGTTTGGTGCGCCACACCTACGTTCGGGACGCGCCGACGGCGGCGCTTTTGGCGCGCTACGGGCTGCCGGCGAGCGCGCTCGGCAACCCCATGCTCGACCCGCTCACCGCGCCGCCCGAGGCCGACCTAGCGCTCGGCGTCCCCCTGACGCCGCCCGTTGTCGCCCTCTTGCCCGGCACGCGGCGCTACGCGCCGGCGGCTTTGGAGCGTATGTTGGGGGCCCTGGAACGTTGGCCCGAAGCCACCGGCCTCGTGGCTTGGGCCAACGGCGCGCTGCCGACCCTTCCGGGGTGGCGCCTCGAGCCGGTTGGCCCGGGGTGGCGCGTCGTGCGTTCGGCAACCTCCGCCCACCCCCCTCGCGTCTACCTCCTGCAGCACCGCTTTGCCGAGGTGTTGCGCGCGTCGCAGCTCGCGCTCGGCACCTCGGGTACCGCTCACGAGCAGGCGGCGGCGCTCGGGCTCCCCGTCGTCGCCTTTGCGCTGCCGCCCGACTACACCCCCGCGTTTTTGGCAAACCAAGCGCGCCTCCTGGGCGCGGCGCTGACGCTCGCCGCAGCGAATCCCGCCGCCCTTGCCGAGGCGCTGCAGCGGCTCTGGGGCGACCCCGAACGCTACCGGCGCGCCTCCGAGGCGGGGCGCGCGCGCATGGGCGCCCCCGGCGGGGGGGAGGCGATCGCCCGCGACATCCTGCGGCGGCTCGCCGCCACAGAGCCATCTCATTAAGGTTGCATTAAGCTTGCTGCGGCAGACTGCCCTTACGCGTGGAGGGGTTCCCTCCGGCGGCGGGTGGTAAGCTAGCGGCGTAGCGGATGCGCCCTTTGCTCGCGGCTTGACCTCACGACCTCAGCGATGGGTGAAAGGTGGAAGTGAAAAAGTTTGTCATCGCCCTTTTAAGCCTCTGTGCGAGCGTCTTTGCTCACGCCTCTCTCGGCCTTGCCGATCAGACGCAGCTGATGGTGACCGACCCCAGCGGCAACGTCTTGCTCGGTTACGGGGTGGTCGAGGCGGGGGAGCTGCGGCTCGAGTTAAGTAGCGCAGAGGCGACCGAGGTCGCGCTCGTCTTCGTCACCCCCTCGGCGACGCTGGTGACGCTGACGGGTGTGCTGCAACCCGACGGCAGCGTCCGCGTCATCAGCGACGCCGGTGAGCTCGCGCTCGAGGAGTGGCTGGCGTTTGAAAACCTCTCGCTCGCCGTCACCGTCGCCGCCGTCGAGGCGCCCCCCGAAGAGGTCGACGACGACGTGCTCGAGCGCGTCGGGGAGCCCGCGCCGAGCGGCCAACAGCTAGGTGGCAGCGCCGCTTCGCGACCTGCTGTACCCGTCACGCCCCCCACGGGCGCGCCGGTGCCGCCGGCGGGTGAGGCGGCCGCGGCGGGCGCTACCGGCGGGACGGCGGCGGGTGCCGAGGGTGATCGGGGCGACGATGCGGGCGGCGTGCAGGATGGGGCCCAGGACGAGCAAGGGCAGGACGACCAGGGAGGCGTGACCGCGCCGAGCGAACCCGACACGGGTGACGACGTGACCGAGCCCGGCGAGACCGAACCCAACCCGGGTGAACCCGGCACGGGTGGCGCCGAGGGTGAAGAGGGGGGCGAGACCGGTGGGGGCGTACCTACCCCTGAACCCGCACCTGCTCCCGAGCCGGCGCCGGAGCCGGCCCCCGAACCCGCGCCCGCCCCGGAGCCGCCTCCCGAACCCGAACCGGCGCCCGAACCCGCGCCGACCCCCGAACCCGCACCCGCCCCGGAGCCGCCACCTGAACCGGCGCCCGCCCCGGAGCCGCCTCCCGAGCCCGAACCGGCGCCGGCGCCCACACCAGAACCTACGCCCGAACCCCCACCGGGGGATGACGGGACGCCTCCGGACAACGGTGCCGGAGGCGGTGGTGGCGATGGGGGCAGCGAAGACGAGGCGGGGGGATCGCCTGGACCGGAGGACGGTTCGGGCGATAGCGCACCCGGAGAGGGTGAGACGGGGGGCGACGAGGGGGGCTCGGGCGACGAAAACGGCTCGAGCGCGCCGGAGACGGGACCGGAGGATGGCGACGAGCATGGGGGGTAGCCGCTCGCGCTTGGGTGTTTTGTCGCTCGTGCTCGCCCTCCTCGCCTGTCAGGGGGTGTTTTCTTGGGCCGCACGTGCTCCCGGGGCGCCACGTGAGCTCACCTTTTTTTTCTCGGCCGAAGCGTGGGGGGGGACGCCGTTTTCGGTCGAGGAGAAGCAGCTGGCGATGGGGCGGGCGTTGCTCAGGGGCGGTTTCGAGCGCCTCGAGCAGCCCGTCGCGCACCTCGCCGTAAGCCCCGAGACGCCGGAGGCGCGGGTGCGCAGCTTCGTCGCCATCTTCGAGGTCGATGCGAGCGTGCGCCCGCCGCGTATCCGCACGGGTTACGAGCTCGAGCTGCTCGTCCCCGACGCCCCCGAGCCGCTCGCGGTCGAGCTCGTCAACGGCGTCACGGGGGTGACCAACATCGTGCAGATCGCGCCCGACGGCGCGCTTTAGGGGGCGTCAGCCGAGCGATAAGGAGGGTGCAGGTTGAACGCAACGATTCTCGTGGTCGAGGATGACTTACGGCTCGCGAAGCTGTTGCAGCAGGAGCTGTCGCACGACGGGCACCGGGTCGAGGTGGTTCACAACGGCACCGACGCGCTCGTCCGCGCCGACGAGCGCGCGTTCGACCTCGTCGTGCTCGACCTCAACTTGCCCGACATGGACGGCGTCGAGGTGGCCGAGCGGCTGCGCAGCGGTGGCGAGTTTGGCGCCAGCATCCTGATGCTGACCGCGCGCGGCGACGTCAAAAGCCGCGTCGAGGGACTCTACGCGGGGGCGAGCGACTACATGACCAAACCCTTTAGCGTGCAGGAGCTGCTCGCGCGGGTGCACGTGCGCCTGCGCGAACGCGCGCGGCCCGCCGAGGTCATCCGCCACGGCGAGCTTGTCCTCGAGCCGGGTACCGGGCACTGCGCCGTCGCGGGGCAGCCGCTCGCGCTGACCTCGCTCGAGTTCCGGCTGCTCGAACTCTTTTTGACGCATAAGGGCCGCATCTTCTCGAAAGAGGACGTCGAGGACCGGCTCTACGGCGCCGACCGGCTGCCCGGGTCGAACACCATCGAGGTGTTCGTCTCCAACTTGCGCAAAAAGCTCGCGGCTGCCGGGATGAACGGCATGATCCAGACGGTGCGCGGAATGGGGTACGTCGTTCGGTAGCGTTCGCGCGGTTTAGGCGCCGTAGCTCGCGAGCGTCTCGCAGAGCACCTCGAGCGCGGCCTCACGCGCGATCTCGTAACCGACCTGGACGTTCGGGGTGAGGTCGCTCCGCACGCCGCGTTCGTCGACGACCGTCATCCCGCGGGTGTGTTCGCCGCGCAGCTCGATACGCACGTGGCGCGGTTCGGTCCGGATGAGGTGCGGGTGCGTCACGGCGAGCACGGCGCAGGGGTCGTGTAGCGGCCCCTCGGGGCGGGTGAAAAAGGCCTCCGCGTAGGCCCGCGCGTAAAAGGCGAGCAGGTCGGCGGTAAAGGTGGCGACGGGGTTGCCGAGCCCGCGGATGCGCGCGACATCGGCCTCGCGGATCATGAACTGATGGGTGAGGTTGAGGCCGCACATGATCAGCGTGGCGCCGCTTGAAAACACCACCTCGGCGGCTTCGGGGTCGGCCCAGATGTTGAATTCGGCGGCCATCGTGCGGTTGCCGAACCCCACCCCACCCCCCATGATGGCGATGCCGGCAAGCCGCTGGGCGAGGTCGGGCGCCTCGCGCAGCGCTAGCGCGACGTTGGTCAGCGGGCCGACGGCGACGAGCCAGAGCGGTGCGGTGGGGTCGCGGTGAGGTTGCGAGCCGTGCGCGCGCACCGTGTCGACGATAAAGCGCACGGCCTCCTCGCTGGCTGCTCGCCGCGTCAGCTCGGGCAGCTCGGGGCCGCCCAACCCCGACGCGCCGTGGATGTCGGGTGCGTGGCGCGCGCGCTCGACGAGCGGGCGCGCGGCCCCCGCGTGTACGGGCACGTCGAGCCCCGCGAGCTGCAGCGTCACGAGGGCGTTGCGCGTGGTGCGCTCTAGGGGCGCGTTGCCGCTGACGGTGGTCACGCCGAGGAGCTCGCTGTGCCTCGCGGCGAGCAAGATGGCAATAGCGTCGTCGTGGCCGGGGTCGCAGTCGAGCAGGATGCGAGGGCGCGTCATAGGGGCATTATAGGGGTATGCTCCCCCTCTACCTCGCCGCCTGTGGGCTCGCGTGCGGGCTCGAGCGCCTGCACGGCCGCCCCTTCGTCGCGTCGCTCATGGGTCACCTCGTCGCTCGAACCTTGGGGGGGCGCCGGCTCGCTGGCGCTGCCGAGGGCGAGACGCTTTACGAGGTCGCGTGGCTGCCGGCGGTGGGCTTTCGCGCTGCCGCCCAGACCTGGGGTGAGGTCGTACTGGTGACGCCGGAGGCCTACCGAGTGACCTCGGGGGAGCGGCGTGTGTCCCCCGACCTCCTGGCCCACGAACGCTGCCACGTCGCGCAGTTTCGCCGCCTGACGAGCTTCGGCTTCTGGGTCCGTTACGCCGCGGCGTGGGCCTGGGGGCTGCTGCGCTACCGCGACCCGTTTAGGGCCTACTGGGACCTCGCGCTCGAGCGCGAAGCGCGCGCCGCGGCGGCGCGCCCCGACGACGCGTGAGCGTGACGGCGGGCGAGCGCAGTGTACGCGAAGTTTCATTCCTCGACCGAACCGCCTCGCTAGCATGGCAAAGGGAGGCGAGCATGCAAGGAAAAGTTGCGTTTATTACGGGTGGCGGCTCCGGTATCGGGGCGGCTGCGGGGAAGCTGCTAGCCAAGCACGGGGCCAAGGTCGCGCTCGTCGGGCACACGGAGAGTGAGGTCAACGAGGTCGCTCAAGAGATCAGAGCCTCCGGCGGCGAAGCGTTAGCGCTGGTCGCCGACATCAGCGACGGCGAGGCCCTAAAGCGCGCCTACCGGGAGACCGTCGAGCGCTTCGGCGGCCTCGACGTGGTGTTCGCTAACGCCGGTATCAACGGCACCTGGGCGCCCCTCGACGAACTCTCCGAAGACGACTTTCGCCAGACGGTCGAGGTCAACCTGACCGGCACCTTTCTGACGCTCAAGTACGCCCTGCCCCACATGAAAGCGCGGGGTGGGTCGATGATCGTCACCTCGTCGGTCAACGGGACGCGCATCTTCTCGAACTCGGGGGCGACGGCATACTCGAGCACCAAAGCGGCGCAGGTCGCGATGACGAAGATGCTCGCGGTTGAGCTCGCGAAGTACCGCATCCGCGTCAACGCCATCTGCCCCGGAGCGATCGAGACGAGCATCGATGAGAACACCGAGCAGGTCAACACCGACAAAGCGCGGGTGCCGGTCGAGTTTCCCGAGGGCGAGATCCCCCTTACAGGCGGTGAGCCAGGTTCCTCGGAGCAGGTCGCCGAGCTCGTGCTCTTTTTGAGTTCGGAGGCGTCGAGCCACATCTCCGGCACCGAAATCTGGATCGACGGCGCGCAGTCGCTGCTGCAGGGGTAACGCTGATGCCGCGTTACGCGTGCCTCACCCCCAAAATAGCGCGTTCGCCCGCTATGTTGCGGCGACCGCACCGGTAAGCTACGGGGGGAGGAACGCATGAATACAAGCGGCAGCGAAATCGCCCAGAGCTTTATGGACGCGCTAAAGCGCGTTGAAAAGGAGCGGGAGGTGGCCCCGCTGGTCGCGCTCTTCGCCGAGGACGCGACCCTGGAGCGCATGACCCACAAGACCTACGAGGGCAAAGGGGACGTCGAGACCTTCTGGACGGAGTATCTCGAGCCCTTTGACGAGGTCTCCACGGAGTTTTACAACGTCACCGAGGACGACGAGACGGTGGTGCTCGAGTGGCGCTCGAAGGGCAAGCTAAAAGGTGGCAAGGACATCTCGTACCGGGGTGTGTCGTCCTTTGACGTCGAGGGGGGGAAGGTCAAGAGCTTCCGCACCTACTACGACTCGGCCGCGTTTTTGACCGAGGGGGCGAGCGCGTAGCGCCGACGCGCCCCGACGCACGAAGAGCCCTACACGCGTAGGGCTCTTCGTGCGTGCACCGCGCCACCCTCTCCAGGGCGCTGCAGCGCGCCGCGTAGCCTCGAGCAGGGCCGTTCTAGCCGCTGCGGGCGCGCCTAGACGCTAGCGCGGGTCGTAGAGCTGCTGCGCGCCCGCCTCGCGCAGGGTGGTGACCGCTTTCTCGACGTCGTTGGTCTCCAACATCAGGAGTTTGCCGCCGCGCTCGAGGCCCAGACGAAACGGTTCGGCGTCGTCACCGAGGCGGTCGAGGCGACCCGTACGGGCGCCCCGGCCGTCGCCGACGAGGCCGACCGGCGCGGGCTGCGAGCCACCGGAGCCGCCAAACGCCCCCGCCACGCCGCCGACGGGGGGGATGCCGAGGGTGCCGCTCGCGTCGCCACCGACGTCGCCGCCGCCGAGACCGCTACTCATCCCGACGCTCACCCCGCCTTCGAAGTCCTCGCTCGTTTCGGGCGCCGTGTCGGCTTCGCGCCCCTCGTTCACCTCGATGATGTCGTCGCCGAGGCCGGCGCTTTGCAGCGCGTTGATCGCGCGCTCGAGCGCCGCCGAGTCGTCGAAAAGAGCTGCTACCGTGGCCATGGTCCCTCCTTGGGTGCGGTCTGGGTGCAAAGAGCACCTCGCGCGTGGTGTTCGGCCGCGCGGCGAGGTGCTGTCAAAGTAAGGCGTAACGCCGTCAAGCTAGCAGGGGGCGACCCCCGAAGCTAGCTCGCGCGCTGCCGCGACTGCAGCTCGTTGTAGGACTGCTGGATGGCCTCGTGCTGCCGCGCGACGAGCTCTTTGAGGTGCGCCGGGAGGTCGCGTTTGAGCACGTCTTCGTAGTTGTCTAAAGCCGCGCGCTCACCGCGCTGGCTCTCGGCCAGGATGGCCTCGTCGTCTTTGCCGGTGATCGCGTCGCGCACGTTGATCCAGGCGCGGTGCAGCGCCGCCCCGGCGCTCCCGCGCTCTTTGGGGTCGCCGCCTAGCCGGAGCACCTCCTGCTCGAGCTCGCCGCGGAAGGTGGCGCGCTGCTGCCCGAGGTGGAGCAGGCGGGTTTTGAGCTCTTGGCTGGTCGCTTCGTCGGCGGCTTCGCGGTAGCCGTTTTCGCCGTCGATGCAGGTGCCGATCAGGTAGTTGAGCGCTTTAATGACTTCGCTGTTGTCCGCCATAAAAGACCTCCAAAGGAATTGAAACAACCTTTACCCTTGTACTACGCAGCGTACCGGAAGTTCGTACGCAGCGCTGCTAAGTAGGCCTCTACAACGGTGGGAGGCGGGCGGCACCCCGCTCCCGAGGGCTGCTGCGCGAG
This sequence comes from Truepera radiovictrix DSM 17093, assembly GCF_000092425.1. Lineage (NCBI taxonomy): Bacteria > Thermotogati > Deinococcota > Deinococci > Trueperales > Trueperaceae > Truepera > Truepera radiovictrix. The sequence goes on from NC_014221.1 coordinate 867,196, forward strand.
GGCAGTGCCCCTGCGAGCACTCAGCCTCACGAGAGGCGTCCCCCGGTGGGGATGCTGCGCGAGGGCAGTGCCCCTGTGAGCTAGGCCCGCGGCTAGAGCCGCCGACCGAGGGGTTAAGGCCGAGCCTCCGGCGCCTCGCCGAGCTGGCGGACGAGCGCCTCGAGGCGCGCCCGCGAGAGCTCGCCGACGTGCCGGTACACGAGGGTGCCGTCGGCTGCGAAGAAGAAGGTGTTGGGCAACCCCGCGGCGCGCCACTGCCGCCCGAGCTCGGCGCCCGGGTCGAGCAAGACGTTGGGCAGCGAGAGACCCTGCTCGGCCACAAAGCCCGCGACCTGCGCCCCCGACTCCCCCTGCGACACGAGCGCGAAGGTCACCTCGGGAAAACGTTCGGCGGTTTCGGCGAAAAGGGGCAGCTCGCGGCGGCAGGGCGGGCACCAGGTCGCCCACAGGTTGAGGACGAGGGGCTTCCCAGCGAACGCGCCGAGCGCCACGGGTTCCCCCGCCAGGTTGGTCAGGGTGAGCGGGGGGAGCGTCGTCTCGGTAGCGCTCGGCGCGGTGAGCGCCGCAGAGAGCCCCCAAGCTGCGAGCCCCGCCGCCGCGACGAGCGGCGCGGCGCGCTCCCGCACCCTCAGGGTGTAGAGCGCCGCCGCGGCGAGACCCCAGAGGGGGCTAAAGCCGCCCTGCCAGAGGTAGAGGACGCTCAGGGGTTCTTGCAGGTACGTACCACCATGCTCGAGCACGAAGCCGAGGCGCGCGCTGAGGAGGAGGATCCAGGCGCTCTGCCAGGCCCAGCTGGCCAGGCGCGGCCGCCGCCGCCCCCAGAGCTCGGCGAGGGCGACGAAGGTCGCTAGCCCGACCCCTGCGCTAAAGCGCGCGGCCGAGAGGACAAAGGGGCCGAGTTGCAGTTCGTAGATCGCGCCCTCCTACGGGCCGGCGTGGCGTAGGCGGTAGAGCCGCATGTGCTGCAGCTCGAGCCGTTCGACGACCGCTAGGGCGGCGCGCGCACTCGCCGCCTCCAGAGCGGCCTCGCTGAGCCGGTGTGCTAAAGGCGGCCCCTGCGCCTCGTCGCGGTAGGGCCACTCGAGCACGGCGACCTCGCGCGCGACGCGGGCCGCTTCGGCGAGCATCGCTTCTGGCGCGTCGCTCTCGTGCAGGACGTGCCCCAAAAAGGCGAGGTCGAAGCGCGCCGCCCCAAACGGCAGCGCCTCACCGGCGGCGCGCACGAAGGTGGCCGCCGGTACGTGCGCCGCGGCGAGCGCCAAAAAGTCGGGGTTGAGGTCGACGCCCGTCACGGACGCCCCCGCAGCGGCGAAGGCTTCGGCGAAGACCCCCGTGCCGGTCCCGATGTCGAGCACCGACGGCGCGCCGCTCGGAGCGCGTAGCGACCCGAGCAGGTGCGCGCACACGCGCGCGGGCTCGAGGAGCGCGAGGCGCTCGGGGCGGCGCAACCGGTCGGCGGCGCCGCGAAAGCGTTTTTCAGACATCTCGCCCTCTCTTTACACCGCAGACGAGCCCAGCCGGCTGGTAAGGGCACCCGACGAGCAGGCGCCCCCTCTAAAGCCCGTTGCCGGGGCCGCCCAGGGGTCCGCCTCAGCGCCGCGCCAAGCGGAGCGTGGCGAGGAGCTCTTTGGGGTCGACGGCCTCCCCGGGGTAGCCCTGGGCGCACTTTTCGAGGTAGGTCTCCAAGATGACGTCGCTCGCCGCGTCGAGCGCGCTGCGCACCCCCGAGAGCTGGGTGAGCACCTCGCGGCAGTCGCGCTCCTCCTCGATCATCCGCTGCAGCCCGCGCACCTGCCCCTCGATGCGCTTTAAGCGGTTGAGGAGTTTTGCCTGGGTGTCGGTTTTAGAGGGCTTGGGGGCCGCTGCCTCTGTCGTGGTGGGCATCATCAGTGGGGGAGCCGTTTCTGCAAAAGGCCGTAGACGTAGGTGCCCGCGACCGCGCTCAGCAGCACCACGATAAAGACCGTCTGACCGGCGCCGATAAGCGCGGCGATCGGTCCGGGGCATGCGCCGGTAAACGCCCAGCCGAGGCCGAAGGCAGTGCCGCCCAAGATGTAGCGGCGGTAGGTCGGGTCTTTGGGCGCGAGCGTGATCGGTTCGCCGCCGAAGGTGTGCACGTTAAAGCGCTTGATCAACCACACCGAGAGGGCGCCGACCAAGACGGCCGAACCGATGACGCCATACATGTGAAAGGACTGAAAGCGGAACATCTCCTGGATGCGGTACCAGCTGATGACCTCGGCTCTTACCAGCACGAAGCCGAAGAGCGTTCCGGCGAGCAGGTAGCTGAGGTAGCCCAGAAGCGGGGTGCTGGGTTGTTGCGTGCGTTTGGCGGGGCGCACCGCGATGCGCTCTGAGGTGTCCATCTAGCCTCCTAAAATGAGCGGGAGCAGGACGTGGGTGGAGATGAGGCCGCCGATAAAAAAGCCGATGACGGCCACGAGTGACGGCAGCTGCAGGTTCGACAGGCCGCTGATGGCGTGCCCCGAGGTGCAGCCGCCCGCGTAACGGGCGCCGAAGCCGACCAAAAAGCCGCCCCCGACCATGAGCACAAGGCCCGGCAGCGTGAGGAGGTTTGCCCAACTAAAGAGCCCTCGCGGCACGAGCGCGCCGTCCGTCTCGACGCCGAGCGCGGCGAGCTCGCGCTGCGTGCTCGCGGCGACCTGCAGCGGTTCGGGGTTGGCGAGCAGCACGCCCCCGACGAAGCCGCCCAAAAGCACGCCGAGGACGAAGACGAGGTTCCACGCCTCTTTGCGCCAGTCGTAGTTGAACAACCCGATCCGGCTGCTTCCCGGTAGCATGGCGCAGGCGTGGCGGAGGTTCGACGAGATGCCGAACGCCTTATTTCCTAACAGCAGCAGCAGGGGGACGGTCAGCCCGATGAGGGGCCCGGCGACGTACCAGGGCCACGGTTGTCTCAAGATCTCTAAAATACCCATACCGGGTATCAGTATAGGGGGGAGGGGAGGCGCTGTCAATGGGGGCGCCGACGCGTAGCGATTGCGGTGCAACGCCGCCAGTAGACCTTTCCGGAGGGTGTCGGCCGACGATGCCGCGATGTTTCGGAAGAGCGTCGCCGACCGGATGGACGAGGGTCACCGGCGCTCCAGCTTCCGCGGCATGCGCGTGTCGACGGCGCCCAAAGCAAAGGCTCGAGCTTTAGCTCGAGCCGCGTGACGCTTAAGGCGCTGCTCGCGTCGGCTACCAGTCCCGGGGGCGGCGCGTCCCGACGAGCGCGCTCAACACGGTGCTGACGAGAGTCAGCACGAGCGCTGCCAAAACCGCGCCGCCGAACCCGGTCGTCTCCAGAGGGGTGAGAGCAGCCACGATCAGGAGCGTGAGCGCGTTGACGACGAGCAAAAAGAGCCCCAGCGTGAGGATCGTCAGCGGCAGCGTAAGCACGATCATGATGGGGCGCACGACGGCGTTGACGAGCCCGAGCACGAGCGCCGCCAAGAGGACGGGGCCGAGGCCGGGTTCGGTGAAGAAGAGCCCTACGCCGAGTTCGGCGGTGATCCAGAGGGCGACGGCGTTGAGCAGCCAGCGAACGAGCACGTACATGGGCTAGAGCTTACCACCGCGCTTGCAGGGTGGCTGTAGGCACGTTCTGCGCCCGCGAGCACGGGGGACCTAATGCGGCTGTTTGACGTAAGCGGGGTAGGTGCCTCTCACCTCGAAGCCGAGCGATTGGAGGATTTCGATGAGCTTGGGGTCGCGTTGGGTGATGAGGGTCTGAATGCGCCCGAACGGGCTGCGGGCGGCGAGCTCCTGCATCGAGGAGAGCAGGAGCCGCCGCAGCATCTCCGAAGACTCGCGGTACTCCGCCGCGACACCCGCTGCTGTCAAGTAGTACTGGCCGTCGACCCCGTCTTGGTAGAGGCCGTAGCAGGCGTAACCGACGGGCTCCTGGTCGAGCGTCTCAAAGGCCAAAAACCACAAATTGGGGTGAAAGGGGCCGCGCCAACGCTTGAGCCACGCCCAAAAGGTTTCGGAAGGGGAGAAGCCCTCGGCGCGGCGGAAGGTCTCCTGAAAGAGGTCGTCGCGCTCCTCGCTCCAGGCCTCGAGCACCAAGGGCAGCCCTAGGGGCGGCAGCTCGGCGAGGTCGAACTCGAGGTCGAACGCTTGGCGCTTTTCAAACCCGAGCGCCTCGAGCGCGGGCGCGACGAGCGCGAGCTTTTCCGGCGAGAAGTTGTAGAGGGGGCAGTGCACCGCCTCGTGCTCAAAGCGCTCCAAAAGCTTGCCGACAAGCGTCCTTAGGTCCTCGGCGTCGCGCTTAAACCAGAGGTTGCTCAGGTAGAGGTTCTGGTCGTCCCCGTCTTGCTCCGGCGCGCGCACGTAGGCGCCCGCGAGCGGCACGTCGCCCTCGGAGAACAGGATAAAGCTGCGCTCGGCCTCGGCGCCGGGGTCGTGCACCGACCGCACCGCGCGCCTCGCGAAAGCGCGCGGGTCGCTGTGGCCCAAAAAATCGTAGGAGGAGGCGATAAACCACTCGAGCTCGTCGGGGGCGATGGAGCGAATCACAACGCGACAGTCTACCGCACTTTTTCAGCGCCCGTTCTCATCGACTTATGTCGCCCCGAGGTGCGTTGCGCGCCGCGGAGGGGTCTGCTAGCCTGATAACGTGCTTACATACGTGAACATAGCTGCTGTGACGGGCGTGAGCAGCTAACGCGCCCATGCACGGTGCCGACGCGTCGCCGCCGCTACGTGTGCTTAGCGGCAACGCGCTGCTCGGGGAGCTGCTGGAGACCTTTCTCACCCAACAAGGCCGAAACGGTTTACGGGTCACGGTGATCCTCGACGCCCCCTGGGGTTACGCTTACACCGCTTTCGAGGGTGCGCCGCAGGGTCGCTCAACGCTCATCGTCACGGACAACCCCTGCGGTGAAGCTTGGGAGGACCTCTGGGACCTCGCACCGACGGCCCTCATCGCCCAGCAGCTCTCCCCCGGAGCGTTGCTGCCGACGATAGACCAGACGGTGAGAGGTCAGCGGCTTAGACTCACCCCTTTCTACGAGACGCCCTTAACCAAGACCGAGCGCCGCGTGCTGCGGCTCTGCGCCACCCTGGGCGACCTAAGGGCGGTCGGCGACGCGGTGGGGGTCAGCTCGGGTACCCTTAAAAACCACCTCAGCAGCATCTACGGCAAGCTGGGGCTGCGCGGCCTGACGGACCTGCGCCCCTACTACTTCGGCGGCGTCACCCCGGCGGACCCACGCCCCTAACATCATGACCCCGGAACCATGACCGAAGTCATGCGCGGGGCATGACCGAGCGCACTTTCGCGGGCCAAAAGGGTGGCGCTACACTGCGCGTAGCCGGATGAGAGCAACCTGTAGCCATCGTGGGATAGCTGAGGGGGAAGTGGTGAAACGTACGATTTGGGTTTTGGCTGGACTCGTAGGCGTGTTGTTGCTCGTCGCTGGGTTCTCTCTAAGGGGGTTCTTGACTCCGGGCGCGCGGCTGAGCCCGGAAGAGGCGCGCTTCGTCGAGCAAGAGGTGAACCGACACACCGCCGCCTTGGTTGAGAAGTTCGCGTACTCGAGGGCGACCCCCCTCTTTCAAGGGGACAGCTTTCCCGAACTCCCCTTTCCGGTTCTACGCGGCGACGCACCCAATTGGTCTCGGGCTACCGTCGTCACGGTGGGGGGGACCACCGGGAGCAGCGCCCTGACGCTCCACACGCAGCTAGCGGGCAAAGACATCCAAAAGGTCCACGTCATATTCGGCCCGTTCATGCCGCAGGAGCTGGACGCCTTTCCGACCGACGTCGCGCTCCTAGATGGCACGGGGGGTGAAGACGGCCTCAACGTCAGCCGGGAACTCCACGACCTTCTCGGCATCACCGGCACGTCCGGCTACCTTGTGGGGGACGACCGGACGGTGCTCTTCGCCCAGGTCAACAAAGGGGACTTTAGGGCCTTGGGTAGCGCCGTCGAGAGCTTTTTGCAGCGCGGCCCCGAGGCCGTCACGCCGAGCACGCAACAGCTCCTCCCCATCGGGGAGCCCCTACCGCTGGCGGAGGTCCCGACCGAGCTCCAAGCTGACCTGAGCGAAGCGCTCTCCAAACCCGTTACGTTGGTCTTTCTCTCGGACAGAACCTGGTGCGATACCTGTAAGGATTGGCTAGATCACGCCGACGCCTTTATCGCGTCGTGGCGCGAGCGGGGGTACGGGGTCGTGCTCGTCGAAGGCGGCGGTGAACGGTTTTCGTTGGAGCGGCTTGCAAATGGCGTTTTGAAGCTTTCAGCCCCTCACCTTCCGGGCTCTCCTACCGAATCACGGGTGCTCTCGAGCTGGGGCATGACGGGAATTCCTGCAACCTATGTGCTTAAAGACGGCGCCTTGCAGGGTCAAGTCTCGTGGCTCGAGCTCGACATCAACGGCACCGCTTACAAAGACCTCCACTTCCGAGCGTTGGACGAGGTCGTCCAACGTTTGAGTGCTCGAGTAGCCTCACGATGAAGCGCCCCGCCCTTTTCAGCAACCTCCTCGTTACCCTCCTACTCGCTATCGTCTACGGACTCACGCTCTATCCTCTAGAGCTGCGCAGCGCCGTTGAGCGCGACCCCGACTACCCCCAGGGCGTTTGGGTCCTCTACCCCGAGGCGTTCGTCGCGCCGCACTCGGCACCCGCCGAGGCGAGAGCGGAGGCGATCCGTGCGCTGGAAGCGGGGCTCGCCGAGGGGAGCTTAGCTCTGGAGAGCGGGCTTTTCTATCTCGCTGGACGCCTGCCCACGGTCTACATCTCCAGTAGCCTTTTGGAGCTGGGGCTCGTGCGCCTCGTCGAGGGGGACGTGCCTGGTAGCGGGGCGCTCCTCGCGCAGCGCGGCGGCCCCTACGCGCTCGGCGAAGCGACGCCGGAGGGCGTCGTAACGGGTGTCGCTGAACTTCTCTGGAGCCAGCTCTACGTCACCGACGCAGCGATGCTGAGAAGCGTCGGCGCACTTGCCGAGCTGCCGGAGCCTGCGTTTCTCCGGTTCTACCTGCGCCCCCGAAGCGACGCCGAGCGCGCACGGGTGCTGGAGGCGGTGCAAGCGTACACCGGCACCACCTACACGGCCCAGCCCCTTTACGAGTTCCTAGCCCAAGACATCTTCGCGCTCGAGGCGAGGCAGGCGCGGTTGCAACGGCTCGCCGCCGCCCTTCTTTTAGCCTGCACCTTCCTGACGCTCTACGCCGGCGTCGCCGGGCGCTGGTTTAGGGAGCGTGAGGTCTACCGCACCGAACGCATTTTGGGGCGGCCACGCAGCTACTTTTTAAGACGCTGGCTCTCTGCGAGCCTCGGGCAGTGGGTCTGGGGCGCGCTGCTCTGCACCCTGTTCTTTCTGGTGTTAGCCGCCCTCCGCGGTCAAAACGTCGGTGAGGTCGCCGCCAGCCTCCTCCCCTGGGGGCTCAGCCTCGCGCTCTTCGGGACGCTCTCGGCGCTCCTCTTTGCGCTCGCCTCGAGCCGCTTCGCCCTCGCGCGCAGCACCTTGGACGTGCGGCAGACCTGGTTGAGCCACCTCGTCCCCGTCTGCACCGGTTTCGTGGTGGTGTTTGGGGTCACCTACCTTTTCAGCGACACCTTGGTGCAGTACGCCGAGAGCGAGCGTGCGGTGCGGGCGCTAGGCGCTGATCAGGTGTTGGCCGTCACAACACCTGCCGCGCAAACGACATTTAGAAGCGAGCACTGCGCGCCCTTGGAAGTCGCCGCTTGTGCGGCTTTTGGCACCTCCCGCATCTACTTGTGGGCATCCGACACGGGGCTTCCAGCGACCGTCATAGAGGATGACGACGCACTAGGAAGTATCTTCCGTTTTGAGCCGCAAAGCGCCGCTGCGCTCCGCATCGACCTCTTGGCGGGGCGCTTCCCGAACGCCGGTGCGAGGGAGGCAGCCATTACTGAAGCAGCTCTAAGTCTCGTCAGAGAATATGTGCCGGGTTTTGGTCTAGGCTCGGGGCTCGAGTTCGGCTACCGCGTCGTAGGTGTTGTGCGAACACCCCCAGAGACCGACCTAGGCGTTTTTGAGCCAATCTACCGCGCCGCCATCCTTATCCATCAAGACGCCCCTGACGTTCTCGATGAGTGGTTTCTTTCTCCTACCGGCGAGAGCGGTCTTGTTCTAGAGCTCTCCGGTCGCGACGACTTGGACGCCGTCAAAGCGAGGGTCCGGCAGCAGATTCGGGACACCGAGTTCTACAGCCCCGCCGCCTACGCGCAGACCTTCGCGGCGGGGCTTCGGGGCAGCCTGCTGCGGCTTGCGGGGCTTTTTGCCTTCGCGCTCCTTCTTACGGGGGTCGCCTACGGGCACTTCATCTCGGTCACGCTCGCTAAGCGCACCATGGAGTTGAGCATCTGGCGACTTTTGGGCATGAACCTGCGCACCCTCAGTCGGCGTTTGCAACGCGAGCTGCTGCCCCTCCCCTTCTTAAGCGGGCTCTTGGCGTGCGCTCTGGGCAGCCTCCTACTGCTCCTCAGCTACCGCGCCCCGGTCGCCCCCTACGCGCTCCTCTGCGGCCTCGCGACGACGGGCCTGCTCACCGGGCTCTACAGCTACTTGATCCACCGGAGCGTCCAGGCCATGAGGACACGAGAGGTGGACGCGCTCTACAGGGAGGCGCTCTAGATGCTGCAGCTTCAAGGGGTGGGGTACGCCTATCGCCTCAACGGTCGCCAGGTCAGGGTGCTGCAGGGCGTCACGCACACCTTTGAGCGGGGCAGCTTCTCGAGCCTCCGCGCCCCGTCGGGCTCGGGAAAGACGACGCTCCTCAACCTGCTGGGTCTGCTGGACACGCCCACGGAGGGCCGTTACCTGGTCGAAGGCCGGGACACGCGGCACCTCACGGACGCTCAGAAGAGCAGCCTGAGGGCCCGCACCTTCGGCTTTTTGTTCCAGAACTTCCGCCTCATCCCGACCCGTACGGTGTTAGAGAACGTCACCTTGGCGCTCGACATCAGCGCGCAGGGGCCCAAGCGGGCGCAGCGGGAGGCGGCTCTAAGGGCGCTCGAGCAGGTCGGCCTAGCGGGGCGCGCCGAGCACGTCCCTCCGGAGCTGTCGGGCGGCGAAGCGCAGCGGGTCGCGTTTGCTCGGGCGCTCGTCCGGCAACCCGAGGTGCTCCTGGCCGACGAACCGACCGGCAACTTAGACGCCGCCAACCGCGACCGGCTCCTCGACCTCATCTCGGCCTTTCACGCCCGCGGCGGTACGGTGGTGATGGTCACGCACGACGACGTCGCGGCGGCGCGCGCGACGCACCCCTTGCGGCTGGAGGCGCTCATGCCGGCGGCAGCCACCCCCCTCCCGGTGGCGCGCGCCGCCGCTAGAGGGTAGACACGCCTGAAGCTTTGTGGTATATCCAGCCAATGACTGGCACCGTCTATTTTGCGGGGTATCGGCTCGGCTAGACCGGGAGGACCTCGCTCTGCGCTGGCCGCGCCCGGACCCACCGGGCGCTTTTTTTGTCGCGGGGTGCCAAGGCAAAGGAGCCGAGATGAAAAGGGTTGAAAACCTCAACGTCGCGCAGCTTCGTCCGCTGCTGCCGCCCGCGCAGCTCAAGCGCGAGCTGCCCGCTTCCGAACGCGTCAACCGCACGGTGAGCGAGGCGCGCGAGGCGGTGCGCGCGGTGCTGCGCAAACGCGAGGCGCGCCTTTTGGCGATCGTCGGGCCCTGCTCGGTGCATGACGCGGCGGCCGCGCTCGAGTACGCGGAGCGCTTAAGCGCCCTTAAAGCGCGCCTCGAGGGGCACCTCCTGGTCATCATGCGGGTCTACGTCGACAAACCGCGCACCACGGTCGGGTGGCGGGGGTTTGTCAACGACCCCGACATGGACCGCTCGAACGACCTGGAGCGGGGGCTGCGCCGCACCCGTGAACTGTTTCTCAAGATCAACGAGCTCGGGCTGCCGGTCGCGACCGAGGTCCTAGACCCCTTTCTGCCGCAGTACCTCGACGACCTCATCGCTTGGGGGGCGATCGGCGCGCGCACGACCGAGTCGCAGACCCACCGCGCCATGGTGAGCGGGCTCTCCATGCCGGTCGGCTTTAAAAACAGCACCGAGGGCAACGTGCAGGTCGCCGTCGACGCGATCGCCGCCGCGAGCGGGCCGCACACCTTTTTGGGGATCGACGAGGCGGGGCGGGCGGCCGCCGTCTTTACGACAGGCAACCCCGACGGCCACGTCATCTTGCGCGGCGGGCGCGCGGGCACGAACTACGACGCGGCGAGCGTCGCCGAAGCGGGCGAGCGGCTGCGCGCCGCCGGTCTCGAGCCCGCGTTGATCGTCGACTGCAGCCACCACAACTCGGGCTACGACCACCGCCGCCAAGCCCTGGTGTGGCGCGAGGTGCTCGCGCAGCGCGTCGCGGGTAACCGCGACCTGGTCGGACTGATGCTCGAGAGCAACCTCAAGGGGGGCAAGCAGCGCATCCCCGAGAACTTAAGCGGGCTCGAATACGGCGTGTCGGTCACCGACCCCTGCGTGGGGTGGGAGACGACCGCGGCGCTTCTCGAAGAGGCGCACGACGCGCTCGCCCTAGCTGCCGAACCCGAGCTGAGCGCGCCGCGCTGACGGCCCGAGCCAGGGCGCGGCGAACGCGGTAGACTCGGCTGGTGAGACGTCTTTTCGCCACGCCCGCAGCCCCCGCTGGGCTGGCCTCTCGACTGCCAGGTGGGGGCGCGTGAGCCGCCCGCGCATCGTCGGCGGCACCGCGCGGGGGCGTCCCCTGGAGGTCCCCAAGTCGGGTACCCGCCCGAGCCCCGGTCGGCTGCGCGAAGCGCTCTTTAACATCCTCGCCTTTCGGGTGCGGGGGCGCTTTTTGGATCTTTACAGCGGCTCCGGGGCGGTCGGGCTCGAGGCCGCCTCGCGCGGTTTCGAGGCGGTCTGCGTCGAGCTGTCGCGGGGGGCGGCCGCGGTGATCCGCAAAAACGCGCGCGCCCTTGACCTCGACGTCCAGGTCGTCCAGGGCGACGCGCTCGCCTTCGCGCGGGCGCACCCCGGCGCGTTCGAGGTGGTCTTCGCCGCGCCTCCCTACCCGCTCGAGCTGCGCGAGGTCTTCGCGGCCATCCTCGAGGCTCGACCCTGCAAAGCGGGGGGGCTCTACGTCTTCCAGCACCCCGCCGAGTTGGGGCTCGTCGGTGAGCGGCGGGTGTACGGTTCAAACGCGCTGACCTTGATCGAAGCGCCCCCCGTCGCTGATGGGTAGGGGGCCGACGGGTAGGGGGCGCCGGCGGGCCCCGCTGGAGGCTCGGGGCGGGCGCGTCCGCGTCTTTCGCGCGCCGCAGCGACCCCTTAGGGTCCGCTTCTTTCTAGCGGTCGTCGCCTCGGCGGTGTTCGTCTCGGTGTTAACGGGCGCCATGGTCAACGTCATGCTCCCCGTGATCCGCGCCGAGTTCGGCGCTTCGGCGGCGCAGATCGGCTGGGTCGTCACCGGCTTTTCGCTCGCTTTCGCCGTCAGCGTCCCCCTGTATGGGCGCGTCTCCGACCTCTACGGGGTGCGGCGGGTGTTCGTCTTCGGCATCGTGGGGTTTGCCGCCGGGGGGCTTCTCTGCGCGCTCGCGCCGAGCCTGCCGCTGTTGGTCGCCGGGCGCATGCTGCAAGCAACTGGCGGCGCCGCGATCCCGGCGCTCGCGACCGTGGCGGTCGCCAAGGTGATCCCCCCCGGCGCGCGCGGTGGAGCGCTCGGGCTCGTGTCCTCGAGTATCGGCGCCGCCTCGGCGGTCGGCCCCATCGTCGGCGGGGTGCTCGGCCAGGCGTTCGGTTGGCGCGCGCTCTTCGTCGGCTCGCTGTCGCTCGCGCTGCTCCTCATCCCCTTTGCGCTGCGGGCGCTCCCGAGCGACCGTGCTCGGGGCGCGCAGCGCCTCGACCTCCTCGGCGGGGTGCTGTTCGGTCTCGGCGCGGGGCTTTTTCTCTTCGGCATCACGCAGGGGCAGACGGCGGGGTTCGCGACGTTCCCCGCGTGGGGGAGTTTTCTGGGGGCGGCACTCGCCTGGCTGGGGTTTTTTCGGCGGCTGCACCGCGCCGCCGCGCCCTTCGTCGCCCCGACGCTTTTTGCCAACCGCGCCTACGTTGCGGCGCTCGCCGTGGGGTTTGGCGCGATGTTCGCGAGCTTTTCGGCGCTCGTCTTCGTGCCCCTGCTGCTCGTCGAGGAGAACGGTTTGTCGCCGGCGGCCGCCGGGCTCGCGCTCACCCCCGGCGCGGCGGCGCTCGCCCTCCTGTCGCCGCTCAGCGGCCGGCTCTCGGACCGCGTCGGGGTGCGCCGGCCGATCGTCGCGGGGCTTGCGCTCATGGGCGCGTCGCTGCTGCTGCTGTCGGCAGTCGCCGGCGGCCCCCCGCTCTGGGTGGTGCTCGGGGTAATGGGGGTGTACGTCGGGTTTGCCTTCGTGCAGTCGCCGGTGAATAATGCGGCTGCCGGCGCGCTCGCCAAGCGCGACGTCGGGGCGGGCGTCGGGCTCTTCTCGGGGGTCTACTTTTTGGGCGCCGGTTCGGGACCCGCCGCGATGGGGGCGCTTTTGGCCGCGCGCCAAGAGGCCGCCGGGCTGGCCGTAAACCCCCTCTACCGCTTCGGCGCCGCGCCCTTTTCCGACACCTTTTTGGGGGTCGTGGTGGTGCTCGTGGGGGCGCTCGTGGCGAGCGCGTGGCTGCGGGAGCGGCCGACGGCGGGCGCTTAGGGTGGCGCGAGCGCGCGAGCTGCGGCGCTTTGTAGCGCCACGTGTAGCGCCTTGGCGCGGTGACCGAGTCGGCGACGTGGCCCGCGCCTCTACGCGCGCGCAGGGGTGACGGAGGGCCGGGAAAGGGCGCGTTCGCTGCGGGTTCCGGCCTCAACCCATACCCCTTACGTCGGCCGCTTCACGGCCTCTAGGGGCGCGCGTGCTAAAATGGAGCGTTTTTTAGGACGCGCCCAAGAGAGGTTTGCATGCTTGGTTTTTTCCAGAAAATGTTCGACAACAACGAGCGCGACGTCAGGCGCATCGAGCGCGAGGTCGTGGCAGCCGTCAACGCGCTCGAGCCCGCCATGGAGGAGGTTGAGGACCTAGCCGCCGAGTACGCCAAACTGCGCCAGCGTTATGAGGACGGCGAGAGCCTCAACGCGCTCATGCCCGAGGCGTTCGCGCTGACCCGCGAGTCGGCGATCCGTCAGCTCGGTTTAAGGCACTACAACGTGCAGCTGATTGGCGGCGCCGCGCTGCACTACGGCAAGATCGCGGAGATGAAAACGGGGGAGGGCAAGACGCTCGTCGCCACGCTCGCGCTCGTTTTAAACGCCATCCCCGGCAAGGGTGCGCACCTCGTCACCACCAACGACTACCTCGCGCGCACCGGCGCCGAGTGGATGGGGCCCGTTTACCGCGCCCTGGGGCTCTCCGTCGGGGTCATCCAGCACGACCTGCGCCCCGACGCGCGCCGCGCCGCCTACGCCTGCGACATCACCTACATGACCAACTCGGAGCTGGGCTTTGACTACCTGCGCGACAACATGGCCTTCCGCCCCGAGCAGCTCGTGCTGCGCGCCGACACCCCCCTTAACTACGCCATCATCGACGAGGTCGACTCGATCCTTATCGACGAGGCCCGCACGCCCTTGATCATCTCGGGGCCCGCCGAGCTCGCCACCGACAAGTACTACGTGATGGCCAAGATCGCCGCGCAGCTCGAGCGCGGCGAACCTGCTGAGGGGGAGGACAAACCGGCGACTGGCGACTTTACCGCCGACGAAAAGACCAAAGACATCCACCTGACCGAAGCGGGTATCGCCAAAGCCGAGAAGGCGCTAGGGGTCGACGACCTCTTTAGCTCTAAAAACATGGAGCTCGCGCATATGCTGCGTCAGGCGCTGCGCGCGCGCGTTCACTACCACCGCGACAAGCAGTACGTCAAAGACGAACGGGGCCAGATCGTCATCGTCGACGAGTTTACCGGACGCCTGATGCCGGGGCGGCGCTTCGGCGAGGGGTTGCACCAGGCGATCGAGGCCAAAGAGGGCGTCAAGATCGAGCGCGAAAACCAGACGCTCGCGACCATCACCTATCAGAACTTTTTCAAGCTCTACAACAAGATCGCCGGGATGACGGGGACCGCCAAAACCGAGGAGAAGGAGTTCCAGGAGATCTACGGCGCCGACGTGCTCACCATCCCGACCAACCGCCCGGTCATCCGCAAAGACTACGACGACATCGTCTACCGCACCGAAAAGGGCAAGTTCGAGGCGGTCGTGCGGGAGATCGAGGAGGTGCACAAAACCGGTCAGCCGATCCTCGTCGGGACGGTGACCATCGACGCCTCCGAAAAGCTCTCCGCGATGCTTAGGCGCCGCGGCATCAAGCACGAGGTGCTTAACGCCAAACACCACGCGCGCGAGGCCGAGATCGTCGCCCAAGCGGGTCGCAGCGGGGCGGTCACCATCTCGACCAACATGGCGGGGCGCGGTACCGACATCGTCTTGGGGGGCAACCCCGAGGCCATCGCGGGGCAGCTCGTCGAGCGCTACGGCGTCAGCCGCTACGACGAAAACGTCGAGCTCTGCATCAAGGCCGTGATGCTCGGCAAAGTCGACATCGCGCGCAAGCTCGTGCGCGAGATCGAGGGCTTGCCCGAGGACATCATCCCGACCCTGGAGCGTCTGCGCGACGAGGCCAAGGCCGACCGCGAACGCGTCGTCGAGCTCGGCGGGTTGCACATCATCGGCACCGAGCGCCACGAGTCGCGCCGCATCGACAACCAGCTGCGCGGCCGCTCCGGTCGCCAGGGGGACCCGGGGAGCAGCCGCTTTTACGTCTCGTTCGAAGACGACCTGATGCGGCTTTTCGCCAACGAGCGCGTCTTGGGCATGATGGACCGGCTCGGGATGGACGACACCCAACCCATCGAGGCGAAGATGGTTACAAGCGCCATCGAGCGGGCGCAGAAGCGGGTCGAGGACCGCAACTTCGGCATCCGCAAGCAGCTTTTAGAGTTCGACAACGTGATGAGCAAGCAGCGCGAGGTCATCTACAAGCAGCGCCGCGACATCTTGCTCGGCAACGACATTTCCGAAGACGTGCAGGACATGATCGCCGAGTACGTCGACGCGCAGGTGCAAAACTACCTCAACAAGGAGCTCGAGCCCGAGGAGCAGGACATCGGCGCCCTGCGCACGGCCATCGTCGAGGCGGTGCCGGCGCTCGAGACGTTCGACTTCGAGAGCCTGCGCGGCGAGGACCCCGACGAGGCCACCGACCGCTTGGTGCCCGCGCTCGAGGCCGCCTACAAAGCCCGCGAGGCCGAACTCGGCGCCCCCCTCATGCGCGAGCTCGAGCGCTACATCGTCTTGCAGGTCGTCGACAACCACTGGAAAGAGCAGCTCCACGCCATGGACGTGCTCCGCCAGGGCATCGGGCTGCGCGGCTACGGCCAGCGCAACCCGCTGCAGGAGTACGCCTTCGAGGCCTTTAACCTCTTCGAGGAGATGAAAAGCGGGATCCGCTTGCAGGTCGCCAAACTGCTCTTCCGGGTGCAGGTGCAGACCCAGGCGCCCTTGCAGCGCCCCGCGCCGGCGCCGCGCCCCGTGGCCTACGCCAAACCCGAGCCGCGCCCCGGCGCCGTAGCCAACACGCTCGGCGCGAGCAGCGTGAGCAGCACCTACGGCATGGGGGGCGGCGGGGCCGTGTCGACCTCGCTGAGTTTCGCCGGCGCGCGCAGCGCCCCGCGTCCTGCCCCCGCACCGCAGCCCAAGCAGCCGCAGGCTTCGGCCCCGGCGCAGACCCCGGCGAGCGCCGCGCAAGCGCCTCGCGCCGACGCCAAGGTCGGCCGCAACGACCCCTGCCCGTGCGGGAGCGGAAAGAAGTTCAAGCACTGCCACGGCCGCGAGGTCGGCGCCGTCTCGGGCGACTGAGCCTTCTAGCGACCCTTCCCCCTCGCCACCTCACGCGTAGAGATGCGTAAAGAAACGTAAGCGGGAGCGCCCCGTGGGGCGCTCCCGCTTTTGGTCGCGCGGTGACTTTGGGGCGCTAGCGGTTGCGCCCTCTAATGGGCGCGAGGACCCGGCGCCGCAGGAGCACGGCGAAGTCCGTGAGCAGCGCGGCGCAGGCGAGCAGGTGCAGGGCGACGACCACGGGGGGGACACCGGGAGCGAGGTTCATGGTGCTCACATCGTAGGGAGGTCTTCCTCGGCGCGGCGTGAAAAACTTGGTGCCCAAGCGAGATGTGAGCTAAACCCCTTGCCGTGCGCTGTGACGGACGCCCTTGCGGGGGCGCGGGGCGCACCCACGGGTATATGCTGGGCGACATGACCTTTTTCGAGCGGCTCGCCGCGCGCATTCAGGAGACCGATTCGCGCGTCTGTCTCGGCATCGACCCCCGCCCCGAAGCGCACCCCCTGACGCACCCCGACCGCTTCGCAGGCGACCCGGCGCAGGTCGCCAAGGCGGCCGTGTACTACTTCCAGGCGATCCTCGAGGCGACGGCCCCGTTGGTCGCCTGCGCAAAGCTGCAGGCGGCCTTTTTCGAGGTTTTGGGGATCCCGGGGCTCATTGCGATGGCGCAGCTTATCGCCGACCTCAAAGCCAGAGGGGTGCCGGTCATCGTCGACGCCAAACGCGGCGACATCGGTTCGACCGCCGAAGCGTACGCCCGCGCCTACCTGGGTGACGGCGTGTTCGGAGCGGACGCGCTCACCGTCAACCCGTACCTCGGGGGGGACGGCCTCGCGCCCTTCGCCGAGCAGGCGGCGCGCGCCGGGCGCGGGGTCTTCGTGCTCGTGCGCACCTCCAACCCGAGGGCGGCGGAGCTGCAGGACCTCGAGCTTCGGGGTGGCCAGCGGCTCTATGAGCGCGTCGCCGAGAGCGTCGCTGCGCTCGCCGAAGGGTGCCGCGGCGGCGCGCGCTACGCGCCGGTCGGGGCGGTGGTCGGTGGGACGGCGCCGGAGGCGCTCGCGGCGCTGCGGGCGCGCCTGCCGCACGTCTGGTTCTTGGTACCGGGGTACGGGGCACAGGGCGGCCGCCCCGAGGGGGTTGCCGGCGCTTTCGACGCCGAGGGGTTGGGCGCGGTGGTGTCCTCGAGCCGCGCGCTCACCTACTGCAGCGACGGCGCCGACTTCGCCGAGCGCGCGCGCGAGGCGGCCGCCGAGATGCGCCGCGCGATCAACCGGGCGCTCGGGGGCCGCTGACTACCCCCCCAAAAAGTCGATGATCTCCTTTGGGCTCATGTTGGTGCGCACCTGCGGGAGCAGCCGGAGCAGGGTGGGGATGCCGACGCTCGGCCCGATAAAGAGGGCGGTGTAGCGCTCCTTGCCGAACACCTCGTGGGCGCGGAAGGTGAGGTAGGCGGTCTCGTCGCCGGCGGGCACCTCGAAGATCTCTTGCGACAAGGGCGGCACCCCGCCGACGATCACCATGCGCGACTCGTTGGTCGCTAAAAACAGGCGCTCGGCGGTGTCGGCGGGGGCGTAGACGTAGTTGGTCAGGGTCGTCGCGCAGGTGCTCAGGCGCTCGAGGGCCGCGCCGATATTCCGGCGCAGGTCGATGGGTTCTTCGGGGGGGTGCAGCACGATCATCCGCGGGTAGATGCCGTGGTTGCGCAGGGTCGCCCAGAAGGCGATGCGCGAACCGTCGCGCAGGTCGGCGGCCAGGAGCGCGACGGGTTGCGGGGCGCGGCTCGCGCCCTCGATGAGCTCGAGGAGCGAGGCGAGGAGCGCTTCGTTGCTCGGCGCCGGTTCGTCGAAGGCGGGCGCCGCGAGCCCGTACCAGTCGGCGAGGCGCGCCGTCGCGACCCGCCACGCCTCGAGCGAAAACGCCTCGGCGGGCCAGGGGTGCGGCAGCAGCTCGCGGTCGGCGAGGTACGAAAAGGTGTCGTAGTCGGGGTCGTCGCGCGCTACGGGGAGGTCGATCACGCGCCTTAGAGGCGGGAGCGACGGCTCCAAAAGGTCGAGGGCGCGCTGCAGCAGCTTCGCGGCGCTGCGGCCGGTGGCCGGTTGGGGAAAGAGCTCCGCGGAGAAGGGGGCGCGCATCTCGGCTTCGCAGCGCTGCGCGAGCGCGAGGTTGGCGAGCAGCAGGCAGAGGAGCGCCAGAAGGCGCAGGGGGGGACGCATAGGCCTGAGTGTAGCCCAAACGCCCCCCGAAAAGGTCACGGGGCGATGTGAAAGCCGTGAACGCGTGAAGGCTAGGGGCGTTCGGCGGTCCCAGAGAGGGGCACCACGGCGCTAAAGGTCACCGTGTAGCTCGAGGCCGGGGCCGGGGCCGCCCGCCCCGACGCCGCGTAGACGCGGGCGATGAGGCTCTGCGGGGCGACGTTCGAGGGCACCGTGTAGGTGCTGCCCGCCGGGTTGTCGCTGGCGATCAGCTCGCGGTCTTCGGTGTAGACGTCAAAGCGCAGCTCTAAGGGCGCTTCGGTCGCGCTGACGGAGACCTGCGTCACGGGCAGTTCGCTCTGGAAGAAGTCCTCGTCGAGAGCGACCTCGAGCGCCCCCGTAGCGGTCGCGGTCGCGCCGGTCGGGGGGGTGGGGACGAGCCGCGGGGTCTCCAGGGCGTCGTTGGCCGGTTCGCCGGGGTCCTCGAAGGGGGCGACAAAGGCGCTCAGCAGAACGGAGCGCTCGTCCGCGCTCTCGAGCTCGAAGGTGAGCGTGCCCGCTGCGCTCGGCAGGGGCAGCGCCACGCACGGCCCGCTGCACCGCACCCCCGCGGTCTGCTGCGCCCTCAGGGCGGCGGTGGCAGTGTCGGGGGCGGGGGCGAAAAAGTCGGGGCCGGTGCTCTGCACGCTCGGGCGACCCTCCTGCAGCGCGCGGAGGCGCACCGCGCCGCCAGCAAGCGGCCCCTCGGGGCCGCGCGTCAGCACGAGGAGCTGGTCGTTGGCGGCGACCTGCGCCGCTGAGACGCTCACTTCAAGGCGTAGCGGCTCCCCTCGGGGGAGGGTGAGCGCGACCGGCTCCCCGACGCCCTCCCCGGCGCTGACGCGCACGACCCCGTCGTCGGGGGGGAGGATGACGATCTGACAACCTGCGAGCAGGGCGGCGAGCCCAGCCCAGACGAAGCGGTGACGAGCGCTCGGCATGGCGGTGTCCTTTCGGGGCGCGGCGGCCACGTGACGCTGATCCTAGCGCCCTAGTGTATCCGGCGCGGCCGCGCTTTTGCTACTCGAGCGCCAGCAAGTAGGGGTAGAGGTCGGGGGCGCCCGGGTGCAGCTCGAGCTCGAGCTTGGGGAAGCGCTCCGAGAGCGCCGCGTGAAACGCCTCAGCCCGTTCGCGCCCGACGACCGCGTTGTAAAAGAGCGCGCCGATCTCGACGTCGTCGGCGACCCCTTGCAACAGCGCCTCCAAGCACCCCTCCGGCGAGCTCTCGGCGACGGTGAGGCGGCCGTCGAGAAGGCCGATAAACTGCCCCTCGCTGACCTCGACGCCGTCGACCGTGGCGCTGCGGCTCGCCGTGGTGACCTCGAGGGTGCGGGCGTGCTCGGCGGCCGCCTGCATCTCGGGCAGGAGCTCCTCGACGCTCGCCGCGTCGTCGAAGAGCACCGCCGCCGCGAGCCCCTGACCGAGGGTGCGGGTCGGCAGCACGCGCACGTCTTTGTCGGGGACGAGCTCGCGCACCCGCTCGGCGGCCATGATGATGTTTTTGTTGTTGGGCATCACCACGACCTCGCGCGCGCCGACGCTGCGCACCGCGTCGGCGATGTCCTGCACGCTCGGGTTGTTCGTCTGCCCGCCGCCCACGACGCGCGCGCCGAGGCTGCGGAAGACCTTGGTCACCCCGTGCCCGGCGCTCACCGCAACGAGCGCGCTTTGGGGCGGTTCGGCGTCGGCGAGGTCGACGCCAGCTAGGATCTCCTGGTGCTGCTCGCTCATGTCCTCGACTTTTGAGCGCACCATCTTGCCGTAGCGCGCGACCGCCGCGAGCAGCTGTTCGGGCTCCTCGGTGTGGATGTGCCCCTTGACGTACCCCTCGGCGCCGACGACGAGGAGCGAGTCGCCGAAATCCTTGACGAGCTCCTGGATCTCCTTGGTGGGCACCGTCACGTCCGAGAGCAAAAACTCGGTGCAGAAGCCGAACTCCTGCTCCTCGAAGGCCTCTTGGGCGCGCGTGGTGATCTTCGGCGGCGGCGGCAGGTCGCGGCCTTCATACGAGGCGATAAGGCCCTCTAGCACGCGTAAAAAGCCCAGCCCGCCGGAGTCGACCACGCCCGCTTGCTTGAGCATGGGCAGCATGTCGGGCGTCTCTTTGAGCGCTTTCTCCCCGGCGCGCCACGCGTCGCGTAAGACGTCTAGGGGGCGGCCCGAAGCCGCCTCGCGCGCCCCTTCGGCCGCGCGCCGCACGACCGTGAGGATGGTGCCCTCGACGGGTTTCATGACAGCGGCGTAGGCGCTCTTGGTGGCGCTCTGGAGCGCTTCGACGCACGCCTGGGCGCTCAAGCTGGTGTGGCTGCGGATGGCTTCGGAAAACCCTTTAAGCACCTGGCTCAAGATGACGCCCGAGTTGCCGCGCGCGCCGAGGAGCGACCCGTAGGCGAGGGCGTGGGCAAGCGCGGCCATCGTCTTCGGGCGTTCGTCGCTGAGTTGGCGCCTGACCGACTGCATGGTGAGGTGCATGTTGGTGCCCGTGTCGCCGTCGGGGACCGGGTAGACGTTGAGGGCGTTGACCTCGTCGACGTAGACGCCGAGCCAGTCGGTGGCGTAGGCGAAGGCGGTGGCGAGGTCGGCGGCCTCGAGCCGCTCCGGCGAGGTCGCCTGCTTAGCGTCCAGCACGGCCGACCCCTACGACGTGCACCTTGACCCTGTCGACGGCGACGCCCGCAAACGCCGCCGCGGCGTAGAGCACGCGCTCCTTGACCGACTCGGCGACCGCCGGGATGTTGACCCCGTAGGCGACCGCGACGTGCAGCGTCACCGCGACCCCGGCGCCTTGACCCTTGGCGGCGCCTTTGGCGGCCTTCGCCGGCCGCGTCACCTCGACGCCCTCGTCGGCTTGCTGTTTGCCCAGGATCCGCCGCACCCCCTCGCGGAGGTTGGCGGGCGCCATCCCGATCACCCCCGGCACCTCGTGGGCGGCGAGGCCGATCAGCGTCGCGAGCGCCTCATCGGTGACGTAGAGCTGGTCGACGGCCTCGTCGGCTCGAGCGGCCGGTGGGCGTTGAGGGGGTTGAACGGGCTTGGCGTGCCCCTCCAACCGCGCTTTTTCTGCCATGCTACTCCTTAGGGGCAGGTTGGACCACATGGGTGACTCGGTGCCCTAGGCGGGCACGTGCGTCCCTGTCCCCGTGTCAGTTTGGGGGTATTCTACCGCAAACGGGGCGTTTTCGGCGCTTTGGGGGCGTCGCCGCGGGCCGCTAGCGCTCGAGCCCCTCCCACGCCTCGAGCTCGACGCGGCTTTCAGCGACCCGGAAGGTGCCGTGAGCGGCGACAAAATCCCCGACGCGGTAGAGCAGCCCCTCCAACCACACCCGGTCGTGGCTCAGCGCGGTGGCGCCGATCAGCTCCCAGTCGTGCGCGTCGAGCCCGTCGAGGCGAGCGACGGAGACCGGAAAGCGGCTCTTGAGCTTTTCGGTCACGGGTTTGATGAGTGAGCGCTTCTCCTTAAGCGACGTGACCCAGGGCGCCTCGAGGCGCGCCAAATAGACGCCGACGTAGATGGTCGCCACCCTCTAGCGCTGCCCCCTCGAGCCGAGCGTGCGCGCGTAGAGCCGTTCGGGGAGCGCCCGGTAGCGTTTGGCGCCGAGCGCCGCGGCGGCCGCCGCGTCGGCCTCCGGCACCTGCACCCAGAGGTCATAGACCCCCGCGTCGTAAGCGCTCTTGGTGACCGCCTCTAAAAGCGCCTCGCGGGAGGCGGTGTCCTCGGGGTCGGGGACCGCCAAGCGGTTGACGTAGACCGTCGGGCGCGCGCCGTTCCAGACGGCTTGCGCGAGCACGAAACCGGTCGCTTCGCCCGCGCGCACCGCCACGAAGGCGTGCCCCGTGCGGACGTAGAACAGCACGCTGCTGCGGCTTAAGAGCGGCTCGAGCCCGAAGGCTTCGGCGTAACGCCGGTCGAGCTCGGTGAGCGCCTCGTCCTCGGGGCTCAGGGGGCGCGCGAAGGTCAGGCTCGCCACGGCCCCGACTTTCCGCCCGTTTTGCTGAGCAGTTTCGTCTCGGCGACGACCATCCCCTTGCCGTGGGCTTTAAGCATGTCGTATAGGGTGAGCGCGGCGACGCTCGCGGCAACCAGCGCCTCCATCTCGACGCCGGTCTTGCCCGTGACGCGGCAGGTCGCGGTGAAGCGCACCCGCCCCGTCGCCTCGTCGAGCTCGCCGCGCACCGCGACCTTGCTCAGCGGCAGCGGGTGACAGAGCGGGATGAGCTCGCTCGTGCGTTTGGCAGCCATGATCCCCGCGAGCTCGGCGACGGCGATGGGGTCGCCCTTGGCGCTCGCCCCCGCTTTGAGCGCCGCCAAGACGGGCGCGGGCAAGAGCAGGCTCGAGCACGCGGTGGCCTCGCGCACCGTGTCCGCTTTTTCCGAGACGTCCACCATGACGGCGCTGCCGTCTTCAAAATGGGTCATGGTTGATTCTACTCCGCGTCCTCGGCGCGCGTCCCCCACGGTTCGTACCCCGCTTCGGCGAAGTAGAGCCCGTGCGGCGGCGCGTTCGGTCCGGCGCGGCGGCGGTCGCGCGCGGCGAGCAGAGCGGACACGTCCTCCGGAGCCAGCTTGCCCTCGCCGACCCACAGGAGCGTGCCGACCACGGCGCGCACCATGTTGCGCAAAAAACCGTCGGCGGCGATGTCTAAGGTAAGGTCGGGGCCAGCGGCCCCGAGGCGGCACCGGTAGACCGTGCGCACCGTCGTGCGCGACTCTTGGGTGGCGAGCGCGGCGAAGTCGCGCGTCCCCTCGAAACGGGGAGCGGCGCGCTGCATGGCCTCTAGGTCGAGCGCTCCCGGCACGAAGAGGACGCGGCGCCGCTCCAACGCCGACCCGGCGCGCGACGCCCGCAGGAGCCGCATCCGGTACAGGTAGCGGCGGTAGCAGCAGCTAAACTGCGCCTCGAAGCTCCGCGGCACCTCCTCGGCGTGCAGCACCCGCACGTCCGGCGGGAGGCGGGCGTTGAGCGCCGCCGGCACCTTGGCGACGGGGATGCGGTCGTCGGTGTCGTAGTGCGCGACCATCGCGAGCGCGTGCACGCCCGCGTCGGTGCGGCCCGCAGCGTGCGCTTTGGGTCTGGCGCCGGGGAGGGTGGCGAGCGCCGCCTCGAGCACCCCCTGCACCGTGCGCACGGGGTGCGCCGCGCCCGCTTGCACCTGCCAACCGAAAAAGTCGGTGCCGTCGAACTCGAGGGTCAGCTTAATCCGCCGCACGCACCACCTTGACGCGGGGCCACACCCAGCTCACCAGCGCGGGCACGAGCAGCAGACCGGCGTAGCCGATCACCAGGTAGCGCGCGAAGCCCCCCAGGGGGTCGCGCTTGAGCGCTTCGGGCAGCAGCAGGCTCGAGAGAAGAAGCGCAGCGAACACCAACGCGACGCCGAAAGCGGCGGCGACGAGGCGCTGCCAGAGCGCTCTGGGCGGCGCGTAGGGGGCCAAAAGGGGCGCGGTCAAAAAGGCGGCGAGCGCCCCCAAGATGAGGTCGGGCTCGAGCCCAGGGGGCGGCAGCAGCAGCATGAGCGCGAGCGGCGCGAGCACCCCGAGCGCCACGCGCGCCCCTTTAGGGACGCCCTGTAAGCGTCCCCAGAGGGGCTCCGCGGCGCGCACGAGCCCTAAAAAGAGCGCGCCGAGGGCGAGCCCGCCTAGCACGTCGGCGAGCACGTGCACCCCCAGATAGAGGCGCGAAAGCGAGACGAGGGCGACGAGGGCGAGCGCGAGCGCCCAGAACCAACGGCGGCGCAGCCACAGGGCGGCGTAGCCCCAGAAGGTCAGGCTGCTCTGCGCGTGCGCGCTCGGAAACCCGGGTCCGAGCGCCCCGGCGACCGCCTCGGGGGTGCGGCCGAGCGCGGGGTCGAGCTCAAAGGGCCGCGGCGTGCCCACGAGCCCCTTGAGGTGAAAGTTTACGAAAAAGGTGACCAGGACGAAGACCCCCAACCGCTGCCCGAGGCGCGCGTCGAGCGCCAAGTAGACGCTAAGTAGCAGCACGATGTACGCCCCTTCCGACCCAAGGTCGGTGACGAGCTGAAAAAAGCGGTCGAGGGCGGGGGAGGCGAAGCTCTGCAGAAAAAGAACCGTGTCCACGTCTGTACCCTTACCGTACCCTTCTCGCGACCCTCGGCGACACCCTGAAGTCACCCTGAAGTGCGGTGGCGGCGCGGGCGCTTCGCCGACGCTCACCGAAGCGCCCAAGGAGCGCTGGCGCGGGGGTGCCCCCGGTGCCCCGCTGATTGTAGCACCTGCTAAGCAGGCGCCCCGCACCGACCCGAACGCGTAACGCGGCGCGCAAGTGACGGCGTTACAAACAATGCTTTTACATGTCCTTCACATGTTGTCTTTAGCTTCGGCTCCCTAAAATCATCTCGGAACAACGCCCGAGTTTGCCGTCTCTCAAACGAATGGGGCGTTTTCACGTCATGCCGGAGGTTATCTGTGAACCGCTTTCCTTCGTCGCTGCTGCCTGTGTTGTGCGGTTTTCTCATCCTAGGGGGGGCGTCTGCGCAGCCGCAAGACGCCGAGGCGCCCCAGACGGACTACCGCGGGCTGGCGCTCACCACCCCCTTTCCAGCTACGAGCGTGAGCCTAGAGGAGACGACGACGCTTGAACTCACCGTGCGCAACTACGGTCTGCCGCCGCAGCTGCTCGACCTCACGGTGAGCGAGGCGCCCGAGGGGTGGACGGTGACCTTTTTGGGCAACGGGGTGCCCGTCAAGCAGGTGCAGGTCGGCCCCGACGAGAGCGTGGAGCTCAGTTTGCAGGTCGAACCCCCCGCCGAGGCGGAGCCGGGCGACTACACCCTGACGCTGCGCGCCGAAGGGGAGGGGGTGAGCGACGAGCTGCCGCTCACGCTCACCCTCGCGCAGCTTCTGCCGCCGCGCCTGAGTTTGACGAGCGAGCTGCCCGCGCTGCGGGGGGGGCCGACGACGTCGTTTACCTTTAACGTCCGCCTGCAAAACGAGAGCAGCACCGACGCCACCGCCACCTTGCAGGCGCAGACGCCCCCTGGGTTTAGCGTGGCGTTTCGCAGCGGCGGCAACGAGGTCACGAGCATCCCGGTCGCGGCGGGGGAGACGCAGTCGTTAAGCGTTGAGGTGTCGCCGCCGCCGAACGTCACCGCGGGCGACTACGAGGTGCTGGTGCAGGCGACCTCGGAGCGGGCGCAGGCCGAGCTGCCGCTGGGCTTAGAGATCACCGGGCGACCCGAACTGAACCTCACGAGCGTCGACGGGGTGCTCTCGGCGCGGGCCGCTATCGGTCAGAGCACGCCGCTGCAGCTTGTCGTGCTGAATACCGGCAGCGCCCCCGCCGAAGACGTGTCGTTTTCGGCGACCACGCCCGACGGGTGGACGGCGACCTTCGAACCCGAGACGCTGCCGCGCCTCGAGCCGGGCCAGCAGGAGCAGGTGCGGCTCAACCTCACCCCGGCGGAGAACGCGATCGCCGGCGACTACGTCCTGACGCTGCGGGCCTCGGGCGAAGGGCTCTCGGAGTCGGCGGACTTTCGCATCACCACCACCACCTCGACGCTCTGGGGTGGGGTCGCCGTGGCGGTCATCGCCGTCGCGCTCCTCGTGATGGGGGGCGCCGTGGCCCGCTTCGGGAGGCGGTAGGGGTGCGCGCGGAGGCGTCTATGGCCCCCGCGGCGCCTGCGGTGCGCGTCGCACCCGCGAGCGCCGCGGCGCCGGTGATCGAGGCCGAGGGGCTCAGCAAGCGTTACGGCACTTTCGTCGCCGTCGCGGGGCTTGACCTGCGCGTCGCGCCGGGGGAGGTCTACGGGCTTTTAGGCCCCAACGGTTCGGGGAAGACGACGACGATCCTCATGCTCTTGGGGCTCACCGAACCGAGCGGGGGGCGGGTGCGGGTGCTCGGCTTCGACCCCGCTCGCGAACCGCTCGAGGTCAAACGCCGGGTCGGCTACCTGCCGGACGCGGTAGGGTTTTACGACGACCTCTCCGCCCGCGAGAACCTGCGCTACAGCGCCCGCTTGATGGGGTTGCCGCGGGCCGAGCGCGAGGGGCGGATCGAGGCGGTGCTCACGCGTATGGGGCTCGCCGAGGTCGCCGACAAACGCGTCGGGGCCTTTTCGCGGGGGATGCGCCAGCGTCTGGGGCTCGCCGAGGTGCTCCTCAAAGCCCCGCAGGTGGCCGTGCTCGACGAGCCGACCGCCAGCTTGGACCCGAGCTCGGCGGACGAGTTTTTAGACCTCATCCGCTCGCTTAAAGCCGAAGGCATCACCGTGCTGCTCTCCTCGCACCTGCTGCACCAGGTGCAGGCGGTGTGCGACCGCGTCGGGCTCTTTCGCGCGGGGCGGCTCGAGCTCGAGGGCACCGTCGAGGCGCTGTCGCAGCGGGTGTTGGGGAGCGCTTATCACATCGAGGTCGAAGCCCACGGGGAAGCGGTCGAGGCGGCTCTCAGGGGCGTGCCGGGGGTGCTGGGGGTCGAGCGCCGCGGCGCGGGGCGCTACCGCGCCGCGGCGCGCACCGATCTGCGCCCGCAGCTCGCCGCGGCGGTCGCGGGGTGCGGGGGGGCGCTCTACGGGTTGCAGCTCGAGGCGCGTTCGCTCGACGAGGTCTACGCCCACCACTTCGGGCGCGCGGGGCGCGCCGCGCACCCCGAGGAGGTCGGTCGTGGCGTCGCTTAGCCGCTCCCGGCGCGGCAGCCCCTGGACGGGGCTCGGCGCGGTCGTCGGTAAAGAGCTCGCCGACCACTTCGCGAGCGTGCGGGTGCGGCTTCTAGAGGGGCTCGTGCTGCTCACCGCGCTCGGCACCGTCTACGCCGCTACCCAGGCGCTTCGCGGCGCCGACCCGAACACCTTCCCCTTTTTGCAGCTCTTTACCGCCGCCCAGGAGCCGCTGCCGTCGTTCGTGGCGTTTTTGGGCTTTCTGGTCCCCTTGATGGCCATCGCCCTCGGCTTCGACGCGGTCAACAGCGAGTTCGGCCGCCGCACCCTCAGCCGCCTGCTCTCACACCCCATCTACCGCGACGCGCTCCTTTTCGGCAAGTTCGTAGCGGGTCTTTTAACCCTCCTCATCACCCTGCTCGCGCTCTGGCTGCTGGTCGTCGGCATGGGGATCTTTTTCCTCGGCGCCCCGCCCAGCCTCGAGGAGATCGCGCGCAGCCTCCTTTTTCTCGTGGCGACGCTCGCCTACGCGGGGGTGTGGTTGGCGCTGGCGCTGCTCTTTTCGGTGCTCTTCCGGCAGAGCGCGACCTCGGCGATGGCCGCGCTCGCCGTGTGGCTGCTTTTCGCCGTGTTCTGGCCCCTGCTCGTTTCGCTCATCGTGCCCCTCGCGCAACCGCTACAAGCGCAAGACCCCTTGGGCGCCGCCCTCGCGCAAGCGCGGCTCGAGGACGCCCTGGCGCGCCTGTCGCCCAACACGCTTTTCAGCGAGAGCACGCTCGTGCTGCTCAACCCCGCGACCCGCACTCTCGGACCGGTGCTCTTTAGCCAGCTCCAGGGGGCGCTGGTCGGGGCGCCTTTGCCCCTGGGGCAGAGTCTGCTCCTCATCTGGCCGCAGCTGACGGGGCTCATAGCCGCCACCATCCTCCTCTTTAC
Organism: Truepera radiovictrix DSM 17093; assembly: GCF_000092425.1. Classification (NCBI taxonomy): domain Bacteria; kingdom Thermotogati; phylum Deinococcota; class Deinococci; order Trueperales; family Trueperaceae; genus Truepera; species Truepera radiovictrix. The sequence goes on from NC_014221.1 coordinate 894,803, forward strand.
CCTCGCCTACGTGCTCTTTCAGCGGCAGGAGATCCGCGCGTAACGGGGGGCGCGCAGCGCGTGCCAGGTTACGCGTCGCTGCTCGGCGGTGCGGGTCGGGACAAGGCGTGGCGGACCTGCACAGTGACCGATAGGCTCGAGTCGCCCCCCCCGCGCCGCAGCCCGCGCACGGGCGGCAGGTCGTCGTAGTCGCGCCCGTGTCCGATCTTGACGTGCGCGGGCGACACCAAGCAGCCGTTCGTGGGGTCGAAGCCGACCCAACCGCTCCCCGGCAAAAAGGCTTCAACCCAGGCGTGCGACGCCTCCGCCCCGATAAGCCGCTCGTCGCCGCGAGGTTTTGAGTGGATGTAGCCCGAAACGTAGCGCGCGGGGATGCCGGAGCTGCGGCACAGCGCCAACATGGCGTGCGCGAAATCTTGACAGACGCCCGAAGCGTGCTGGGCGAAGTCAGCGAGCGGCGTGTTCACGTCCGTAGCGTCGGGGGCGTAGGTAAAGCGCCCGTGCAGGTAGCTAGTCATGGCGCTCACGTAGCCCACGAGGTCGCCCTCCGGGTCTAGAGGCAGCGCCCCGAAGACGCGGTGCCAGTTCTCGTTGAGGGGCACGCGCGCGGTCGGGGCTAAAAACTCGAAGAAGCGGTGGCGCAGCTCCGGCAGCGTCCGGGCGCTCACCGCCAGAGGGGCCGGCGTCTCGTAGGTGACGACCGTGGAACGTGCGGTGATCACCAGCTCCGTGTGGTCGTGGGGCAGGTGAAAGTGGTGGATGAGGTTGTCGAAGCGGTCGCGGTGGGTCCTGACGGTCACCTTGGGGGCGATGTCCAACTCGAACGCCAGGCGCGTCTGCCGGTGGTCGTCGGTGGGCTGCAGCCAGAGTTCGTTAAACGAATCCCAGGCGGGCTGGCTGTAGCGGTAGTGGGTGGTGTGGGTGACGTCCAGGACCATCGTGGCGCGAGTATAGCAGCCGCGCTTGGAGCGCAGCTTGGGCGCGCGAACAACCGACGAGGTGCTACATCCCGAACACCAGCGGCGCGAGCACGAGCATGGCGAGGAAGATCACTGTGATGCTGAGCAGGTTCATAAAGAGCCCCGCGCGGATCATGTCGCGGATGTCGAGGTCGTCGTAGGCGAAGACGATGGCGTTGGGTGGGGTCGCGACCGGCATCATGAAAGCCATGGAGGCGGCGACGGCGACCGGTACGACCAGCAGCAAAGGCGACTGCCCCAAACCGACCGCCACGGCCCCCATGATGGGCAAAAAGGTCGCGGCGGTCGCCGTGTTCGAGGTCAGCTCGGTCAAAAAGACGATGACCGCCGTGACGATCAGCACCACCCACCAGATGCTCACCCCCTGCAACCCGCTCACGCCGTCGCCGATGGCCTCGGCGAGCCCCGTGGAGCCAAAAGCGCCCGCGAGCGCGAGCCCGCCGCCAAAGAGCAAGAGCACCCCCCAGGGGATCTCCTGCGCTTCGCGCCAGGTGAGCGTAAAGCCTTCGCGGCGCGACACGGGGATAGCGAAAAGGAGCGTCGCGGCTATTAGCGCGACTGTCGTGTCGGAGAGCGTCAGGCCCGTCCAGGTGCTGAGGAGCGGGCGGAACATCCAGGCGAGCGCGGTTGCCACAAAGACGCCCAGCACGATCTTCTCGCCGCGGTTCATGGTGCCTAGTGCCCGGATGTCCTCGCGGATCTTGTCGCCCGCAGCGCCGAGCTCCAACCCCCGGACGGGGAAGGCCACGCGCGTGAGCCAGAGCCACCCCAAGGGCAGCATGACGAGCAGCAGGGGCACCCCGAGGGCCATCCAACGCGCGAAGGAGACCTCGAGCCCGTAGGTGCTCGCCAAAAAGCTCGCCATGAGCGTGTTGGGGGGCGTGCCGATAAGCGTCCCGACCCCGCCGATAGACGCGCCGTAGGCGATCGAAAGCATGAGCGCCACGCCGAAGTTGCGCACCTGGCTCCGGTCGGCGAGGTGCTGTTTGAGGTAGTCGATGAGCGAGATGCCGACCGCGAACATCATCACCGCCGTGGCGGTGTTGGAGATCCACATCGACAAAAACGCCGTCGCCGCGGTGAAGCCGGCTACGATGCCCGCGGGGCTCGTGCCGATGAGCCGCACGATGTTGAGCGCGATGCGCCGGTGCAGCCCCCAGCGCTGCATCGCCGCGGCGATGAAAAAGCCGCCCATAAAGAGGAAGATAATCGGGTTCGCGTAGTTCGCCGCCGTCTCCCCCTCGGGGGCGATGCCCAAAAGCGGCATAAAGGGGAGCGGCAGCAGGGCGGTCGCCGCGAGCGGGACGACCTCGGAGAGCCACCACAGGACCATCCAGGCGGTCAACCCGACGAGCCGCCACGCGGGTTCGGGGAGCCCCGCGGGTGCGGCGATCAGGAGCGGCAGCAGCGCCAGCAGCGGCCCCGCGATGAGCAGGGCGAGTTTGCCGCCGCCCGCACCCCGCGGCCGCTGCCCCTCGCGCTCGACCTCCTGCAACCGGTCGCCGCTGTCGATACGCCCCTCCCGCTGCGGGTACACCCCGACCTGCTCGCCCCGGACGTTGTTCCTGTCGTCCACCCTAGTGTCCTCCCGGCTGAGTTGTGACGGCGACTCTAGCACGGCGCCGCAACGAGCAGCGGCGTTGTTCGCGCGCGCGGTATACACCTCGCTGCGGGTGGGCGTACGCGCAGCTGGCGACGTGTACGCGCGGGGCTCCCATGCGGCGCGCGCCGCGGCGTAGGCTGGAGCATGGAACTCTACCTGGGCACCGGCGGCTACAGCAACGACGACTGGGTTGGGCTGTTCTACCCCGAAGGCACCAAGCCGGGCGACTATCTCGCTCACTACGCGGCGCACTTTAACGCGGTCGAACTCAACAGCTCGTTTTACAACATCCCCGGGACGAAAGCCTTCGCGGGGATGCTCAAAAAGAGCGAGGCGCGACTTCGCTTCGCCGTCAAACTCCACCAGAGCATGACGCACACCCGCGACGCCGACGCGGAGCTCTACGGACGCCTTTTCGAGTCGGTCGCGCCGCTCCGCGAGGCGGGGATGCTGGGGCCCTTTCTGGCGCAGTTCCCCTACTCGTTTCACCGGACGCCCGAAAACCGCCGCTACCTCAAGGGCCTCACCGACCGCTTTGCGGAAGCCGGCGAGGCGCTGGCGGTGGAGTTTCGCACCGCCGAGTGGCACGTGCCGGAGGTGTATGAAGCGTTCGCCAGAGCGGGGCTGATCGCGGTCAGCGTCGACTACCCGCAGCTCCCCAAGCTGCCCCCGCCGGAGCTGCTGGTGACCTCGAGCACCGCTTATATCCGGCTGCACGGGCGCAACGAGGACACATGGTACGGCGGCAAGAGCGCCGCCGAGCGCCACGACTACCGCTACACCCCGGACGAGCTGCGGCCGTGGGTGAGCGCTGTTGTGGCGCAAGCGGAGCGGCTCGAGCAGGTCTACGTGTTTTTCCAAAACACCACCAAGGGCCACGCGCTCAAAAACCTGGCGATGCTCAAAGAGCTCTTCGCCGAGCACGACGTCGACGCGCCCATCTCGCTCTAGGGGGCGAGGTGCGGGTCCGCGAACCAGTCTGCTGCAAGCTGCGCGTTCTAGCGTCCTTTCGGGGGGCGGTATCATGGCGCCATGACGCTTAAGGGTGAGGGAAAAGGGCCGCTACCACCGCTTCTAGCTCAGTACGTGGAGCTGCGCGAGCGCTACCCCGACTACCTGGTGCTCTTTCAGGTCGGCGACTTTTACGAGACCTTCGGCGAGGACGCCGAGCGGCTCGCGCGCGCGATCAACATCACCCTGACGCACAAGACGAGCAAGGACTTCGTCACGCCGATGGCGGGGATCCCGGTGCGGAGCGCCGACAGCTACCTCGAAAAGCTCCTGGCCCAAAACATCTGCGTGGCGATCGCCGACCAGCTCGAGAGCCCAGCCGATGCCGACGGCCTGGTGAGGCGCGACGTCACCCAGCTCATCACCCCCGGCACCGTCACCGATGACAAACTCCTGCGCCCCGACGCGACCTATCTGGCGGCGGTCGCGACCGGCGAGGGTTACGGTTTGGCGCTTCTAGACCTCTCGACCGGCGAGTTTCGCGGCACCCAGCTCTACAGCAAAGCGGCGCTCTTCGACGAGCTGCGCCGCTACCGCCCCGCCGAGCTCCTCTTGGCCCCCGAGCTGCACGCCCAGGAGAGCTTTCGCGAGGGGTGCTGCGAGCGCTTTTCGGTGATGGTGACGCGCGGGCGCTTCGACGAGAGCGAGGCGCAAGGGGCGCTCGCTGGGCACTTCGGCGCGCTCCCGACGGGGCTGGATACGGCGGCGCTCTTGCGGGCCGCCGGGGCGGTGCTCTCGTACGCGCGCCACACCCAGCGCGGGAAGCTACCCCAGGTCACGCGCTTCGTGCGCTACGACCCGAGCGCCTACATGCAGCTCGGCGAGACGGCGCTCGCCACCTTGGAGGTCTTTCGCACCGCGCACGCTGCGCTCGGCGAGGGGGGGCGTACGCTCCTCAGCATCCTCGACGCGACCCGCACGGCGCCGGGCCGGCGGCTGCTGCAGGCGTGGCTGCGCCACCCGCTGCTCGACCGCGAGCTCATCGAGGCGCGCTTAGGCGCCGTCGAGGCGTTTGTTCAGGACGGGGTGCTGCGCCGCGAGGTGCGCAAAGCGCTCTTTAAGATGCACGACCTCGAGCGCCTCGCCTCGAAGCTCGTCACGGAGCGCGCGAACGCCCGCGACCTCTGCGCCCTGGCGCGCTCGCTGGCGCTCGTCCCGGAGCTGAGGCGACTCCTCGGCGCTCGCGGCGAACGGGCGCTCGCGGCGCTCGGCGAGCGCCTGCGCGTCCCCGAGGGGGTGTGCGAGCGCGTCGGGGCGGCGTTGGTCGATGACCCGCCGCTCAAGATCACCGAGGGCGGCCTTATCCGCAGCGGCTTCGACCGCGAGCTCGACGGTCTGCGCGCGCGGGCCGAGGACGCGCGCGCGTGGATCGCCGCCCTGGAGGCCGAGGAGCGCGCCGCGACGGGGATCCCCACGCTCAAGATCGGCTTCAACGGGGTTTTCGGCTACTACCTCGAGGTCACCCGCCCCTATCTCGAGCGCGTGCCGCCGAGCTACCGCGCCGTGCAGACGTTAAAGGACCGGCAGCGCTACGTCCGCGACGACCTGCGCGAGCGCGAGCGGGAGATTCTGCGCTTCGAGGCGGCCGCCAAGGGCCGCGAGTACGAGGTCTTCGGCCTCCTGCGCGGCGAGCTCGCCGCCGCGGCCGACGCGGTGCGCGACCTCGGCGCGGCCTTGGCCGAGCTCGACGTCTACAGCGCGCTCGCCGAGGTGGCCGCCGAGGGCCGCTTCTGCCGCCCCACCTTCTCCGAGGGGGCGCTCGAGATCCGCGCGGGGCGGCACCCGGTGGTCGAGCGCTTTCACCCCTTTATCCCCAACGACCTCACCATGTCGCCGAGTGAGCGGCTGCTGATCCTCACCGGCCCTAATATGTCGGGCAAGTCGACCTATTTGCGGCAGAGCGCGCTTATTGCGCTGCTCGCGCAGATCGGTTCGTTCGTCCCGGCCGAGAGGGCCGTGCTGCCGCTCTTTGAGCGCATCTACACCCGCATCGGCGCGTCGGACGACATCGCGGGGGGGCGCAGCACCTTCATGGTCGAGATGAGCGAGCTTGCCACCATTTTGCAGAACGCCACCCCCAAGAGCCTCGTGCTTTTAGACGAGATCGGGCGCGGGACGAGCACCTTCGACGGCCTCGCGCTCGCCTGGGCGGCGGCGGAGTACCTCGAGGCGCGCACCGGCGCCTACGTCCTCTTCGCCACCCACTACTTCGAGCTGACCGCCCTCGAGGGGCGGCTCGCGAGCGCGCGCAACCTGCACGTCGCCGCCAAAGAGGAGGCAGGGGGGCTGACCTTCTACCACCAGGTCCTGCCGGGACCGGCGTCGAAAGCCTACGGGCTCGAGGTCGCCAAACTCGCGGGCGTCCCCGCGAAGGTTTTAGCGCGCGCCCGCGCCCTTTTAGAGGGGCTCGAGGCGACCCGCAACGACCAAGCCAAAGGGGTGGTCGACGCGCTGTTGGCGGTCGACGTCAGCCGCCTGTCGCCCCTTGAAGCGCTCCAGCTCCTTTACGAGCTGCAAGACCGCGCGCGCGGCCTGGCGCCGCAACCCACGTAATGGCGCCGATCCGCCGCCTGCCCCCCGAGGTGGTGCGCGAGATCGCCGCCGGCGAGGTCGTCACCGCGCCCGCGGACGTCCTCAAAGAGCTCCTGGAGAACGCCCTCGACGCCGGCGCCACGCGCCTCGAGGTGGCCCTGGATGGGGGCGGCACCGAGCGCGTCGCCGTGCGCGACAACGGCGCCGGCATCCCCGCAGCGGAGCTGCCGCGCGCGGTCGAAGCGCACAGCACCTCGAAGCTCTCGGGGGAGGACGCCGGGGCCGCTTTGCGCGCGCTCTGCACCCTGGGGTTTCGGGGGGAGGGGCTCTACGCCATCCGCCACGCCGCGCGGCTCTGCTTGACGAGCCGCCCCGCAGCGCAGCTCGGTGGCGCCTCGTTGGAGGCCTTTGGCGACGAGGTCGCGCTCCGCACCCACCCCGCCCCGCAGGGGACGCTCGCGGTGGTGACCGACCTCTTCGCGCGGCTTCCGGCGCGCCGCGCCGCGCTGGGGTCGGCGAGCGCCGAAAGCCGGCGCGCGCTCGCGCTCCTGTCGCGCTACCTCCTGCACCACCCGCACCTGCACGTCAGCCTCGAGCAAGACGGTGAGACCCGTTGGCGCTACGCCGGGGGCGGGTTTCGCGAGGCCGTCAAGTTCCTCTGGGGAGCGGTGACGGCCAACCGCCTGCTCGGCGTCGCCGCCGAAGGGGAGGGGTACGCGCTCGCGGGGCTCCTCTCGCGCCCCGAGCTCTCCCGCCCGCGGCGCGACCGCCTGCTGCTAGCCGTCAACGGGCGCCCGGTCGAGTGGGACGAGGAGCTCCTCAAAGCCGTCACCCACGCCTACCGCGAGCTGCTCCGCGCCGGGCACTTCCCCGTCGGCGTCCTCAACCTCACCGTGCCCCCCGAGCAGGTGCTGGTCAACACCGCGCCCGACAAGAGCCGCGTGCGCTTTTTGGCGCCCGAAGCGCTCGCCGCGTTTTTGCGCGAGGCCGTGCGGGCGACCCTAGGCGCCAACCCCTTGGCGCCGAGCCTGCCGGAGCTGCAGGCGCCGCCGGCGCTCTTCGCGGCGCCGCGCCACCGCTTCCCGGCGCTGCGCTACCTCGGGGTCTACCGCGAGCTCTACCTGCTCGCCGAGGGCGAGGGGCAGCTCTGGGTCGTCGACCAGCACGCGGCCCACGAGCGGGTGCTCTTCGAGGAGCTGGAGCGCCGCTACCGCCAAGAGCCCCCCGTCGAGCTCCCCGCCCCCGAGCTGCTGCCCCTCTCACCGGAGGAGGAGGCGACCTACGCGGCGCGCCGCGAGGCGCTCCGCGCCGCCGGGCTCGAGCTCGAGCCCTTCGGCGGCGGCCGCTACCGCGTGCGGCGCGTACCCGCCTTTTTGCTCGGCCACCCCGAGCTGCTCCCCGGCGTCGTCAGCGGCGCCCTCGGCCGCCGCGGGGCCGACGAGGCGTGGCGCGCGGTCCTCGCGCGGCTCGCCTGCTTGCCCGCGATCAAAGCGGGGCGCACCCTAAAGGACCCGCAGGCGCTGCTCGACGCGCTCGCGCGCTGCGAGACGCCCTGGGCTTGCCCCCACGGCCGCCCGACGGCGCTGGTTTTAAGCGAGCTCGAGCTCGCGCGCCGCTTCGGTCGGCGGGGGGTGCGGGCGGTGCCCGCGGCGCCCCCTGACACCCCCGAGGTGCCGCTGGCGCTGCAGCCAGAGTAGGGCCGGGCGATGCCAGGTTTTTCGCAGCTCGCACCCCGCCCCCATAGGATAGTAGAGGGGTGCCGCGACCCCGCTACCGCCTCGCCGCGCGAGAACCCCGATGAACGTCCTTGTGGTGACGGCCGACGACCCTCAGGCGCGAGCGCTCTGGGCGCGCTTTTACAAACGCCTGCTCGGCGATCTCGTCTTCCGGCACGCGAGCAGCGTCCCCGAAGCGCTCGCGCAGATGCGCGCCGAGCTCCCCGACGTCGTGGTGAGCGCTCGGGAGACCGGCGGCGTCGGGGCGCTCGAGGTGTTGCAGCGCGTGCGGGGGGAGACCAAACTCCGCGAGGTGCCCCTCATCCTGCTCGATGAGGCGCTCTTAGGCCGCCTGTCGCCCTCGCGCCTCGAGGCGATCCTCGCCGCCGACGCCCACCCCGCCGACGTGCTCGAGGCGGCCTTTACGCTGCTCATTACCAACGGCCGCTTTCGCGAGGCGGCGCGCGCCCCCCACGCGCCCAGCGACGCCGGCCACCCCTCACGCGGCTGCGCCTTAGCGCGGCGCCACTACGCCCCGCGCGGCCGCGAGGTCAAGGTGAGCGGCACGCTCGAGGTGATGTCGCTCTTTGACCTCGTCTTGTCGCTGACGCAAAAGCGCAACTCGGGGCGCCTCTACCTGCTGCTAGCGGGCGTCGAGGCACTTTTGGTCTTTCAGCAGGGGCGCTTCGTCCACGCCGAATACGAACAGGAGACGGGCGAAACGGCCCTGCTGCACATCTTTTTGGAGGCCGAGCGCCACCCCGAGGCGGAGTTTTTCTTCGAACCCTCTCCCCCGTTGCCGCAGGAGGGGATGACGCTCCACGCACCCGTGCAGGAGCTGCTCCTCAAGGTCGCCGTGGCCCTCGACCACCGGCGTAACGTCGCCGCTCCAGGGGTGCAAACGTAGCTCCCGTAAGCTAGATGGCGCTGCGATAGACTAAAGACGCTCCCTTGACGGGCAGCGTCAAGGGGCCTACTTGCAGCCTAGAGCGCGTGAGCAAAGCCGCTGTGCCTTCACGCCGCGCTCTTGGCGTCTCGCTGAAGGAGACGTTCTGTGGACGTGTTGCGTATCTTTAGCCGCGCTGCGATGGTCTGGTCGTCGCACAACGCACCCCGCTTGGGGGCGGCGCTGGCTTTTTACACCGTGCTGTCGCTTGCACCGCTCCTTTTCGTCGCGGTCGGGATGACGAGCGTCTTTCTGAGCCAAGCGGAGGTGCAAGCGGGGATCATCGCCCAAGTCAGCCGCGCGGTCGGCGAGGAAAACGCTGCGATCATCGCGGTGCTCGAGTTGCTCTTTCGCAACATCTTCGACGCCTACGCTCGGCCGACGACCGGGGTGCTCGCCTCGCTCGGCGGTTTTGCGGGGGTGCTCTTCGGCGCTTCGCTCGTGCTCCTCGAGCTGCGCGCGTCCTTAAACACCATCTGGGGGATCCAGGCGGAGGTCGCCTCGAAACGCGAGGGCGTGTTGCGCTTTCTGAAAAACCGCGTTATCTCGGTGCTGATGGTTTTCGGCCTCGGCTTTTCGCTGCTCGTGCTCGTTGTGCTCAACACCTACCTCAGCGCGTCGGCGGCGCTTTTGCAGGGCCGGGTGCCGGTGGTGATGCTGCAACGCCTCGAGACGACCCTCAGCCTGGGCCTCATCTTCGCCTTTTTCCTCTTTGTCTTTAAAGTGCTGCCTTCTGCCAAGGTGCAGTGGCGCGAGGTGTGGCTAGGGGCGCTGGTGAGCACCCTGCTCTTCGCCTTCGGGCGCTACCTCATCGGGGCGTACCTCGCCAACAGCGCCCTGAGCAGCGCCTACGGGGCGGCGGGGTCGTTCGTGCTGGTCTTGCTGTTTGTCTTCTACTCCGCGCAGATCCTCTTTTTCGGCGCGGCCTTGTGCCGCGCGCAGCGCGAGCGGGCGCGCGTCTACCCGGCTTAGGGGCGCCAGTTCAGGCGGCTCCAGCCGACGAGGTCGTCGACGAGTTGATGGCTCGCGAGGTTGAGGGCCACCGCGCCGGGGTCGCGCCCGTGCTGCGCGCGGTAGACCGCCTGCAGGTGCACCTTGACGCGCTCCCGAAACGGCTCGAGCCCCAGCACCTCGCCCCCTTGGCGCTCGTCGTCGCCCGCCCAGCGCGCCTCGAAACCGCCGCGGTCGCCGAGCCCCAAGCCGCGACGCGAGAGCGTCACCGCACATACGCCCAAGGGGGTGCGCACGAGGTAGTGCTCGGCAGCACCCGCCTGCGCGCCGCTAGGGGTGTCGTCGGGGGGACGCTCCACACCCTAGGTTAGCACCGGTAGAACCTCGCGCGTACGCTACACTAACGGTGAGCTAAGCGCCCTCCACGTTTTAGCACCCAGTCAGGACGCCCCGAGAGGACGGGGGCGTCCGCGCGAGCGAGGAGACCCCATGACGGTTCAAGAGACCCCACAAGCAACCCCGAACGGTACGCCGGACGCTGCCTCCTACCCTGCCTTTCACCCCACCCACGGGGTTCGCAACCCCGGCACGGCGCTCGAGCTCGACTGGGTGCGCGGCGCCCAGGTCAACCGGAGCGCCGTCGAGCGCCGCGTCGCCACGCTCCCCGGGCGCCGCACCGTGAAAAACGTTCACCAGGCCGCGTGGCTCCTCAAAGCGGTGAGCTGCATCGACCTCACCACCCTCGCCGGCGACGACACGCCGGGCCGCGTGCGGCGCCTCTGCGCCAAAGCGCGCCGCCCCGTGCGCGAGGACCTCCTAGAGGCGCTCGGGATGACGGGGCTTACCGTCGGCGCGGTCTGCGTCTACCCCACGATGGTGCCCCACGCGGTGCGCGCGCTCTCCGGCTCCGGCGTTCCCGTCGCGTCGGTCGCGACGGGTTTTCCGGCGGGGCTCACGCCCATGCCCCAGCGCCTGGAGGAGATCCGCTACGCCGTCGCCGAGGGGGCGGCTGAGATCGACATCGTCGTGACGCGCGCGTTCGTGTTGACCGGGGACTGGGAAGCCTTGTACGACGAAGTCAGGACCTTCCGTGAGGCCTGCGGCGAGGCGCACCTCAAAGCCATTTTGGCAACGGGCGAGCTCGGCACTCTGCGCAACGTCTACAAGGCGTCCTTGGTCGCCATGATGGCCGGGGCGGACTTTATCAAGACCTCGACCGGCAAGGAGGCCGAGAACGCCACCCCGGAGGTGAGCCTGGTCATGGTGCGCGCCATCCGCGACTACCTGGAGCGCACGGGCTACGAGGTCGGGTTTAAACCCGCCGGGGGCATCCGCACGGCCAAAGAGGCGCTCTTGTGGCTCTCGCTGACGAAAGAGGAGCTGGGGCGGGCGTGGCTCGAGCCCGGACGCTTCCGCTTCGGCGCGAGCAGCCTTTTGGGTGATATCGAACGGCAGCTCGAGCACTTCGTCACCGGGCGCTACTCGGCCGCGTACCGGCACCCGCTAGCGTGAGGAGGCTGGCATGACGGTAAAAGAGCGTGTGATGAGGCGTATTGAACAGCTGGATGAGGCGCAGTTAGAGCAGCTCGAACGCGGCTTGTTGGAGCAATGTGAACATCACGCGAACGCCATCACGCCGGAGTTGGCGGAGGAGTTTCAGCTGCTCGAGGAGCTCGCCGCTCCGATGAGCGAGCCTGACCGCCAAGCGTTTGAGGCGTCGGTGCGCCGCCGACCGCTCTTTGGCGGCAGAAGCTTGGACCTCGAGCCTGACGTTTGATGGTCACGCTCGATACCAACGTCGTCTCAGCGCTTATTACCGGCCACGAGGAGGTGGTCGCGCGGTGGAAGCAAGCGCGCCTGGCTGGCGCGCAGGTAAAGCTCAACGCCATCAGCTACTACGAGATGCGGCGGGGGTTGGTTCTGCCCCGCTTCGCACGCAAGTTCGCAGCTTTCGAGCGCTTGGTCAGCCTACAGGGCTTGTTGCTGCTCGACCGCCCTGCTTTGGATGTCGCCGCGAGCATCTATCAAGACCTCCGCAGTAGGGGTACCCTTTTGGAGGACGCTGACATCTTGATTGCGGCTGTTGCCCTTGCGAACGGAGCGACCCTTGCCACCCGTAACCTCAAACACTTCTCCCGTATTGAGGGACTCAAGCTCGAGTCCTGGGAGGCGTAGGTGTTCGCCATGCGCATTGACGAAGGGCTCGAGCTGCGCCTTTTGGAGCAGCGGCACGCGAGGGCGCTCTACGACCTGACGACAGCCAACCGCGCCCACCTGCGCCCCTACTTGCCGTGGGTGGACAAGCTCGAGTCGGTGCGCGGGACGGAAGCCTTTATCAGGTCGGGGCTCGAGCAGTTCGCGCGCGGCGACGGCTTTCAAGCGGGTATCTACCACCGCGGGGCGCTCGCCGGGATGTGCGGCCTGCACTACATCCGCCCGGACACGCGCCGCACCGAGATCGGCTACTGGCTCGCCGAGGCGGCGCAGGGCCAGGGTATCGTGACGCGGGTCTGCGCGGGCCTCTGCGCGTACGCCTTTGAGGAATTGGGCCTTCACCGCGTCGAGATCCGCTGCCACCCCGGCAACGCCAGGAGCCGCGCCGTGCCCGAGCGCCTGGGGTTTACCGAGGAGGGCATTTTGCGCGGGGTCGACAAGCTCGCTTCGGGGTGGGCGGACTGGGTGGTCTACGGGCTTTTGGAGGACGAGTGGCGGGCCCGAAACGGGGCGGGCGCCGTTCTAGAATGAGCGCACGGCGGGTTAGGTGGTCGGGGAGGTCGCGGTGGAGGTCAGAAAAGCGTTCGGCACAGTTGGCGGGGGCGGCCTCGAGGGGTTGCTCGCCATGCGCGGTGAGGTGCGGGACTGAGCCACCTGGACACGATCCGTGTCGTGCCGCTCTGCACGCTCGAGGCAACGCGTGGGGACGTAGAGGCGTTTTTGCGCAGCCAACCCCTTGACCGCTTGACGGTAAGCCGCTGGGTGGATGCGCGTCTGCGCGCGCGACGCGCTGATGAGGCGGTTCGGTGAGCACGTGGAGACCACCTCTTGCACGTGTGTCCCGACGTTTGCCGACGCCGACCTTGCGGCGACCCTCCTCCTTGCCGCCATTGACAACGCGCGACGTCCCCTCGACACGCTCGGCAAAACCCCTCTTCGCGCCGCGCAGGCGCTCGGCGTCGCCGCGAGCGATGCCGGGATAGGAGCCCCATGACGGTAGACAACCCCACCGTAAAGGATATCTTCGACACGATGGACTACGGCCCCGCCCCCGAGAGCGCCGCGAGCGCCGTCGCGTGGCTTGAGCGCCACGGGCGCACCTTCGACCTCTTTATCGGCGGCGCGTTCGTGAGGTCAGCCTCCGAAGAGCGCTTCGACGTCATCAACCCAGCGACCAGGGAGGTCTTGGCGAGGGTCTCGCAGGCGGGCGAACAGGACGTGGACGCGGCGGTCGCGGCGGCGCGCAAAGCCTTCGGGCCGTGGTCGGCGCTCTCTGGGCACGCGCGCGCCCGCTACCTCTACGCGCTCGCTCGGGGCGTGCAGCGGCACTCGAGGCTCTTTGCCGTCCTTGAAACCCTCGACAACGGTAAACCGATCCGCGAGACGCGCGACCTAGACCTCCCTCTCGTCGCCCGGCACTTCTACCACCACGCGGGTTGGGCGCAGCTTAGAGACACCGAGCTTGTGGGCTACGAGAGCGTCGGCGTGTGCGGCCAGATCATCCCCTGGAACTTCCCGCTGCTGATGCTCGCCTGGAAGGTCGCGCCAGCGCTCGCGATGGGCAACACCGTGGTGCTCAAACCCGCCGAATTCACTCCCTTGACCGCCCTGCTCTTCGCCGAACTCTGCCAGGAGGTCGGGCTGCCGCCGGGGGTCGTCAACATCGTCACCGGCGACGGGCGCACGGGCGAACTGCTCGTCGCCCACCCGGACGTCGACAAGCTCGCCTTTACGGGGTCGACCGAAGTCGGCAAGCTCATCCGCGAGAAGACGGCGGGGAGCGGTAAAAAGCTCTCCCTGGAGCTAGGCGGCAAGTCGCCCTTTATCGTCTTCGACGACGCCGACCTAGACAGCGCCGTCGAGGGGGTCGTCGACGCCATCTGGTTTAACCAGGGGCAGGTCTGCTGCGCGGGCTCGAGGCTGCTCGTTCAGGAGGGCGTGGCCGAGCGGATGACGCACAAGCTCCGCGAGCGCATGGAGCGGTTGCGCGTCGGCTCGCCGCTCGACAAAGCCGTGGACATGGGGGCCATCGTGGCGCCGGTGCAGCTCGAAAAGATCGCCCGCTTGGTCGAGCAGGGCAAGGCCGAGGGGGCGACCTGCTACCAACCCTCGTGGGCGGTACCCGAAGAGGGCCTCTTCTACCCCCCGACGCTCTTTACGAACGCCCACCCCGCCTCCACGGTCGCGCAGGTCGAGATCTTCGGCCCCGTGATCGCCAGCACCACCTTCCGCACCCCCGCCGAGGCGGTCGAGCTCGCCAACCACACCCGCTACGGGCTGGCCGCCTCGGTGTGGACGGAGAACGTCAACCTGGCCCTCGACGTCGCCCCCAAACTCAAAGCGGGGGTGGTGTGGATCAACTGCACGAACCTCTTCGACGCGGCCTCGGGCTTCGGCGGTTACAAGGAGTCGGGCTTCGGCCGCGAGGGGGGGCGCGAGGGGCTCTTCGAGTACCTGGTGCCGAGCTGGGAGAAGAGGCAGAAGTCAGAAGTCAGGAGCCAGAAGTCAGGAGGTAGGCGTCAAGCGACCTCGGAGGGTTCAGAGTCCACGGCAGATGAGACCCTGCCGAGCTTCGGGATGCCGCCCATCGACCGCACGCCGAAGCTCTACATCGGCGGCAAGCAGGTGCGGCCCGACTCGGGCTACAGCCTCCCCGTCTTTGACGCCAAAGGCAACCTCGTCGGGGAGGTCGGCGAGGGCAACCGCAAGGACGTTCGCAACGCCGTCGAGGCCGCGCGCAAGGCGTCGGGTTGGACAAAGGCGACGGCGCACGCTAGGGCCCAGGTGCTCTACTACCTCGGCGAAAACCTCGCGGCGCGCGCCCCCGAGTTCGCGGCGCGGCTCTCGCAGCTCACCGGGGCCTCGAGGCGAGCGGCCGAAGCGGAGGTCGAGGCGGCTATCGAGCGCATCTTCTTCTACGCCGCTTACAGTGACAAGTACGACGGCGCCGTGCACGCGACCCCGGTGCGCAACGTCACCCTCGCCATGCTCGAGCCCCTGGGCGTCGTCGGGGTGGTCTGCCCGGACGAGGCGCCCTTGCTGAGCCTTCTGTCGCTCACGTTGCCCCTCATCGCCCTCGGCAACCGCGTGGTGGCCGTCCCGAGCGAGCGCTACCCGCTCCTAGCGACCGACCTCTACACGGTTCTGGATACCTCCGACGTGCCGGGCGGGGTGCTGAACCTCGTCACGGGGCCCCGTGACGCGCTCACGAAGACGCTAGCTGAGCACGACGAGGTGGACGCGCTTTGGTACGTCGGCACCGCCGAGGGGAGCGCGCTGGTCGAGCGGGCGTCGGTGGGCAACCTCAAAAGGACGTGGGTGAATGACGGCTACGCGCGCGACTGGTTCGACCCCGTGCAGGCCCAGGGGGGGGAGTATCTGCGGCGCGCGGTGCAGGTGAAGAATATCTGGGTGCCGTATGGGGAGTAAACTTGGGAGACGATATTAAGATGCTTGTTTCGTTCCCGGGCGCTAACGCAGCAAGAACCCCTCGCCCACCGCGTCATCGGGCTCGACGACCCACTGGCAAAAGCCGGTGATGTGGGCGCTGCCGCTCACTTCGGGGACCACGGCGGGAAGGTCCCCCACGGTCGTCTCGCTAAGCACCCTGCCCGTAAAGACCGTCCCCAAGATGCTCTCGTTGACGAAGGTCTGGCCGAGCGCGAGACGCCCCCGCGCGTAGAGCTGCGCCATGCGCCCCGCCGTGCCGGTGCCGGTCGGGGAGCGGTCGACCTCGCGGTCGGCGAACACGCAGATGTTGGCCTGGTCCGAACCCTCGTGCCGCGGCGGGCCGCCGATGATGGTGCCGTAGAGGCCGCGCAGCGCGGGCTCCTCGGGGTGAACGACCTCGAGCGTCGCCTCGACCGCCCGCTTCACCTCGTCGCCGAGCTGCACGAGCGCGCGGGTGTTCTCTGGTCGCACCGCTAGCCCCGCTTGCGCCCCGTCCAGATAGGCGTAGAACGCGCCGCCGAAGGCGATGTCCAGGGTCAGCTCGCCGAAGCTGGGCGTCACGACCGTGAGGTCGCGCGCGTACAAAAACGACGGCACGTTGCGAAAGCGCACGCCCGACGCCTTGCGGCCGTCCCACGCCACGAAGGCCTCGATAAAACCCGCCGGGGAGTCGATGCCGACGCGCGTCTCGGGCGTTTGCGCGCTCACCATGCCCGTCGCCACGGCCACGGTCGCTACCGCGATGATGCCGTGGCCGCACATGGTGCTGTAGCCCTCGTTGTGCATAAAGATCACCCCGAAGTCGGCCTCCGGGGTGACGGGTGGGGTCACGTAGCAGCCGTACATGTCGGCGTGCCCGCGCGGTTCCCACATCAGGCTGCGGCGCACCCCATCCAAGTTGTCGCGCACCCAGCGGCGCTTTTCGAGCATCGTCGCGCCGGGGATGAGGGGGATGCCTGCCGTGACGATGCGCAGCGGTTCGCCGGCGGTGTGGGCGTCGATGGTGGTGTAGGTGCGGCGAAACTCCATGCGAGCAGTATAGACGCCCGGAGCCGTTGGCAAACGCCGTAGCCGGGCGGTAAGCTCGGCTAACGCTGCACAAGGAGGGCGCCGCGAGGGGCGTCCGAAGGAGGCTCGTCATGCGCGTTGGGATCGTCGGGGCTGGAACGATGGGCCGAGTTCACGCGGCCGCCTGGTCGCAGACGGAAGCGGAGCTCGTAGGGGTGACCGCGCTCGAGCCCACCTCGAGCGCCGCGCTCGCCGAGCGTTACCGCGCGCGGGCCTTTGCGAGTTACGAGGAGCTGCTGCGTGAGGTCGACGTCGTCGACCTCTGCGTGCCGACCGACCTTCACTGCGCGATGACCCTACGGGCCGCGGCGGCGGGCAAGCACGTGGTGTGCGAAAAGCCGCTCGCGCTCTCTTTAAGTGACGGGGAGCGCATGATCGGCGCTTGCGAGGCGGCCGGGGTACGCCTTTTCGTAGCGATGGTGGTGCGCTTTTTCCCGCAGTACGCGCTCGCCGCGCGCGCGGTGCAGGCGCTCGAGCTGGGCACGCTCGGGGTGCTGCGCCTCAAACGCGTCTCCTACCCGCCGCAGGTTTTAGACAACTGGTTCGCCGACCCCGCGCGTTCGGGGGGGATGCTGGTCGACCTGATGATCCACGACCTCGACTACGCCCGCTGGCTCGCGGGGCCCGTGACGCGCATTTTTGCCAAGTCGGTGCGTTCGCAGCGGGCGGGGCCCGGCGCTGCAGAAAGCGAGGCGGGGGGCGCGCGCGCCGACTACGCCCTCGTCACGCTGCGCCACGAGAGCGGGGCGATGTCGCTGATCGAGGGGGGGTGGGCGCACCCGCCGGGGGTCTTTCGCACGGGGTTCGACCTCGCGGGCTCGAGCGGCGTGCTCGAGTGGCGCTCTGAAGACACCGAGACCATCCGCCCCTACCTGTACCCCACGGCGGACGCGCGGGACGTCGCCGGCGTCGGGGTGCCGACTTCGGCGCTCCTGGAAGATCCCTACAGCGCCGAAATCCGGCACGTGTATGAGGCGCTCGCGAGCGGCGCGCCCTTTCGCGTGACGGCCGAGGAGGCGCTAGAGGCGCTGCGGCTCGCGCTGGCCGCGCAGCGTTCGCTCGAGACCGGCCGCCCCGTACACCCGCAGGAGGTCGCGTGATGCCGCGCGCGCCGCTGCGGATCGGTATCCTGAGCCTCGCGCACGTGCACGCCGACGGGTACGCGCGGCTGCTGCTGGAGCGCCCCGACGTTCGCTTCGTCGGCGTTTCAGACGACGACCCACAGCGCGGGGCGCGGGCTGAACAGGCCTTCGGCGTGCGCTGGTTTGCGCGCCACGAGGACCTGCTCGCCGAAGGTCTCGACGGCGTCCTGATCTGCTCGGAAAACGCCCTGCACCGCGCGCACGTCGCGTTGGCCGCGGCGGCGGGCGCGCACGTGCTGTGCGAAAAACCCATCGCGACCACCCTGGAGGACGCCGAGGCGATGCGCGCGGCCTGCGCGCGCGCAGGGGTGCGCTTTATGACCGCTTTCCCCATGCGCTTCGACGCTTCGGTGCGCGCCGCCAAAGATCTCTTGGCGCGCGGCGACCTCGGCGAGCTCTACGCGGTCAACGGGATCAACCATAGTGAGAACCCCAGAGGGCACCGCGCCTGGTTTGCGCAGCGCGACCTCGCCGGTGGCGGCGCCGTGATGGACCACACCGTTCACCTCGTCGACCTCCTGCGCTGGTATACGGGGAGCGAGGTGCGCGAGGTCTACGCGGAGGTCGCCAACCCCTTCGACCCCGAGGTGGACGTGGACACCGCCGGGATCGTCACGCTGACCTTCGGCAGCGGGCTTTTTGCCGCCGTAGACTGCTCTTGGAGCCGCCCCGCCGGGATCTATCCGCGCTGGGGGCACCTCAAGATGGAGCTCGTCGGCGCGCGCGGCGTGGTTTCAGTCGACGCGTTCGGGCAGTACGCCACCCGCTTTGGCGGCACGGCCAGCCGTCCGGTGACGTGGCACAACTGGGGGAGCGACCCGAACCGCGCGATGTTGGCGGCGTTTTTAGAGAGCGTCCGCGAGGCTCAAGAGCCGCCGGTGACGTGGCGAGACGGGTACGAAGCGCTCAAGGTGGCGCTGGCGTGTTACGCGTCGGCGGCGCGGGCGCAGCCCGTAGCCCTTGGGTAGCTCGAGCGGCGGCCTTCGCGCCTCGTAGGAGCGGCTGGGGGGCACAACCGCTTCACGACTGGCTGCCGTTACCCTCTCGGGACATGCGTGCTCGACGGAAAACGCGCGCGTCGGGGCGGTGTGTGTACGGGCACGCACATCTGCACATCTGGCGTCTGGGGTGGGCTCGAGCGGCCGCCGCGTGGGGCCGGTTCGGGAGGCTCACTTCACCGACCCCGCCGTCAACCCTCGGATGAGCTGCCTGGAAAAGAGCACGTAGAGGACGATCACCGGCACCATCGCCAGCGTCAGGGCGGCGAGCACCGCGTTCCAGTCATTGATGTACTGGCCCAAGAAGACCTGCGCGCCCAGGATGACCGTCTTGGTGCGCTCGGCGGGCGCCAAAATGAGCGGGAACCAGAGGTCGTTCCAGATGGGGATCATGTTAAAGACCGCCACCGTGCCCAGCGCGGGGCGCACGAGCGGCAGCACGAGGGCGTAGATGCGGTACTCGCTGGCGCCGTCGATGCGGGCGGCGTCCTTGAGGTCCTTGGGGACCTGGCGCATGAACTGCGTCAGGATAAAGACCGCCAGTGGAATCCCCGCCGCCGCGTAGACCAGGATGAGCGCTAGGAGCGTGTTGGTGAGCCCGAGACGCACCATCATCTGCAGCAGGCTGACTGTGCCTAAGCGGATGGGCACCATGATGCCCAGGGCGAGGTAGAGCCCCAGGAGGGTGTTGCCGGGGAAGGGGTACTCGGCGAGCGCAAAGGCGGCCATCGAACTTACCCAGAGGATGAGGGCGAGCGAGGCGAGTGTGACGACGAGGCTGTTGCGGAAGTACAGGGGGAAGTCCGCCCCGCCGAGCACCGTCCGGTAGCCCGCGAGGTCCCAGGTTTCGGGTGTCGGCGGCGCGTAGGGGGTGCGGAAGATGGCCAAGCGTCCCTTGAACGAGTTGACGATCACGAGCACTACGGGGAAGAGCGCCAGCGCGGTGTAGAAGAGCAGCACCGTGTGCGCGGCCAGGGTCGCGGCGGGGCGCTTCACAGCTCGATCCGCTGCAGGCGGCGTTGGTAGCCGAAGAGGTACACGAGCACGCCCGAGAGGATGACCAGCAGCATCACCCCCGCGATCGTAGCGCCCATCGTGGGGTTGCCGGGTTGGAGCTGAAAGCCGAAAAAGGTGCGGAAGAAGAGGGTGCCCATGATGTCGGTCGAGAAGTTGGGGCCGGCGATGGCGCGCTGGGTGGTGTAGATGAGGTCGAAGGCGTTGAAGTTGCCCACGAAGGTGAGCACCGAGACGATGCCCACGGTGGGCAGGATGAGCGGGAACTGGACGCGCCAGAACACCCCCCAGGCGGTCGCGCCGTCGACCCTAGCGGCCTCTAAAAGTTCATCGGGGATGCCGACGAGGGCCGCGAGAAAGAGCATCATCGGGATGCCGACGTTTTGCCAGACCGACACCAGCGACAACGTCACGAGCGCCGTCGACTCCTGACCGAGCCACGGTTGGTTGAGGTGCTCGAGGCCGAAAAGGCCCAAAACGTCGCCGGAGATGCCCCACAAGGGGCTTAAGATAAGGCGCCAGATAAAGCCGATGAGGACGACCGAGAGCACCGTGGGGGTAAAGATCAGCGTGCGGTAGACCGCGCGGCCGCGCACCAGCTTCGACGAGAGCAGAACCGCTAGAGAGAGCCCCACGGGGTTTTGCACGAGCATGTGGATGGCGAAAAAGAGGACGTTGTTGGAAAGCGCGTTCAGAAGTTGCGGCGCCCACTGCGGGTGCGAGAGGAGCGTGCGGTAGTTCTGCAACCCGACGAAAGCCAGCCCCCGAGCGCCCCCCTCCTCGACTGTCGGCGCGAAGAGGCTGAGCCGTAGGGAGTCCAGCAGCGGATAGATCATAAAGGCCGTGTAGAGCAGCACGGCGGGGGCCAAGAAGACGAGGATGTGGACGGGGAAGGGTCTGCGGCGCATGGGGTAAGCAGAAGTCAGTAGCCAGTAGTCAGAAGTCAGTAGGGTTTATTTTGACTTCTGACTACTGAATGCTGGCTACTAGTCTACTCTCCCTGCTGCGGCTCGTACCAAGCCTCGAGCCCCGCCTGCACCGTCTGCGCCGCCTCTTGCGGGGTGATCTCGCCGTTTAACAGCCGCGCGGAGACGTTCCAGAGCTGGTTCTCGTTGTTCGGCTCGCCGCGCGAGAGGATCTGGTAGCTCGAGCGGATGGTCGATGCGCACTCGCCGCGCCAGCTCACGAACTCTTGGGCCAAGGGGTCTTGAAGCGTCACCTCGTGGTTCGAGAGCGGGAAAAAGCCGGGGAGCGCGTTTGCGTAGAGCTCGGCAAATTCGGGCGTGGTCATCCACTCCAAAAAGAGGCGCGCGGCCTCCTGATTGGGGCTAGCGGCGTTTAGGCCCATGCCGATGTCCGTGTGGTCGCTGATAAAGCAGTCCTCTTGGCCTTCGGGCGGGGGCGGGCGAAAGGCGCCCATGGGGAAGGGGGCCTGCTGGTTGAAGACCGAGATGTCCCACGAGCCCGCCGGGTAGACCGCGCCCATCCCGAGGGTAAAGGCGGCCTGCGCGTCGGGGTAGGTGGTCGCCTGGTAGCCGTTCATCAGAAAGGGCCGCCACGCGGCGAGCGCTTCAAACGCCGCCAAAAAGCCGCCCTCGTCGTAGCCGATGGTGCCGTCGATGAGGCCCCGCCGCCCCTCTTCGCCGCGCCAGTAGTTCGGACCGATGTTCTGGTAGCCCATGGTGGCCGCTTCCCACTGGTCGGCGGTGCCCATGATGAGGGGTTCGTAGGCGCCGCTCTCGCGAACCGTCTGCAGCAGGCTCAGGAACTCCTCGTAAGTCTGCGGCTCAGAAAGGCCTAACTCGGCGAAGATGTCCTGGTTGTAGATAAAACCGTGGATGACCGAAGCCATGGGGACGCAGAAGACGTCGGAGCCGTCGTCGGTGATCCAGGCGCTCTTGGCGACGTCCGAAAAGTTCTCCATACCGGGGAGGTCGTTTAAGGGGGCGAGGTGCCCCCTCTGAAAGAGGTCCAAGGAGACGTCGAAGGGGCGGCAGGTGATGAGGTCGCCCGCGCTGCCCGCCTCGAGCTTGGAGTTAAGCACCGCGTTGTACTCCGCCGGAGCCGACGGCGCGAAGGTCACCTGGATGTCTGGGTAGCGCGCGTTAAAGGCGGGGATGATGGTCTCTTGCCAGACCGTGAGGTCGTCGTTACGCCAGCTCTCGATGGTGAGGCTTCCGCTCTGAGCGAGCGCGGCGCCGAGCAGGGTAGAGCAGAGGACGAGGCCGAGGCGAAGCTTCATAGACCCTCCTATAGATCTGTGAGCTGGCCTCTACTCTACGCTTTTGCCCGCGCGCTCGCTAGATGTGGCTCTGTAGCGATGGCCCTGTAGCGCGCCGAAGTGGGGTGTCGGGGCAGCTTGAGCGGTACCCAGGTTCGCCTCGAGCGCCCCGCGACACCCTAGCGAGCCCCGTTACAAAAGAGCCGCGACCCTCTCGGCGGCCGCCTCGCCAGTGCGCACCGCCCCCTCGAAAAAGCCGGGCCAGCGCTCGGCCACCTCCGTACCCGCCCAGTGGATGCTGCCGACGGGGGCGGCGAGCGCTTCGCCGAAAGACGTCCACACGCCGGGCGGCATAAAGGCGGTGTAGCCCCCGCCGGTCCACGGGTCGCTCGTCCAGTCGGCTTCGTCGTAGGCGATGGGGGAGAGGGCCTCATCGCCGAAATAGCGGGCGAGGTCGGCGAGGATGGCGGCGCGGCGGTCGCTCTCGTTGAGCTGCCGCCACGCGTGGTAGCGGTGGCCGTAGACGAACGCCGCGATGACCCCGACGTCGCCTGCAAGCTCGGAGCTGTCGGCGCACAGCTCGACCCAGCCGCTATTGCCGATGCCGGTCCCGACAAGCCCTCGGTCGCGCCAGAAGGGGCGGTCGTAGGCGACCAGCAGTTTGGCGCAGGTGCCCATCGGCATGCGCTGGGTGAGCTGGCTGCGAAGCGGCGGCAGCGGCGGGTCGTAGGCGATCCGGCCGGCCAGGTGCGGGGGCATGGCGACGATGGCGAACCGTGCGGCGTAGCGGCCGCGGGGCGTCTCGAGCGTAACGCCCGCGCCGTCTTGGCGCGCGCGCAAGACCGGTTCGCCCGTACGGACGCGTTCGGCAAACGCTGCGGCGATCTTCGCGGGGAGCTGCCCCGCTCCGCCGCGCAGGAGCTCGGCTTCCGGGTACTCGGCTTGCGAGGCCACGCGGTGGCCCCAGAGGACGTGGAGCAGCGACACCTGCTCCGGTTCGGCGCACCCCGTGCCGACCGCTCGAGCCATGTAGGAAAAGTACCAGTTGCCGAACGCCGTGCGGGTGTTTTCACCGATCCACTGCGCGAAGGTCACGGCGTCGAGCTTGCGGGTGAGGTCGTTCGAGCGCGGATGCTCCGGTTCCAGACGCGCCGCTAGGGCGTCGAAGCGGGCCCACGCGTCGATCGCGTCGCTCCAATCCCCTTCCGGAACGCCCGGGGGGAGCCCCTCGAAAAACCCCTGAAAAAACCCCTCGAACTCGTAGCGTTGGTCGCCGAAGATGAGCACCTTGCGCCCCTGCGACGGTGAGGGGAAGCGCTCGACACCGTACTCGCTTAAAAGCGCACAGAAGCGCTCTTGGGTGGGGCCGACCCACTGCCCCCCCCAGTCGACCCACCCCCCCGAGGGCAGCGCGCGGCCGTACATCCGGCCGCCTATGCGGTCTCGCGCCTCGAGCACCAGCACGGAGGCGCCGGCGCGGTGCAGGTTGCGAGCGGCGACGAGGCCGGCGAGTCCGGCGCCGACGACGATGCAGTCGTATGTCGGTGTGTCTGTGGGCAACGTCAAGGCTCCTTTCCACGGATCGCGCGCCCACCCCGACCCCACGCGGTTTTCCAGAGCCTAACAGGTGGTGTGCCGGCTCAAGTTGGCGGGCGCCTACATCGGGCGTGCGGCGAGCCATAAGGCGCGCGTCGGGTAACGCGGCGTCCGACCGTCCCGCGTGGCGGTCGGCGCGCCTAGGGCTTTGGCGCCTAGAGGCCGAGCGCGCGCCGCCCGACAAGCTCCAAAGCCGCGTCACCCGAGGGGGGGTGCATGAGCCCCGCCCGGACGTCGCGGAAAAGGCGTTCTAAAGGCAGCTCCGGTCCGAGGCTGGCGCCGCCTGCGAGGCGCAGCGCCGCTTCGGTGACCCAGAGCGCCGCCTCGATTGCGACGTGCTTGGCGGCGACGACGCGGGGGTAAAACGCCTCCCGGTCGCCCTCACCCGTCCAGGCGTGGGCGGTCGCGACGAGGAGGGTGCGCGCGGCGGCGAGCCGCACCGCCATCTCGCCGAGCTGCCGCTGAATGGTGGGGAGCGTGGCGATGGGGCGGCCGAGCGCGGTCGGCACGCGCTCCAGGGCGTAGCGCGCGGCGGCCTCCTGCGCCGCGAAGGCGGTGCCCAGGTAGGTCGCGGCGATCAGGGTCGGGAACCAGAGGTTGGGACCGGCGCGCCCCTCGGCGACGAGGTGCGAGACGGGGACGCGCACCCGGTCGAAAAAGACGTCGTCCGAGTTGCTGGCGCGCAGGCTGAGGCCGCCCCCCCAGGTGCGTTTCCAGCGGACGCCGGGGAGGTGGTTGGGGAGCCAGAGGGTGCGCGCTTGTTCGTCGAGGGTGACCCGCACGAGCAGGTGCTCGAGCCGCTCCCCGCCCGTGACCCACGTCTTGTGGCCCGTGACGACGAGCGCGTCCCCCTCGCGCACGGCCTCGGTCTGCGGCAACCCGCCGCGCGACGGCGACCCGAGCTGCGGTTCGCTGGCCGCGGCGTTAAAGAGCTCGCCCCGCACGGCGCGCTCGCAGAACTCGGGGGCGAGCTCCCCCCAAGCGCCGGTCTCGAGCGCGTGCCCGAAGAGGTGGAGCTGCATGGCGGCTACCAGGGCGGTTGAGGTGCTGCCCTCAGCCAGCGCGAGCTGCGCTTCGGTGCAGACGCCCAGAGAAGCGCCCGCGCCGCCGTAGCGTGCGGGCACCGAGAGCGCCAAGTAGCCCGACCCCTTGAGGTCGGCGACGTCCGCCTCGGGGAGCTCGCCTTGCTGGTCGGCCTCGGCGGCCCGCGCCGCGAACCCCCGTGCGAGCGCCCCTGCGAGCGCCACGGGGTCGCCCGTTCGGTTCAGGGCCGCCCCTCGTCGGCGCGCCGCGCGGCGCGCAAGAGCGCCTCGATGACGCGGAGGTTGGCCGCCGCGTCGCTGACGGGGTAGGGGACCGGGGCGCCCGTCAGGGCGCTCTCGGCGAACGCCTCGGCCATGAGGGTGAACTTGTTCGCGCCCGCGACCGTGTGGACCCGCTCCTCGGTCGTCTTGCCCCGATGCGTGCGCCGCTCGAGGATCGTCGTCTCCGCTTCGCCCACGCTAAAGGGCGCCTCGAGCCGCAGCGTCCCTTCGGTGCCGGTGAGCTCGAGCACGTCGCGGCGCGCAGCGGTGAGCGCGCAGTCAAAAGACGCCGTCACCCCGCCCGGAAAGCGCAGCAGCCCCGACAAGCTCCCGTCGACGCCCCCCTCAAAGCTCGCGAAGGCCGCGACCTGCACGGGTTCGGCGCCGGCGAGCGTGCGGCTCGCGTTGACGCAGTAGCAGCCCACGTCATAGAGGGCGCCGCCGCCGAGCTCGGCCTGCCAGCGGATGTCCTGGCGGTTGTCCAGCCGAAACGAGAAGGCGCTGCAGATCGCCCTTAGCTCCCCGATGGTGCCCGCCGCGAGCAGCTCTTGCAGCGCTCGAAACCGCGGGTGGAAGCGGTACATAAACGCCTCCATCACCGCAAGGCCCGCGCTAGCGGCGGCGCGGCCGATCTCGAGGCACGCGCTCGCCGTGACGCCGAGCGGTTTCTCGCAGAGCACGTGTTTGCCGGCGGCTAGGCTCGCAAGCGCCCACGGTTTGTGCAGGGTGTTGGGTAAGGGGATGTAGACCGCGTCGACCTCGGGCGAGGCTAAGAGCGCCTCGTACGAGCCGAACGCCTGCGGGATGCCGAGCGCGCCGGCGGCCTCCCTGGCCCGCGCCTCGTCGCGGCTCGCGAGCGCGACGACCTCGCCGTTACGCGCCCTTTGCAGCGCCGGGACGACCGACTTGAGCCCGATGCGCGCGGTGCTCAGCACCCCCCAGCGGAGTTTCTCTGCCACACGAAACCTCCTGCAAAGAGCTTACACCGCCCCGGTAACCCGCAGGTCCAAGCGTTGGTCGGCGACGAACCTCAGGGCGTGGTGGCGCGGTAGGGCGGGTCGTTTGGTGTAGGTGGCGTGGGCGTGTCGCCGCCGCTCGTGGCGGCGCGCTCGATGAGGCCGAGCGCGCGCGGCAGCAGCTCGGGGGCGTCGCTTTCGAGTACGGGTACCCGCAGCTCGCGGGCGGCCGCCTCGAGCCCGGCTTGCAGCGCGCGGATCTCCTCGAAGCAGCCCAGATAGCGCGCCGCCGCGCGTTGTCCAAAAGTTTCCTGGGCGCGCGCCAGGAAGCGGCGGCGATGTTCGTCTGCCGAACGCACGACGAGCAGCAAGGGGACGCTTAGGACGTTCCGGCGGGGCTGCGGTAGCAGTCCGGGGACGAGGTGTACGCCCTCGACGATCAGGGCGGCGCGCTCACACGCGGCCCGCTCGACGACCGCCTGCAGCCCGAGGGCGACCTGGGTCGCTTGAACCCGAAACCCAGCCATCACGCGCTCGGGGGCGGCGTTACCGGGGGACGCGAGGACCGCACAGGCTTCAAAGCTCGAGGCGTAAAGCGCCGCCATCTGCTGCGGCGAGGTCAGCGCGCGCATGATCTGACGCACGGTGTCGCTCGAGATGACCCGGTAGATGCCGAGCCGCTGCGCCAACGCCGCCGCCAGCTGCGATTTGCCGCTGCCGCTGACGCCGCCGATCAGAAGGTGTAGGGGTGGCGCTTCGAGACTGGGGTCAGCGCCTAGGGTGGAAGGACGAAGCGGGGCGAGGTGATGCTGGTAGGGGGGCGAGCGGTGCGTAGCCATGAGAACCTCCGGTAGAGGCGCCGGTAGGGGGCGTGGTGGGGGAGGGGCGCTGGGCCGGCGTCGCCCACCGACGTCACGCGCGCCGACGCGGTGGCGTTGTCGGCTCGGGTCGCCAGCGGCGCTAGCCGCTGGCGACCTCCCAGCTGACTTCGGTCACGCTCGGCTCCAAACTGAGCCGCCCGACGAGCTGCTCGAGGACGGCGTCGGCGCGGCCTTGGGTGACGAGGCGGGCGCGCACGCGCACCTGTTCGGTGTTTTCGACGTCGCGGCTGCGCAGGTTGCGGATCCTTAGGGGGCTGCCGCTCAGCATCTGCAAGAGGAGCGCCCGCACGTGCGCCTCTTGGGGGGCGACCGAGACGATCTCGATGGTGTAGCCCGTCTCGACCTCGCTGTCACTAAGCGGTTGCCGGTCGATGCGCCGCGCGAGCGGGCGCAAGAGCACGTTGGCGAGCAGCACCACCAGAGCGGCCATAAGCGCCGGGATGACAAATCCCGAACCCGCCAAGACCCCGACGGCGGCGGCGCCCCAGAGCGTGGCGGCGGTGTTGAGGCCGCGCACGCTGGCGCCGTCGCGGATGATCACCCCAGCGCCCAAAAAGCCGATACCGGAGACCACCTGTGCGGCGACCCGCGTGGGGCTCGCGTCGCCGTCTATAAAGAGCGGCAGCGACACGAACGAGGCGGCCCCGACCGAAACGAGCGCGTTGGTGCGGAGCCCAGCCATGCGCTGCCGCCACTGGCGCTCCAGACCGATGGTGGCGCCGAGCGCTAGGGCCAAAAGGAGCTTGAGAAAGAACTGCGCGTAGGGGTGCGCAAAAGCCGCCCCTAGCGTTGCGGAAAGGTCAAAAGGCGTCACAGCGCACCTCCTTGGGTCAGAGGGTCGAGAACGACCGCTGTTAGCTTACTGTTTGGCGCCGGTGCGCAGCGCCGGGCGTGAGCGCGGTGGCGTAGAGGGCGACCGACGCGGACGCTCGGGCCCCGTGCCAACAGGCGCGCAGCTTCTTACGCTGCCGCTCGTAGCTTGCGCGTTTTGCCGAGAGGGGCTCTCTGCGCGCCCAGCTCTGCGAAGGCGCCTCCGGCCTCCGGCATGTGCCAGCGGCCTAGCACGGCGAGCGGCCACGGCCCGTGATCGCGCGCTAGCCTAGAGGAGCGCAAGGGCGCCGAGCGCCGCTTCGACACCCCCCTCGCCGACGCCGATCAGCGCCGAGACCAGGTAGAAGTAGAGGGCCAAGCCGACAAAGTCCTTGATGGTGGTGATAAAGGGGTCGGCGCCGGGGGCGTGGTCGAGCCCGAGCTTGACCATCAGCCAGGGCAGCAAAAAGCCGAGCAACGTGGCGAACGTCACCACCGTGGCGATCGACACGCCGACCGCGACGCCGAGCTGCGGGACGCCGTTGGGCGCGCCCTGCCAGAAGTAGGCAGCAGCGCCCGCGACGAGCCCCAAGACGAGGCCCATGATGGCGCCGATAGCGACCTCGCGCCCCAAGTGGCGCCCGAAGCGGCGCAGATCGATGTGGCCGAGCGCGAGCCCGCGCGCGAAGATGGTCGTCGACTGGGTGCCGACGTTGCCGCCCATGTCCATCACCAGAGGGATAAAGACGGCCGCGGCGATGACCGCCTCGAGGATCTCCTCGAAACGGTCGATCAGCCCGCCTACCGCCAGCCCACCGGCGAGCGTCACCAGCAGAAACAGGATGCGCACCCGCACGGGGTACCAGACGCTCCCTTGGGTGAGGCGTTGGCTGTTGACCTCGTCTTTGCGGCGAGTCAGGTCGCCCACCCCGGCTTTCCAGTACATCGTCTCCGACGCCTCCTCCTCGAGCAGATCGACGACGTCGTCGAAGGTAATAGCCCCGACGAGCCGCCCCTCGGCGTCGGTGACGGCCAGGGCGGGGAGGCGGTGGCGTTTGAGGAGGGTCGCTGCGCGCAGGCGGTCGTCGTGCGCGCGGACGTAGACCTCCGGCGCCTCGACGAGGTGGCGAACTGGCGCCTGGGGGTCGGCTTTGAGGAGGCGACCGGCTTGGATAAAGCCCTGGTAAAAGCGCCCCTCGTCGATGACGAAGACCACCCCGAGCTGCTCGCCGCTTAAGGGGCTGCTCCGCAGCGAGGCGAGCGCCGCGCCGACGGTGGTGTCCATGCGCACGGCGTGGTAGTAGGGGCTCATCTCGCGCCCGGCGCTCTCTTCGGGGTAGCCGAGCAGCTCGTTGACGACCCGCCGCGCGTCGGGGCTCAACCCGGCGATGAGGCGTTTGGCGACCTTGGCGGGCAGCTCGTCAAAGAGGCGCATGCGCTCGTCGGGCTCGAGCGCCTCTAAAAGCGGCAGCACCTCGGGGTCCTCCATCCCGCGCACGAGCGCCGCCTGGTCGCGCGGTTCGAGGCGCTCGAAAACGACGATGGCGCGGTCTTTGGGGAGGAGCCGAAAGGCGATGACCTGCTCTTTGGGCTCGAGCGTGGGCAGCAGCTCGGTGAGTTGGTCGGTGCTGGTCTGGGCGAGGCGCTCTTTAAGGGTCTGTAGCTGAACGGCGCTGACGCGCGTACCGGCGAGGGTGCGGATGTCGGGTTGCGTCATGGGTGACCTCCGTCGACGTGAGGGCCCTGCAGCCCTCTTGGGCGGGGTCACGCCCGCGCAGTGTCAGTAGCTAGACAGCACCTAGCAGCGCACACCCCCGAAAGGGCCGCAGGGTCGGCGTTGGGTTGTTACCAGACGTGAAGGCGGTTTGGCGTCCGAACTGTGCGGTTCGTCTTGCAACGCGTGTCGGCTCCTTTCTGTGGGGGTTGGCCTAAAGCCTTTGTTAGGGTAGTCACTCGTCGGCGCGGGTGTCAAGCCCAGATGGACTTTGGGCTCTGACCTTGGGCTCTGGGGCGTCTCTGGAGTTGCCGTATAGATGCCGCTCTGCGCCGCTCTCTTGGCCCAGAGGGCCCGCGCCGCCGTAAGCTCGCCTCACAGCCGTTCGCGGCGCGGTAGAGTGAGCGCGTGATGCGCTACACCGCCGACTTGCGAGCCGAAGTGACCGAGGCCTTCAAAACGCGTTACGGAGCCCCGCCGGAGGTGCTCGTGCGCGCCCCCGGCCGCGTCAACCTGATCGGTGAGCACACCGACTACAACGACGGTTTCGTGCTGCCCATGGCCCTAGAGCGCGCCGCGTGGCTGGCGCTGCGCGCGCGCCCGGACGACACCGTCACCGTGCGGTCGCTCGAGCTCGGCGACGAGGTGAGCTTTCGCCTGAGCGCCCTCGAGCGCGGCGAGGGGTGGGCGGAGTACCTCAAGGGGAGCGCCTGGGCGCTGCAAGAGGACGGGTTTCACCTGCGCGGTTTTGAGGGGGTGCTGCGTAGCGACGTCCCCCTGGGGGCGGGGCTCTCCTCGTCGGCGGCGCTGGAGCTCGCCACCATGCGCGCTTTCGCCGAGGTCTCCGGCTTTCCCTGGGAGCCCAAACGCATGGCGCGCCTTGCGCAGCGCACCGAGAACGCCTGGGTGGGCGCGCAGACGGGCATCATGGACCAGCTCATCTCGGCCTGCGGCGAGGCGGGGCGGGCGCTCCTCATCGACTGCCGCAGCCTCGAGACGGAGGCGGTCGCGCTGCCGGCGGGGACGGCCGTGGTCATCATGGACACCGCGACGCGCCACAAACACGTCGAGTCGGGTTACAACGACCGCCGCCGCCAGTGCGAGGAGGCGGCCGCGTTTTTCGGCGTGCGCGCCCTTCGCGACGTGTCGCTAGCGGACTTTCGGGCGCGCGAGGAGGCGCTCGCGGCCGCCTGCGGCGACGAGGTGCGCCGCCGCGCGCGCCACGTGGTCTCCGAGAACGCCCGGACGCTCGCCGCCGCCGCGGCGATGCGCGCGGGCGACGCGCCGGCGCTCGGGCGGCTGATGGACGAGAGCCACGCGAGCATGCAGGGCGACTTCGAGATCTCGTCGTCTGAGCTCGACCTGATGGTGTCGCTCGCGCGGCAGCAGCCGGGGTGTTTGGGGGCGCGGATGACCGGCGGCGGTTTCGCGGGGTGCGCCGTGGCGCTCGTGCGCGAGGCGGACGCGCCCGCGCTCGTTGCCGCCGTGAGCCAGCGCTACGCCGCCGAGAGCGGCCTTGAGGGGGCCTTTTACCTGAGCGAGGGGGCGGCGGGGGCGAGCGCGGAGCGGGTCGCCTAAGCCCGCGTCCGCGCGCGCCGCGCCAGAAAGCGGCGTTTGGGGGGTGGCGCTGCGGTCTCGGCGAAAGCGGCGCGCAGCGCTTCGGCGTCGAGCTCGCGCCCGATCACCACGAGCTGCGAGCGGCCGTCGGCCGGTTCGGGGAGCAGGGTGAGGTTTAAAACGTCGCGCACCGCCTGCACGAGGAGGCGCTGCTTGGCGCCCTGGAGGCTCACGAAGCCTTTCGTGCGCAGGATGCGGTCGGGTTGGCTGAGGATAAAGGTCTCGAGAAAGCGGTTGAGCGCCCCCCGCTCGAGCGCCGCTTCGCCGGTGAGCACGAGGCTCCGGAGCCCCGGCGTGTGGGCGGTCGCGTGCTCCGGGCGCCACGCCGGGGCGAACAGCTCGGCGCCGAGGAGCGCTGCGGGCAAGACGCGGCCGTGCTCGGCCTCGAGCACTGCGGCGAGCGGGTTGAGTTTGGCGATGATCAATCGCGCCCGCGTCCGCTCGGCCTCGCCGACGGCGTCGCACTTGTTGAGCACGACGACGCTCGCGTAGGCGAGCTGCAGCGCCCCCTCGGGGGAGCTCTGCACGGTCTTTTCGAGGTTGCGGGCGTCGGCGACCCCGACGAGCGCGCGCAGCTCGAAGAGCGCCTTGACGTAGGGGTCGAGGATGGTCTGGGCGACGGGTACGGGGTCGGCGACGCCGGAGAGCTCGACTAAGATGTGCTCGGGCGGGTCGTCGCGCAGGCCCAGTTTGATGAGCGCGTCGACGAGGTCGTCGCGGCCGAAGCAGCAGAGGCAGCCGTTGGCGAGCTCGGTGACGCCGCCCTGCTCGAGCGTCTCGATAAGCGCGCCGTCGACCCCGAGCGTACCGAACTCGTTGACGATGACGCCGAAGCGCGCCCCCCCCGACGCCAACAGGTGGTTGACCAGGGTGGTTTTACCGGCGCCCAAAAAGCCGCCGATGACCGAGACCGGAATGCGCCGCTTAAGCATGGGCACCTCGCGTAGGTATTTGAGAAAGGCTTGTCAAGAGGTTACTTGCCGCGGCCGCGCAGACTCGCCTCGCGGCGCCTTAAGAGCGCCTGCGCCGCCGCTTCGGGGTCGCGGGGGGGTTGCAGGTCGAACTGCCGCGCGCGTTGCAGCTCCCCCCCGGCGGGGTGGGCGTGCAGGTTGAGCTCGCCGCGGCGCAGCGCGAGCTTGTCGCCGCGGAACATCAGGGCGGCGATAAAGGTCGTCAGGGGCACCGCCAAGATCAGCCCGACCGACCCGACGAGCGTGTGCACCACCTCGGAGGCGACGAACTCGAAGTTGAGCGCCCGCGTGAGGGTAAAGTCGTTGACGCTTAGCAGCACGAGCAGCGGGAGTGCGGCGCCCGTGTAGGCGAGCACGAGGGTGTTGACCAAAGAGCCGACGTGGTCGACCCCGACGTTCATCCCGCGGGTGTAGAGCTCGCGCAGCGAAAAGCTCGGGTTGACGTGGGCGAGCTCGCGCACGACGCTCGCCTGCACGATGGTGATGTCGGTGAGCGCCCCTAAAGCGCCGATGAGGAGCCCCGCGAGCAGCAGCCCGCGCAGGTCGACCTGCGCTGCGACCACGGCGATCGAGAGCGCTTCGTCGCTGCCTAGGCCGGTGAGGTAGGCCGCGCGGGTAAAGAGGACGCCCAAGACCATCGTGACGATAACGGCGACGAAGGTTCCCAAAAGGGCGGCCGTGGTGCTCCACGAAACGCCGTGGACGAAGTAGATGGCGAGCACCAGCATGCCGCCGACCCCGAGCAAAGACACCACCATGGGGTTCCACCCCGCGAGGATGGCGGGGACGACGAAGGCGATGGCGATCAGGAGGCTCGAGCCCGTCGCCAGCACCGCCCGAAACCCCTTGCCGCGCGCGATGGCGGTAGCGACCACCAGAAAGAGCGCGAGCAGCCAGCCGAGCGCCGGGCGGCGCACCCAGTCCGAGACCACGTACCGCACCCCGCCCTCCGGATGCGGGGCGTAGTAGAGCTCGACCCATTCGCCGACGCGGTACGCGGGCAGGTCGAAGTTGGGAGCGCCGGCGCCGTCGGGGAGCGGGGTGGGGAGCTCGGCCTCGACGGTCTCGCCGCTGCGCAGCGTTACGGTCGCGCGCTCGCCTAGCGCGACGATGCGGCCCTCGACGAAGCCGACGTCGCGGCGGGTGTCCGGGGCTGCGGGGGAGGCGGCCCACCCCACCGCGAGCCCGCACCACAGGTAGAGCCAGAGGGGCAGGGAGAGGAGGCGAAGCGACATGCAGGGCAGTTTAGCAGAGCCCTAGATGAAGCGCCTTAGGCGTGAGCCGTTGGGTTAGCGTGTCGGGTGGCGCTAGACAGCCACCTAAATGATAACGTAGTATCAACAAGCGAGGAGGGCGCCGTGCTTCGCCCCAACCGAAAAGGAGACGTTATGCCCAAAGTGTGCGCCGTCACCGGCAGACGAACCCGCCGCTTAACGACCAGCAGACGCCGCGGCTCCGCCAAGAGAAAGGGTGGGGTCGGCCTGAAAAAGGTCGGCGTTCACACGCGGACGCAGCGGCCGAACCTGCAGAAAAAGACCCTGTGGCTCGGGGGTCGGGCGCAGCGCGTGTGGCTGAGCGCCAAGGCGCTCCGCAGCCTCGACCCGACCCTGCTCGCGCCGCCGCTACGCGCCGAGCGCCGAGCTGGTGGCCGATAGATGCCTGCGTTGCCGATCCCGCCGCGTTTTTGGAGGAACCGATGACACGAACCCTGTTGGGCCTGCTGCTGGCCCTGAGTCTCGCGCTGAGCGCCGTCGGGGTGGCGCAGGGGGAGCGCCCCGTGGTGGTGGCGTCCATGCACCCGCACTACGACCTTATCCGGCAGATCACGGCTGGGGAGGCGGAGGTTGTGCGCCTGCTGCCCATCGGCGCCTCGCCCCACACCTTCGACCCGACGCCGCGCGACGTCGCGCGCGTCGGCGCGGCCGACCTGGTGATCTTTAACGGCGGCGTCGACGCGTGGCTGCACAACCTGGTGGCGGCCTCGGGGACGGACGCGCCGCTGCTCGAGCTGATGGCGGTGTTGGACCTCGACGCAGCAGCCGAGGGGGCGCGCCCCCGCGACCGTGGTGTTGGGGACGACCACCGCGGCGTCAACCCCCACGTCTGGCTCGACCCCGTGCTGATGGCGCAGGCCGTACCGCACTTCGTCGACGCGCTCGCCGCAGTCGACCCGGCGCGCGAAGCGCTCTACCGCGCCAACGGCGAGGCGCTCGTCGCCGACCTCGAGGCGCTGCACGCCGAACTCACCGAGATCTTGGCGCCAGTTGCCGGCGCGCCCTTCGTCCCCTTTCACGACGCCTGGCCCTACTTTACGGCGCGCTACGGGCTCGAGCAGGTCGTGGTCATCGAACCCGCCCCCGGGCGCGAACCGACCCCGAGCTACCTCGCCGAAGCGCTCGCGCTCATCGAAGCGAGCGGCGCGCGCGCGATCTTTAACGAGGTGCAGCTGCCCGCCCGCCCCGCCGAGGTTTTAGCCGAGCAAGCCGGCGTCGCGCTCTACACCCTCGACCCCGAAGGGGGGGGGACGAGCGACGAGGAGACCTACCAGGCGTTCATGCGCGACAACGCGCGCACCATCGCCGAGGCGCTGTCGCGGTAGCGCGTTGGGGCGCTCTGGCAGCTTCGACCTCCGCGCACCGAACGGGATAAGCTAAGCCGCGTGACCTCCCCCGACCGCCCCCCGCTTCACTTCCACCACGTCAGCGTCCGCTTCGGCGAGGCGGAGGTGCTCAGCGACATCTCGTTTGACCTCTGCGCGGGGGCGTTTTTGGCCCTCGTGGGCCCCAACGGGGCGGGCAAATCGACCTTGATCAAGGTCGCTTTGGGGCTCGTTACCCCACATAGCGGGCACGCGGCGCTCTTCGGCGCGGCGGCGGGGCGGCACCCCGAGCGCATCGGCTACGTGCCGCAGCTTAAAACGTTTGACCGCACCTTTCCGGCTTCGGTGCTCGAGCTCGTCGTCTCGGGGCTGCGCCGGAGCTGGCCGGCGCGCGTCCAGAAGCGCGAACGCGACGCGGCGCGCTTGGCGCTCGAGCAGGTCGGTGCGGGGCACCTCGCCCTCAAACACCTCCCCAAGCTCTCCGGCGGGGAGCTGCAGCGCGCCTTTCTAGCCCGCGCCCTCGTCCGCCGCCCCCAGCTCGTCTTGCTCGACGAACCGGCGACCGGGGTCGACTTCCTGGCCGAACACGACCTCTACGACCTTTTAGAGCGCTACCAACGGGAGACGGGCGCCACGGTCGCGATGATCACCCACGACCTCGCCGCCGCGCGCTACCACGCGACCCACGTCGCGGTCCTCAACCGGCGGCTGCACGGCTTCGGTCCCCCCGCCGAGGTCTTCGCCGGCGACGCCCTGACGCGCGCTTTCGGCCACCTCGGCCACCCGCACAAGCTCGCGGTGTAGCGCGCTGTGGCGTTGTGGCGACCCGGTGCGGCACGCAGCGGCGCGCCGGCCGTAGCGATGAGCGTTAGTGCTACGCTGACCGGTGGCCTCGACCGGGGCGCCACGACGACCCCTCAGGCCTCCAAACCAAACGCCTCCGTGCACCTAGAGGAAACCGATATGCTCGCCGAACTCATCGACGTCTTTCAGCTCCCCTTTATGCAGCGCGCGCTCCTCGCGGGGCTTCTCGTCGCGCTCATGTGCGGCGTGTTGGGGGTTTTCGTGGTGCAGCGGGGGCTGTCGTTTTTGGGCGACGGCCTCGCCCACGCGGCCTTCGGGGGGGTAGCTCTGGGGCTTTTGCTCGGGGTCGAGCAGCCTCTGTGGGTGGCGCTCGCCTTTACCCTGGTGGCCTCGCTCGGCATCGCTTGGGTGCGCGACCACACGCGGCTCTCGTCGGACACGGCGATCGGCATCTTTTTCGCGGTCTCGGTGGCGCTGGGCGTGATGTTTATCAGCTTCGAGACGCAGTTTAACGTCGACGCCTGGCACCTGCTCTTCGGTTCGATCCTGGGTATCGGCCAGCAGGAGCTGCGCCTCATCGCGGGGCTCGCGCCGCTCTCGTTGGGGCTCTTGGCGCTGCTATGGAGCCACCTCGCCTACGCGACCTTCGACGCCGAGCTCGCGCAGACCGACGGGGTGCGGGTGCGCGGCCTCGAGTACC
Organism: Truepera radiovictrix DSM 17093; assembly: GCF_000092425.1. Taxonomy (NCBI): domain Bacteria; kingdom Thermotogati; phylum Deinococcota; class Deinococci; order Trueperales; family Trueperaceae; genus Truepera; species Truepera radiovictrix. The sequence goes on from NC_014221.1 coordinate 930,600, forward strand.
TGCTCTTTGCCCTCGCGGCGGTGGTGATCGTCGCTTCGGTGCGGGTCGTCGGGGCGATCCTGATCGCCGCCTACTTGGTCATCCCCGCCGCGAGCGCGCGCCTCGTGACCCGCTCGCTTTTCAGCATGACGCTCCTGAGCGCCCTCCTAGGGGTGTTCAGCACCGCCTTCGGCCTCGGCGCCTCGTACGTTTTGGAGGTGCCTTCGGGGAGCACCATCATCTTGACGCAGGCGCTGCTCTTTCTCGCCGCGGCGCTCGCCTCGCGGCGTTAGCGGGTGTCGCGCGCGCCTCCATGCGCTAAACTCCAATCTGCCGGGGGTGCGGTGCCGTAAACTCACGCATGGCGTATCGGCAGATTGCAGAACACCACATAGGCACGGGGGCGGTGCCGGGTATCCAGCGCTTTTACCGCTGCCCCAACCGCTACGGCGCGATCGTCTTTCAAGAACCGCTCTCGGGACCTTCTGCGCGGCTCCTCGTGACCCCGGTGTACTTCGAGGGGGACAGCGAGGACGACTACCGCGTCCTCTCGAGCGACAGAGCGACCGAGGGCCGCTCCGACGACCTCTTGCGCCCCGCCTTCGTCACCTCGCAAGCGGAGGTCGAGGCGCTTTTAGATGAGCTCAGCCGTCTACCCGAGGAGGAACCGCGATGAACCAGCTTAGCCGTGAGGACTTTTTTGCCCTGCCGCTCGAGGAGATCGAGGGCCGCACCGGCCTCCCCGCCCCGCAAGGCGCCGACGAAGCGGAGCTGCAGGCGTACCGTGAACGCGCCTGGAGGAGTTACAAGCTCGACGTCGCCAACCGCGAGGAGTGGGTCGGTATCGAGGGGGAAAACGTCGGCCCGGCCGAGGACGAGACGCTCTAGCGACGACACCCGCCAGGGCTCGAGGCGCCACTTAGCACTAGGGCCCACCCTGCGCGCCGAGGTGACCGAACCCCTCGGCGCGCAGCCCTTGGGCAACGCTAAAGCACCCCTGCGGCCCCTTCGGGGAGGTCGGCAACGACCAGAAATCGTCAGGAAGGTCTCAGCCGCCCCTGAAAGCGGAGGCGTAGCGGAAACCGCGCGCTCCGGGAAGTCGGCGAAGGCGTGCGGCGAACGCTTTTGCCGCCGCTAATGCCGCCCTGGGCCAGGACGAGCGTGCGCTCGGCCCGACGCAGCCAGCCTCTATACGCGTCATGGTCGGGTCACACGCTGGTCTAGTAGGCGGCGCGCCCCAAAAAAACCGTCCGGAGGGTGTCCGGACGGCCTCTGCGTTCGGTGTTTGGGGTTGGTTAACGCCTGGTCCCGTCGACCACGACGTTGCGGTCGCCGCCGCGGCCGCGGCCCGTGAGCCCCGCCAACCCGAGCAGGCCGAAGAGCCCGATCCAACCCCACCCGCCGCCGGTGCCCTGCGTCGTGGTCGTGGTCGCGGGCGCAGCAGGGGCGGTCGTGGTCGTCTCTTGGACGTTCGTGCCGGTCGTCCCCGTCGTCCCGGCGGCGTGGGCTGCGGGGAGCCCGACGAAGAGCAAGCTGAGTGCGAGGGCGCCATTGCGGCAGGTTTTTTGCAGCGTGGTCATGGTTGCCTCCCTTGGGTTTACCCTAGACGAGGTAGGGGAGCGCGGTGTGTACTGCGCCTCACACTGCTGCTGCGCCCGCTCAACCGGGGACGGGCTCGTTGACGAGCCGGGGCCAGAGCGCGTCGACTTTGCGCTTGACGGCTTCTGTCATGGTGATCTTTTCGGGCCAGCCGCGGTGAAACCCCTCCTCGGGGAGCTTGGGCGTGCCGTCCATCACGAACACCGGTCCGCTCGGCCCCGTTAAGACCTCGACGTCGCGCTCCGGGTCGATGTTGTTGAGAAGCGTCCAGATGCAGTCTTCAAAGTCTGCGGGGTCGGTCTCGTGGTCGAGCACGGCAATCAGCCGCACCCCGGTGGCTTCGGGCTGCGCGGCGGCCCACGCCCCGAGCTCCCGACCCTGCCCCGCGCGCTGTTTGTGGGTGGTCAAAAACCAGAAGCCGCCGGCGAGCTGGTGCTGCCGCGACACCGCTTCGTGTGTGGGGAGCTCCGCTTGTGAGCGCGTTTCGTTCGGCGTCCAGGCGGCGTTCGCCCCCTCCTCGTCGTGTTTGCGGGTGCCGTCTACGATCAGCTTGCTGCCGTAGCTCCACGAGCGGCTCGAGTGGTCGAGCACATCGATGGGCCCCTTGGCGAACTGCGAATCCCGCCCCGGCACGGCGTTTTGGAGAACCGTGCGCCAGAACGCGAGGTGCTCTTGCGGCTTGACCTTTTCGTCGGTCACCAGCAGCACCTTGGCGAACATCATCTGCCCCAGACCCAGCAGGCCGTTGGCGACCTTGTAGGCTTGTCCCGGGTACTCTTTGTTGATGACCACGTTGACCAGGTTGTGGGCGATGCCGGCGGGGGGCATGTGATAGTCCACGATTTCGGGCAAGATGAGCTGCGCGGGTACCAGAAAGATGCGCTCTGAAGCCTCGATGAGGTAGGCGTCCTCCATCGGTGGGCGGCCCACGATCGTCGCCGGGTAGAGGGGGCGCTCGCGCATGGTGATGGCCGTAACGTGAAAGACCGGATAGAGGTCAGAAAGCGTGTAGAAGCCGGTGTGGTCGCCGAAGGGCCCCTCGGGGCGCCAGGGCTCTTCGGGGTCGACGTAACCCTCTAAAACGAACTCGGCGTTCGCGGGCACCTCGAGGTCGACCGTGAGGGCTTTGGTCAGCTCGATCGAGCGCCCGCGCAAAAAGCCCGTGAGTGAAAACTCGTTGATCCCCGGAATGGGCGGGATGGGGGCGGTGGCGGCGTAGGTGAGCGCGGGGTCGCCGCCTAATGCGACGGCCACCTCGAGCCGACGCCCCAGCCGCTTGGCCTTTTCAAGGTGCTTCGCGCCCGTCTTGTGCCGCTGCCAGTGCATCCCGGTGGTCGCGCGGTCGTAGACCTGCATCCGGTACATGCCGATGTTCGGCTCGCCCGTCTCGGGGTCTTTGGAGATGACCAAGGGCAGGGTGATAAAGGGCCCGCCGTCTTGGGGCCAACACGTGAGGATGGGGAGCTTGGTGAGGTCGACCTCGTCCCCGCGCCACACGACCTCCTGGACGGGGCCGCCCCGCACGCGCTTGGGCGGCAGCGAGGCCAACTCTTTGAGTTTGGGCAGGTTCGAGGCGAGCCCCAAAAGGCCGCCGCCCAGCTTGACCTCGGTGAGGTTGCGGATGCGCTCGCCGATGGCGTCGAGGCTTTTGGCGCCCAGTGCCAGCGCCATACGCTCACGGGTGCCGTAGAGCCCGATCACCAGCGGGAAGTCCTTACCGGCGACATTTTCAAACAGCAAAGCGGGGCCGCCCGTCTTCACCATGCGGTCGGCGATCTCGGTGATCTCGAGCTCCGCCGAGACGCTTTCGCGAATCCGCAGCAGTTCGCCGCGGCGCTCGAGTTCGGCTACGAAGCTCTGCAGGTCGGTGTACATGCCCCTAGGATACGGGTGGCGGGCGCGCGCGCGCGTCGTGTGAGAAGGCTGGGTGCGGCCTTTCGGTGTCAGGGCGGCCCCTCGGTGCCAGGGCGGCGCGTGCGGGGTGGTGCCGGGGGGCGGGGTAGACTCTAGAGCGTGAGCAACCCCCCCATCATCCTGGCGAGCGCTTCGCCGCGGCGCCGCGAGCTGCTGCAGAACCTGGGCCTACACTTCGACGTGATCCCCGCCGACATCGATGAAACGCACGGCCCCGACGAAACCCCTTTCGAGCTCGTGCGCCGCCTGAGCGTTACCAAGGCCGAGGCGGTAGCGCGGCGCTACCCGGACGCGCTCGTGATCGCCGCCGACACGCTCGTCGTGCTGCGCGGCGAGATTTTAGGCAAACCCAAGGATCGGGAGCAAAACCGCGACTTTATCGCGCGGCTCTCGGGCCGCACCCACGAGGTCTTCACCGGACACGCGCTCCGACGCGGTGAAGGGCGCGCCGAGCGGGTCGTCAGGACCGCCGTGCGCTTTCGCAAGCTCACCGACGACGAGATCGACCGCTACGTGGCGACCGGCGAAGGGCTCGACAAAGCGGGCGGTTACGCCGTGCAGGGCCGCGGCGCGGCGCTCGTGCGCGAGGTGCGCGGCTGCTACTTTAGCGTCGTCGGGCTTGGGGTGGCGACGGTGGTGGCGCTCGGCCGCGAGCTAGGGGTGACGCTCGTCTAGGGGGCGCCGCGGTGCCCCCGCGCGCGTTGCGCTAGCGCGGGCCGCTATGCTAGAGTCAAAAGGTTGACGGCCCGACCCGGGCCAAAGAGCGCGAAACCCGAAGACGCTGACCCCAAAGGAGCATCATGGCAAGAAACCCGTCGGCAATGAAGTACCACCGCCAGTCGCAAAAAGCCAGGGCGAAAAACCGCGCCGCGAAGAGCACCATCCGCACCTTCGGCAAAAAAGCCGTCGAGGCGGCCGAGCGGGGCGACCTGGAGGCCGCCGCGAAGTTTCAGCGCGTGACGGTGAGCCTCATCGACCGCGCCGCGAAGGGCTCGACGCTGCACAAAAACGCCGCGGCGCGGCGCAAGTCGCGCCTCGCTAGGCGCCTCAACAAGCTCGCCGCTGAGCAGGCGCAAGCGGGCTAGCGCGCCCCAAAAACGACCCCGAGCGCAGCGCTCGGGGTTTTTACGTGGAGGTGTCCACGGTAGCGCCACGCGCCGCTGCGACCCGCGCTAACCGTCGTCCTTACAGGGGTCGTGACCCCAATTCATGAGCGAGTAGCGCCAGTTGCTCTCCTTGGGGTCTCCCTCGGGCCGCTGCGCTAAGTGGCGTTTGATGTAACCGACCACGCGGCGCATGTGCGCTCGGTCCTCGTCGGTGAGTTCAGCCTTCTTCTTGCGTTTGATGCTGAGGATGCGCCTGCCGGAGGCGTGTCCCTTGGACTCGCCGTTCCCATCTTTTTGACCGACCGACTTTGAAGCGTCGGTCTCGAGCCACCGCTCTAGCTCCTTGGGTTGCATGTTGACGAGTTCGGCGAACTCACGCTCGACATCCTCTTGTGCCATCACCCCTCCTGTCGCGGCGGTAGCCCGCGTTAGCTGTAGCGCTCTTCGCGAAAGGGGTCGCCGCGCCTATGGTAGCCGTTGCGCTCCCAAAACCCCGGCCGGTCCCCCCGCATGAACTCGATCCCGGAGAGCCACTTGGCGCTCTTCCAGGCGTAGAGGTGCGGGATCACCGCGCGCACCGGTCCGCCGTGGTCGACCGGGATGGGCTGCCCTTCGAGCTTGTGCGCGATCAGGCAGCCGTCCGCCAAAAAGTCCTCGAGCGCGAGGTTGGTGGTATAACCGCCGTAGCAGTGCAGCATCACGTGCGTCGCTTCGGGGTGGACCGCGAGGTGCCGTATCAGCTCGGTCGTCAGCACCCCCGTCCAGCTCACGCCCAGCTTCGACCAGTGCGTCACGCAGTGAAAGTCCCTGGTGATGCGCGTCTGCGGCAGGGCGAGGAGCGCCTCCCACGAGAGGGTCGTCTCTTCGGCGAGCCCGAAGATGCGCAGCTCAAAGGTCGCCTCGCTGACGCGCGGGGTAGGACCGTAGGTCATCACGGGAAAGCGCTCCGTCACGCTCTGTCCCGGGGGCACGTTGGAGCTGGCGGGCGCCTTGTGGAAGATCTTGCCGAGCATGGTTCAAGCTAGCACGGCGCCCGGCGCGCAACCTTGCTCTAGTCGACGCTTTGAGCGGCCCCGCCGAAGGGTGCGCGGAACGGGGGCGTATACTAGCGGCGTGGGTGCGCTGCGTATCGTGCTTGTTCGGCCCAAAGACCCCGCGAACGTCGGTGCGGCCGCGCGGGCGATGAAAAACTTTGGCCTCGGCGACCTCCACCTTGTCGCGCCACAGCGCCCCATCGGTCGGCGCGCCTACGCGCTCGCCTCGCACGCCCAGGACGTGCTGCAGCGTGCCGTGGAGCATGAGAGCGTCGCCGAAGCCCTAAAGGGTTGCACGCTGGTACTCGGGACGACTGCGAGGGAGCGCCGGGAGGGGCGGATGTACACGCCCCGAGAGGCCGCGCAGACGCTCACACCGGAGGGGCTCGCGGTCCTTTTCGGCCCCGAGGACTTCGGCCTCAGCAACGACGACCTCAAGCACTGCCAGGGCTACATCCGCATCCCGACCGCCGCCTACGCTTCGCTCAACCTGGCTCAAGCGGTGCAGCTCGTCGCTTACGAGTGGTTTGTCACCTCGCAGGAGCAGCCCCCCCCGAGCCCCCCGGAGGAGCGTGCCGCGCGGGAGCTGCTCGAGGGGATGTACGACCACCTCCTCAAGACCCTGCACCTGATCGGTTACACCGACGCCCAACGCCAGGGGAGCGCCGAGCGGCTCTTTCGCGCCATCTTCGACCGCGCCGACCTGAGCGCGCGCGAGGTCGCCGCGCTCCGCGGCCTCTGGCGCCAGGTGGCGTGGGCCGTGACGCGGGGCAGCGCGAGGGAGCAGGGTTCGTAGAGACCGGGTTCGTCGAGGCGTTGACAGAGCTCAAGCCGGGTAGGTATACTCACGAACGCTGACCGGAGGGTTGGCCGAGTGGTTGAAGGCAGCAGTCTTGAAAACTGCAGTAGGGTCTCCCTACCGGGGGTTCGAATCCCTCACCCTCCGCCACCGCCAGAGCGCTTCGGCGGCTGCGAGTGTGGAGAGGTGGGTGAGTGGTTTAAACCACAGTCCTGCTAAGACTGCGTTCGGCGAAAGCTGAACCGAGGGTTCGAATCCCTCCCTCTCCGCCACTGCTTTAGGGTATACTCTAGAGCGTAGGGCCGAGCCCCTAGCATGCGCCCGTAGCTCAGCTGGATAGAGCGTCTGACTACGGATCAGAAGGTCAGGAGTTCGAATCTTCTCGGGCGCACCACAGAACAAGCGTCTAGGACGCGAAAAAAAGACCCCGCACCGCGCGGGGCTTCTTTTTTTGGTGGCGCTTTACACCTCATGTGACCCCTACTTGGCACCGACGCATTGACACCCCTGTGGGGGGTGCTCGAGGCCTTCCGGTGTCGCCCTAGCGCTCCCCCGAACCCCGCCGCCACAACCACTCCCGCAGCGTCAGCCCGCTCTCGGTGACCGCCCGCGCGACCTCGCGGCCCACGTAGCGGTAGTGCCAGGGTTCGTAGATATAGCAGGTGAGTTCCTCTTGGCCCGCGGGGTAGCTCATCACGAAACCGAAGCGGTGGGCGTTCTCGGCGAGCCAGCGGCCCTCCGGGGTCTCGCCCCAGTCGCTCACGTCCCAGGGGTCGGGGCCGCCCGCGCTGCGAAAGTCGAGCGCCGTGCCGAGCTGGTGTTCGGAGTGGCCGGCTCGAGCGCTGCTCCTCAAAGCGGCCTCGAGCCCCTCGCGCGCCACCCAGTAGGCGAAGGTTCGCTCCTGGTAGCCGTACGAACGGTAGGCGGAGGTGAGCTCGAGCGCTAGCCCGTCGGCTTCGGCCGCTTCGCGCAGCGCCCGGAGGTCGTCAATCACGAGCTCGCGCACCAAAAAGCCACCCGCGAACCCCGCCAGCTCGGCGCTGACGAGGTCATTTGGGGCGTAGCTCTCGGGGAGCCGGTAGGTGGTGTCGAGCAGGGTGTAGGGCCAGTCGTCGAGGTCGCTGAGGGGCGTCCGGACGTCCCCGTAGGCGCACGGGGGCAGCGGCGCGGCGAGCGCGAACGCGCACGCGAAAAGGAGGAGCTGCGCGAGCTTTGCCAAGGGGGGGTGCAACGCGCTACTCGCTCCCTTCGGGGTCGTAGGTGAAGGTAAAAAAGTCTTGGATCAGACGCCCGTCTTCGGCGAGCGCGCGCCACATCACCACGTACGCCCCCGCTGGTAGCGCCTCCTGGAGGCTGAGCGTGACCGTGGGGCCGTCGGCTTGCACCCCCGTATCGACGCGCGCGTCCTCGTCGTCTTGGAGTGGGAGCACCTGGGCGGCGAGGGTGGTGGCAGCCTCATCGAGGGTGTCGGGGTCGTCTGGGTCTGGGGTGGGTGCCGGGGGGAGCGCCCCGCCCGTCTCGGTAGCGCCCGCATGCGCCGCACCCACCTCGAGCGACGCCTGCGCCGCCTCGACGGGGAGCGGGTAGACTTTGAAGAGGCTGAAGTCGAGCGTGACGCTCTCGCTAAACGTCAGCACCACCTCGGCGGGGGGCTCGGTGAGGGTGGCGCCGGCCGCGGGGCTCGAGGAGATGAGTTCGGCGTGCGCGTGTGCGGCGCCAAGAGCGCTACAGGTCAAGAGAGCAAGGGCGCGTACGATCATCTCGTTAGCTTAACGCGCCGCGCTCGCTGCGGCTCGGTCCAGGGGTTGCTGAAACGGGGGTCGGTGAGGAAGGTTTCGTCGGTTAGGCTCTCTAAAAAGGCGATGAGGTCGGCGCGCTCGTCGTCGGTCAGGGAAAACCCCATGACGAAGCCGCTCTTGAAGGGGTTCGTCCGCCCGTCGCCCGCATTGGGTCCCGAGGCGATCACCCGCCCGCCGGCTTCATAAAAGCGCACGACCTCCTCGAGGGTCTGGGCGCTGCCGTCGTGAAAGTAGGGTGCGGTGACGGCGACGTTGCGGAGGCTCGGCGCGCGAAACCGGCCCATGTCGGCGGGGTCACCGGTGATCTCGTAGAGGCCGGTGTTGGGGTGCGGGTAGCGGCCCTTGCCGCCGAGGTTGTAGAGCCCGGTGTTGTGAAAGGCGCTCTCTCTAAAGGTCGTGTTCTCGTGGACCGTAGGGCCGGCGAAGTTGAACCCGCCGTGGCAGTGGTGGCACTCGAGGCGTTCGGACAAAAAGAGTTCGAGCCCGCGCTGCGCCGAGTCGGAGAGCGCGTCCCAGGCGCCGCCGTAGACGAAGCGGTCGTAGGGCGAATCGCCCGAAAGAAGCGTGCGCACAAAGGCTGCGAGCGCCTGCACGGTGGTGCGCACCGAGAAGGGGTCGTCGAGCTCGGGGTAGGCGGCGTGAAAGAGCTCTTGGTAGCGCCTGTCGGCGCGCAGCCGTGCTAGCAGCTCGTCTTCGCGCCCCGCGAGGCCGAGCTCGACGGGGTTTTCGCCGAACATGGGGACGAGGATGTGCCGCTCGAGCTCGGTGAGCGTCGGGTTGGCCCAGTTGAGCGTCGGCATGTAGACGACGTTGGCGAGCGAGGGGGCGTTGCGCGGCCCCCGCTCGCCGGTCGAACCGACGCTGCGCTCCCGCCCGTCCGTAAAGGCGCGCGCTTGGACGTGGCACGAGGCGCACGCCTGCGTCTGGTTGCCGGAGAGCCGCACGTCGTAAAAGAGGTGCCGCCCGAGCGCCACCTTGGCGTGCGACATGGGGTTGTCGTCGGGGACGAGGGGTTGCGGGAAGCCCGGGGGAAGCTCCCAGGTAAAGGGCGCGGCGGGGGCGGGCGCCGAGACGCTGCTGGCCGAGGTGCTGCTGCGGCCCGCGTGGGTCGTCTGCACGAGGGTGTGACCGAAAACGACCGCAACGGGAAGAAAGAGCGCGCTGAGCACCCCTCCCAGAAGCCAGAGGTCCAGACGGCGACCGGTGACGCCCTTGGCGCCGCGCCGGTCTGCCCGCGCGTACCGTGGCGTTAGCTGCGTGTGTCTACGCATCCTTGCCTCCTTGAAGCTGGAGGCGGGTGTCCGCCTCCAGCTTGTGCCAAAGCGCTACTGCGCGCGCGCTACGCGGAAAAAGCTCGCTCCCGGCTCGCTGCTGCCACTCTGGAGGTCGAGTCCGAGGTTGGTGAACACGACCTCGCAGTCGGGGTCGTCGTGGCCCGACATGCACCCCGGAGGGGCGAGCTCGAGCGACTGGCTGAGGTCGACGCCCTCATAAAGCCGTGCGAGGTCGGCGACGATGGTGTCGCGCATGGGGTCGAGCTCGAGCCGCACCTCGACGCGGTTGGGGCGCTCACACTCGGCGTTGGGGGGGACGACGCTCGAGGGCGAAGCGCAGCCGGTGCTGCCCAGGTGAAGGGGCCAGAACCCCTCGCGCGGCGCGGCATGCCCCTCGGTGTCCTCGGGGTCGCTCTCCGGCGTCGCAGCGTGCTCGCCCCCGCCGGTCGCTTCGGGGCTGCTAGCGGTCTGCAGGTCGATGCGGGCGAACTTGTACCCCGCCTGCCAGTTCCACCAGAGGGCGCTCAGGTTGAGCGGGCTAGGGGCGGTGGTGACGTCGAGGTGATTGAGCGTAAAGGGCACCCCGAGGGTAAAGGCGACGCCGATGTAGTCGCCCGCCGGGGCGCGCCCCATCACCTGGGTGTTGGTCTCCGCCGTTCCCCCCTCGCAGCTGCCGCTGCCGTCCTCAAAGTCGAGGAGCGCGACGGGCCCGTGCTGCCAAGCGTTCTGCTCGAGCTCGAGGGGTACCTCATCGCCGGTGGCGCTCAGCAAGCGGACGTTAGAGACGTAAAAGCGCAGGTCGAGAAGTTCGGTTTCAGTCGCCTCGCTGCCCAGGGGTGGCAGCGGCGCGCCGCACGAGACGCGCTCGTCACCAGCGCGAACATCGAAGGTGAGGGTCACGGGGGAAACGTCATCCTGCGCGCTCGCGAGCGGCAGGGCGAAAGCAGCGAGCGCGGCGAGGACGGCGGTCGTTTTCATACGGCCTCCTTGGCGTTGGGTGTTCGTGGTGTTCACGGTGCGTCCCTAAGCGTCCTTAATCGCTAATCGTGAGGTAAAGGGCTCGTGGTGAGCACGCCGGTCACGGCGAAGATCGCCAGCAACAGCCCCGCTTCGGCGAGCAAAACGGCGCCGAAACGGTGGGTAAGCGTGGCCGAGTTCCCCCGACGCAGCCGCGGCAGAAAGTGCCAGCGGTTAAGCGCTGCGAGCGCGAGGGTAAGGCCGACGAGGGCGACCTTACCGAGGAGCGACCAGCCGTAGCGGGTAGTGACGAGGACCTCGGGGCGCTCGATGTGGAGCGCGCTGGCGTAGACGCCGGTGGCGACGAGCAAGAGCACGCTCCACAAGCCGATGCGGGAGACGCGTCCGAGCACCCCTAGGCGCGCCTCCCCGAGGCCGCGCCAGCCAAGGGCGGCAAAGAGCACCGCGCCGCCCCAGAGCATCGCGGCAGCGAGGTGCCCCAGGTCGGCGACCAGCGCGGGGGGGCCGTGCATCACGGCGCCGTGGCTAAGGGCGCTAAACGAGAGGAGCACCCCGGCGCCCGCTAGCCCAAAGGGCCACGGGCGCGAAACGCGCAAAAGCCCGACGAGCGCGCCGGCGAGCGCGACGCGCGCGAGCACCCAGCGCCCGTGACGGGTCGTGGCGGCGTACTCGAGCGTGAGCCCCGCGTCGAAGCGGCCGGTGAGCCGAACGAGCGTCCAGACGAGGTCGCCCAAGCTGCCGAGGACGAGCAGTGCGGCCCCGAGGAGGGCGAGCGCGCGCAGGGAGCGCTCCGGCGCGCCGGGGCGGAGCGCGAAGCGGTAGAGCCCGGCGCCCAGGAGCAGCAGCGCGCCGAGGTACGCCGAGGCCTTTAGAAGGGCGTCCACGGGCCCTAGGGAAGCACGCTAAAGGTAAAAAACCCCTGCGTGGTGTGGGTGTCTATCGACAGCACGCGCCACATCACGACGTAGTGCGGCGCCTGCAAGCCCTCCTTGAGCGGCAGCGTGACCTCGGCGCTGACGCGTCCGTCGGCTTGCACGCCGGTGTCGGCGCGCGCCTCGTCGTCGTCCCTGGCCTCTAAGACCTCCGAGACGAGCTGCCCGGCGAGGGCACTCAGCCGCTGCTGCGCGTTCTCGGCCGACAGGTCGATCTCCGCCTCGAGGGGGTAGACCTTGTAGAGGCTGAAATTGACCTCGGTCGGCTCGGTAAAGCGCAGCGTCACCGCCTCGGGGAGTTCGCTCAAGACCTCCCCTTCGGCCGGCGTCGACGCCTCGAGGTAGGCGTGGGCGTGCGCCGCCCCCCCCAAGAGGGCGGCGCACGCCAGGAGCACGCGGAACAAGGTGGTAGCGGTGAGCGGCGTCATCTCAGGGGATGCTGATCGCCTCGAGCGGCAGCACGCCCGGTTCGCTGTGGGTGTACGCCTCGAAGGTCTCGTCGACCTCGAGCTCGCCGATAAAGCCGAAGATGCGGATCGGGTAGTCGCCGCTCTCGGTCGGGACGAAGGCGGCGGTGTAACGCCCCCCGCCGAGGTCGATGAGTTCGAGTTCGAGGGTGCTCTGGCCGTCCGGGCTGATGATCTGCGCGCTCAGCCCGGGTGCGAGGTTTTCAACCCCGGCGCCGCCGTGGCTGTGGCCGTGCTCGTCGGCGTGATCGTGCGCGTCGGCGTGCTCGTGCCCGTGGTCGTGGCCGTGGTCGTGCTCATGGTCGTGGGTGTGCTCATGATCGTGGCCGTGCTCACCCTCGTGCGCTGCGGCGGCGTGGTCGTGAGCGTGACCGTCCCCGTGGCCGTGTTCACCGGCGGCCTCGAGGTCTTCGGGGCGCGCTTCGGTGATGATGAGGTCGAGGCCGTTGAGGATGCCCGCATAGGCGGGGTTGACGGTGAACCCGACGGTGATCATGTAGGGGGTACCCGCGCTCTCACCGACGATGCGCGACTCGTGGGCGAAGGCGGCACTGAGCAGGGCGAGGGCGCACGCGGCGCCGAAAAGGCGTTGCAGCATAGCTTTCCTTTCATAAACGTGTCGGTCAACGACGGCCCAAGCTGTCTGGGCCGCCCTTGGTAGGGGGGAGGGTGTAGATGATGTCAGCAGGGGTGCGGCGAGGCGCGTGCCCAGATGCCGCTACGCTGCGCGGGGTGGCGCGCGGCTCCGGTAGTGCGCGACGGTGCGGTGAGAGGGCGCTCGGGTCGCGGCGCGAGCGGTTCTAAAGCGGCGCAGCGAGGCGACGGTCGGGTTGACTTCGGGGGCGAGGAGCCCCGCGCCGACGACGCAGAGCGCGCAGTGCGGCTCGCCGCGGTCGTGATGGCTTTTGTGCTCGCCGTGTGAGCGCTCCGGGGTGGGGTGATGGGGGTGCGCGGCGCATGTCGCTCCGTGGCCGAGCTGACCGAACGCGGCCACCTTGTGCGGTGCGTAGGGGGCCAGAGAGACCCCGAGCCCCACGGCCAGGGCCAGAGCGGCCCGCGCTACCCAGCGGAGCGCGTTATGGTTGCAGACGCGCCGGTGCCTCATGGCTCGCACCACTCACCAGCCTCATACCCCAGGGCCACGCCAAAGGCCCTAAAAGGTCGGACCAAACACGGTGCCGCGCATCTCCATGGGCTGGGCGAGCACCCACACGGAAAACGCGGCGAACACGAGGATGAAGATGAGGGGTGGCCAGAGCGCCAGGGCGCCGCGCCGTCCAAAGTCGCGCAGGGCGATCCTAAAGGCAACCCAGAGGGCGAGGAGCGAGTAGAAGCTCACCAGGGTCGCGCCGATGGGGAAAAGCCAGCGCGTCGGGATCAGCCGGGAGAGCCGCCAGTTGGGATCTACGGGCAGCCCGCGGAGGGCGAAAAAGTGCTCGAACACGGGGACGATGCTGAGCGCGCCGGTTAAAAAGTGAAAGAGGTAGTGCGCCGCCCAGAAGCCGAACGCCAGCGGCAGGAGCACGTAGCCCCAACGTAAGAGCGCTGCCTGGAGCCCCTGCCGGACCCCGCCCAAACGGTCGGCGTAGAGCGCCATCGCGGCGGTGATGCCGAAGCCAAAGGCGCTCACGAGCCCGAAGATGAAAGCGAGCAAGAGCGGTTCGTTGCGCGTCCCCAAGGTGTCGGACAACCACTGCGCAAAGCTGAAGTAGGGCCCGATCATGGCAACAGCGTTGAGCAGTCCCCAGAAGGCGAGAAAAACCCCGAGCAGCACCACGCTCAGCTTGCCGCGGCGCGCCCACACCTCGCGGGTCCACTCCCACCCCGGAGCGCGCGTGACGAGCGCGACGTTGTCGTAGGGGCAGGCGCGCACGCAGTTAAAGCAGTTCGTGCAGTCCATGTTCGACTGGATGGTGGGAACGAAGAGGTCCGTTTCGCACCCCGGGAAGAAGCCCTCGCCGTTGGGGCGCGTAATCTCGCTCAAGGGGATAAAGGCGGCTTCGCCCTTCGCGTCGGCGCGGTCGGCGTAGCTCTCGCGGCCGTGCAAGCACGGTTTATGCTCGCACCGGCGGCAGATGTCGGCGTCTTTGGCGGCGATCTGCGTCGGCGAGGCGGTCGCGAGGGCGAAGTTGAAGTTGCCCAGCGGGCACACGTAGCGGCAGAAGGTGCCCGCCGGAAAGAGGGTGTCGATAATGAGCGCGCCCGCGAAGTAGGCGAGCACCAGCCACGCGGTCAGCCAGGGGCTCGCCCAGAGGTTGAACGCTTCGTACGAAAAGAAAAAGAGCAGCAGCAACAGGAGGACGACAACCTTGTTTTTGAGCACGCCGGGCCAGCGGAGTTTGCCCGGCAGCAGGCGCTCGAGGCGCCGGGTCGCGCCGCGCGTCAGCATGAGCGGGCACGCGGCGCAAAAGGCGTTGCCCAACAGGGCGAGCGCGACCACCACGAGCCCGCGGTAGTGGAGCCAGACGCTGGTGGTGGCGACGTTGCGCGGGGCGAGCTGCCGACCGGTAAAACCGTCAACGAGGACGAAGAGGGCGAGCACCAAAAGTGGCAGCTGAAGGGCCAAGCGGGCGTAGCGCCAGCGCACGAACGCGCGCAGGCCCGGCAGAGCGAAGAGGTCGAAGCCTCGAGGTTGCGCGACGAGGGGCCCCGAACGCGGGGTGTGGGCGGGGGTCGCGCGCTCGGTAGGGTACATCGGCAGCTCGGTCATCTGGTGAGCTGCTCCGGCGAGAGGTGAACGGTCATCGGTCCCCTCCTAGGGTGTGATGGGTGGGCGCCGAGGGGGACGCCTCGGCGCGCGGCTTCGGTAACGGCGCGTGCTTAGGTTACGGAAGCTGCCCGGGAGGGGCGCGGCTACAGGAGCGGAGGCGCAGCGGCGCCGCGGCGCGCGGTGTGAGGTGCGTAGGGGGCGCGTCGCTTTGGTAGAGCACGAAGGGCACCACCGCGGGTGCGCAGAGGGTGGCGACGCCCAGAACCGCGTCGACCGTATGCACGTGCGGCGGGGTCCCCTCGGGGTGGGTGTGGCCGAAGTCGTGTTCAGCGGCGAGGACGGGAGTGGCAAAAAGCGCCGAGGTCAGCAGAAACGCGAGCAGGGCCCTGAGCCCCGCCGAGAGGGCGCGCTGAAGCCGCGGCGCGTGCACCTTAGCCTCCGGGAACGGAGATCGGCCGGTCGGCGCTCGCGCGGGCGCCGTCGGGCAGGGTCACCTCGGCGGTGAGCAGCCAGTCGCCCGCCATGTTGAGGTCGAAGTCGGGGACGCTGTAGAGGCCGGGCTCGAGCTCCTGCGCCTCGGCGATGACCGGCTCCATGCCGGCGTGCGTCATGTTGCCCGTCACCGTGACCTGCGCCTCGGAGACGCCCTCGCTACCGTCGAGGACGTAGACGAGCACCTCGGCGGGGCCGACGGCGGGGGGGTTGGGCAGCTCGAGGCTCACGCGCACCCCCGGCGGGTTCTGCACGCTCCCCGCACCGCTGGCCGCTTCGGGCGGCCGGCAGGCGCTAAGGGGCGCGCACAAAAGGAGCATCAGGACAAGTCGCTTCACTCCGCCTAGTGTACTCCGCGCGGGCGCTTGGGGGGGTGGTACGAATGTCCTCAGCTGTTTGCCAGAGGCGGGCTAGGGGTTCAGGACTGCGAAACGCTCGCCAGTAAGCCAGTAGAGGGTGTGTTCGTTGACGTTCTCGAGGTGGTCGCCGATGCGCTCTAGGTGGCGGGCGACGCTCAGCAGCTTCGTCGCTTGGCCGATCAGCTTGGGGTTTTCCATCATGTAGGTTAGCAGTTCGCGCTGGATCTGCTCGTAGAGGTCGTCGATCTCGTCGTCCATGGCGTGCGCCTCACGGGCCGCGTTCGCGTCGGACTCGGCGATCGCTTTGATGGTGCGCTCGTTCATCAAGCTCAGGATCTCAAAGATGCGCACCGTGTCGACGTACTTTTTGATGGGCGGTTTTTCGGCCAGCTCGGCGCCCGCCCGCGCGATGTGTTTGGCGTTGTCGCCGGCGCGCTCGATGTCGGCTAAGGCGCGGTGCATGGCGCCCAAAAAGCGCAGGTCCGAAGCGGCGGGTTGGCGCCGCGCGATGACCGTCAAGATGGTCTGCTCGAGGCTCGCCTCGAGCGTGTCGACCTGCCGGTCGTTCTCCGCGCAGCGCTCGGCCGCCGCGACGTCGCCGTCAATAAGCGCGCGTTTGGCGAGTTCGCACGACTCGCGCACAAACGAGAGCATCCGCACGACCGAAGCGGTGATCTCCTGGAGGTTTTGGTCCAAGGGGTTCATGATGTCAGAGCGTAGCATCTTACGAGTATGACCGCGCGCTGTCAGGGGGGTGTCAGGAGAGCGGTTAAGGTAGTTACGCAGCCTTTACAAGGGGGCGGTGCTCCACCGCCACCGACGTTCGCGAAAGAAGGCGCACGGGGGCTTGGACCGCGGGCTTCTGCCGGGAGGGGAATAGAGGCTTGGGTCGAGAGCGGTTGCGCTGGACGCCCCACGTTTCTGAGGTGCTGTGCAAGGAGATGCTCACATGAAGAGCCAGGGAGAGCTACCAGCCAGAGGGGCCCTGATAGCGTACGAGCCCCCACCCCCGCAGCCCCCTGCCGTTCAGATGCTAGTTGTAACTTCTGGTAGAGCTGTTCTCGGTCAGGAGGTGGTCCGCCGCTGGTGGTAGATGGAGAACTGGTTGAAGTGTCCTTGGACGACGCTGCGGCACGTCAGCTCGAGTGGCCTTTCCCGCTCATAACCCCTAGTACGGGAGACTTGCGGTGGACGTTCCACACCGCTGTGGCGCCCAGAAAGGTGGAGCTACAGATCATAGACGCTGCCACGTTTGACCCGCTCAAGCTCCCTCACGAGCACGACAACCTCGCCTCGTGTACGGTCAACGGCGACGACTTCGGCGGACAGCTACCCCGCTGCCTCTCGTCAAAAGATGACAGCGGACAGTGATTGCTATCCACCCCGGTCGACCGCAAGGTGGACACTCCCATGAAGGTTATCTTGACAGCCTGGTGGCACTACCTCTCTCCCTCGTCCTGACGGCTACCTCGCTTGATGAAGCGTTTGATTCAACAACCTTGTGGGCGACTTGGGTGTTTACGCTGTCTGGTGAGTCAAAGTAGGCGGTCGTCGGCTTACGTCGTCCCGTTCCCTGACGGCGCCCTGACAAAGGGGGGGCTACAATGCTCCTATGCAGGCCCTCGGGACCCCGGATAGCACGCGAGGCACGCCCAAACGCGGCATCCCCAAACGATGAGCGCGCGCGTCTTGGTCGTTGAAGATGAGTTCGTGGTGCGCGAACTCATCGCGTTTCACCTCACGCAAGCGGGCTTTACCGTCGAGGAGGTCGGCACGCTCGAGGAGGCGTGGCGTTCGCTCACCGGCGTCGACGCGGTGGTGCTCGACTGGATGCTCCCCGACGGTTCGGGGGTGGAGTGGCTGCGGCGGCTCCGGGCGACCGTGCGGGGGGAGCGGCTGCCGGTGTTGATGCTGACCGCCCGCGCGAGCGAGCGCGACAAGGTCTTCGGGCTCGACGCGGGGGCGGACGACTACCTCGCCAAACCGTTCTCGTCAGCCGAGCTGACCGCCCGGCTGCGGGCGCTGCTGCGCCGCACCGAGCCGCAGCGGGTGCACAAGGTGGGCCCTTTGGAGCTCGACGAGCGCCTCGGGGTGGTGACCTTAAACGGCCGCGAGCTCTCCTTGACCCGCCGCGAGTTCGAGCTGCTGGCCTTTCTCTGCGCGAGCCCCGGGCGCGTCTTTTCGCGCACCGAGCTGCTCGACCGGGTGTGGGGGGAGGACTTTCTGGGCACCGAGCGCACCGTCGACCAGCACATCGCGCAGCTCCGGGCGCTCGTCGGCGCGGAGCTCATCGAGACGGTGCGCGGGCGCGGCTACCGCCTCCGCGCGCCCGAAGGGTCCGCTTAGGCTCGAGGATGGAGGGGCGCGTGGACGCGAGCGGGTTGGGCGCCGAGGCCTTCGGCGACTGGTTCGACGCGCTCGACGACGGCCTGATCCTCGTGCGCGGCGGCCGCGTGGTGCGGCTCAACGCTGCGGCGGGGCGGTTGTTGGAGGTCGACCCCGAAGCGGCGGTCGGTGTGCCTCTGATCGGCGTGCTGCGCGACCACCGCCTCGAGACGGTCTTCTGCGAGGGGGGCGAGGTCGAGCTCGAGACGCGCGGCCGGGTGCTGCGCGCCAAAGCGACCCCCACGAGCCTGTTGCTGCGCGACATCACCGAGGCGCGCCGCGCCCAGGAGAGCGCCCGCGAGCTCCTGGCGGTGTTGTCGCACGAGCTGCGCACCCCCGCGACGGCGATCCGCTCGAGCCTAGAGGCGCTCCGCTACCCCTTACCCGAAGAGCAGCGCGAGCGCTTTTTGGCCCACGCCGAGGCCGAGACGGAGCGCTTGGTGCGGCTGCTCGACGACCTCACCGTGGACGTCAAACCGCCGCGGCTGCGCTCGCTGGCGCTGCGCGAGGTGTTGGCGCGCGCCGAGGCGCTCCTGGAGGACACCTTCGAGGCCCACCGCGTGCGGCTTAAGACCGACGTGCCGCCGCTGATGGTGTGGGCGGACGCCGACAAGCTTCTGCAGGTGCTGATCAACCTCCTTGAAAACGCCGCCATCCACGGTCCCGACGGCGCTACCGTACACCTCAGCGCGCGACCGGTCGGCAGCATGGTGCAGGTCGTGGTGCGCGACGAGGGGACGCCGCTGCCGCAAGGGGGTATCGAGCGCCTTTTTGAACCGCACGCGCGCGGGCGGCGCGTCAAGGTCAAGGGGACGGGGCTAGGGCTCTACATCGTCCGCAGCATCGCGCAGCGCTGGGGCGGCCAAGCGTGGGGGCGGCCGCTCCCTAGCGGCAACGAGTTCGGCTTCAGCGTGCCGTTAAAGGGGAGCGCGCAGGCCTCAGAACCTCCCCGGTAGCTTCTCCGTCATCTTGCCGCGCTGCACCGCCTCGGCGACGGCTTTGGGCAGCCCCCACGCGACGATGTCAAACGCGACCGCGGCGACGTCGTAGTCGACTTTGTCCATGACGACCTCGAGCCCCCGCTCCGAAAAGCTCAGCAGGGCGTAGTCGGCGCCCGGTTCGCCGTTTAACGAGAGCCCGACCGACCCCGGGTTGATCACCCAGCCCGCTTGCAGGGCGTGATAGAAGGGCACGTGCGAGTTGCCGACGGCGAGGAGCTGGCAGCGCTGCGCCGCCAGCAGTCGGGTGAGCGCGGCGGCGTCTTGGTGGAGGCTGATGCGCTCACCCTGGCCCAGGGTGCCGTGGCACGCGCGCAGGCGTCCCAGAGGGGTCTGGAGGCGGAGCTGGACGGGGAGCTGCCTCAAAAAGGCGACGTGCTCGGGGTGGATCACGCTGCGCGTCCACTCGAGCGTCTCGTCGGCGACGCCGGCGCGCGGGCGTCGCGGGCGGGCGAACGCGAAGGCGACCTGTTCGTCGGCGGCGCCGAGCAGACACATCACCCGTTCGCGGCGCAGCAGCTCGAGCGTCTCGTTGGGCGAGGGGCCGTAGCCGACGACGTCACCCAAGCAGAGGATCGTCTCGGCGCCCCGCCTTTTGAGCTCCCGCAAGACCGCCTCGAGCGCGAGCACGTTGGCGTGAACGTCGCTGATGAGCCCTAACCGCACACGCGGAGTCTAGCACCGCGCGCGCACGCGCCGTGTCGGAGATTTCTCGTCGTGGCGCCCGCCGCCGCGGTGAGCGGTGGGCCTGCGCGAAGGCGGCGAGACCCGGTCCGGGTGTCCGAGCCGCCCGACGACCCAGCAAAAAGCCCAACAAAAAGCAAAAAAGGTGGGCCTAAAGCCCACCTTCACCTTTCGCTGGCCGCGCGTTAGACGCGCTCGTCCCAGTAGGGGCGGGTGCCGTAGTGCTGGTGCACGCGCTGGCCCCAGTCGCGGTCGGCGACGTTGGGCCAGTTGTTCTTGTCGAAGCCCTCGGCGTTTTTGAGCACCTCTTGGTCGACGTCGAGGATGAAGTTGTGGTTTTCGGCGTCGAGCCTAAAGGCGTTCCACGGTACGGCAAACAGCTTGTCACCCATGCCCAAGAAACCGCCGTAGCTCACCACCACGTAGGCGATCTTGCCGCCCTCGAGGTCGATCATGAGGTCCTGGACGTTACCCAGGTTTTCCCCTTGGCTGTTACGGATGTTGTCGCCGATCAGGGTTTTGGCGGTCAGGTTGCGGCCTTCTGGGGTGCGCATTTGGCTCATGTGTTCTGCCCTCCCTCGTAAAGTGAGCGCCCTTGACGCGGCCGACCGGAAGGGTCGGCACAACCGGATCGTCAGGCGCTGGCGTCCCGTCTACCCTAGGCGGGCGCGGAGCGCGCGACAGTAAGCGCGTCTACGAACCCGGTATGGCGGTACTAGTATCGCCCTCGGGACGGCGAGGCGAAGCGGCCATGCTAGGGTGAGCCTCGAGGAGGACACCATGACCTACAGCTTTACGGACAAAGTGGCGCTCGTCACGGGGGCCGGGTCGGGGATCGGCGAGGCGTGCGCCGTGACCCTCGCTGCGGGAGGCGCCAAGGTCATCGTCAGCGACCTCGACGAAGCGGGGGGGCGGCGCGTCGCCGAGGCGATCGGCGCGGACGGGGGGGAGGCGGTCTTCGTCAAAGCCGACGTCTCCGACCCGCAGGAGAACGAGGCGCTGGTGCGCGCGGCGACGGAGCGCTACGGCGGCCTCGACCTGGCTGTTAACAACGCCGGGATCGGCGGCGAGTCGAAGCCGACCGGCGAGTACAGCGTCGAGGCGTGGCGCCAGGTGATCGACGTCAACTTGAGCGGGGTGTTTTACGGGCTGCGCTACCAGATCCCGGCGATGCTCGCGCGCGGGGGCGGGGCGGTGGTCAACATGGCGTCGATTTTGGGGGTGGTCGGTTTCGCCAACGCGCCCGCTTACGTCGCGGCCAAGCACGGCGTCGTGGGGCTCACCAAAAACGCGGCGCTCGAGTACGCCGCCAAGGGGGTGCGCGTCAACGCGGTCGGGCCGGGGTTTATCAAAACCCCGCTCATCGACCGCAACCTCGACGACGCGACCCAAGAGATGCTCGTCGGCCGCCACCCCATCGGGCGCCTCGGGCGTTCGCAAGAGGTCGCGAACCTCGTCGCTTTTCTCCTCAGTGACGACGCCTCGTTCATCACGGGGGGCTACTACACGGTGGACGGGGGGTACACGGCGCAGTAGGCGACCTTCTGGCCCGGCGCGCGTTGCCCTCGCGGCGCGCTCGCGTTAAGCTGCGCTGTGCTGCTCTCCGTGTCCCCCAACCTGCTCGAGCTGCTCAGCTGGCTCGGCACGCTCACCTTCGCCGCGACCGGTGCGCTCGTCGGGGTGCAGCGGCGCTTCGACCTCTTGGGGGTGCTCGTGCTGGCGGCGGTCACGGCCATCGGCGGCGGTTCGATCCGCGACGTGATCGTCGGCATCTTGCCACCGACGTCGCTCCAAAATGAGCCGCTCCTCTGGGGCATCGCCCTGAGCGGCCTGGTGGTCTTTTACCTGCACCGGTTTTTGCGCGCCGAGGGGCGGCTCATCTACGGTCTCGACACGCTCGGGTTGGCGGTATTCGCCTCCCTCGGCGCCGAGCGGGGTCTTAGCGGCGGCCTCGGTATGTGGGGGACGGTCTTCGCGGGGGCCGTGTCGGGCGTCGGCGGCGGGGTGCTGCGCGACCTGCTGACCGGACAGGTGCCCGGCATCCTCTACCGCAACGGCGACCTCTACGCCTCGGCGGCGGCCGCGGGGGCGCTCGTGGTCTTCTGGAGCTACCCCTTCTCGCCCGAGTGGGCGGTCGTCGCGGGGCTCGTGACGACGCTCGCCCTGCGCCTCGGCAGCCGCGCGCTCGGCCTCAAGCTGCCGGTGCCGCGGCACCCGGGGGGGGTCTAGCGTGCTCACGCCGCCCACGCTCGAGGACGTCCGGGCCGCCGCGGCGCGCCTAGCGGGTACGGTGCACCGCACCCCGCTGCTGCGGCTGCCGCTGGCAGGGGAGGTCTACGCGAAAGCCGAGAGCTTGCAGCGGACCGGTTCGTTCAAGCTGCGCGGCGCGCTGAACTTTCTTGCCTCGCTCCCCGAAGCGGTGCGCGCGCGGGGGGTCGTGGCGCACTCGAGCGGCAACCACGCCCAAGGGGTCGCCTGCGCGGCCGCGCTCCTCGGCGTCCCGGCGACCATCGTGATCCCCGAAGGGGCCGCTGAGGTCAAGGTGGCGCGCACCGAAGCCTACGGCGCCCGCGTCGTGCGCTGCGCCCTCGGCGAGCGCGAGAGGGTGGCGCAGGGGCTCGCCGAGGCGCACGGCTGGACGCTCGTCCCCCCCTTCGACCACCCGTGGATCATCGCGGGGCAGGCAACCGCCGGGCTCGAGCTCGTCGAGGCGCTGCCCACCGTCGCGGACGTGCTCGTCCCCTTGGGGGGCGGTGGCCTGCTCGCCGGGGTGGCGCTCGCCGTGCGGGCGCTCGCCCCGCAAGCCAGGGTCTGGGGGGTCGAGCCGGAAAGTGCGGCGGACGGCAAGGCGTCGCTAGCGGCGGGGCGCGTGCAGCGCTGGCCCCCCGAGCGCACCGCCCGCACGGTCGCCGACGGGGTGCGCACCCCCGCCGTGGGGGAGTGCAACTTCCGGATCATCCGGGAGCGCGTCACCGACATCGTGACGGTCTCCGAAGCGGCTATTTTGGAGGCGACGCGCTGGTACGCGCGCGAGGCCAAGCTGGTCGTCGAACCGACGGGCGCGCTGAGCTTGGCGGGGCTGCACGCGCTCCGGGCGCGCGGCGCGCTCGGGGGGGGACCGACGGCGCTCCTGATTAGCGGTGGGAACATCGGTCTTCAGGCGCTCGCCGAGCTCCTGGCGGGGACGTCGCCAACGGACGCTTGAGCCCGCGCCCGGGTGTGCGCCCGCCGCGGGGTTTTGCGAGGTGAGTTGTGTACAATACTGCTGTACCGTGATGACACCTTTCGCCGCGCTTCTCCTCCTCGCTTTTCTCTGGCTCGTCCTCTTTGTGCTGCTCCTCTGGGGGCTTTTGGCGCCGCGGCGGCGGGACCAAGCGCCGACCGTGCGGGCTCGCCGACACGAGCCGCCGACGCCCGTCGTCCGCACGGTGCGCGCTGCAGAGCCGCCCGCAGAACGCCCCGTGCGCCGCGCGACAGAACCGACGGTCTACCGCACCTCGGTGCACCGCGGCGCGGCGCGCCCCGAGCCGAGCCGCGACGCGCCGCGCTACGACGCCGAAACCGATGAGGCGACCGAGCGCCCGCGCAGCCGCGACGACGAGGCGTTCGAGCGCTTCTGGAGACCCCGTGACGACCTCGAGTTCTAGGCGCGTGAACCCGTTGCGCCCCGCGTAGGCCGCTGTGGCGAACCCCCTACACGTCCCCAAGATGCTCGAGCTCGTCCGCGAGCTCGACCTCAGCGCGCTGCAGCGCCTCGCCGAGGGGCGCTTTCACCTCCTCGTGCTGGGCGAGGCGGCGCAACGCCTCGCCGAGCGGCTGAGCGAGACGCCGGGGCGCACCGGCGTTCACCCGTGGCTGAGCGTCCTGGAGGGAACCATGGGGGAGGGGCTCCCGTTCGCGCCGCCCGACGGGGTGCTCTTCGTGAGCGCCGACACGGGGGCGCCGCCGCGCGCGGTGAGCGAGGCGGCGGCCCGCGGCGGGGTGCCGCTGCTACGCGTCTGCGTCGCTGCGCCGGCGGAGGTGGGCGCCGACTTGCCCCGCCCCGGTGAGACGGGGCGCGCGCTCCTGCCCGAGCTCACGCCCGAAGCGGTGCGCCACGCGCTCGCGCCAGCGCTCCTGCGCGCCCTGCCCGAGCGGCTCCACCTCGCGCTGGCGCGGCAGCTCCCCGCGCTGCGCCCCGCGCTCTTTCGCGGGCTCATCGAGGAGACGGCGCGGGCGAACGCGCTCTACGCCGCCTCGAGCAGCGTGGTCGGGCTCGTCCCCGTCCTTAACCTTCCCGTGGCGCTCGCCGACACCGTCGTGCTCAGCAAAAACCAGCTGGTGATGACCTACAAGCTCGCGCTCGCGGCGGGCAAGACGGGCGGCGCGCAGGAGGTCTTGACCGAGGCGCTCGGGGTGTTGGGCGGCGGCCTCCTGTTTCGGCAGGTCGCGCGCGGCCTCGTCGGGCTCGTACCGGTGTGGGGCGCCGTGCCGAAGGTCGCCGTTGCCTACGCGGGAACGTGGGTCATCGGACAAGCGGCCGAGCGCTGGGCGACGCAGGGGCGCGCCCCGAGCGCCGCCGAGCTGAGGCCGCTCTACCAAGAGGCGCTGGCGCGCGGCCAACGGCTCGCCCGCAGCCTCGTTCCGCGGCGCCGGGCGCAGAAAGCCTTGCCCGCGCCCGAAGCGCAGCCCGACGACAGGGCGGGCGAAGAGGCGCAGCCGACTGACCCTCCACCCTAGAGGCGCCCTGAGCGGCTACCCATGCCCTCTGTGACACCATGAGCAGGCTGGTTAGCTGCGTTGTCACATCGATAAGAATGATAAAAAGTCGCTCGGCACGCACGTTCTGAGGTGATACCGGTAGGGACGCCCCGTGGCGCGGCTACATCCCTAGGCTACAGTCGTGAACGTGGGTGCAGCGTGGTTTCGGTGCGAGAGCCTCTCCGACCCATCGCGGCTACCTAAGCAAAGCTTCATCTGCGCGTCATCTCGGCGCTCGGGGCGCTCTCTAGACTAGAGCGTAGGCGCGGTACACCCTCCCTCGATCCCCGCTACCGCGCCGTCTTTTCGCCCCCGACCCGTGCCGCTTAAGACACCTTGGCAGGCTGCAGCGGCTCAAGGAGTGCACGATGAAACGTTCTGCCCTACTGCTAAGTCTCCTGACGCTGCTCCTCGCGGGCTGCGAGGTGATCATCACCGGTCCCCCCGCCGTGCGCGAGCCGCTGCGCGTTCTCGAGGCGACCTATAGAAGCAACTTCCAGGATCAAAACGGCCGCTACCTCATCTGCGACAACCGCACCACCACCCTTATCTACCGCTTTCGCTACCAGGGCGAGCTGCGCTCGTGGCGCTCCTACCTAAGGGGCCAGACGCTCGGTGAGGTGCGGGGCGACCGCACCTTCTACCCGAGGAGCCCCGGGGTTAGGGGATTTGACTCGGGCTACGAGGTGACGTATCAGATGGCCCCCTTTTTCGCACCCTACGCGGGCGGCGACCCCGCCGGGGCCGTCACCCCCCAAGCCATCGACGTCGTACCGGTGCCGCAACCCGAGGTCATCGGCAACACCCGGCTCCACCTGACGCTGCGCGGCGTCGGCGACGACGCCACGTTCGTGTCGCAAAACATCCCCGTCGTGGCCAACTGCCCCTAAGAGCGGTCCACGCCCTTACCCGCTCACCCCGCCGACGCCCCTGCTCGGGGCGCTCCGGTGGGGTGCCTTGGCTAAGGGGCGCGCCGGATGGCACGGGGTGCGCTGCCGCGGGGCGCGGCTTTGGGGCCGCCCCAAAGGACCGATCAGCGGGTATAGTCGGGGTTGCGACGCGCTCGCCGGAGCGCCGTTTTGCTTCGCCGGTGAGCCGAGCGACCCCTCGTTCGCGCCTAGCGAGCCCTTCCGTGAGGTCGCTACCGGTTCCCGAAACGTGCGTGCTCTAGAGCGCTTTTACCTGTGAGAGCGTAGGTAACCGCTAGCTGCCAAAAGGAGACGAACGTGACCTCGACGCCTCATCAGCCTTCGCGCGCGCGCGCGCACCTTGCGCTCGCGCGCCTCTCCAACAGCCCGACGGTCGTGAGCAACGCCCTAGCCGGTGCGGCCTTGGCGGGCGCCTTGAGCGCCGCGAGGGCGCCCACGGCGCTCGGCGCCCTCGTGATCCTGAGCGCCGCGATGGTCCTCTTTTACACGGCGGGGATGTACTTAAACGACCTCTTCGACCTCGAGCACGACCGCCGCGAACGCCCCGAGCGCCCGCTCCCCGCCGGCGCCGTCTCGCGGCGCGAAGCGCTGACTGCCACCGTGCTGCTCTTTGCCGCCGGCACCTTTTTGCTCTCGCTGCTGGGCGCCGCGCCGCTCGCAAGCGGCCTCGTCTTGCTGGCCCTCATCGTCCTTTATGACGCGTGGCACAAGACCAACCCGCTAAGCCCCCTTTTGATGGCCGCGACGCGCGCGATGGTCTACGTCACGGCGTTTCTGGCGCTCCGCCCCACCGTGCCGCCCGACGGGATGGTCGCCCGGATGGTCCTCTGGGCGCTGCTGTTGGGGCTCTACATCGTCGGCCTCACCACGATCGCCAAAACGGAGACGCGCACCCTGACGGGTTACTGGCCCGCGGCGCTGCTCTTTTTGCCCATCTTGTTCGCCGCCCCGCTGCTCCCCTGGACGCTCCTGTGGTTGCCGCTCGCGTTCGCGCTCTGGCTCGCCTACAGCCTCTCGTTCGTCTACGCGCCCGCGCGGCAGGTCGGGCGGGCGACCGCGCAGCTGATCGCCGGGGTGTCGCTCCTAGACGCGCTCGTGCTGGGGCTTTTCGGCACGCTCGGCGGGGTCTGGGCGGCGCTGGTCGCCTTCGGCGCGACGCTCGCGTTGCAGCGCTACATCCGGGGCACCTGATGGCGCCCTAGGAGGGGACTACCATGCACCGAACCGCCCACAAAACCGCCGTGCTCAACGTCGTCGGGTTGACGCCCGAACTCATCCCCCACATGCCGCGCGTCAAAGCGTTTGCGGACGCGGGCGCGCTCGCGACCCTCGCCGAGGTCGTGCCGGCCGTGACCTGCAGCGCGCACGCGACCTTTCTGACCGGCACCCTGCCGCGCGAGCACGGCATCGTCGGCAACGGTTGGTACTTTCGCGACGAGTGCGAGGTGCGCTTCTGGCACCGCTCGGATCGGCTAGTCGCCGGGGCGCGCCTCTGGGACGTCGCGCGCTCACAAGACCCCACCTTCACGGTCGCCAACCTCCACTGGCGCTACGCCACCTACTCGTCGGCGGACGTCGTGGTGATCGAGCGCCCCACCTACCCCGCCGACGGGCGCAAGCTGCCCGACATCTACACCTGGCCGCACGACCTGCGCCCCGCCCTGACGGCGGAACTCGGCACCTTTCCGCTCTTTCACTTTTGGGGCCCAAACAGCAGCATCAAGGGCAGCCGCTGGATCGCCGAGGCGGCCAAAGCCGTCGAGACCCGCTTCGACCCGACGCTGTCGCTCGTCTACCTGCCGCACCTCGACTACGCGCTGCAGCGCTTCGGGCCCGATCTCGCCAAAGTCGCGCGGGACCTGCGCGACATCGACGCGGTCGTCGGCGACCTGATCGACTTTTTCGCCGCGCGCGGCGCGCGGGTCGTGCTGCTCTCCGAGTACGGCATCGATTTCGTCTCCAAACCCGTGCACCTCAACCGCGTGCTGCGGGAGCGGGGATTTTTGAGCCTGCGCGAGGAGCTGGGTTTGGAGGTGCTGAACTTCGGCATGAGCGAGGCGTTTGCCGTCGCCGACCACCAGATCGCGCACGTCTACGTGCAGAACCCCGCGCGCTTGGGTGAGGTTCGGAGCCTTTTAGAGGCCACCGAGGGGGTCGGCGAGGTGTTAGACCGCGAGGGGCAGCGGCGCTACGGACTCGATCACCCCCGCTCCGGCGACCTGGTGGTGCTCGCGGAGCCGGGCGCCTGGTTTACCTACTACTACTGGTTCGACGACCGCAAAGCGCCCGACTTCGCGCGCACCGTAGACATCCACCGCAAACCCGGTTACGACCCGGTCGAGCTCTTTTTCGACCCCGCGATCAAACAGCCTAAGCTCAAAGCGGCCCGCATCCTCGCCTGCAAAAAGCTCGGCTTCCGCTACCTGATGGACGTCATCGGCCTCGACGCGACGCTCGTGAAAGGGTCGCACGGGTTGCGGAGCCGCAGCGAGGCGCGCGCGCCCGTGCTGATCACCCGAGAGCCCCTTAGGGGTCGGGTGCTCGACGCCACCGAGGTCTTCGGGGTGATCTTGGAGCACTTGGGGTTAGAGGCTCCCGCTTCGGCCCCGCGCCGTGGGGAGAATCTGTTAAGGTGAGCCTCGAGCCCATTGGAGGAGCGCTTGGTCAACGCCACCTTAAACCCCCTTCGCGTCGGTATCATCGGCGCGGGTAACGTCAGCAACCAGTACCTCAGAGCGGCGCGCTTTTTCCGCGCCTTTACCGTGGTGGCCATTGCCGACCTCGACGCGGCGCGGGCCCGCGCGCAGGCCGAGACCTACGGCGTGCCACGGGCCTGCACCGTCGGTGAGCTGCTCGCCGACCCCGAGATCGAGCTCATTATCAACCTCACCATCCCGAGCGCCCACGCCGCGGTGAGCACCCAGATCATCGAGGCGGGCAAATCGGTCTACAGCGAAAAACCCCTCGCGACGGCGCGCGACGACGCGCGGGCGCTGCTCGCGCTCGCTGCGGAGAAGGGGGTGCGGGTCGGCTGCGCCCCCGACACCTTTTTAGGGGGCGGTCTGCAGACCTGCTGCAAGCTCATCGACGACGGTTGGATCGGTCGGCCGATTGCGGTGACCGCCTTTATGCTCAGCCGCGGGATGGAGATGTGGCACCCCGACCCGGCCTTTTTCTACCAGCCGGGCGCGGGGCCGCTCTTCGACCTGGGGCCTTACTACCTCACGGCGCTCGTCAACCTCATGGGGCCTATGGCCAAGGTCGCCGGGTCGGCGGTGGCGAGCTTTCCGGAGCGCGTCGTCACCAGCCAGCCGAACTTCGGCGCGCGCATCCCCGTGGGCACCCCGACGCACGTCACGGCCCTTTTGACCTTCGCCTCCGGGGCGGTCGGCACCCTCCTCACGTCGTTTGACGTGTGGGCCTCGGAGCTGCCGCGCATCGAGGTCTACGGTACCGAGGGGACCCTATCGGTGCCCGACCCCAACACCTTCGGCGGCCCCGTGCGGCTCAAGCGGGGGGGCGCGGAGGTCTGGAGCGAGCTGCCCCTCACGCACGGCTACACCGACAACAGCCGCGGTCTGGGCGTCGCCGACATGGCGCACGCGCTCCGCTCCGGCCGCGACCACCGGGCGAGCGGCGAGCTGGCCTTTCACGTGCTCGACGCGATGCAGGCGGTTTTGGAGGCCGCCGAAGCCGAGCGCACCCTCGAGCTCACGAGCTGCGCCGAACGCCCCGCGCCCTTGCCGCTAGGTTTACTCGAAGGGATTCTCGATGACTGACGCTAAGCCCTACCGCGCCCGACTCGCCGTGCAGCTCTACACCCTCAGAAACCTCGAGCTGCCCCTTGAGGAGGTGCTCAAAGAGGTCGCGGCCGCCGGGTACGCGGGCGTCGAGACCGTCGGGACGCAGGGCGCCGACGCCGAGACGCTGCGGCGCGCGCTCGAGGCGAGCGGCTTGGTGGTCGCCTCGAGCCACGTCGCGTTGGCTGAGCTCGAGCGCGACCTTAAGGGCGTGCTGGCCTTTCAAAAAGCGGTGGGCAACGACACCGTCGTCGTGCCCTACGTGGGTCCCGGCGAGCGCGCCGAGGACGCTGGGGCGTGGCGCGCTTTCGGCGCGCGCCTCGGCGCGTTGGGGGAGCGTTGCCGGGACAAAGGGGTAACGCTCCTTTACCACAACCACGACTTCGAGATGGCTCTCTTGGACGGTAAGACGGCCCTAGAGCACCTGCTGGACGGCGCTCCTGAGGGCACCTTGGGCATCGAGCTCGACCTCGCTTGGGTGGTGCGCGGCGGCCGCGACCCGCTGCAGCTGCTTGAGACCTTCTCGGGCAAGCTCACCCGCGTGCACGTCAAGGACGTCGCGCCGGCGGGCGAGAACGAGGACGAAGACGGTTGGGCCGACGTGGGGTACGGCACGCTCGACTGGCAGAGCCTGCTGAGCGCCGCCGAAGCGGCTGGAGCGGCGTGGTTCGTGGTCGAGCACGACGCCCCCAAAGACCCCCTGGGGAGCATCCGGCGCTCGGCGGCGTACCTCAAGGGCCGGTGGTGAGCCGTGCGTGATGAGCGATGAGGCGTGAGGGTGGCAAGGCACATGGTGGACAACATGGTGGACAGTATGGACAGTAGCGTGGCGCTCGACATGGAGCTTTTAAAGCAGCTCTCCGAGGTCGGCGGCGTGCCGGGGCGTGAGGAGCGGGTGCGCGCGCTTTTGCGGGGGGCCCTGGAGGGGCACGTAGACAGCCTCGAGGAGGACGCCTTGGGCAACCTCGTGGCGGTCAAAACGTCCAAAAAGAAAAAGGCCAAGCGGGTGATGCTGAGTGCGCACATGGACGAGATCGGCTTCTACGTGCGCTTTGTGGACGACGCGGGTTTTTTGCGCGTGCACAACGTCGGCGGTTTCGACACCCGCAACCTCTTCGCGCGGGCTGTGACGGTCCACGCGAAGGAGGGCGACCTCATCGGGGTGCTCAACCCGGCGGTGAAACCGGTGCACCTCTCCACCCCCGAGGAGCGCAAAAAGGTGCCGGAGCTCGCCGAGTTCGCCGTGGACCTAGGCCTCAGCGCGGAGGAGGTGCGCGCGCGTGTGCGCCTGGGCGATCCCGTGACGCTGCGGCAACCGTTCGTTGACCTCGGCGCGGTCGTCACCGGCAAGGCGCTCGACGACCGCGTCAACTGCTTTATCCTGGCGCAGCTGCTACGGCAGCTCGACAAACCCAGCCATCACGTTTGCGCCGTCTTTAGCGTGCAGGAGGAGGTGGGGTTGCGCGGCGCCACGACGAGCGCCTACGCGCTCGAGCCCGACATCGGGATCGCGCTCGACACCACGCTCGCCGTGGACACCCCCGGCGCGCCCCCCGAGGGGCGGGTGACGCAGCTGGGCGGCGGCGTGGCGCTCAAGGTCATGGACTCAGCCAGCATCAGCACCCGCTGGCTGTTAGACGCCTTCGCGGCGCTCGCGGAGGAGCGCGGCGTGCCCTATCAGCTCGAGGTCCTGCCCCTAGGCGGCACCGACGCGGGGGCGATCCAGCGCTCGCGCAAAGGCGTCGCCACGCTCACCCTGTCGATCCCCTCGCGCTACGTCCACACCGTGACGGAGATGGTCGCCAAGCGCGACGTCGAGGCGTCGCTCGCGCTGCTTAAGGCGTACCTGCAGGGGTAGCGCGCGGCGAGACGGGCCCCGAGCGGCTATCTAAAGCGCCCCATCCAGGTGGTCGCCTGCGGTCCGCCGCGCATCCCCGTGGTGACGTAGAGGTGGCCGCCGATAGCACCCGCGACCGGCGACGAGCGCCCTTCGGGGAGCGGAGTGAGGTGGCTCCAACGGTCGCGCGCGGGGTCGTAAGCGACGACGCTCGCGACCCGCCTGCGCCCCTGCGTGGTGCCCCCCACGACGATAAGGCGCCCTTTATGCGCGAAGCTCGAGGCGCCGATGTGCCCGACTGGATACGGCAGATCGGCGACGCGGCGCCAGCGGTCACGCGCGGGGTCGTACGCGTGGACGAGGCGCAGGTTGCGGTTCACCTCATCGCCGAGGCGCTGCCCACCGACGGCGTAGAGCTTGCCCCCCAGCGCCACCCCGGCGAGGTGGTTGCGCGCCCGCGGCAGGGGCGCGGCGCGGCGCCAGGTTGTGCTCCCCCCCTTGACGTCGAGCGTCCAGTGATCGGGGCTGTCGTAGCGGTAGCGGTGTCCCTCGCGCACGGCCCCCCCGAAAAAGTGGAGGGTGCCGCCGAGGGCGACGAGCGCCCCCCCGCCGCGCGCTTGGGGCAACGGGGGCCCCCGGCGCCAGCGGTCGCGTTTGGTGTCGTAGATCCACACGCGGTTGCTAGGTGGGCCCGGGTGATCGCCGAGAAAGCCCCCCGCCAGATAGATGTCGTCGCCGTAGGCGGCTTGTCCGGCGTGCGTCACCGCCTCCGGCAGCGGTCTGAGGGCGCGCCACCGTTTGGTGGGGGCGTGAAAGGCGTAGCTCTTGGTGGTCGCTTGGATCCGGGAGTTGTAAAACCCCCCGAAGACGTAGAGCGTGTCGCCCACCGCGAGCCCCTGCGATTCGTACAGGGCGGTCGGCGAGGCGGCGCGCCGCGCCCAACTGAGCCCCTCGGCGAGCGGCTCGAGCGTTAGCGGCTCCGAGCAGGCGCTAAGGAGCGCTAAGACGACGAGCGGGGCAAACAACCGGACAGTCATCGCACGTCCTTTCTCGAGCCGCGCACCTCGGCGCCTAGCGAGGCCGCCGAGCGTGCACCGTCGGGGGCCTTGACTTGGCTAGCGGGCGCTCGCCTTCGGTCATCCGGCTAACGGCTCACGTCAGCCCCAACCTAAAGGAAGTGCGGAGCGCGCACCCGTAAAAAGTTCACGCGAGCAAGGTCACGCGCAGACGCCGCGCGTCGCCCCTCGGCGCTGGGTTCGCTCGGCGGTAACAGGCCTCTGCCACCGAAAGAGGCCGACGTTACAGCGACGTGCAGCGAAGCCGTCTCAAACACCCTTGGCGAGCCGGGGGCGTAAAAGACGACGCGACCCATCCAGAAGGCCGTTTTCGAGGGGGGCAACGCTGATGGCGAATCCGGCGGCTGTCTAAGAGCGGTGGCGTGTGCGCGCCGGCCAGCTTTCGCCGTGACCTCCTCTGCCATCTTCTGCCACGTGCAAACCAGTACCTGCGATTGCGGCGCTGCGGGAGCGCCTCTAGGGGCGCGTCGCGGGCGTGTCGTGTAACCGAGCGCCGCGCACCCTTGAAGGCCCAGATATCTTGCTAAGATGCTCTTTACGACGCCCGTGCATAACGGGTTGGAGGCGACAGGGGGTGCTCGGCGCCGTTTGGGGTGGCGCGGGGCCCGCTTCGGGGGAAAGGTCCGCAAACGGAAAGGATGGCAGCGTACAACGTCCATGAGTACAGTTGAACGTGCAGTTGACGAAAAACCGGGCGAAAGCCAAAGTGAGGTTGCGCATTTGCTGCTCAACCCGTCGAGCCTCGCGTTTGTCGAGGCGCTCTACGAGAGCTTTTTGGAGGACCCCAGCTCAGTAAGCGACGCGTGGCGGCGCTACTTTGAACACAACGGCCGCAACGGCCTCGGTGGGGCGTACCGCAGACCCACCTTCGCGCCGCGGAGCCTTTTTAACCCCGCGCCGAGCGTCGCCGCCGCGCCCGCGCGGGGTGAGGCGAGCGACGCGGCGTTGCAGCAGCGTGTCGGACGGCTTGTGCGCAACTACCGCGTGCGCGGCCACATCATGGCGCAGCTCGACCCCTTGGGGATGCCCAAGGCCGAAAGGCCGCCCGAACTCGACCCGGCCTACTACGGGTTAGAGGGGGACCTAGAGCGCAAGGTCGCCCCCGACACCATCCCCGGCACCGGCGAGCTGAGCGTGCGCGAGGTGATCGAGCGGTTGCAAAACACCTACTGCCGCTCGATCGGCGCGCAGTTTATGCACATCGACGACCTCGCGGTGCGCAAGTGGTTGCAGCGCCGGATGGAGACGACCGAAAACCGTTTGGAGCTCTCCCGTGAGGAGCAGATCCGCATCCTTACCAAGCTCACCGACGCGGTCATCTTCGAGGAATTCATCCAGAAAAAGTACGTGGGCGTCAAGAGCTTTTCGCTCGAGGGGGGCGAGAGCCTGATTCCGCTGCTCGACCTCGCGATCGAAAAGGCGGGCGCTCAGGGGATCAAAGAGATCGTCTTCGGGATGGCGCACCGCGGCCGCCTCAACGTCTTGGCCAACATCATGGGCAAGAGCCCCAAGCAGATCTTTCGCGAGTTCGACGACCGCGACGCCGAGAGCTACCGTGGCCGCGGCGACGTGAAGTATCACCTGGGGTACTCGAGCGATTGGGAAACGGCCGAGAAGGGGAGCGTGCACCTCTCGCTCTGCTTTAACCCCTCGCACCTGGAGTTCGTCAACCCGGTCGCCATGGGTCGCTTGCGCGCCAAACAAGACCGCGTCGGCGACCGCGCGCGCGAGCAGGGGCTCACCATCTTGATCCACGGCGACGCCGCCTTTATCGGCGAGGGGGTGGTGCAAGAGAGCCTCAACTTGAGCGAGCTCCCCGGCTACCGCGTCGGCGGCACCCTGCACGTGATCGTCAACAACCAGATCGGTTTTACCACCGGTCCCAGCGACGCGCGCAGCAGCGTCTACGCTTCGGACGTCGCCAAGATGCTGCAGGTGCCTATCTTTCACGTCAACGGCGAGGACCCCGAGGCGGTCGCGCAGGTCGTCAACTTGGCGCTCGACTTCCGCCGCGAGTTCAAGCGGGACGTGGTCATCGACCTCTACTGCTACCGCAAGTACGGCCACAACGAGGGCGACGAACCCGCCTTTACCCAGCCGCTGCTCTACAGCGCCATCCGCAAACGCAAAGGGGTGCGCGAGGGGTACATGGAGCGCCTCCTAAAGCTCGGCAAGATCACCCAAGAGGACGCCGACAAGATCGCCGACGCGCGGCGCGACCTCCTCGAGCGGGAGCTCTCGGCCGCCCGCGCCGAGGACTTTAAACCCTCGTACCAAGCCTTCGAGGGGCTCTGGGCGAACTACCGGGGGGGGTGCGACGCCGAGGTGCCCGAGGTCGACACGGGGTTCCCCGAAGCGCGCCTCGGCGAGCTCTTGCGGGCGCAAAACAGGTTTCCCGAAGGCTTTACGCCCCACCCCAAGCTCAAACGGATGCTGGACGGACGCCTGCAGATGGCCTCCGGCGAGCGCCCCCTCGACTGGGCGGCCGGCGAGCTGCTCGCCTACGCCAGCCTCGTGACGAGCGGCACGCCCGTACGCCTGACGGGCCAGGACTCGCTGCGCGGCACCTTTAGCCACCGCCACGCGGCGCTCTTTGACGTCAAGACGGGGCAGCCCTACCTGCCGCTGCAGCACCTCGCGCCCGACCAAGCGCCTTTAGAGATCTACAACTCGCCCCTCTCGGAGGCGGGCGTGTTGGGTTTCGAGTACGGCTACTCGCTCGACTACCCCGACGGCCTCGTGATCTGGGAGGCGCAGTTCGGCGACTTCGCGAACGCCGCTCAGGTGATCATCGACCAGTTCATCGCCTCCGGCGAGGAGAAGTGGCGCCGCCTGTCGGGGCTCGTGATGCTCTTGCCGCACGGTTTCGAGGGTCAGGGGCCGGAGCACTCCTCGGCGCGTCTGGAGCGCTTTTTGCAGCTCTGCGCCTCGGACAACATGCAGGTCGTCTACCCGACGACGCCCGCGCAGATCTTTCACCTGCTGCGGCGCCAGGTCCTGCGCCCGTGGCGCAAACCGCTGGTGGTGATGTCGCCCAAGAGCCTCCTGCGTCACCCCAAAGCGGTGTCACCCCTTAGCGACCTCGCCGAAGGCGCTTTTCAGCGCGTTATCGGCGACCCCGAGGTGGACCCCGCCGAGGTGAGGCGCGTTTTGCTCTGCTCGGGCAAGGTGTTTTACGACTTAGCGGCGCAGCGCGAAGCGGCGGGGCGTCAAGACGTCGCGATCATCCGGCTCGAGCAGCTCTACCCGCTCTCCGAGGAGGTGCTCGAGCGGGCGCTCGCCCCCTTCGACAGAGCGGCGAGCGTGCGGTGGGTGCAAGAGGAGCCCGCCAACATGGGCGCTTGGAGCTACCTGCGCGTCAGGTTTGGCGACACGCTCTTGGGGCGCCCGTTCTCCGGTCTCTCTCGGCCCGCCGCCGCGAGCCCCGCGACGGGTTCGGGGGGCGCGCACAAGCTCGAGCAGCAGGAACTTCTAAACGCCGCGTTCGCCGACTAGCACGCCCGCTTACCCTTAGGCCGCCCTACCAGCTGCCCTGTCACGAGTGCCCCTCCGTAACGGCTGACGGGGGCGGTGGCGGCGGCTGACTGGTTTAAGCTACGACATGTGTTCAAAGGAGAGAGATGGCGATTGAACTGAAAGTCCCCGAGGTCGGCGAATCGATCACCGAGGTCTTTATCGGTACCTGGCTTAAAGAGGAGGGGGAGACGGTAGAGAAGGACGAGGCGTTGGTCGAGGTCGAGACCGACAAAGCGACCCTCGAGGTCCCCGCGCCGAGCGCCGGCACCTTGAGCAAGGTCCTTAAAAAGCAGGGCGAGAGCGCGACGGTCGGTGAGGTGATCGCGCATATCAGCGCCGCTGGGGAGGCTGAGGCGCCCGCCCCGACCCCCGCCGAGGCCGAGGCGGCGCCGGACGACGAGGCCGCCCCCGCCGCCGACGCCGCCCCGAGGGCGACGGACGCCAAAGAGGCCCCCGAGATGGCCTTCGATCCCAAACCGAGCGAGGCGATCGACGCGCAGGCGGGCGCGCAAGCCGCAGGTGACCGCGCGGCCGAGCCGCTGGGCGGCCACGTGATGCCCGCCGCGCAGCGCCTTCTCGACGAGCACGGCGTCAAGGCCCGCGACGTGCGCGCCACGGGTCCCGGCGGGCGGCTCCTCAAAGAGGACGTGCAGCGCTACCTCGAGGCGCGCCAAGCTGCGCCGCTCACCCAAGCGCCGACCAAAGAGGCGCCCGCCAGGGAGGCGCCGCCCAAGCGCGAGGCGCCCGCGCCGGAGGGCGACCGCCAAGAGGAAGCCGTACCGATGAGCCCCCTTCGCCGCCGCATCGCCGAGCGCCTCGTCGAGGCGCAGCGGACGGCGGCGCTCCTAACCACCTTTAACGAGGTCGACATGAGCGCGGTGATGGCTCTGCGCAGCGAGTTCAAGGAGGCGTTTCAGGAGCGCTACGAGGGGACGCGCCTAGGCTTTATGTCGTTTTTCGTCAAGGCGACCATCGACGCGCTTAAGCTTATCCCCGAGCTCAACGCCGAAATCCGCGGGACCGACATCGTCTACAAGAACTACTTCGATATCGGCGTGGCGGTGAGCTCCAAAAAGGGCCTTATCGTCCCCGTGATTCGCAACGCCGAGCGCCTCAGCTTCGCCGAGATCGAGCGCACCATCGCCGACTTCGCCAAGCGTTCGCAGAGCAACAAGATCGCCCCCGAGGAGCTGCAGGGCGGCACCTTTACGATTACCAACGGCGGGGTGTTCGGCTCCTTGATGTCGACCCCCATCGTCAACCCGCCGCAGTCGGGGGTGTTGGGAATGCACGGCATCTTCGAGCGGCCCATAGCCCTCAAAGGCGAGGTGGTGATCCGCCCGATGATGTACATCGCGCTGACCTACGACCACCGCATCGTCGACGGGCGCGAAGCGGTGACCTTCCTTAAACGCATCAAAGAGGCCATCGAGAACCCCGCGCGGATGCTTCTAGAGGTCTAGACTGCTAGACCACGGCCCGAAACGGGCCGCTCGAGCGGCGCTCATCTGCAAAGATGGGCGCCGTTGTCGTGGGTTAAGGGCGCCGAGTGTAGGCGTGCTAGGGGCGACGAGCGATGTCGGGGTGACGTCGCCCGTAAAGAGGCTTAAGGGTGCCGCCGTCACCCGTTTCAAGGCGTGCACGGGCTTTTGGGCATGAGGCCGCCGCGACACACGTTCTCAAGGTGGACGCTCCTATGGTGTTGGCGCCTATAGTGTTGGCGTCCGAGCGCCACCAGGGATAGCGAGACCCTAGAACCTGTCGACGCGTACCGCCCCGATCCGCCGACGCCGCTAACGTCGCCTGTTAGGCGCTTGGCGACGGGTCCTGGTGGCGCTGAGAGCGTCTGTACACCGCGCGGCGTGGCGCGCCGGCGCCGCGCGTAGCCGCCGCGGGCAGGTAAGATGACCCGAGTGGAGGTACGTGTGGCTCAACATGATCTGATCGTCATCGGCGCGGGGCCTGGGGGTTACGTGGCGGCGATCCGCGCCGCGCAGCTCGGCTTCGACGTCGCCTGCGTCGAGAAAGAGGCCGACCTCGGCGGCACCTGCTTGCGGGTCGGCTGCATCCCGAGCAAGGCGCTTTTGGAGTCCTCCGAGAAGTTTCTCGAGACCCAGGGGGCGCTTAAAGAGCACGGCATCGAGGTCGCCGAGGCGTCACTAAACCTAGCGGCCATGCACGCGCGCAAGGACAAGGTCGTGAAGTCGTTGACGAGCGGCATTGCGGGGCTTTTCAAAAAGAACAAGGTGACGCGCTACGAGGGCGCCGCGCGCTTCGAGGGGCCGAACAAGCTTGTCGTAGCGGGGAAAAATGGGGAAGAGACGCTCGGAGCCGAGCGCATCATCATCGCGACGGGCTCTAAAAGCGTCGTGCTGCCCGGCATCGAGCTCGACGGCGAGCGCGTGGGGACCTCGACGGACGCACTGGCCTACCCCGAGGTGCCAGAGCACCTGGTCGTCATCGGGGCGGGGTATATCGGGCTCGAGCTCGGCTCCGTCTGGAAGCGCTTGGGCGCCAAGGTCACGGTGGTCGAGTACTTAGACCGTATCCTGCCGGGGATGGACGGCGAGATCGCCAAGGAGGCGCTCAAGGTCTTTAAAAAGCAGGGGCTCGAGTTCCGACTCGGCGCGCGCGTGACCTCCGCTAGGGCTCAGGGGGAAGGCGCGGTGGTCGAGATCGACGGCCAAGAGCCCCTGCACGCTGAGCGCGTGCTCGTCGCGGTCGGGCGCCAACCCAACACCGACGGGCTCAACGTGGAGGCGATCGGTTTGGAGCTCGACGCGCGCGGGTTTATCCCCGTCGACGCGCACTACCGCACCAAGATCCCCGGCATCTACGCGATCGGCGACGTGATCGGCGGCGCCATGCTCGCGCACAAGGCCGAGGAGGAGGGGGTCGCCTGCGTCGAGGGGATCGCCACGGGGGTGGGCCACGTCAACTACGGCGCTATCCCCGGCGTCGCCTACACGGAGCCCGAGATCGCCTCGGTGGGCAAGACCGAGGAGCAGCTCAAGGAAGAAGGGATCAAGTACAAAAAGGGCGTCTTCCCCTTTTTGGCCAACGGCCGCGCGCGGGCTCTGGGCCACACCGAGGGCAAGGTCAAGATCCTGGCCGACGCCGAGACCGACCGCGTGTTGGGCGTGCACATCATCGGCTCGCGCGCGGGCGACCTCATCGCCGAAGCGGTGGCCGCCCTCGAGTTCGGCGCCTCCGCCGAGGACTTAGCCCGCACCAGCCACGCCCACCCGACCTTGGCCGAGGCCCTCAAAGAGGCGGCCCTGGCGGTTGACGGGCGGGCGCTGCACATCTAAGCTGCACATCTAGAGCGTGTGGCAAGTGGCTCGTGGCGTGTGGCTTGTGGTGACGACGCTTTAGCGTCAGGGACTTTTAAACACGTCGACGCGCGCGGAGGGGGCCCGGTGGGGCGCCTCTTCGCCGCGTGTGAGCGCGTAGTGCGCCGCCAACACCGCGCCGACGACCTCGTCGTCGCTGAGACCGCGCGCCGCGGCGTCTTGCCGGTACGCCGCCACGACCTCGTGCGGCAGCGTGAGCCGCACGCTCCGCCTCGAGCGGTCGCGGCTGGCGTAGCGGTAGAGGGCGTTGACGCCCAAGACCCAGGCGCACCCCAGCGCGAGCCCGGCGAGGACGTCCGAAGGGTAGTGCACCTGCAGGTAGAGCCGCGAGGCCGACACCGAGAGCGCGAAGGCGAGCCCCAAAACGGCCGCGAGCGCGCGCCAGCGCGGGGCGAGCCGAGACACCACCAGGTAGAGCGTGAGCGCGAGCGCCGCGCTGCCGGTCGCGTGCCCGCTCGGAAACGACGATGAGCCGGTCTGCCAGAGGTCCACGTCGGGGAAGAGCTCGGGGCGCGGGCGCGCCAGGAGCACCTTGGTGAGCCCCATGATCGCCGACGCGCCGACCATGCTGGCGGCGAAGAAGACGGCCTCCCGGCGGCTCCGGAACCAGAGGAGGAGGGTGATGAGGGCGGTGAGGCCGACCATGACCTCGACCCCGCCGACGGTGCTCAGCGCGAGCGCGACGCGGGTCCGCAGCGGGGTGATGAGCCCGTAAAACCACCCGAGCACCGGCTCGTCGAAGAAAAAGCCCTCCTGCTCGTAGACCTCGTCGGTGAGTTCGGCAAAGGCCCACACGCTGCCCAAAAGCACCGCCCAGTAGAGCAGCAGGCGCCAGGAGAGGCGCGGCCAAAGGGTGCGATCCATAGACGCTACGCTACCGCGTCGCCGCTCTTTGGTTACGCGGCGCGCTCTGGGGCCGGCTGTGACGCCCTCAGCCGGTCGCGCACGACCGCTAGGAGCAGCGGGTCGTAGGCCAGGTACTCGGCTAAGGTAAAGCGCACCTGCGGGTGCTCGCGCTGCGCTCGTTGCACCGCTTCCGGTAGGTCGGCCGCGACGTGCTCGCCGAGCTGCAAAAAGTAGGGGACGGCGACGACGCGGCGAGCGCCCGCCCGAGCGAGGCTCGAGGCCGCTTCGGCAATCGTGGGCGCGTTACACTCCATAAACCCAAGCTGAACGTGCGCGTAGTGCGCGCGCAGCGCCGCGGCTACCCGGAGGATGGGGCCGTTCGCCGCTTCAAAGGGGGTGCCGTGGGCCATCAGCAGGAGCGCGTCGGCCTCGGGGTCGGCCCCCTGCGCGCGCTTATGGCTCAAGGTGACCAAGGCGGGGTGGTCATCGAACGCTTCGGCTAGGTGAAAGCGCACCGCCGGAAACGCCGCCTGGGCCTCCGCGAGAAGCTTGGGTACGCCGGTCTTGACGTAGTAGCCCGAGATCAAAAAGTAGGGTTGGACAAAGATCTCTGTAGCGCCCTTGCGGACGCACCGTGAAGCGGCGTCTGAGAACGTAGGGCGACTGAAGTTGAGGAATCCGGCGGTCGCGACCGGAAAGTCCCCCGCCTGGCGCAAGAGCGCCGCGAGGCGGATCATCGCGGCCCCCGACGCCTTGCGGAGGCTGCCGTGACCGACGAGGATGGCGGCTTTCACGGGGTGAGCGGCCCGGCGGCTCGCCCGGCTCCCACGGCCTCCGCCACCTCGGGGTGAAAGGGCAGGTCGAACCAGCGCAGCTCATCGCGCAGCTGCACGACCTCGCCGACGATCACCGTGGCGGGGGCGGTTAGGCCAGCGCGGCGCACCTCGGCGGCGATGGTCGCGAGCGTCCCCGTCACGGTGCGCTGCTCTGCGGTGGTGCCCCAACGCACGGCGGCTGCGGGCGTGTGGGGGGCGCGGCCGCCCGCGAGGAGCGCCGCGGTGATCGCCTCGAGGCGCCCCATACCCATCAGCACGACGAGGGTGTCGACCCGTGCGAGCGCCCCCCAGTCGTGCGACGACCCTCCCTTGAGGGGGTCCTCGTGGCCCGCCACGATGGCGACCGACGCCGAGAGGCGCCGGTGGGTGACCGGGATGCCCGCGTAGGCGGGGGCCGCGACCGCCGAGGAGACGCCGGGGACGACCTCGAAGGGGACGCCCGCACGGACGAGCTCCAGAGCCTCCTCGCCCCCCCGCCCGAAGACGAAGGGATCGCCGCCCTTAAGCCGCACGACCTGTTTGCCCGCTCTGGCCTTGGCGATGAGAAGGGCGTTGATGGCCTCCTGGGGGACGGAGGGGTGCAGGGGGTTGTCGCCGTGCTTGCCGACGAACACGAGCTCGGCGTCTAGGCGGCACTCTTTAAGCAGCACGGGGTTGGCGAGGCGGTCGTAGGCCACGACATCGGCCCGCTGCAACCGGCGCAGCCCCTTGACGGTCAAGAGCTCGGGGTCGCCGGGGCCGGCGCCGACGAGGGAGACGAAGCCTGGAGGGTTGGGCATGGGGACTCCTGGAGGGGGCCGCGCGGGGGCGCGGGCTCGCGATGCTTCGGTTATACGTTTAGTTGACAAAACTCGTCAAGTACTCGGCTGACATGAAGGCGGGCGAAGGCAGGAGGTTGCTGCCTAGGGGCGCTCTAAGCGGTAGTGTTCGGCCAACGCGACGATCATCGCGCCCATCCGTTCGTGCGCACTCTGGACGACGCGCGTCACCTTCGCTGCGCGGAGCGCCGCGCCGGTCATGTTTCCGACCGAGGCGGCCAGCACGTCCCCTGCGAAAGCGCCCCTCAGGGCGTCCGCTTTAAAAGCTGAAGGCGCGGCTCTTTGGGTAGCGTTTCGTGCGACGTTTCGCGGCGGCGCGGCCGTCGTGGACTGCGCGCCGTTTCGGTTCGGTCACCCTACGTGGCGCGGCCACGCCCCAATGTCCCACAGACTACTTGATAGAACTTGTCAACTACTATAGAGTAGGGGCGTGAACGCGACGCCACGCCCCCCCACGGCTTGTGTAACGCGACCCCGTTGGCGCGGCGCGCGATGTCGGTGAGGCGACGCTGAAGCCGTCCCTCTGGCCCTATGGGCCGCTCCAACGCCCAACGAAACCCTGAGGTGCTGCGGACACCCGTCCGCAGGCTGCCCGTTAATAGGAGGCGCGCCGTGGCCGCACCCGAAACCCCCGCTCCCAACCGCCCCGCCAGAGCCAAAAAACGCAGCGTCGAGGAGATCAAGTCGGACTCGCATTACCTCTCGCAAGGGATAGCCGAGGAGATGTTCGACGCCTCTTCTGACCACGTGAGCGACGGGGTCTACCAGCTCCTCAAGTTCTCCGGCATGTACCAGCAAGACGACCGCGACCAGCGCAAAGCGCGCCGTCAGGCGGGGCTCGACAAGGCGTACTCGTTCATGCTCCGCTCGCGCGCGCCGGGCGGTCGGCTGACGGCGGCGCAGTACCTCGTCCACGACCGCTTGGCGGATGAGGTCGGCAACGGCACCCTGCGCCTCACCACGCGCCAAGGGATTCAACTGCACGGCATTTTGAAGGGCGACGTCAAGGAGACGATCCGGGCGCTGCACCGCGAGATGGTCAACACGCTCGCCGCCTGCGGCGACGTCAACCGCAACGTGATGGCCTGCCCCGCACCCGAGCGCTCGCGCCAACACGCGCTCTTAGAGGAGGTCGCTCGGGAGATCGACGCG
The DNA here is from genome assembly GCF_000092425.1 of Truepera radiovictrix DSM 17093. NCBI lineage: Bacteria > Thermotogati > Deinococcota > Deinococci > Trueperales > Trueperaceae > Truepera > Truepera radiovictrix. Next base: position 973,012 of record NC_014221.1, read on the forward strand.
CACCTCCTGCCCCGGAGCGAGGCGTACTACCAGCTCTGGCTGGACGGCGAGCGCCAACCCCTGCCCGCAGAAGCGACGCCGAGCGCGGCCTTCGTCGCACCCACCGACGCCGTTGAACCCATCTACGGCCGCACCTACTTGCCGCGCAAGTTCAAGATCGGGATCGCTTTCCCGCACGACAACTGCGTGGACGTCTTTACCCAGGACATCGGTATCGTGCCGGTGATGGACGGCGAGGCCTTGCGGGGCTTTAACCTCCTCATCGGGGGCGGCATGGGGATGAGCCACACGGACGCCGACACGCACCCGGTGTTAGGCAAAGAGCTCGGCTTCGTCACGCGCGAGCAGCTTTTGCGCACGGTCGAGGGGATCGTCACGGTGCAGCGCGACTTCGGCAACCGCGAGGAGCGCAAGTTCGCCCGCATGAAGTACCTCGTCGAGGCGCGCGGCGTCGCCTGGTTCCGGGGCGAGTTGGAGCGCCGCCTCGGCTTTGCGTTGGGGGACTGGGTCCCCGTGGGGCCGTTTGCCGTGGACGACCACCTGGGGTGGCGCGAGCAGGGGGACGGGCGCTTCTACCTGGGTATCCCCATCGAGAACGGGCGCATCAAGGACGCCGGGCCCATGCGCCTGCGCACCGCGCTGCGCGAGCTTTTGACGCGCTACCCCAACGAGGTGCGCATCACGCCGCAGCACAACCTGCTCGTGACGAACCTGAGCGCGCAGGACAGGGAGCCCATCGAGGCGCTGCTACGCGAGCACGGGGTGCGGACGGTTGGTGAGATCACCCAGGCGCGACGCTACGCCATGGCCTGCCCCGCGCTGCCGACCTGCGGGTTGGCGGTCGCCGAGTCCGAGAGGATGCTGCCGGGGGTTATCGGCGCGCTCGAGCGCGAGCTCGAGGCGCTCGGCCTAGGGGGTGAGGAGATCGCCATCCGCATGACCGGCTGCCCGAACGGCTGCGCGCGCCCCTACACCGCCGAGTTGGCGTTTGTCGGCAGGTCGCTCGACAAGTACAACATCTACGTGGGCGGCGCTTTTGAGGGTACGCGCCTGGTGAGCGAGTACGCGCAGATGGTCGCGGGCGGCGACCTCGCGGCGACCGTGGCGCCCTTGCTGCGCTTGTGGCGCGATCAGCGAGATCCCGGGGAGCGCTTCGGCGACTTTTGCCACCGCGTCGGCGTAGAGCGGCTGCGCGAGGCCGCGCAGGGCGTGGTGGCGGCGTGAGCGGACCGGCGCTAGGGGTGCTCGAGGGGCGCGACCTGGAGACCAAGACCCTGGAGACGATCCGCTGGGCGCTCGCGACCTACCCCGACCTCTTGATGACGAGCGGCTTCAACTTAAACGGTACGGTCTTGATCGACCTCGCCGTGCGCGCGGGCTTTCGGGGCGAGCTGGTCTTTGTCGACACGCTGTCGCACTTTCCTGAAACGCTTTCGACGCGTGACGAGATCGCCGCGCGCTACCCCGAGGTCACGCTGACGACCCTGAGGCCCGAAGCGCGAGGGGGGGAGCTGCCCGCGTGCGGTGCGGCCGAGTGCTGCACCGTCCGCAAGGTGTTGCCGCTGCGGCGCTTTTTAGAAGCGAGGCGGCCGAGCGCGCTCTTAAGCGCCCGCAGCCGCTTTCAGAGCGAGACGCGCGCGCTTCTCAACACCGTCGAAGACGCGGGTGACTACGTCAAGGTCAACCCCTTGGTGGACTGGTCGCAGGAGGACCTCGAGCGCTACGCGCGCGAGCACGAGCTGCCCGTTAACCCGCTCTACTGGCAGGGCTTTTTGAGCATCGGCTGCGCCCCGACGACGCGCGCGGTGCGCGCGGGCGAGGGCGTGCGCGCGGGCCGCTGGGCGGGGCAGGAGAAGACCGAGTGCGGGCTCTGGTGGGGGGATAAGGCGCTCTAAACGGTGCTCATAACATTAGGTTAGACAGTAGAAGCCCTTCGGTGGAAAAGCCCACCGGGGGCTTTTTCAAGGAACGGTGCAGGCGCTTTGGGGCACGATGGGCCGTTCGCTAAGGCACCAGTTGGGTGGTGCGTCCCCGAGCGGCGCCAAGACACCGCCGACGGTGGGCTCTTGAGCTGACCCTTCAAGACCCCGACCGTGGGGAGGTCTACGGTCGAACCACGGGGGAGCCGATAGGGTGAGACAGTTAACGCCAGAGGCTGACGCCAACAAGGGCTGGCGCGTCGCGCGGGGTGATCAGCGAGTGCGAAGACGAAGGTGACGCGGCGCGCGGCCAACTACCAAAGGAGCTACTATGCAACCATCCATAAGACCGCGACGCGCAGTCCTCACCGTACCCGCGGCGCTCGCCGCCCTCTTCGGTGCGGCGCACGCGCAGGACATCGAGCAGCACCTTACCGAAGCGGGCCCCATCGCGATCGAGAGCCTTGCCGAGTTTTCGCACCCCTGGGGGATCGCCTTCTTGCCCGACGGCCGCATGCTCGTCACCGAGCGCGACGAGGCGATCTTGCACATCGTGACCATGGACGGTGAGAAGACGCACGTCGAGGGCGTGCCGCCGGTGTTTACGGGGGGGCAGGGCGGCCTGCTCGACGTCGCGCTCGACCCGAACTTCGAGGAGAGCGGCTACGTGTACCTCTCCTACGCCGAGCAGGGGGGCGAAGGCGCCTCGACGGCGCTCGGCCGCGGCGTGTTGGAGGGGAACGAGCTCCGCGACTTCGAGGTGATCTTCCGGCAGGAGCCCAAGACCGAAGGCGACATGCACTTCGGTAGCCGCATCGTCTTCGCGCCCGACGGGACGCTCTACCTCACGCTCGCCGACCGCTTTCTGTTCGACCCGGCGCAAGACCTCTCCAACCACCTCGGGACGATCGTCCGCATCAACCCCGACGGCAGCGTTCCGGAGGACAACCCCTTCGTGGGCCAGGAGGACGCTCTAGACGAGATCTTCTCCTACGGGCACCGCAACATCCAGGCGGCGGCGCTGCACCCCGAGACGGACGTCTTGTGGGTCGCCGAGATGGGGCCCTTGGGCGGCGACGAACTCAACGTCATCGCCGCGGGTGAGAACTACGGCTGGCCCGAGGTGAGCTGGGGGATCCACTACGACGGTCGCGACATCCCGGACCCCGACACGCGCCCCGAGTTTACCCCGCCGGTGACCTACTGGACGCCCGCCATCGCACCCTCGGGGATGATCTTCTATACCGGCGACGCCTTCCCCGCGTGGCAGGGGAGCGCCTTTATCGGTGGGCTCGTCTCCGAAGGTTTGGTGCGCGTCGAGCTCGATGGCGAGAGCGTCGTGCACGAGGAGCGCATCCCCTTGGGCGCCCGCGTCCGCGACGTCGAGCAGGGGCCCGACGGGTTTCTCTACGTCATCACGGACGAAGAGGACGGCGACCTCTTGCGGCTGATGCCGATGGAAGAAGACGAGTAGCGAGTAGTCCAGACCTATACACCGCACCGTTAAATAGGGGCGAGGCCGATGAACGGGCCTCGCCCCTATTTGGATGCGGGGCCTTGTCGGCCACGCGAGGTGGTAGCGCTACAGCAGCAGCGTCTGGCCCCGCGCGACCTCTTGGGGCAGGTCGCGCTGCGCGAGCTCCTCGGCTGAAAGGGCGGTGAGGGGGGAGATCTCGATCACCGCATCGACCGCGCCCGTTTCGGTGCGGGGCACCCGCACCCCCTGGCGCTCGAGCCACCTCGCCGCGCGCTCGATCTGCAGCTTCTGGCTCGTCTCGGGGGAGTCGGGCCCCTCGGCGTTTTTGATGGGGGCGAACTCCTCGACCCGGTCGGTCTCCAAGATGATGCTGTGACGCGCGAGCGGCAAGGCGTCGAAGATAAAGCGCTCGAGCTTGACCGCGTTGGGCGCCTCCGGGTAGACGTACTCCCCCGTGTAGGGGTCGATGTGCGGTACCGCCTTCTCGGCGCGGTGAAAGGGGAGCTCGAGCCGGTCGCCCTTGCCTTCGGTAAGGCGCCGCACGAAGTCGACGGCGATCACGTGGATGGCGATCGAACCGGCGCCAAACTTGAGGTGGCCCGCTTCGTCGCGCGCGTGGGCGAGCGCGTCGGGCATGTCCGAGTACTCGATGACGCAGAGTTTGCCCCCCGCTTTGCAGAAGTTGCCGACCCGCTCCTTGGGGCTCGCTTTGCGCAGCATCTTTGAGGAGATCTCCGAGCCCTCGAGGTCGTGCAGGCCGATAAACAGGGGGTCGATACAGCGCACGTTGGGGTTGTCGACCTGAAAGTACGAGATGTGCCGAACCCCGCGCGCGACCATCTCGGCGAGCGCGCCGCTCGCCTCGAGGGCGCTCAGGGCGCCGCCGTGACCGTTGGGGTTAAGCGCCAACTCGCCCTTGTCGGCCAGCAGGAGCTTGCCGTCAAAGCCGATGCTCGGCATCATCCCCTGCGAGAAGAGCTTGACGTTCTCCCGCCCCAGGCCGAAGTAGTCGTGCGCTTCGAAAAAGTCCTGCGTCACGGCGTGGTTGGTGGTGCTCGTCATCACGTACCAGGGGAGCACCTGGCCAAAGAGGTCGGCGGTGCGCAGCAGCTGCTCGGCGAAAAGCTGAAAGAGCGGTTTGCGGGAGACCGGGGTAGCCGGAAAGGTCCCTTTGGGGTCGTCCCAGCCGAGGCGCGTCCCCTGCCCCCCGGCGACGGTAAAAGCGGCTACCGCCCCCTCACGAATGAGCTGCGCCCCGCGCTCGCGCGCGCGGGCGTAGCGCGCCACGAGTTCGCCTTTGGGCGTAACGGGGTAGTACGGCGCCGGTTCAATCGGCTCGGGGGCGCTCAGGTTGGGTTTGTTGCGGACGTAGGCCTCGATGAGTTCATCCAGGTACGCCCAGTCGAGCTGCTGCAGCTGCGCCACGAGGCGCTCGCGCTGCGGCGCGGACAGTTGGTCGTAAAAGCGCAGAAGGTGGGCCTGCCCGTGCGCTTCCAACGTCTGTAGTAGCTGCGCGTGCCCGACGATCGGAACGGTTTCACTCATACTCTTCCTCGGTTTCTGCGGGTTGCGACGCCCCTGGGTGCGCCCCGCGTGGCCCTCGTTACGCCTCATGGGCGCGCTCATCGGTGCGCGTCCGGCGAGGTGGCTGCGCGCGCTTTGAGGCTGCGGTGACGCCCATCGCCGCGAGCTGCACACCGCCCGTGAAGGCCGCGCAGCCTTAGTCGGGGTAGTTTAACGCATCGCACCGCCCTAACGATGTGCGTTTAGCGGCCCCTGGGGTACACGGACGCGTGTTGAGGCTGGCGATCTCGGCCACGGGCGTCATGAGCGGCCCCTGGGGTACACGGACGTGTGACGTGCGGTTGGCGGGTGCTGCGCCCCAACCTGAGCGCGCCGGCTGAGGCGGTCCTTGGTGAGGTCGCTAGGGCAGGTACCGGTGAGGTGGGCGCGATCACGGTTGGTTTTGGTCAAGCGGTAGCAAGACGACGCGCAAAAGGTCGGAGGAGACGCCTTGTGAAGGGTTTTGCAAGCTTCGGCCGCGCGTCCCGCGGGGCGCTACAATAGGGCATGACGACCGTTCTCGTAGCTCCCGAGCGTCCGCTACACGTCCGCGACCCCGCGCTCGTCGCGGTCGCCGACAAGGTTCTAAGCGGCCAGCGGCTGTCGTTCGATGAGGGGATGCTGCTCTACCGTACCCCCGACTTGCCGACCGTCGCCCGCCTGGCCGACCTCGTGCGGGAGCGCTTGGTCGGTAACAAAGCCTACTTCGTCCACTCGCTGCGGCTCTCGCAGACCAACATCTGCTACGTCGGTTGCACCTTCTGCGGCTTTCAGCGCCGCTTCGGCGAGGAGGGCGTGTGGGACATGGAGCTCCCCGACGTCTGGGCGTACGTCGAGAAGCACCACCACCCCGACTTGACCGAGATCCACATCGCCTCGGGGCACCACCCGAAACGCCCCTTTTCGTACTACCTCGAGCTGGTGCGCGGCCTCACCGAACGCGGCTACCAGGTCAAAGCCTGGACGGCGGCCGAGATCCACCACTTCACCAAGATCACCCGGCCGCGCCTCAGCTACCGCGAGGTTTTAAGCGAGCTCCAGGCGGCGGGGCTCGTCGCGCTGCCGGGGGGCGGCGCGGAGATCTTCGCCGAACGGGTGCGTCGGCGGATCGCCCGCGCCAAAGTCACCGCCGAGGGGTGGCTCGAGGTCCACCGCACCGCGCACGAGTTGGGCCTGCCGACAAACGCCACCATGCTCTACGGACACATCGAGACCCTTGAGGAGCGGCTCGACCACATGCTGCGGCTGCGCGCCCTGCAGGACGCGACGGGTGGGTTCAAGTCGTTTATCCCGCTCGCCTTTCAACCCGACAACAACGCGCTCGCGCGCGAACTCAACAAGTCGGAGTTTACGACTGGCCTCGACGACCTGCGCAACTTGGCCGTCGCGCGGCTGATGCTCGACAACGTGCCCCACATCAAGGGCTACTGGATCATGATCACCCCCGAGCTCACCCAGGTGACGCTCTCGGCGGGCGTCTCGGACGTCGACGGGACCATTAAAGACGAGCGCATCGCCCACGCTTCGGGGGCGGTGACCGACAAGGGGATGAGCGAGGTGCAGCTCGTGCGGCTGATTCGCGACGCGGGCCGCGTGCCGGTGCGGCGCGACGCGCTCTACAACGAGCTCAAGGTGTTCGCGTGAGGCCTACCCCCGTCGGCGCGCCCGCCCGGTGCGGCGCGCGCCGCACCGAACGCTTGGGCGTCGTCGCCTACACGAACGTCGCGCCGCTACACTGGGGGCTGGCGCCCGGGCCGGGGCTGCGCTTCGTGCGCGGCGTACCCACCGAGCTCAACCGCCAGCTCCTCGCGGGTGAGATCGACCTGACGCTTATCTCGTCGGTCGAGTTCGTGCGCCACCGCGACCGCCTGCGGGCGCTGCCCGACTTTTCCGTCGCCACCTTGGGGCCGGTTTACAGCGTGACGCTCTTTCACTGGCGGCCGTGGGAGGCGCTCTCGGGGGCGCGCGTCGCGCTCTCCACCGATTCGGCGACCAGCGTCGCGCTCCTTAAGGTGCTGCTGCGCGCCGCGGGGCTCCGCGCGACCTTCGTCCCCATGGCGCCCGACCTGGACGTCATGCTGGGGCGCTGCGACGCGGCCCTGCTGATCGGCGACGTCGCGCTCCGCGAGGCCGTCGCCCGCCGCCCCTTGGGCGGCAAAACGCCCCTGATGACCGACCTGGGCGCGGCCTGGTACGCGCTCACCAAGCTGCCCTTTACCTTCGCCGTGTGGGCGTCCCTCGAGAACCGCCCCCCCTCGGAGCGGCTGGTCGCCGAGCTGCGCGCGGCGCGCGAGGCGGGGCTCGGCCAGCTCGGCGCGGTCGCGCGCGCCGAGGCCGAGAAGCTGGGGCTCTCGCCCAGCGTGGTGCAGCGCTACCTCGGCAACTTCCGCTACTACTTAGAGACGCCCGACCGCGACGGGCTCTTGGCCTTCGCCGAACGGGTGGCGCCGGGGATTCGCGCGAGCGAGCTGAAGTTTTGGGCGCTGTAGCGTCCCTCGGGGAGCTGCGGGGGTTTCTCGACGAGTTGCTCCTGGCAGACCGCTTCGCGGGCGATCAGAACGGCCCTTTCGCGCACTACCGCGCGGACGCGCCCGTGGCGCGGCTCGGCGTGGCGCTCGAGCCCAAGGGTGAGCTCGCGGCGTGGGCGCATCGGGAGCGCCTAGACGCCCTCGTGCTGCACCGCCCATGGGGTTTCGCGGGTGACCTCCCCGTGCTGGCCTACCACGGTGCCTTCGACGAGCGCCTGACGACGGGCTTTAACCCGAACCTAGCGGCGGCGCTCGCGCTTTGTGAGCCCGCGGTGCTCGGTTACAAGGAGGGCCGACCCTTGGGGATGATTGGCGACGTGCCGAGCGTGACCTGGGAGGCGTTTCGCGCGCGGGTCGCGGCGCTCTTTGGTGGCCTGGAGGGGGTCTACGGCGCCCCTGCGGGGGACGTCTCCAGGGTCTGCGTCGTCGGGGCGATGCGGCCGCCGCTCGTGTACGAGGCCGCCGAGCGGGGGGCGCAGGTCTACCTCACGGGGCAGTACCGACGCGGGGCGGCGCGCGCGGTTCTCGAGACGGGGCTCGCGGTCCTTGAGCTCGGCCACGCGCGGAGCGAGCGGTGGGGGCTCGGGGTGTTGGCGGCACTCCTGCGGGAGGCATTTCCCGACCTGAGCGTCTCCCTGTACGCGGCCGAGCGTTAGCGGCGGCGCTTGAAGCGGGTGCGACGGGGCGGGGGGCCACGCGGGCGTAGACTCGCCCTATGACCCACGTCCCTCACCGCGACACTGCCACCCTAGCGGGCGGCTGCTTCTGGTGCCTCGAGGCCGTCTATCAGCTCCTGCCCGGCGTCGAGCGCGTCGTCTCCGGCTACATGGGCGGCCACACCGAAAACCCCAGCTACGAAGAGGTCTGCACCGGCCGCACCGGCCACGCCGAGGTCGTGCAGCTGACCTTCGACCCACAGCGGGTCTCCTACGAGGACCTCTTGGGCGTCTTTTTCAGCATCCACGACCCCACGACCCTCAACCGCCAGGGGGCGGACGTCGGCACGCAGTACCGCTCGGCGATCTTCTACCACTCACAGGCGCAGCGCGAGGCGGCCGAAAAGCTCATCGCCGAGCTCGAGCGCGAGGGCGTCTGGAGGGGCATCGTCACCGAAGTCGTACCCGCGGGGACCTTTTACGAAGCCGAGCCCTACCACCAGAACTACTACCGCAACCACCCCTACCAGCCCTACTGCGTGGCGGTGGTGGCGCCCAAGGTGGCGAAGTTTCGCAAGTCCTACCTGAGCAAGCTGCAAAACGCTTCCTAACGCTTCGGCGGTGGGTACCCCTTTAGTGCTGGCTCTGCGTCGCGCTCTCGGGTGGCAGCGTCGGTTCGCCCCCCTCGCGCGCGTCCCCCTCCTCCGTAAAGCTCAGCCCCTTAAGGAGCGCGCCGGAGCGCACGCGCTCGCGGAGCCGCTCGAGCTCGGGTCTAAAGTAGCGGTCCCCCAGGAGCGGCGGCGCGACCTCGCGGATGCGTGCCCTCGCCGCCTGCACCCCCGCGCCCGGCTCGAGGGGCTGGAACTCGAGCGCCTGCGCCGCGCAGAGCAGCTCAATCGTGAGGACCGTAAAGGCGTTCTCGAGGACCGTGCGAAGCTTGCGCGCGGCGTGCGCCCCCATCGACACGTGGTCCTCCTGGTTGGCGCTCGTGGGGATCGAGTCGACCGAAGCGGGGTGCGCGAGCACCTTGTTCTCGCTCACCAGGGCGGCGGCGGTGTACTGGGCGATCATCAGGCCGCTGTTTAGTCCCCCCTCCGGCGTGAGAAAGGCCGGCAGCCCCGAGAGCGCCGGGTTGAGGAGCTGCTCGCAGCGCCGTTCGCTCACCGAGGCGAGTTCGGCGACCGCGACCGCGAGCGCGTCGGCGGTCAAGGCCAAGGGTTGGCCGTGAAAGTTGCCGCCCGAGACGACCTCGCCGGTCTCGGGCAGTAGGAGCGGGTTGTCGGTCACCGAGGCGAACTCGGTCGCGAGCACGCGCTCGGCGTGCGCCAGCACGTCCGCCGAGGCGCCGTGGATCTGCGGCACCGCGCGCAGGCTGTAGGCGTCCTGGACGCGGCCGCAGTGGGCGTGCGAGGGGGCGATCTGGCTGCCCCGCAGGTGCGCGCGCACCTCCGCTGCCACGCTGAGCGCGCCCGGGTGCGGGCGCAGCCGCACGAGGTCGTCGCGGAAGGGCCGGTGACTGCCGCGCATCGCCTCGACCGTCATGGCGGCCGCTAGGTTGGCGGTTTTGAGCAGGAGGCGGGCGTCGAGCACGCTGAGAGCGAGCAGGCTCCCCATAAGCTGGGTGCCGTTAATCAGCGCCAGACCCTCTTTGGCCGCCAACGTGAGCGGCTCATGCCCGAGTGCGCGCAGCACCTCGGCGGCGGGCTGCACGCGGCCCTCGTGTTCGATCTCGCCGAGGCCAATAAGCGCGAGCGCGAGGTGCGCCAAAGGGGCGAGGTCGCCCGAGGCGCCCACCGAACCCCCTTCGGGGATCACCGGGTGCGCGCCCGCGTTGAGCAGCTCGAGCAGGCGCTCGACGACGGTGACGCGCACGCCGGAGTGCCCGAGCGCGAGCGACTGCGCGCGCAGGAGCATGATGCCGCGCACCACCTCGGTGGGCAGGGGCGCGCCCACCCCGACCGCGTGCGAGACGATAAGGTTGTGCTGCAGCTGCGTAAGCTGCGCTTGGTCCACGCGGACGGTGGCGAACTTGCCGAAACCGGTGTTGATGCCGTAGACCGCCTCCTGCCCCGCTATGATGCGCTCGACGAGGCTGCGGGCGCGCGCCAGCCGTGCGCGCGCGGCGTCCGCGAGGGTGACGCGTTCACGGCCGCGCACGACGGCGGCGAAGCTTTCCAAGTCCAAGGTGGTGTCTAGTACCACGGGGTTCCTTTGGGTGTTTAGCGTTTAGGCCAGCCAGCCGAGGGCGACGAGCGCGCGGTAGACGAGGCCCGTGAGGACGATGGTGAGAGCGGTGCGCAAAAGCCAGACGGTGAGCAATCTACCGACACCGATGGGGATTTTGGTGGCTAGGATGCACGGCACGCTCCCCGAGAAGAAGATAACGCTACTTACGCAGGTGACAGCAGCGAGGTAGCGAACGGGTAAAACTGCTTCCTGAAGCAGCGCTGCGGGCAGAAACATCTCGGCAAGCCCAGAAGCGAGCGCGCCACTATGCTCGGTTGCTTCCGGTATGCCTGAGAGAAGTAAAAAGGGCCAGAGAAGAAGCCCTACGACATCGAACACGGGGGTGTACTGCGACAGCACGAGTCCCAAAAACCCAATAGCCAGGATGGACGGTGCGACGACTGATGCCATGGCGAGCCCGTCGCGTAGGTTGCTGAGAAGCATCTGACCTAGCGAGGGCTGTGTCTGTATGGCACGTGTGCCTGCGACAAGGGCTTGTGCGAAACGGTTGCGTCGTTCAGGCGGTTCCTGAAAGACAGGCTTACGGTTGTCGAGCCCAGCGATAGGAGGTAGGTGAGCCGTGATGGCCGTGACGGCGAAGGTAATCAACATGGTAGACCAGAAGTAGACGTTCCAGCTCTCCATAAGCCCTAGCGTGCGCGCTACAACCACCATAAAGGTGGCTGAAACGGTCGAGAAACCCGTAGCGATAATGACCGCCTCGCGCAGCGAGTACTTACCCTCTAGAAAGACGCGGTTGGTGATCAACAGGCCTATCGAGTAGCTTCCGACAAAAGAGGCGACCGCATCGACTGCTGAACCACCAGGAGTCCGGAAGAGAGGCCGCATAACTGGCTCCATCAAAACGCCTACGGTTTCCAAAAGTCCAAAGCCGAGGAGGAAGGTCAGTGCAAGCGCCCCGATGGGGATGAGGATACCCACGACGAGCGCAAGCCGTTCGAAAAGAAAAGGGAGCATGTCGGGTTCTGCTGCCCACCCCGGCGCCAAATCTAGCAAGTAGAGCACAGCCAGCAGAAGCCCGAACCCTTTAAGGACAGTGAAAATCTTGTCGCTTACGCTCGCCTGGAAGCGGCCATCTCGTAGCGGCGCCGCGACACCCCACAGCATAAGCAGGACTAGGGCGGTGACGGCGAGCGGCCGCGCTTGCGTGATGAGCAGGGTCGTGAGATGGTCCGGCACGATGGTGTTGCGCCCGTTGAAGGTGACGGGGACGAAGAAGAGGAAGATTCCGAGAGCGCTGAAGCCAATGAGCTTGGCGAGACTCGTGAGGTCAGGGCGCGTTGGGTCGTGAACGCTGCGGTCAGACACGAAAACCTCCTCGAAACAAAATCCTTAAGGGGTTAGCGCGGTATAGACCTCGCGCACCGGGTTCCTGCCGAGCGTGTAGGGGAGCTCGAGCCACGCTGGGCCCTCTAGCACCAACAGGTCGGCCCGCTGCCCCGGGGCGAGCGCCCCCCGGTCCGCAAGCCCCAGCGCGTGGGCCGCGTTGACGGTGCACGCGGTGAGCGCTTCGGCGGGGGTGAGGCGGTTGAGGCGCACGGCCAGAGCCAGCGCGAGCTGCGCGCTAAAGAGCGGGGAGGAGCCGGGGTTGAGGTCGGTGCCGACGGCGACGCACGCGCCCGCGTCGATGAGCTCTCGGCCGGGGGCGGCGGGGAGCCCTAAGTGCAGCGTCACGCCGGGCAAGAGGGTGGCGACGGTCTCGGAGGCGGCGAGCGCCGCGATCTGCGCTGGCCCGCTCGCCTCGAGGTGGTCGACGCTTAAAGCCCCGAGTTCGCACGCCAGCTCGACGCCGCCCAGGGCGTGAAACTGGTCGGCGTGCAGCTTGACCTTGAGCCCCGCGCGCTGCGCCGCTGTGAGGAGCGCGCGCGACTCCTCGACGCTAAAGGCCTCGCGCTCGCAAAAGACGTCGACCGCCTCGGCGAGCCCCTCGCGGGCGACCTCCGGGATGAGCACCTCGCACACCCCCTGCAGGTACGCCTCGCGCCCCTCGGTGGGGGGGACGTGAACGAGGAGCGTCGGGCGCAGCTCGAACGCGGCCCGGAGAGCTCGGATGGCCCGCAGGCTGCGCAGCTCCGCCTCGGGGGTGAGGCCGTAGCCGCTCTTGACCTCGACCGTCGCCGCGCCGGAGCCCCGCAGCGCTCGCAGCCGCGGCCTGGCGAGCGTGACGAGCGCCTCCACGCGCGCCTCGGCGGTCGCCCGCACGGTGCTGCGGATGCCGCCGCCGCGCGCGAGCAGCGTCTCGTAGCCCACCCCGGCGGCTCTGGCCTCGAAGTCCGCCAACCGGTCGCCGGCCCAGACCGCGTGCGTGTGCGGGTCGACGAGCGCGGGCGTCACCGCGCGGCCCCCGAGGTCGCGCACCCGCGCCGCCGCGGGGGCGTCCCGCTCGGGGCCGACCCAGGCGATGCGCCCGTCGCGGATGAGGAGGGCGGCCCCCTTGAGCACCGTGATCTCGCGCATCGCCGCGCCGCGCTGCGGCCCCGCGCGCGGGGTGGCGAGCTGCGCGATACCGATCAGGAGCAGTTCAGCCATCGCGCTCAAAGGCCGCGCAGAGCGTCTCCATGATAAGCCGCGCCCCCAAGAGGGCGCTGCGCCCGGTCGGGTCGAGGTTGGGGGCGAGCTCGACGAAGTCGAGGCCGACGAGGGGGTTGCGCCGCGCCGTCTCGGCCGCGAGCTGCGCGGCGAGCGCGTAAGGGAGGCCGTCGGGTTCGGGGGAGCTGGTACCGGGCAAGTCGGCGGGGTCGAGGGCGTCGGCGTCGATGCTCAAGTACACGGGTTTGCCGCTCGGCAGCCGCGCCAGCACCCCCGCGAGGTCCCCTAGAAGCGCGCGCATCGGCACCAGGGTGTGCCCGCGCGCGCGCGCAGCCCGCACCGCCTCGGCGTCCGCGCGCAGGCCGCGCAGCCCCAGGGTGGTGATGTGCACGAGGTTGGGGAGCGCCTCGACCGCGCGCCGGAAGGGGCTGCTGTTGGAGTAGCGCGTGCCGTTGCGTTCGTCCGTAAAGTCGAGGTGCGCGTCGAGCTGCACCACGTGCAGCTCCGGCACGTCGTCAAAGGCTTGCAGCAGGGGGAACGAGACGGCGTGGTCGCCCCCCAGAAAGACCGGCAGGCGCACCCGCGCGCGCACGCGCCGCGCCGCTTCGGTCGTGCGCGCGCGCATGAGTTCGGGCTCGAGCGCCGGCAAGTCCACGTCGCCCGCGTCGGCAAACGTCACCCCGGCGAGGTGGTAGCGGTCCCCTTCGAGGTCGTAAAACCCTTCGGGCGGGGGGGCGTAGCGCAAGCTCGCCTCGCGCAGCGCCCGCGGTGCGAAGCGCGCCCCCGGCCGAAAACCGACGGCCAGGTCGAAGGGGACGCCCAGCACGCCCACGTCGGCCCGCCAGTCGCCCTCTGTGGGGACGAGGGGCGCCCGCGCGAAGGTGGCGACGCCGCCGTAGGGGAGGGGACTCACCGGATCCCCAGGGCGGGGAGGTCGAGGCCGCGCTCCCGGGCGACCCGCAGCGCCTTCTCATACCCCGCGTCGGCGTGCCGGATGACGCCCATCGCGGGGTCGTTGACGAGGCAGCGCGAGAGCCGCAGCGCCGCCTCCGGCGAGCCGTCGGCCACCGCGACGAGCCCCGCGTGTTGGCTAAAGCCCATCCCGACCCCGCCGCCGTGGTGAAAGCTCACCCAGGCCGCGCCGCTCGCGGCGCCCACGGCAAAGTTCAACAGGGGCCAGTCGGAGACCGCGTCGGAGCCGTCGCGCATGGCCTCGGTCTCGCGGTAGGGGCTCGCCACCGACCCCGCGTCGAGGTGGTCGCGCCCGATGACGATGGGGGCTTTTAGGCGCCCGTCGGCGACCATCTCGTTAAAGAGCCGCCCGGCGCGGTCGCGTTCGCGCAGGCCGAGCCAGCAGATGCGCGCCGGCAACCCCTGAAAGGCGATCTCCTTGGCCGCGTAGGTCAGCCAAGCTTGCAGGCGCTCGTCGTCGGGGAAGAGCTCTAGAAGCGCCCGGTCGGTCGCGTAGATGTCCTCGGGGTCGCCGGAGAGCGCCACCCAGCGAAAGGGGCCGCGCCCCTCGCAGAACGAGTCGCGGATAAAGGCGGGGACGAAGCCGGGGTATGAAAAGGCGTCCGTGACGCCCGCCTCGAAGGCCCGCTGGCGCAGGTTGTTGCCGTAGTCGAAGGCGACGGCGCCGCGCCGCTGCAGCTCGAGGATCGCCCGCACGTGCGCCGCCATCGCCTCGTAGGCGCGCTCGCGGTACCTCTCCGGCTGCTCGGCGCGGAGCCTGTCGGGGTCCTCGTCGGGGCGCATCACGGGGATGTAGCCCCACATGGGGTCGTGGGCGCTCGTCTGGTCGGTCACCAGCTCGGGGGTAAAGCCGCGCGCCACGAGCTGCGGAAGCACCTCGGCGGCGTTGCCGAGCAGACCGATCGAGCGCGCGGTGCCCTCCTGTTTGTAGCGTTCGGCGCGCTTAAGGGCGTCGCCTAAGCTGCTCGCGACCTCGTCGAGGTAGCGCGTTGCCAGGCGCTTGTCGATGCGCGTCGGGTCGACCTCGACCGTCACGCTCACCCCGCCCGCGAGCTTGACCGCCAGGGGCTGCGCCCCGCCCATCCCGCCGAGCCCGGCGGTGACGGTGATGGTCCCTTTAAGCGTGCCGCCGAAGTGCTTGGCCGCCGCCCCCGCGAAGGTCTCGTAGGTCCCCTGGAGGATGCCCTGGGTACCGATGTAGATCCAGCTGCCGGCGGTCATCTGGCCGTACATCATCAGCCCGGCGCGCTCGAGCGCGTCGAAGGTCTCCCACGTGGCCCAGTGCGGTACCAGGTTCGAGTTGGCCAGGATCACGCGCGGGGCGAAGGGGTGCGTCTGGAGGACCGCGACGGGTTTGCCCGACTGCACGAGCAGCGTCTCGTCGTCCTCCAAGCGGTCGAGGGTCTCAATGAGCGCAAAGAGGCTCGGCCAGTCGCGCGCCGCTTTGCCGCGCCCGCCGTAGACGATAAGCGCCTCCGGGTGCTCGGCGACCTCGGGGTCTAAGTTGTTCAGGAGCATCCGCTTGGCGGCCTCCTGGATCCAACCCTTGGCGGTCTTTTGCGGCCCCCGGGGGGCGCGGAGGGTGGGAGGGGGGTGTGCCATAAGCTATTGTCGGCCGCCCGCCGAGGGCGCTCAAGGGGCAAATCCAGCGATGCGGGACACACGAGGGGCCTAAACTGGCCCCATGCGTTCGCTCGCCAAAGCCAGCGCCGTTTTGGCCGCCTTTCGCGCCGACCGGCCCGAGTGGGGGCCGCGCGCGCTCGCCCTGCACCTCGGGTTGCCGCGCGCGACGGTGCACGCGCACCTCGCCGCGCTCACCGAGGTGGGGCTCTTGCGCCGCGTCGCGCGGGGGCGCTACCGGCTCTCGTGGCGCCTCGCCGAGCTCGCCGCGCAGCTCACCGACGCGCTCCCCTTTCTCCCCCGCGCGCGCCTCGCGCTCGCCGAGCTCGCGGCGCGTGAGCGCGCCCTCGCCTACGTGTGCGTGCTCGAGGACCGCCGCGTGGTGTGCGTGGCCCGCACCCTCGGCGACCCCGCCGCGGGGGACGCGCTGCAGACCGACGTCGTGCTGCCCACTCACGCGACCGCCGCGGGCAAGCTCCTCTACGCCTTTGCCGGGCTCACGCCGCCGGCCTTGACCCCCTACACCGCGAGCACCATCACGACGCCCGACGAGTGGGCGAGCGAGCTCGCGCGCGTCCTCGAGCTCGGGTACGCGCGCGCGGTCGAGGAGTGGCTGCCGGGGCAGTGCGCGCTCGCCGCACCGCTCCTCTGGGAGGGCGGGGTGGCCGCCGCGCTCGGGCTGCAGCTGCCTCTAAAGCGCTTTCTCGCTCGCGAAAAGCGCCTCGTCACGGCCCTCCGGGCGGCCGCCGAGAGCGTGTCGCTACCACCCTCGGTGGGGGAGGCGGGCGCGGCCGCGGGGGCGCTGTGATGAAGCCCGTGCGCCTTGGTCTTGTCAAACGGTAGCTCTCCGATGTACGGAGCTCGCAAAAGTAGGGAGCTTACTGCCTCCGGCTGCACCCTTTTTGCAGAGCGTTCGTCTTTCGTTTGACACCTTGCACCCGAGCTGGTATATCCTGCAGCTAGGGGCGCTTTACAGGCTCTTGGGGCGCGCTTATGATGGTGCCTTCAACCCCCACAGGGAGCGTTCTCGCGACCCTTGCAAGGAGCCCAGATGCGTGGACGTCGTTTCGGCTGGTCGGCGGAGGTGGGCGATGGTGCAGCCTAGTTTGGAGGCGTTAGAGGCGCGCTTTCGCGAGCTTAAACCCCCCATGACGGCGCGGGAGGCCAAAGTGGAGGCGAACCGGTGCCTCTACTGCTTCGACGCCCCCTGCATCCGGGCGTGCCCGACGCACATCGACGTGCCGACGTTTATCCGCAAGATCGCGACCGACAACGTCACGGGCGCCGCCGTGACTATCTTGGAGGCCAACCTCATGGCGGCGACCTGTGCGCGCGTCTGCCCCGTCGAGGAGCTGTGCGAGGGGGCGTGCGTGTTGGGGGCCGACCACAAACCCATCGAGATCGGACGGCTGCAGCGCTACGCCATGGACCACCTCTACAGCCGCCGGAAGCTCCCCTTTACCCCCGCGCCCCCGACGGGCAAGCGCGTGGCGGTCGTCGGGGCGGGGCCGGCGGGCCTCTCCTGCGCAGGCGAGCTCGCGAGGCGCGGTTACGAGGTCACGGTCTTCGAGAAAAACCCCCTACCGGGCGGGCTCTCGACGTACGGCATCGTGGTCTTGCGCGAACCCATCCGGGTCGCGTTGGAGGAGGTCGCCATGATTGAGGCGCTCGGGGTGGAGATCCGCACGGGCGTCGAGGTCGGGCGCGACGTGCAAGCCCCCGAGCTGCTGCGGGACTTTGACGCGGTGTTTCTGGGGGTCGGGATGGGGGCGGTGCCGCACCTAGGCATCCCCGGTGAGGACCTCGAGGGCGTCACCGAGGCGCTCTCCTTTATCGCCGAGACCAAGCTCGCCGAGCGCGAGGGGCTGGAGCGGTTGCGGGCGCTCCCCGTGGGGCGGCACGTGGCGGTGATCGGCGCGGGCAACACCGCGGTCGACGCGGCGACGGTCGCTAGGCGCCTGGGCGCCGAGCGCGTGACGATGGTGTACCGGCGCGGCGAGACCGAGATGACCGCGTACGACTTCGAGGTCGCCTTCGTCCGCAACGAGGGGGTGGAGCTGCGCTTTTTTAGCCAGCCCGTGCGCATCCTGGGCGAAGGGGGGCGGGTGACGGGCCTCGAGTGCCTCCGCGTGGAGCTCGGCCCGCCGGGGCCCGACGGGCGGGCGCTGCCGCGGCCCGTCCCGGGGAGCGAATGGGTGCTCCCCTGCGACCAGGTGATTAAAGCCATCGGGCAGGAGAAGCGCGTCGACCTCTTCGCGCACTTCGGGCTCGAGCAGGAGCGCGGTTACGTCAACGTCGACGCGGCGCTGCGCACAAGCCACCCGAAGGTCTTCGCGGGCGGCGACTGCATCCGCGCGACCGGCGAGGCGATGACGGTGACCGCGACCGAGGACGGCAAGCGGGCGGCTAGAGCCATTCACGCGCTTCTCGGGGCCGCCGCCCTGGCCGCCGACTAGGCAACAGGAGGCGGACCGCGACCGTGGACACCCTAGACCGCAAGAAGCCGGAGCGCGCGGTGGACGTCGTGCGGCGCCGGCTTGTAGCGCTGCAAGAGAGAACCGACGCGCCAAGCACGCGCGCTTTGTCCCCAGTCCCCTACAGCCTCGAGCAGCGCCTCGACGGCTCCCCGGAGGGTTAGATGGCCGACCTCAGCACCGACTTCTGCGGGGTGAAAAGCCCCAACCCCTTCTGGCTCGCCTCCGCGCCGCCGACCAACACGGCCTATCAGGTCTGCAAGGCCTTCGACTACGGCTGGGGTGGGGCGGTCTGGAAAACCATCGGCACCCCCGTCCTCAACGTCTCGTCGCGCTACGGCGGTTGGGAGTACGGCGGCAACAAGCTCGCGGCGATCAACAACATCGAGCTGATTTCGGACCGTCCCCTAGAGGTCAACCTGCGCGAGATCGCCGAGGTCAAGCGGCTTTTTCCCGACCGCGCGGTGATCGTCTCGGCGATGTTCGAGTCCGACCCGCAGGTGTGGGCGGACGCGGTGCGGCGCATCGAGGACACCGGCGCCGACGCCATCGAACTTAACTACGGCTGCCCGCACGGTATGAGCGAGCGCGGGATGGGTTCGGCGGTCGGTCAGGTGCCCGAGTACTGCAGCATGATCACCGAGTGGGTGACGAGCGTCGCGAGCGTGCCGGTGATCGTCAAGCTGACCCCGAACATCACCGACATCAAGGCGCCCGCGCGGGCCGCCATCGAGGGCCGCGCAGCCGCGCTCAGCCTGATCAACACCATCAACTCGGTGATCGGCGTGGACTTAGACGCGTTTACGCTCAAACCGAACGTCGGCGGCAAGGGGGGCCACGGCGGCTACGCGGGGCCGGCGGTCAAACCCATCGCGCTCTCCATGCTCAGCGAGGTCATGCAGCTCCCCGAGACGCGTGACTTCCGCATTCCCATCTCCGGCATGGGCGGTATCCAGACCTGGCGCGACGCCGCCGAGTTTCTCCTCCTGGGGGCGACCAGCTTGCAGGTGTGCACCGCCGTGATGCACTACGGTTTTCGCATCATCGAAGAGCTCACCGACGGGCTCTCGAACTGGCTCGACGACAAGGGGGCGGCGAGCGTGCGCGACGTGATCGGCGCCGCCGCCCCCCGCTACTCGCCCTTTAACCAGCTCGACTTGTCCTACAAGGTCGTCGCGCGCATCGACCCCGCCAAGTGCATCCACTGCAACCTCTGCTTTGTCGCCTGCGACGAGGGCGCGCACCAGTGCATCGACCTGACCGTCGACGGCGTCAAGATCGACCCAGCGACCTACGCGGGGCCGGCGAAGACGCAACCCGTGGTGCGCGAGGACGACTGCGTGGGGTGCAACCTCTGCTCGCTGGTGTGCCCGGTGGATGGTTGCATCACCATGCTCGAGGTCGACTCGGGGCGCGAGAGCGTCACCTGGGCCGAGATCACCGAGCGGTACCCGGAGGTGACGCTGCAGTGGGAGGCGATGGGGCGCTACCGGGCGGAGAAGGGCATCGAGATTCACTGACGCGGGTGGCGCGGCCGCGCCACCCGTATAGGGTTTTGACCGACTGGTTTGACCTGTTCGTTTGACCGGGTCGCGTTGCATCCCCGCAGCGTCCCTATGGGAGCGGGGCGCGGTGAGCGGGCAGCCTTTGGGAGGACCGATGGGCTTACTGATCCGACAGGGCGAGATCATCACCGCCGACACCCGACTAAGAGCCGACATCTACGCCGAGGGCGAGACTATTACCGAGATCGGCGAGAACCTGCGGGCGCCCGCGGGCACCGAGGTCATCGACGCCGCGGGCAAGCTCGTCTTCCCCGGGTTTATCGACCCGCACGTGCACATCTATCTGCCCTTTATGGGCACCTACGCCAAGGACACCCACGAGACGGGCTCCAAGGCGGCGCTCATGGGCGGGACGACGACCTTTATCGAGATGTGCTGCCCGGCAGGCAGCGAGGACGCGCTCGAGGGGTATAGGCTCTGGAAGCGCAAAGCCGAGGGCAGCGCCGCGTGCGACTACGCCTTTCACATGGGCGTGACCCGCTTTGGCGAGGAGACCGAAGGGCAGCTCCGGGAGATCGTCGCGGACGGCACAAGCTCGTTCAAGGTTTTCTTGGCCTACAAGGGCGCTTTCGGTATCGACGACGAGGCGCTCTTTAAAACGCTCCAGCTCGCTAAAGAGCTCGGGGTCATCGTCACGGCGCACACCGAAAACGCCGAGCTGGTCGCGCAGCTCCAGCGCAAGCTGCTTTCCGAAGGCAAGACCGGCCCCGAGTGGCACGAACCGAGCCGCCCCGAGTACGTCGAGGCGGACGGGGTGCACCACTTCGCCACCTTTTTGGAGGCCACCGGGGCAAGGGGGTACGTCGTGCACCTCTCGTGTGAGCTGGCGCTGCAAGCGGCCCTGGCGGCGCGGGCGCGGGGCGTCGACCTCGCCGTCGAGTCGGTGATCCCGCACCTGCTGCTCGACAAGTCCTACGCCGAGCGCCCCGAGGTCGAGGGGGCCAAGTACGTCATGAGCCCGCCGTTGCGCGACAAGCGCAACCAACGGGTGCTCTGGGAGGCGCTTAAGCGCGGCGACATCCAGACCATCGGCACCGACCACGCGCCCTTCGACACCGCGCAGAAGGCGATGGGATCGGGTGACTTTACAAAGATCCCCAACGGCATCCCCGCCATCGAGGACCGCGTGAAGCTGCTCTACACCTACGGGGTGTCGCGCGGCGAGCTGGACGTGCACCGCTTCGTGGACGCGGCTTCGACCCAAGCGGCGAAGCTCTTCGGCCTCTTCCCGCGCAAGGGGACCATCGAGGTGGGCAGCGACGCCGACCTGGTGGTCTACGACCCCGACTACCGCGGCACGCTCTCCGCCAAAACCCAGCACATGAACGTCGACTACAGCGGCTTCGAGGGCTTCGAGATCGATGGGCGCCCGGAGGTCGTCACGCTGCGCGGCGAGGTGATGGTGCGAGAGGGCCGTTTCGTCGGCACCCCGGGGCGCGGCGTCTTTTTGCGGCGCGAGGGGGCGGTTTGAGCGTTTCGGTCCGCCCTACCGCCCGTGGAGCCTCGAGCCCCGCCCTCGGGGGCGAGCCCGTCATCGCCCTGGAGGGCCTCTCGATGGTCTACCGTTCGCGCGCGGGCGAGACGGTCGCGCTGCAAAACGCCACCTTGAGCGTCCAAGCGGGCGAGTTCGTCTCGCTCATCGGCCCCTCGGGCTGCGGCAAGACCACCCTGCTGCGGCTTATCGCCGACCTCGTGCAACCGACCTCCGGCGAGCTGCGGGTCGCGGGCAAAACGCCCAGGGCGGCGCGCGAGGCGCGCGAGTACGGCTACGTCTTTCAGGCGCCGGTGCTCTACGACTGGCGGACGGTCCTCCAAAACGTGATGCTGCCCCTTGAGATCATGGGGTTTCCCAGAGCCGAGCGGCAGGAGCGCGCGGCGCGCCTTCTTAAACTCGTCGGCCTGGAGGACTTTCACCACCGCTACCCCTACCAGCTCTCCGGCGGGATGCAGCAGCGCGTCTCCATCGCCCGCGCGCTCGCTTTCGACCCCAAGCTGCTACTCATGGACGAACCCTTCGGCGCCTTGGACGAGATCACCCGCGAAGCGCTCAACAACGAGCTCTTGCGCATCTGGGAGGAGACGCACAAGACGATCGTGTTCGTGACCCACTCGATCCCCGAGGCGGTCTTTTTGTCGTCGCGCATCGTGGTGATGACGCCGCGCCCCGGCAAGATCGAGCGGGTGATCGAAGTCGACCTGTCCTACCCCCGCACCGACGCGGTGCGCGAGTCGCGGCGCTTTTTCGAGCTCACCACGCAGGTGCGCGAGGCGCTTAAAGGGGCGCACTGATGGCGGGGCCGGTGCGGGCGCTTAGGGCGCGGCTGCCGCTGTTGGTGGTGCTCGGCGCGCTCACCCTGCTCGGCTACCCTTTGGCGCTCGCCTTCGGGTTGCCGCTGGCGCTGCGCGACCTGCGCGACCTGCGCAAGTGGCAGCGGGAGACCGTCACGGCGAGCGCGCCGCAGCGCCTAGGGGACGGCCCGACGCTGACCTTTGCGGACGCCCCCGAGAGGGGGGTGCTCGTCCTGGCGGGGGCGCCGCTGGCGGCGGCGCACACCCAAACGGGGGAGACGGTGACGCTGGCGGCTGGCGTAAGGGCGCCGCTCGTCACCTGGGGGGCGCCTCCGACGCGGCTCTCGGAGACGGTCTACCGCTTGGCGGAGCTCCCCGACCCCTTGACCCTCTACGTCGGCGACACGCTCGCCGTGGGGGGCGCGGTCAGCGCCGCGGCGCCCCCCGACGGCGTGCGCCAGGACTTCTCCTTCGGGGGCGCCGAGGGGCCGGTGCTGCTGGGCGCCGAGGTCTTGGCGGAGGGCGCCGACTACGCCGTGAACGGCGAACGGGTGACCTTTACCGAGCCGCCCCCCTTCGGCAGCGACCTGCGCCGCGTGTCGGGCGACTACGCCGTGCTGGACGCCAGCAAGGGCACGGTCGTGTTCGCCGCGCCGCCCGCCGGCGAGGTGCGCGTCGCATTGAGCGTGGTGCGGCTCGCCGAGGTCTTGGCGGGGGAGACCGACGGGGAGAACCGCCGCTTCTCGCTCGCTCGCCCCCGCGTCGTCGAGACCGACACCTACGCCATCTACGTGGGCGGCACGCGCCTCCCCAGCGATGCCGAGCGCCCCGAGGAGCGCGTGGACGGGGTGCGGGAGACCTTTACCTTCGCGAGCAGTGCGGGCGTCGTCACGGTCGACGGCGTGCCGCAGCCCGAGGACGCCTACACCCGCGACGGCAACCGCGTCACCTTCGCGCGCCCGCCCCCGCGCAACGCCCAGCTGCGGCAGTATGGCGGCGCGTTTTTGGCGGACGCCGCAGCGGGCGAGATCCTCCTGGCACAGGCGCCCCCGGCGGGCTCGGTCGTCTGGACGGACCGCTACACGGTCTACGCGCGGCCCGCGTGCGGCGAGGGGCTCTGGGCGTGTTTTCTCGCGCTGCCGCAGCACCCCGTGCCCTTCCCGCACTGGATCGCCGCCCGCGCGGTGCCCTTTTTCGAGAAGTTCCCCCTAAGCGACGAACGCAACGTCGTCCGCGCCACGCTCTACACCGCCTCGGGGACGCTCGCGGCGCTCGCCTTGGGTGCGGCGCTCGGCACGCTCCTGGCGGTGGTGTTCGTGCTCGTGCGGCCCCTTGAACGCGCCCTGATGCCCTGGGCGGTCGCCTCGCAGACGGTGCCGATCATCGCGCTCGTACCGGTGCTGCTCTTGGTGCTCGGCAACGCCGGCATCACCATCCAGACCTCGCTCCTGCCGACTGCCCTGATCGGCGCCTACATCGCCTTTTTTCCGGTCGTCGTCGGGACGGTGCAGGGCTTGCGCTCGGTGGACCCGCTGGCGCTCGACCTGATGCGCTCGTACGCCGCCTCCCCCTGGCAGGTCTTCACCAAGGTGCGTTTTCCGGCAGCGGTGCCCTCTTTGTTCGTCTCGCTCAAGCTGGCGACCGCCGCGGCGCTCGTGGGGGCGCTCGTGGCGGAGACCGAGTCGAACAACCGGCGCGGGCTCGGTTTTCAGATCCTGGGCCAGGTGCAGTCGGGCAACGTCGCGGACGTCTGGATCCTGCTGCTCATCTCGGCGCTTTTGGGCATCACGCTGGTAGCGTTCGTCGGGCTCGTGCAGCGCCTCGTCGCCCCCTGGGAGCGCCGGTGAGCGCGCTCGCCTCCCTTGTGGTGCTGCTCGGTCTGGGAGCGTCGCTCTGGGCGCTCCTGCCCGGCACCGTGCCGGTCGGCGCGGGCGTCTACTGGGCGCTCCTCTGGGGGGGGCTGGGGTTGGCGTGCGTCGGGGCCTGGTTGGGCGAGCGCTGGGGGGGGCGCTTCGGCCGCCTCTTGCTGCCCGGGGTGGTGCCCTTCGTGCTGCTGCTCCTCTGGCAGGGGTTGGTGGTCGGTCACGGGGTGCCCAAGGGGATCTTCCCGAGCGTCACGGACGTGTGCGCCGCCCTTTTGGCCACCTTCCCCGTCCTCTTGCGCGACGCCTACGTGACCTTTGTCAAGGAGGTCGCGCTGGGCTTCGCCCTGGGCCTGACGGCGGGCTTCGCCGCGGGGGTCGGGGTGGCCGGGAGCCGCTTTTTGCAGCGGGGCTTTCTCCCCTTAGCGGCGGCTTTCGGCGCGGTGCCCATCGTCGGTCTGGCGCCGGTGCTAGGCCGCGCGTTCGGGGTCGACTGGCAGTCGAAAGCGGCGGTGGTCGTCATCGTGACCTTTTTCCCGGTGCTCTTAAACACCGTGCAGGGGCTTACGGCGGTCGACCCCCTACAGCTCGAGCTCCTGCGCGCCTACGCCGCCCGCCCCCGCGAGGTCTTTTTCAAGCTGCGGCTGCCGAACGCCCTGCCCTACCTCTTTAACGCGCTCAAGCTCGCCGCCGTGGTGTCGGTCATCAGCGTGATCGTCGCGGAGTTTCTGATCCCGGGGCCGCCCGAAGGGTTGGGGCAGCGCATCTCCCTCTCCGCGCGGCGCGGCGCGTATGACGTGGTGTTCGCGGCGATCGTCGTCTCGAGCCTCGTCTCGCTCGCCCTCTACGGGGCGCTGTCGTGGCTCGCGCGCCGCGTGACGGGTTGGCACCCCGCCTTTCGTGAGGGCGCGTGAGGCCGGTGGCGTCAACCCGGACGCGCGCGGCTCGAGCCCTTCTGGCCGCGTCGCCCGCGCTCGGGCCGTAGTGCGGGCTGCAAGCTGCCCGAGGCCTACGCCAACCCCACGCTCAGGAGGAAACCGTGAACCGTCCGCTCGCCAAAGCCCTATGTCTCACCCTGCTGGCCGCCTCTCCCGCCGCGTTCGCCCAAGACCTCATCCCCGTGACCTTTCAGTCCAAGTGGTTTCCGCAGGCGCAGTTCGCCGGTTACTTCGTCGCCCAGGAAAAGGGTTTTTACGCCGAGGAGGGGTTGAGCGTCACCGTTTTAGACGGCGGCAACGTCAACCCGACGGTGCAGGTCGCGAGCGGCAACGCCGACTTCGGCACCGACTGGATCGCCAACATGCTGGTGCAGCGCGAGCAGGGCCTAGAGGTCGTGCAGATCGCGCAGATCTTTCAAGACGCGGGCTACCGGATGGTGGCGCTCTCGGACTCGGGTATCGAGACGTTCGCCGACCTCGCGGGGCGCACGGTGGGCGTCTGGGGCTTTGGCAACGAGTTCGTCTCGCAGGCGATCTTCGCCGCCGAGGACCTCACCTCGGACCTGGACCCGACCGTCACGAACCCCGACGTGCGCGCGGTCGTCTACGCCTTCGACCCCTCGTTGGTCTTCCCCAACGAGGTCGAGGTGGCTAGCGCCATGACCTACAACGAGCTCAACCAGATCGTCGGCCTGGGGTACCCGCTCGAGTCGCTTAACGTCCTCGACCCCGCCGAGATCGACGCGGCGCTTTTAGAGGACCTCATCTTCACCACCCCGGCGCTGCTCGAGGCGGAAGACTTCAAGGGCTCCGGCGTCTCGGGGCGCGAGGTGGCCGAGCGCTTTTTGCGCGCCACCATCCGCGGTTGGGAGTACGCCGTCGAGAACCAAGCGGAAGCCGTCGAGATCGTCTTGGGCTTCTGCGGCGACACCTGCGCGGGTTCGGGCGCCACGCAGAGCCCGCAGATCCACCAAACCTGGCAGATGGCGCGCGTCGCCGAGCTGGTGATGCCGGACGAGAACACGGCGGTCGGAGCCATCGACCGGGAGGCGTTTGGGCGCTCCGTCGAACTGCTTGTGCAAGTCGGCCTCATCGCCGAGCCGGTGAGCTTTGAGGAGGTCGTCGACACGAGCGTATACGAGGCGGTAGCGGGGCCGTAGATCCTGCCTAAACCGGACAAAGCAGAGGGGCCGGTACAGTGTCTACCGGCCCCTCTGCGCTGCTGCGCGGCGTCCCCGCTCGAGTCGTGAGAGCGACTACCTGCTCGGAGCGCTCGGCGCTACATCGTCGGTTTGCCGCCGGTGACGGGGATGACCGCGCCGGAGATGTACGAACCGTCTTGTGAGGCGAGGAACACAAAGGCGGGCGCGAGCTCGGCGGGCTGCGCGGGCCGCGCGAGCGGCGTGTCCTTGCCGAACGATTCGACCTTTTCGGGCGGCATCGTGGCGGGGATCAGGGGCGTCCAGACGGGGCCGGGGGCCACGCTATTCACGCGGATCCCTTTTTTCGCGACCATCCCCGCGAGCCCTTTGGTGAAGTTGACGATAGCGCCCTTTGTGGCGGCGTAGGCGAGCAGCTCCGGGCTCGGCTGGTACGCCTGGATCGACGAGACGTTGATGATCGACGCCCCCTCCTGCATGTGCTCGAGCGCCGCTTTGCAGAGGTAGAACATGGCGTAGACGTTGGTGCGGAAGGTGAAGTCGAACTCGTCATCGGGGATCTCGCTGATGTCCTCGCGGCTCATCTGAAAGGCCGCGTTGTTCACCAGGATGTCGAGGCGGCCAAAGGTGCTCACGGTCTTCTCGACGAGGGCCTGGCAGTGCGCCTTGTCGGAGATGTCGCCGGCCACGAGGAGCGCTTTGCGCCCCGCTTTCTCCACCCAAGCGGCGGTGTCGCGCGCGTCCTCCTCTTCGTTGAGGTACGACACGACGACGTCGGCGCCCTCGCGCGCGTAGGCGATGGCGACCGCTTTGCCGATGCCGCTGTCTGCGCCGGTGATCAGCGCGACTTTGCCCGCTAGCTTCCCGGTCCCCTTGTACGACTCCTGGCCGTGGTCGGCCTGGGTCGCCATCTCCCCCTCGGTGCCCGGAACCTGCTGCTCCGGCTCCGGCAGCGGTGGGGTCGGCCCTTGTTTCTGCGGGTTCTGCTCCGCCTCGTTACGCCCGGCGTGTTCATCGTTGTGGTTCATGTCTTGCCCCCTCGGTGACCTAGTGGACTTCCGCGGACGTCGCGGTCCGTTGGTCGGTGTTAAGCGCGCCGCTCGTGATGGCGACGCACCAGAAGCCTAGCGCTCCCCATGCGGGCGCATCTTGGGTAAAAGGCACAGTTTCTGGGGCGGTGAGAGAGGGCGCGGTGGGCTCGCCGCGGCCTCAAGCAGCCCAGCGCAACGCCGTGCCAGGATCTACGCGCGGCGGGTTTTCGTCCAAACGACCCTCTTCTTTAAGCCGTGCTAACTTTAAGCGGTTCGACGCGTAGCCTTGCGCCGAAAAGGTTTTGAGAGGAGCTTTTCCGTGCGCCTTCTGTATATCGACATCGATTCCCTGCGCCCCGAGCACCTCGGGTGCTACGGCTACCTGCGGCCGACCTCCCCGGTGATCGACCAGCTCGCCGCGCAGGGGGTGCGTTTTAGCAACTTTTTCGCCTCCGACACCCCTTGCGTGCCGAGCCGCGCGGCCCTTTTAAGCGCCCGCCCGGGGATCCACAACGGAGTCGTCGCACACGAGACGACCCCCGTCGGGAGCACGCTGCGCTACGGGCTCGCGGAACGCTACGGTGGGGCGCCCCTGTTAACCCACCACCTGGCCGCGGCGGGGTTTTATACGGCGAGCGTGTCGAGCTTCGCCGACCGGCACTTCGCCGGCTGGTTTCACCTCGGCTTCCGCGAGTTTCGTCTCCCCAGCCTCAAGGGGGGCAACGAGGACGCCCCCGAGGTGAACGCGACGGCGCTCCCTTGGCTCGAGCGCCACGCCCGCAGCGACCGCTGGTTTTTGCACCTCAACTACTGGGACCCGCACACCCTCTACACCGAACCCTTGAGCTACTTTCGGGAGATGGCGCGCTACCCCGCCCCCGCTTGGCCGGACGCCGAGACGCTGCGGGCGCAGGGGGCGCTTACGGGGATCCGCACGCCGCGGACGCTGTGGGGGAGTAGCCGCCACGAAGGCTTCGGCCGTTCGCGCGTACCGACCATGCCCGACCGCATCGCCCACAGGCGCGACTTCGAGCACCTCATCTCGGGCTACGACGGCGCCATCCGCTACCTCGACGAACAGCTGGGGGCGGTTCTGGCGGTTTTGGAGCGCCAGGGCGTGCTCGACGAGACGGCGATCCTCATCTCCGCCGATCACGGCGAGGCGTTTGGCGAGCTCGGGCAGTACATGGAGCACGGCGCGGCCATTCCGGCGGTGCACCGCGTGCCGCTCATCGTCCGCTGGCCCGGCCTCACCGACCGCGCTGCGGGGAGCGTGCGCCGCGAGCTGCTGCTCAACACCGACCTCGCGCCGACGCTCTGCGAAGCGCTCGGCCTTCAGGTGCCCCAGGGGTGGCTCGGGAGGAGTTTTTTGCCCCTGCTCAAGGGCGGCGAGCTCGAACACCCGCGCCAGGAGGTCGTCCTGACCCACGGGCTGCACACGCGGCAGCGCGCCCTTTTCGATGGGCGCTTTCTCTACCTGCGGACCTACCACCCGAGCTACTACCGCTACGAACCGCGGATGCTCTTCGACGTCGCGTGCGACCCGCACTTGACGCGCGACCTAAGCCGCGCCGAGCCGGAGCGCCTAGCGGCGATGGACGCGCGGCTAAGCGTTTGGGAGCGCGAGCAGGTCGCCGCGAGCGGGCGCAGCGACCCGCTGCGCGACCTGCAACCCTACCCCCCCGCGGGGGACATGGCGGCTTACCTCGAGCGGCTGCGGCGCGAGGGGCGGCACGAGGACGCCCGGCGCCTCGAGGCCCAGAGCGCGCGCCTTAGGACCGACTACGCCCCCGACGACCTGAGCGTGTAGCTCCGCGCGTCGTGGGGGCTCGCGAGGCAGCGCAGCGTCGCCCGTGAGTTGACGCCCTTCGGGCGACGTGATAGCCTCTTTAAGTATCGCGGGCGTCGCCTGAACGGCCGTCGCGCCCGACGGGGTGTAGCGCAGCCTGGTAGCGCACTTGACTGGGGGTCAAGTGGTCGCTGGTTCAAATCCAGTCACCCCGACCATAGGAATAAGGTGCAGGACGCGGCGTCTTTAGAGCCCGCGTCCTCTCCTTTTACACCTTCGCCCCCGCAGGGTACCCGCACGGCTTCAAACGTCACTTTCGAGGGCGGTTGGGGTGAGCTCGAGCGTTACCCCTGTGCATCGCCTATCACCAAGTGCGCTATGCGAGAGGGCCTCGAAAGGTTGCTCGTTCTTAGATGAATAGCTCGACCTTGACCCCGAAGCGCTCAGCCAACTTTTTGGCGAGTGCCTTGCTGATGCCACGCTCACCCTTGAGAATCCGGCTCAAGGTGCCCTGATTGACCACGCCCTCCTTGTCGAGCTGGTATTGAGTAACACCGTGCTCGCGCATGAGGATAGCCAGCATTTCCTGAGGGGTCGCCACAAGGTTCTTCAGCTCCGGCTCATGCGCCAGCTCCCAATCGTGCATGTACGTGGCGATGAGATCAAAAAGCGAGCCGTAGGGTTCAACATTGCAGTTGTAGCGGTTGGTGAGATCGTTGAGCAGCTCGCGCAGCGTTTCGTAATCGGCCTCAGTCTCGGGGCGCTTGATCCCCCCCGTGGCGGCCTGAAAAGCTTCCCAGGCGCTCACGACGGTTGCAGTGGTCATACGGGCCTCCCTTGGGCATTCCACCGGTCGTATTCGGCGTGCGTCATCACGCGCTTGATGAAGATGGTTTGGGCGCTGTAGCGCACGAAGGTGATGAGACGGTACTTGTTGCCGCTAATGTTGAAGATGGTGAGCTCGTCACTAGCAATGTAGTCAGCGGCACGCCATACGGCGCGTAGCTCGGAAAAGTTCGCGTAGCTGGCACTCTGAACGGCCTTCAACCACTCCCGCAGCGGCGCCTCGGCGTGTGGATGACGCTCCCAGAAGGTGCGCAGGGTGCGGGGGCAATGACGTTCATAAAGCTGTTGTATGACGTAACGCAGTATATGTCAAAAAGCAGTATAAAGCGCTTCTGTACCCACAAAGAGTCGAAAATAAAAAGGCGGGTACTCGGATGCAGTTCTCTGCAAGCCAGAACGCGCCTGAGACGTTATTTTTGCTGGCGATACAAGTTCTTCGTTTAACTGGAGACCAAGTGGTCGCTCGTTCAAATCCAGTCATCCCAACCATAGGTAAGGCGGAGCCTACGCGCCACGGCGGCAGGTCGCGTGGCGAAACCACGGCTTTGCAGATTAAATTAACCATTAACTTGGTGTGACGGGTTGTTCGCCGTCAGGCAGCTCTTCAAACACCTCCTCGTCCCACGTCCCCGGCAGCGGCGCGGGTTTGCGGGGGTCTTCAACCGGCGTGATGCTGTCATCGTCGGGTTCGTGCGGTGGGACGATTCCGGGGGTGGGCTCGAGGTGATCCGGGTGATGCATAGCGCTCCCTTTGCAAGCGAGGGCGGTAGCTGAGCGGCGCGCGGGGCGGTGCGCCGAGCGCGCGTGAGGCTCCAATCTCACCCCTCTACACACATCGCTCCCCCAAAAAGGCGCATAGTAACGACGGGAGGCCCAACATGAGCGATGAGCTAGGCGACGTGCGTAACCCGATCGGTTTGCCCATGGAAGACGGCGCAGCCGATGAGGGAGAGGCGACGGAAGAGGACTACGAGGAGCTCGAGAGGATGGACGAGGCGCTCTCCGACGCGCCTTACGAAGAGGAGGGGGTGGCGTACGACCCCGCCAAACAGGCCCCCAAAGAGGCCGAGCGCTAGAGAACACGCCTAGAGGCCGAGCCGCCCTTTGGGGCGGCTCTTTTTCCCTCTAGCCGAGAGCTGGCGGGTCGATGACGGGGGGCGTGCGCGGGTCGGGGTCCTCTAGGGGCGGTTCATCCGGCGTCTTTGGCGGCAGCTCCGGGTCAGGTGTGGGGGTGGGGGGCTCCGGATCGCCGATGGGCGGCGGATCGTCCGGGGTGGGTATGGGGGGCACGTCGGGGTCGGGTACGGGCGGGTCACGGGGGATGAGCTGCTGCGGCGCTGGGGCGTCCCTGTCACGCTCGGGGAGCCCCGGTTCAGGTTCGCGCGTTGGCGGCAGGTCGGGTTGCGGGTCCGGGGTGGGCGATAGCGGTAGGTCCCGGTTCGGATCGGGGTTCGCGGGCGCTCCTGGCAAGTCGGGCGCCGGTACGAGCGGCGTCGGTAAAAAGGGCGGGTCGGTGAGGCGGTAGGAAAGGGGGAACACGGGTGTCTCCTTTCGTCAGCGCTCTGGTAGCTCGGAAGACGCAACTCTACCGCCAACCCCACGGGGCGACTGCCCGATACGCTACGGTTCTCTAGCTCACGAACAGTACTGACTGAGAGCGTCTTCCAAAGGCACGTTGAGCTTCGGGAGCGGCGTGCTGACCGGCGGGTCGGTGTCGAAGAAGGCTAGCGGCGAGGTGAGCGCGCCGGGTGGGCGGGCGCAGCGTGGCGGGGCGTGCGCGTAGTCGAGCGCCGCGAAGACGCTGAGGGCGGGCGCGGCGAACGAGGTTCCCGCGACGCTGATCTGCGGGTAGGGGCGCCAGGTGTTGCTGGCCGGGTCGAAGGCGCTCAGCGCGTAGAACCCCCCCGGTAAGAGCACCTCGCCGGTGTTCGAGTATGACGCATCTTTGACGGCGGTAGGCGCTGAGACCGCCTGCGCGCTCACGCTGACGAACTCGGGCCAGTAGCCGGGGTAGAGCGCGTAGTCGAGCCGGTAATTGCCCGCCGCCGTGAGGTAGGTGACCTCACCCCCGCCCACAAGCTGCTCCCCGCTCCGCTTGACCAGCGTCACAAAGGGGTCGCTGCCGACCGGGGTGGTGAGGAGGCTGGTGAGGGCGTCCCTGAACGTGTTGGCGTCGAGACCGTTGGCGCTCAAGACCTCCTCCTGGTACGCCTCGAGCGTCGGCAGACGGTCACGGCTGGCGTTAAAGTCCTCTAGCACACTGCACGGCACCAGCCCGAAACTCAAGTTCACCGCGAAGTGCCGCGCACCTCGCACCAGTCGCAGGTGCTGCAAGGTGGCGGCGACCCGACCCACAATGACCTGCGTATCGAAGTCCTCGGTGTCGACCGCTGCCACGGTGAGGCCCAGGTCCCGAAAGTCGGCCAAGATGAGGTCGAAGGGCTCGAGCCCAAAGGGCGCTACCGGCACGTCGAGGCGCACCCGGTCGAACGCCATGTCGAAACCGAGCGGGCGGAGCAGGGCCAGGGTGTGGTTGAAGACCAGGGCGCCGTGCGAGAGCTGACCGCCGGCCTCGAGGGCGGCTAGCTCGAGCGTCTGTTGCTTGGCCCTAGTCGTCAGGTCGGGGGAGAGACGCGCCGGGAGGTTGGCGAGCGTGTCGCCCGGTCTTTGGTCTAAAAAGTAGACGCCGGGTTCCCGCACGCCCACGCCGTTGAAATCGTCCACGACGAGTATGGCGACGGGTCCGGTGAAGGGTGCCGAGGCAAGCTTAGCGAGCTGGTTGCCAGTCGTGAGGGGGTCGCCGGGGGTGGTGCCGAGGGGGTAGGGGGAGACGGCGAGGCCGCCGATAGTTCCTTGAACATAAGCGCCTTCACCAGGAATCTTCAGTTCGTTGATAGGACAGTTACCCGCGCGTTCGTCAATCAGTCTGACGCGTTCAATTTTATTTAGCGGTTGCAGGTTTGGCTCATCTAAACTTTGGGTAGGGCGCAGACCGCTTCCGCCAGTTGGAGGTGGAGGATCCCAGCGACAAGAGACCAACGCGACGAGTAACGCGAGCCATAGCAACCGCTTCATACGCCTTCCTCCTGCGCTGTCCCCGTTAAAGCTTCACTCTACTCCTTATGCGTCAACTCGGCGTGAACTCCATTGTTCCAAGGTTTGAAAAATACGAAGTTGGAGCTAGAGGGTAGTCATTGTGCTATAGTCTGCGGCGGTAAACAACTCGTCTTGTGCCAAATCACGCCCCGCTCTGTTTGCCGAGAGGTAAAAGCTTTGCAGCTTTGTGTAGTACCAAAAAGGAGGCTGGCACGATGAAATCAACCGCTAAAGCATTGGTGTTCGTCACGTTACTGGGACTCTTGGGAACCGCTTTCGCCGGGTCGCGTGTTCAAGGTACTTCTGTTCAACCAAGCTCAGGCGTAACGGTGAACGGCTTGCGCGTGCAAGGTGGCTGAGGACGGCACCTCTCAGCACCTAGCTTGACGTAAGCTCCATTAGCTCGAGGCTTCCTAGCATCTTTTGAACTTGCTGAATTCTTGCTTGTACATCGTTGGCTTCGTAGAGTGCTAGAGCCTCGAGTAGGTAACTTCGCGCTTCTACAGAGCGCTGTTCGTCGCTATACATCTCGCCTAGCTCTTGGAGGGCGTGAGCTTGCCAGAGTTGGTTTTGACGTGTGTTGGCAATTTGCAATGCTTCAAGTCTGAGTGCGACTGCCTCCTCAAAACTACCAAGCTTTCGCTTAGCTTCACCGAGGTTGAGAAGTGCAGAGAAAAGGTTGTAGTCCACACGTGATTGGTCAATGTGACGCACTTGGTGTAAGGAGCGTGCTACTTGAAGCGCTTCCTGATTGAAGCGTTCCATCGCTTTCCAATCCTGACTGGTCCAAGCGACATACCCACGATGTTGTAAAACTTGACCTAATGCAAGTCCATCGTTCGCTTGCTCAGCAAGTTGATAGGCGCGTTCAAATGCCACATCTGAAGGTTGTCCTAAATAGTGATGTGCTATGCCGCAGATGCTGGTAAGAATTGCTTCTCTAGAAGGATTTCGGATAAGCCGCGCTAGCCTCGCGCCCTCCTGATATGCCTCCAGCGCCTTCTCAAACTGGTGGTACTGCTCGCGGTGCGCGTCTCCTAAACGGCCCGCTAGGTGGTGGGCGCGCTCGAGCTGCCCCAACTCCTTCGCCCAACTCACGGCCACCTCCAAGAGCTTGAGCGAGCGCGGCGAGTGGCCGCGGGCGGAGAAGTAGGCGTCGCCCACGACGAGGTTGGCGGTCAGGTCGACCAAAGCGGCGCGGTAGCCCAGCGCGTAGGCGACCTCGAGCGCGCCGATGAGGTTGCCGATCTCGGCGTCTAAGAGCTCAAAGGCGCGCGCGTGCTCGGCGACGAAGCGGCTGCACGCGCGCACCACGGTTTGCGGGCGCAGCGCCCGGTTCTGCCGTGCGAAGCTATAGGAGAGGTCGTGCAGCGCGTAGCGCACGGTGTCGCTGCCGGGGCGGGCGACGCGTTCGGCGAGGGCTTGGGCGTGCAGCTCGGCGAGCGCCGCCTCGGCGGTCTCGGTGTCCCGGCGCAGGAGGTGGGCGAGCAGTTCGGGGGTGACGGAGCCGGAGGCGAGGGCGCCGACGGCCAAGAATGCCTCGTAGGCGTCGTCGGTGAGGCCCTCCAGGCTCGAGCTTAAGAGGGCGCTGATGCTCTCACTCTCGTCCCAGCTCCTCGGTGCGTGGAGCGTGTGGGGTGCGTTGGCGAGACGCGCTAGAAGCTGCGACACGCTGAGCTTTTGGAGCTGCGTCCCGGCGAGGCGGAGCGCGAAGGGGTGGTCGCCCAGGACGTGACAGATTTGGTCCGCTTCGGCCTCGGGCAGCGGCACACCGGCAACTTCTGTGAGGAGGGCGCGCGCGTCGGGGCGCGCCAGCACGCCGACCTCGAGCCGCTTGAAGCCCGCCACCCGGCCCCTCGAGGTCGAGAGGAGCGGCAGCGTCTCCGGCAGGAGCCCGCGCAGCGCGCGCACCGCGTCGCCGTTCCAGACGTCGTCTACGACTAACAGCGAGACTCGTTCGCGCGCCAGCGCTGCACCTAGGGCGGACGCGCTGGGGTTCCCCTGGAGACCGAGCGCGCGCTGCAACGCGTCCACGAGTTCGGGGGCGTCGCTGCGGCCCGCCTGCAGCCAGAGCACCGGGCCGCTCTCCAACTGCACCGCAGCGAACTCGGCGGCCAGCGCCGTCTTGCCGACGCCGCCGAAGCCGTGCAGCAGCGTCGGCCCGGTGCGAACGGCGTCGCTGAGGCGTTCTAGCAGCTCGGCGCGTCCGACGAGCCCCGCCGCGCGCCCCGGTACGCGGTCGCCGGGGCGCAGCAGGGTGCCCTGCGCTCCGGCCCCGTCGGCGCCGAGGAGCTGCCCGCGCAGCTTGAGCGTCTCGGGCGCCGGTTCGCCGCCCACTTCGGCGAGCGCCGTCCGGAGGCGCTCGAAGGTGCTCCGCACCGCCTCGGGGTCGCCGCTCTCGTGCTCTAGACGCATGAGCAGGCGATAGCTGGCCTCGTCCAGGGGGTCGCGTGCTAGCAGGCGCTCGGCATAGGCTTTGGCCTGCGCGTACGCGCCCCGCTCGCGGTTCTCCTGGGCGGCGCCGCGCAGGGTCTCGCGCACGAGCTCGGAGGTCTCGCGGCGGCGCTCCTCGAGCCACTCCTCGAACGCCGCCGACGGGGCCAGGAGCCCGAGCGCAAAGGTCTCGCCGCGCGCGAGGTGGCTCAGCGCGTCGGCGAAGCGCCCCTCACGGCAGGCCCGCTCGAGCGCCGCCACGTCGGTCGCCACCGCCACCCCCACGAGGTCGCCGTCGCGCAGCCACCCCTCGGCCCCCGGCAGCCCCCGCAGCTTGTAGAGCGCGGTGCGCAAGTTCGCGCCCCGGCCCGGCCCCCAGAGGAGTTCGGTGAGGTCGGCGCGGGGGCAGGGACCCTCGAGCGCCACGTAGATGAGTAGCGCCAGCTGTTTGGGCTGCAGCACCACCTCTTGCCCCTGCCACCATAGCGCAGGAGCCCCCAGCAGCGTGAGCAGCGGCCCCGGTTGCACCCTTCCATTATGAGCAAAACTTCCTCGATGTCTAGCGAAGCGCTTAAAAACGCCTTTCGGCAAGGGGTTTTTAGGTCGTCTGAGGTGCGTTGATGCCGCGTTGACGCCCCCCGCGCACACTCAGCCTGCACGTGACAGCAGACGAAAGGAGGTCGTCAAACAGGTTTTGGGGGCTCAACCCTTAAGCGGCGCCCAGAGCGCCAGAAGGAGAAGGCAGATGAACGCTCGAATAGGCTACAGGCAAAGAACGCTCGTCCCCCTCACGCTGCTGGCACTTGCTGCCTGCACGAACACCCCACCGACCGAGTTGGCGGCGCAGAACACCCGCGAACTGCCCGTCTTCGTCCTGCAAGACAGCGGCGTCGGCGCCGAGCAGGTGCAGCGGCTTTTGGAGGGCGTGGGCGTCACCGCGAAGATTAGCCAGGCCGACCCGTCGGCCCCCATCTCGTACCTCGACAAGGCGCGCTTTATGGCAGTGCCGAGCCGGACCGTCGCGCGGGGGACCTCGAAGGAGGGTGAGGGGCCCGTGATCCGGCAGGTGCTCGACTTGGAGGCGCTCAAGAGGCGGCGCCCGCTGCCCGCGCAGGACGCGCTCGGGCGGGCGTTGGAGGCGCTACGGGGTGCGGGGATGTTGCCGGACACCGTCTCCAAATACGTGCGCGCCGAACCGCGCGCCGAGTACAGCACCTTCGAGGCCACCGACCGCAAGGGCAACGTGCTGGCGCGGGTGAACCTGGACACGCACGTGCTGTTCGACCTGCGCCTGTCGGTCGCCGACGGCGTGCGCCTCACGGGGCCGGGCGCCAAGGTCAAGCTGGTCTTCGGCCCCTCGGGTCGCGCCACGCAGCTCTACTACGGGCTCTACGGTCTGGAGGAGGCGGGCAGCGTCGCCGTGTTGGGGGCCCAAGACGCGCAGGAGGCGTGCGCGAAGGCGCTCTCGAGGGGCGCTCAGGTGAACCCCGAACGGGTCACGACCGAACTGCTCTACTACGTCCCCAACGCGCAGGGCAAGTTAGGCAGCGTCAAGGTGACGCCCTCGTACCTGTGCGAGAGCCGCGTGACGCTCGGGGACCGGACGCTGGACTCGAGGAGCGTGTTGATCGACGCGGCGACCGGCAAGCCGCGCTTTAACGCCCGCCCGGCGCCCGGACGGCCTGCGCCACAGATCGCCCAGAACACCCCCTCGCAGAACACCCTCGAGCCGCAGCGCTTGGGCCGCGTGGACGCGGGCACCGAATACGTGGGCGTCTCGCAGGGGCTCGGCGGGTCGCAGGCGAACGCGGGCGGCTTTACGAACACCATGAACGCCCGGGGCGTGCCCGTGCAGTTTCACTGGGGCGACTTCAGCGCGTGGGAAAGCGACTTCAAGGACCCGAGCCGGGGTGGCAATGACCGCGCTTACGTGGACGACGTGGACATCACCTTTTACACCGGGCACGCCGACGGCAACGGCTTCACCTTCCCCGGCGCCAACGACGACGGCTTTTTGGAATACACCGACGCGGTGTGGGGCGAGCGCGACCTCGAGTGGCTGGTGATCGCGGCGTGCGGCCCCTTGCAAGAGACCGAGGGTGGGCTTTCCCACGTGCAGCGTTGGGGACCCGCCTTTAGAGGGCTGCACCAGATGCTCGCCTACGCCACCGTGAGCTTCGACAACACCTCCGAAGGGCGCATCCTGGCCGAAAACCTGCTCGGTATCCGCATCCTCTGGTTCGACCTAGGCGCCAAGATGGTCCGCCAAGCCTGGGTGGAGGCCGCCACGCAGACCCAGCCCAGCAGCGTGACCTGGGCCATCATGGGTCCCTTCGGCCCCGGCTACACCCACAACTACAACGACTTCTTCTGGGGCAAGGGCAGCACGAGCGGCGACATCGGCAGCCCCATCGGGTTCTGGCGTGTGTCCGGTCCCTCGTAAGCGGCATGTTTGGTAAGTGGGCGGGGCTGGGGGCACCCGCTCCCAACCTCGTCCGCCTCGAGCCCCATCTGCTCCCTCCAAAACCCCTTCCAGACCCCTCTTAAGGAGACCCCTATGCTCCGCAAATCCCTCTTACGCTTCTCCCTCCTCACCCTCCTCGCCGCCTGCAGCCAGGCCCCGACCCTGGAGGCCGACGCGCCCCTCGAGCCCCTCACCCTCGGCACCACCGGCTTCGACGCCCTTAGGGGTCTGGCCCCCTACAGCTCCGGCGTCTACGCGGTCGGCGACACCGGCGGCGATCTGCACGGCGCGCCCAAGGGCAACGGCGACGTCTTTATCCGTAAAGTGGACCGCGAAGGGGCGGTGGTCTGGGGGCGGCAGTTCGGCACCCCCGAGTACGACACCGCCGAGGGCGTCGCCTCGGACGCTCTCGGCAACGCCTACGTCGCCGGGATGACCTACGGCAGCCTCGCCGGGTCGCGCGGCGCGAGCGACCTCTTCGTGCGCAAGTACAGC
This sequence comes from Truepera radiovictrix DSM 17093, assembly GCF_000092425.1. NCBI lineage: Bacteria > Thermotogati > Deinococcota > Deinococci > Trueperales > Trueperaceae > Truepera > Truepera radiovictrix. The sequence goes on from NC_014221.1 coordinate 1,010,965, forward strand.
CCTTCCGGCGCGGTGGTCTGGACCCGTCAGTTCGGCACGGGCGACTACGACTACGTCGGCGACATCGCCGTGTACGGCTCTAGCGTCTACGTGGTCGGCTTTACGCAAGGCAACCTCGCGGGCAGCCAGGGAGGCTGGGACGCGTTCATCCGCAAGTACACCGACTCGGGTTCGGTCGTCTGGACGAAGCAGTTCGGCACCGGCGCCGAGGACTTTGCCAAGGATGTCGCCGTGGACGGCCTCGGCAACGTCTACGTGGTCGGCTACACCTACGGCACGCTCGCGGGCACGCACGGCGGCGACGCGGACATGTTCATCCGCAAATATAGCGCCTCCGGCGCCGTGCAGTGGACCCGCCAGCGCCACTACAACGACGAGGACACAGGCGTCGCGGTGGCGACGAGCGGAAGTCACGTCTACCTCGTCGGCGGCTACAACAAGAGCAGCGACCCCTTCAACCCCGACCCCAACGTACGGGTGGTCAAGTTCAGCGCCTCGGGTAGTACCGTGTGGGACAAGGGCTACGGCCCGCCCGGTGTTGACTACGTCTACGACGTCTCGGCCGATCCCAAAGGCAACTTCTACCTGGCAGGGGAGACCTACACCTCGTTTAGCGGCGTCAACAAAGGTGGGGCCGACGGCTACGTGCGGCAGTACACCCCAGCGGGTAGCGTCGTCTGGTCGCGGCAGCTCGGCACCCCCGAATACGACGCGACCTACGCCGTGCTCGCGCGTACAAGTTCAGAGCTCTACCTCGCTGGTACGACCTACGGTACATTGGGCAGCTCGTACAGCGGTAACGGCGACGCCTACTTGCGGCGCACGAACGCCGGAACGGGTAGCACGGTTTGGACCGACCAGTAGCGGTTTGAGCCAAAGAGCAAGCGGGCAGGTGCAACCTTGCCCGCTCGCGGCTGCGTTTTTGAGGCTTCAGAAGGTCATCTCGTAGACGCTGAGCCCCGCGCTGCTCGGTTCCACGAAGGTGATGGGGTGCCCTCTGGGAGGGAGCCTTGGGTGGCCGCCGCGCTCTCGAAGGTGGCGGTGACCTCCACCGGGCCGGTTAGTGAAGATCCAGTTGCAGTTGGCGCTCGCCCTTACCGTGCCCATCTTGTGCCCGTGGATGTCAGTGATGCCTAAAACCCTCGACGAGGCCTATTGTGCGGAAGCGAGCGGCAACGCCAGCATAGAGAAGGCATTCATCCCTCCGCCACCTTGGCCTGCTTTGGTTAGGAGGCAGTGATGGGTTCGGGGGGCACCATTGACGCTTAAATTTCCAACCTCGGTCTCCCTGGTTCCGCTTTGTCCGGCATTTTAGAGGTTCGTCGCTTGGGCGATGACATCACAGGAGGCGACCTCGGTACGTGGTCCTATGATCGTTGTGCTGAATGTTCCCGTTTGCCCTGCGCCTAGGTCAGTAGGGTCAGTATAGGTTGAGCCCGCGTCTGCAAGACGACCACTATCGTCGTAACACACGTAGACAGCTTGAGCAAATCGGCGTGTAACAGCGTCGTCGTTTACGACCCGTCCAATGAGCCTTTGCGCATAAGAGTCGTCTTGAAGCGTTGCTTGGATTACTTTCAAGCGCACGGCCTCTTCATTATTCCAAGCGTAAGGTTGAAACCACCGCCTTTAGGCGGTCAGATTTCATCTGCTAGCCTTGGCGGATGGAGTATCGCTATGGCAGCCATACCGTCTTCAACATCGAGTACCACTTTGTGTGGGTCACGAAGTACCGCTACAAGGTGCTGAAAGGGGACATAGCCGAGCGTGTTAGGGAGTTGGTGCGGCAAACCTGCGAGGCGTTCGAGATACGGATTCTGAGCGGAGTGGTGAGTAGCGACCACGTGCATATTCTGGTGAGTGCGCCGCCGACAATGGCGCCGAGTGAGATCATGCGGCGGATCAAAGGGCGAAGTGCGAGCAAGCTATTCGAGGAGTATCCGAAGCTAAAAGCACGTTATTGGGGGCGGCACTTTTGGGCTAGAGGGTACTTCTGTGCGACGGTGGGGCAAGTCACGGAAGAGATGATCAAGAGCTACCTGGAGCATCACTTCGAGCCGACCCGAGAGGACAACTTCAGGACAGAGGACTGACGGGTCTATGACCCGTATCCCGACTTTCAGTCGCTCTTTCAAACCCTCCGACTTTAGTCGGTGGTTGTTTAGTTGCTGCCCCCTCCGTGCGCAAACCGTAAGTCGTCGCTTTAATAAGGCAAGTTTGCTTGTTCAAGCGTATAAGAGGGATAAACACTTACGCAATCAAAAATCTAACGTTATAGACACAATTGACGGCTTGCCGGATCTCACACAAAAGGCGACCGCACCACCGTATCACCGTAGTATTGTCCGGCGTTTAGGTCCTCTGACCACAGCGTGCTGGCGCCTAGCTCGAGCGCGCTATTTAGAACCATCGCGTCCCAAAAGGAAAGTTGGTGTGCTGCCTGCAAATCGATAGCGGCGAGCACCGACGCGCTTGTTGGGGCGTGGACCACCCAGAGGCTGTAATCTTCGACCGCCTGCCGCGCTGTTGGGACGTCTAGAGGTTTGGAGAGCTTACGCGTCGCGTTGACGTAAAACTCTTGCAGCACCTGCACGCTTAAGCAACCGCTACGCGCCTCCCAGAGTCGGGAAAGCAGCGCCGCGGCGCGCGCCTGCTTCTCCGGCTCGCTGTGATCTACCGCGTAGAGCAGAATGTTAGTGTCTACGAACTCGGGGCTAACGCTCATGCAGCGTTTCGCGTGAGGCGAACGCTTCGCCCTCATGGCGCAGCTTTCTCCCGGAGCGCATCAAGGCTTGCTGCCGCTCCCAAGCGGCGTTATAGGCTTCGTTTCCGCTGGTGATGCGGGTTAGGCTCTCGATGACCAAAGCCGTCATGCTGGTGCCGCGCTCCGCCGCAACCTGCTTAGCCTTCTTCAGCAGCGCTTTGGGGATGCGAAGAGTTACGTTCTGGGTTTCCATGCTTGATTGTAGCACGTATTGCACGTCACTATGTGCAAAGATTGCGATAAGAGAGGGCTGACTGGTTGAATTTAAGGTTAGAGGGTGCTTGAGGGTAGTGCATGCGCCGTGGGGTCGGGTTGTCGGAGGACGGTGCAGGAAGAGCGATCTTTTCACGGTTAGCCAATAGCACGTATCATGACTACAGGCCAGATAAGCTGATTCACATGAGCGACTTCCTCACCGAGTCAGGCACCTCTACCCAGGCGTTTGAGCTCGGCCTCTACTCGTTCGCCGACTGGACCCCGGACCCCGCCACGGGCGACCGCGTCCCGCCCGAGAGGCGTCTGCGCGACCTGCTCGAGGAGATTGAGCTTGCCGACCAGGTGGGCCTAGACGTCTTCGGCCTCGGCGAACACCACCGCCCCGAGTACCTCTCGTCGGCGCCGGCGGTGATCTTGGCGGCGGCGGCGGCCCGCACGAAGCGCATCCGGCTCTCGAGCGCCGTGACGGTGTTAAGCTCCGACGACCCGGTGCGGGTGTTTCAAGACTTCGCCACCCTCGATCTGCTCTCGGGGGGCCGCGCGGAGATCATCGCGGGGCGTGGGTCGTTTATCGAGTCGTTTCCGCTCTTCGGCTACGACCTCAAGGACTACGACGCGCTCTTCGCCGAGAAGTTGGCGCTGCTGCTCGAGCTCCGCCGCAGCGAGCGCGTCACCTGGTCGGGGCAGCACCGCCCGCCGATACCCAACCTCGGCGTCTACCCGCGCCCCCTGCAGGAGCCCCTGCCGGTATGGCTCGCGGTCGGCGGCACCCCCGCCTCGGCGGTGCGCGCCGGGACGCTCGCGTTGCCGCTCGCTCTAGCCATCATCGGCGGGCTGCCCGAGCGCTTCGTGAGCGTCGTGGAGCTCTACCGCCGCGCCGCGCAGGGGGCGGGGCACGACCCCGCGCGGCTGCCGGTCAGCCTCAACATGCACGGCTTCGTCGCCGACGACGCGCGGCGGGCCGCCGACCTCTTCTTCCCGCCCTACGCCGCTGTGATGGACCGCATCGGCCGTGAGCGCGGTTGGTCGGGGATGACGCGCGCGCAGTTCGACGCCTCGTGTACGCTGCGCGGCGCCAACGTGGTTGGCGACCCCGAAGCGGTGACTGAAAAGATCCTCTTTCACCACCGCCTCTTCGGCCACCAACGGCTCTTGCTGCAGCTGACCGTCGGGACGCTGCCGCACCGCGAGGTGCTGCGCGCCATCGAGCTCCTAGGAACCAAGGTCGCCCCGGTCGTGCGCGAGGAGATCGCGCGGCGCACGCCCGCGGCGCTGCGGGGCTAGCGGGGGTCAGTGCGTTCGGGGGTCGAGGACGTCGCGGAGCCAGTCGCCCAGGAAGATCAGCGACAGGCAGAGCAGGGTGATAAAGAGCCCCGGAAAGGTCGCCACCCACCAGGCGGTCGCGAGGTAGTCGCGCCCGTCGGCGAGCATCCGGCCCCAGGTGACGGTCGGCGGTTGCACACCCAACCCGAGGTAGGACAGGGCGGCCTCGAGGATGATCACCGCCGCGACGTCGAGGGTGGCGATCACGATGATGGGCGCCAGGATGTTGGTCAGCACGTGTTTGAGGAGCGTCTTTAGGGCGCGCTGCCCGGAGGCCCTCGAGGCCTCGACGAACTCGCGCTCCTTGATCGCCAGCACCTCCCCGCGCACGACGCGCGCGAAGGTCGTCCAGTTGATGAGCCCGATGACCAAAATCAGCAGCGTCAAACTGGGGCCGAAGACGCCCAGCACGGTTAAGTACAAGAGCACGTTGGGGATAGCGATGAGCGTGTCCACCAGGCGCATGCTCAGGGTGTCCCACCACCCGCCGAAGTAGCCCGAGACGAGCCCCACGCTGACGCCGAGGGTGGCCGAGAGCGCCACCCCGCCGAGCCCGACGATCAGGGCGACGCGGCTGCCGTAGACGAGGCGGCTCAGCAGGTCGCGCCCCAGATGGTCGGTGCCGAGGAGGAAGCGGGTCCCCGCAGCGCTCTCGGTAAGGGGCGGCTCGAGGCGGTGCAAGAGCTGCGCCTCGGCGGGGTTGAAGGGCGCCAAGTAGGGGGCAAAGAGCGCCATCAGCACGAAAGCGAGCAGGACGAGCGCGCCTAAAACCGCCAGCGGGCTTCGCCAGAACTGCCGCCACGCGCGGCGGCCGCGCACGCTCGCGGCGCGAGGTTCGGTCGCCGCGCCCGTCACGCGTACTGGATCCGGGGGTCGATGAGGGCGTAGAGCAGGTCGACGAGCAAGTTGGCGACCATGACGATGAGCGCGACCACGATGACGACTGTCTGCACGACCGCCATGTCGCGGATGTTGATCGCCTGGATTGCCAGGAGGCCGATCCCCGGCCAAGCGAAGACCTGCTCGGTCACCACCGCGCCCGCCATGAGCGTCGCGACCTGCAGGCCGAGCACCGTGACGTAGGCGATGAGCGCGTTGCGAATCGCGTGCTTAAAGAGCACCACCCGTTCGCGCAGCCCCTTGGCGCGGGCCGTGCGGACAAAGTCCTGGCTCAAAACCTCGAGCATGGTCGAGCGCAGAAGCCGCATGAGTAGCGCCGCGAGCGCGGTGCCGAGGGTGAGTGCGGGGAGCACGAGGTGCGCGGTCGTGCCCCGCCCCGAGACCGGAAACCACCGCAGGTGCACCCCGAAGACCAAAATCAGCATGATGCCGAGCCAGAAGTTGGGCATGGCTTGGCCCAGCACGGCGAAGCTCGTGGCGCCGTAGTCCGGCAGCCGGCCCCGCCGGGTCGCCGCCAGGATGCCCAGGGGTAGCGAGATGAGCACGGCGACGAGGATAGAGGCGGCGGCGAGCTCGAGCGTCGCGGGCAGGCGCTCTAACACCACGGGGAGCGCGGCTTGGCCGCGGTAGCGGATGGAGGTGCCGAAGTCGCCGCGCAAAAGGTCGCGCAAAAAGCGCGCGTACTGCTCCGGCAGGGGGCGGTCGAGCCCCAGACTTTCGCGGAGCTGCGCGACCTGCTCGGGCGGGGCGTCTTCGGGCAAGAGCAGGGTCACCGGGTCGCCGGAGACGCGGACCAAAAAGAAGATAATCAGGGTGACGCCAAAGAGCACCGGGATCATCTGCAAAATGCGGCGAACGATAAAGACGCCCATAGCACCTCGTTTACGTTTTCGTGCTGATACGCCTTCGGAGCGGACGGTTCAGCCTTCGGTCCGAGCCGGAATGGGGTGGTGAAGTGCAAGGTAGCGAGCGCTCTGGCTACCTCACTGTTGGATGGTCGTGGCGACGAGCGAAGCCGGTAGCGCGGGGCACGCTGAGGCGACGTTGCGCGCCGCAACGAAGCCATCTCGTTTCAGCGTGCTGCTGTGGAGACGGCTTCGCAGGGCTGGTTTGAACGGCTCTGTTAAAGGCAGCGTAAGGGTGCAACAAGATAACGTCAGGCCGGTGTGACCCGGCCCGACAGGCTTAGCTCGCCGGTTCGGCCTCATACATCCACAGGAGTTCGTCGAGGCGCGGCTCCCAGATGATCTCGGTGCTCACGCCCGCTTGGTTTTCGAGCTGGAAGAGGGTGATCATGGGGCGCTCTTCGACCAGGATGTCGAAGGCTTGGGCGAAGAGTTCGGCGCGCCGTTCGGGGTCGAGTTCGACCAAGCCCTCGTTGACGAGCGCGTCGAAGTCCTCGTTGCACCACCCCGTGCGCCCGAAGTAGGTGCCGCCGCAGAGCATCGGCGTGAGCGCCAAAGAGGCGTCGAACATCGAGTTGGACAGCCCGATAAAACCCAGGTTCTCGATGTTCTCGGCGTCCCAGACCCGCTCTAGGTAGGCGCTCCACTCGAGCACCTCGACGCGGGCGTTGATGCCGACCTCTTGCAGCAGCGCGCCGGTGATCTCCAAAAGCTCCGAGTCGAGCGGGTAGCGGCCCAAGGGGCCCTGCAGCGTGATCTCGAGCTCCCCGGGGCCGTAGCCCGCCTCCTCCAAGAGCGCGGCGGCGCGCTCGGGGTCGTAGTTGTACGCGCCGTAGAGCTCCATCGGGGCGGCGTCGATACCCGGCGTGACGCGGCTCAGCGTGGGGGCGCCCAAGCCACCCATGACCGCGTCGACCAAGAGTTGGTCGTTGATGGCGTAGTCGATGGCCTCGCGCACGCGCGGGTCGCTCGTGGCGCGGCCCTCTTCGGTGTTGACCAGAAACATCATCACGCGCGGGGTCGGCCACGGCAGCAAGGTCGCCTGACCGCTCGCTTCGACCCGTGCGGAGTCCTGTACGGGGATGTTGGTCGCGATATGCACGCCGCCCGTGAGAAGTTCGCCGACCCGCGTCGAGTCCTCGGGGATGGTGCGGTGCACGAGCCGGTCCCAGACGGGGCGGCCGCGCCAGTGGTCGTCGAACGCCTCTAGGATGACGCGGTCGTCGCGGATCCACTGCACGAAGCGAAACGGGCCGGTGCCGATGGGATCAGTTGCGAAGCCGTCCCAGCCGACCGCTTCGATGTGGTGCTTGGGCAGGATGCTCGAGCCGATGCGGCTTAGGCGGTTGAGCAAGATGGGGTCGGGTTCGTGGGTGTGGATGACGACCTCGTAGTCGCTTACGACCTCGACCTCGCGGATGGTGTTGTAGTTGTTGTGCTCTTGCAACGAGGTGTCGGTGGCGACGCGCTCCAAGGTGAACTTGACGTCCTCGGCGGTGAAGGTCTCGCCGTCGTGCCACAAGACCCCCTCGCGCAGGGTAAAGCGCCAGGCGGTCTCGCCGTCTTGCTCCCACGCGGTCGCTAAGGCCGGTTGCAGCTCCCCGTCGCGGTCACGCATCACCAGGTAGTCAAACAGGTTGACGTGCACCGCCTCGACCGCCGTGGTGTTGTGGTCGTGCACGTCGAAGCCGGGGATGTCGATCCCCTGGGCGATGACGATCTCGCGCTCCTGGGCGCTCGCTACCCCGACCAAGGCGAATAAAAAACCGACAAATAGCATCTTTATGCTTCGGCGCATCGATCCTCCCGAGCTGTGGCGTGTTTGCGAAGTGACGAGGGCTTACCCCCCGAGTCTATAACCAACGGCGCTCCGGATGCAACCGCGCTGCCGCACGGGCTTCCGGCGCACCCCGAAGGGGCCGGATTTGGGTGAGCGCGCGCGGGGGGTGTATAAACGCAAGCGAGGTGGATAACGTGCTCGAGGCCGTCTTCGACAAGATAGACCAGAACGCGCAACTGTATACGACGTGGCTGCAGGAGCTGTGCCGCCAGCCGAGCGTGGCGGCGCAAAACCGCGGCATGGCGGAGACCGCGGCGCTCGTCGCGCGCCTTTTGGAGGCGGTGGGGGCGCGCGCCGAGCGCGTCCCCACCGCGGGCTTTCCGGTGGTTTACGGCGAGCTGCAACAGGGCGCGCCGGGGGCGAGGACGCTCGCCTTTTACAACCACTACGACGTGCAGCCCGAGGACCCGCTCGAGGCGTGGGACAGCCCGCCGTTTGCCGCCGAGATCCGCGGCGGGCACCTCTACGCGCGCGGCGCCGCCGACAACAAGGGCAACCTCGCCGCGCGCCTCGCGGCGGTGCACGCCTATCGGCAGGTGGGCGCGCTCCCCGTGAACCTCAAGTTCATCGTCGAGGGGGAGGAGGAGATCGGCTCCCCGAACATCGCCGCCTTCGCCGCGGCCCACCCCGACAAGGTGCGCGCGGACGGTTGCGTGTGGGAGTTTGGTTACAAAAACCCCGACGGGCAGCTGCAGGTGAGCTTGGGCGTCAAAGGCATGTGCTACGTCGAACTGCGGGTGCGGGGCGCCAACACCGACCTGCACTCGGCGAACGCGGCGGTGGTCGAAAACCCGGCGTGGCGGCTCGTGTGGGCGCTCGCGACGCTTAAAGGCACCGACGAGCGGGTGTTGATCGAGGGCTTTTACGACCGCGTGTTGCCGCCCTCGGCGGAAGAGGTGGCGCTCCTCGACGAGATGGCCTACAACGAGGCCGAGACCCTAGAGCAGCTGGGGTTGGGGTCGTTTTTGGGCGGTCGGACGGGGCGCGACCTCAAAGAGGCGCTGGTGTTCGGACCGACCTGCACCATCTGCGGGCTCAGCGCGGGGTACAGCGGGCCGGGCACCAAGACGGTCTTGCCCGCGACCGCGAGCGCCAAACTCGACTTCCGGCTCGTCCCCGACCAGGACCCGCACGAGGTCTTGGCGGCGCTGCGCCGTCACCTGGACGCGCGCGGCTTCGGGGACATCGAGGTGACGCCCTACTCGCTCGAGCACCCCGCCAAGACCGACCTAGGCGCGCCGCTGATTGAGACCGTGTTGGCCCAAGCGCGCCGGGTCTACGGCCGCGAGGCGACCGTGAACCGCCTCTCGCCGGGCACCGGGCCGATGTATCCGCTCTGCCAGGCGCAGGGGGTGCCCGCCGTGTCGTTCGGCGTCGGGCATGCGGGCTCGAACAACCACGCGCCGAACGAGAACATCGCGCTCCAGGACTTTATCGACGGCATCAAGATGGTCGCCGCCGTGATCCACGGCTTCGGGGCAGCGTGAGCGGGTCCGGGGCGGCCGAAGCGTTGGGGGCGCGCCTCAGCGCGTGGCGCCGCCGCCTGCACCGATACCCCGAACTCGCCTTCGAGGAGACCCGTACGGCGGCTTTCGTCGCCGAGACGCTGCGCGGCGTGGGCCTGGGCGTGCAGACCGGCGTCGGCAAGACGGGGGTGGTCGCGCTCGTCGAGGGGCGCGCGCCGGGGCCGACGGTCGCGCTGCGCGCCGACATGGACGCGCTGCCCGTTCAGGACGAGAAGAGCGCCCCTTACGCCTCCGCGCACCCCGGCAAGATGCACGGCTGCGGCCACGACGCCCACACCGCCATGCTCTTGGGGGCGGCGCACCTGCTCGCCGCGCGGCCACCAGGGCGCGGGAACGTCAAGCTCATCTTTCAACCCGCCGAGGAGGGGCTCGCGGGGGCGGCGGCGATCATCGCGGACGGGGTGCTTAGCGGCCCCGAGGTGGCCGCTATCTTTGCCATCCACGTCCACCCCACCGTCGAGGTCGGTTACGCGAGCGTCTGTCCCGGGCAGAGCAGCGCCGCGAGCGACACCTTCGACCTCACCATCGTGGGGGAGGGGGGGCACGCGGCGCACCCGCACCTCTCGGTCGACGCCATCACCGTGGCGGCGGCGGTCGTCACGGCGCTGCAGCAGCTCGTCAGCCGCCAGACGAACCCGCTGCACCCGCTGGTCATCACGGTCGGCAAGATCGCCGGCGGCGCCGCGCGCAACGTGATCGCGCCGAGCGTGCGCCTCGAGGGAACCGTCCGCTCGCTGCACCCGGAGCTCCGGGAGCGGGTGCCGGTGCTCTTGGAGCGGCTCGTGCGCGGCGTCTGCGAGGCGTTCGGCGCCGATTACCGGCTCGAGTACCGCCACGGCTACCCGTCTGTGTATAACGACCCCGCGCTCCTGCCCTTTTTGGAGGCGGCCACCCTCGAGGTGCTGGGGCCGGGCCGCCTCAGCGTCCGCGAGCCCTCGCTGGGAGGTGAGGACTTCGCCTACTACACGCAGCGCGTGCCGGGGCTTATCTTCCGCTTAGGCACTCGTGGTGACGATGAAAGCACCCGCTACCCGCTACATCACCCCAAGTTCGACCTCGACGAGGCGGCGCTGCCTTTGGGGAGCGCGCTACACGCCGAACTCGCCTACCGCTACCTCGAGGGTGCAAGCTCGCTCTGAGGCTCGGATACGCGAGACGTACCGTCCGCTCCCCTGGGGAGCGGACGGTTGTTGGACCATGCTGCCGTTCGAAGCTGTAGGCTGCCAGGCTAAGCAGTTGAAGCGGCGTCGCTAACGCTATAGCGCGTCCAGATACCGGCTTTCCCGCGCAGGGGTGAGGGTGCTGCTCCCAGGCCTACCCGACCCGCGACACTCCGACGACCTCAACGCTGTAACCAACGGGCTCGCGTTCTGGAACGCAGTTCGGCGTGGCGCACCCCCACAGGGCGGTGCGTGGCTGGAGGCTGCGTGTAACTGGTGGTGGGGCGGTTGTATAGCGGTTGTGTACCCGGGTCGCGCTCCGCGAATTGACAGCGCCCACCTGGGGCGTCATACTAGAGGAACAATAAAGTGTAAACGTTTACACTTCCTCGCTAGAGGGTGTTTCGGTGGTGCAGCTGATGGAGGACGTAAGGCACGCATGACGAAACGGAACCTGACCATCTTGGACGTCGCTCGCGAGGCGCAGGTCTCGACGGCGACCGTGTCGCGCGCGCTGAATGGCGGCAAGGTCTCGGCGCGGGCGCGGCGCCGTGTGGAGCGGGCGATCGAGGTGCTCGGCTACCGGCGCAACACGCTCGCGCGCGGGCTCGTCACGGGCAAGACGGGGGTGGTGGGGGTGCTCGTACCGGACGTCTTGGGCCCCCTCTACGCGCAGATGGCGCGCGGCATCGAGGACGTGCTGACGCCCCTGGGGATGCAGTACACGCTCGTCACGAGCAGCCGCGACGTGGCGCGCGAGGGGGTAGCGACGCGCTTTTTGCTCGAGCACCAGATGGACGGTCTGATCCTGATCGGCGTGCAGATGCCCGCCGAGGGGCTTCGCAGCCTTCTCGGGGAGCGCGCGCCGGTCGTGCTGGTGCAGCGCGAGGCGCCCGCGGAGGCCGAGCCTTCGGGTTTCCCGACGGTCGGGCTCGACAACGCTCACGGCGCCGCGGCGGCGATGCGCCTGCTCCTCGAGGCGGGCCACCGCCACATCGCCCACGTCGCGGGCGCGCGCGTCGACGGGGTGGCGCGGCTGCGCGCCTACCACCGCGCTCTCGATGAGGCCGGGATCGCGGCGCGCTACGTCTTCGAGGGGGACTCGACCGAAGCGAGCGGCGTCCGGGCTGGAGGCGCTCTCGCGGAGTACCCGGAGGTCAGCGCGGTCTTCTGCGCGAACGACCGCGTGGCCCTTGGGCTCTACCACGCCCTCCATGAGCGCGGGGTGCGGGTGCCGGAGGGGCTGTCGGTGGTCGGTTTCGACGACCTGCCGTGGAGCGCCTTTTTGGGGCCGCCGCTCACGACCGTACGCCAGCCCGGACGCGAGATGGGGGCGCTCGCCGCGCGCCGCCTTCTAGAGCTGCTGCAAGGGGAGTCGCCCCCGCCCTCGACGCTCGTAGAGCCCGAGCTCGTCGTCCGCGCCTCTGTAGCGCGCGTTGAAAGGGGGTGACCTCGAGCCGCTGTTTACCCGAACCGCTTGACGCGTTCTCAAGACATCTTTGGAGGTTATTGATGTTGTCCCGACCTGCTCACAGGCTGACCCTTAGTTTGCTCACGCTCGCGCTCTGCGGCGCCGCCTCGGCGCAGCTCACCCTCTGGACGACGGAAGAGCAGCCCGATCGCATCGCCGTGCAGGAGCGCATCGCCGCCGACTTCGAGGCGCAGACGGGTATCTCGGTCACCGTGGTGCCCGTCAACGAAGCGCAGATGGGCGAGCGCGTCACCGCCGCGTTCGCTGCCGGTGAGCTGCCCGATGTGATCTACCACCCGCTCAACTACACGCTCGGCTGGACCGAAGCGGGCATCCTCGACACCTTCGCCGCTACCGAAGTTGTCGAGCTGCTTGGCGAGGAGACCTTTAGCGCGGGGGCGCTCTCGCTGGTCGAGGTCGCGGGCGAGTACGCCGCCGTCCCCGTCGATGGCTGGACGCAGCTGCTGCTCTACCGCGCCGACCTCTTCGAGGAGGCGGGGCTCGAGGCCCCTAGCTCCTACGAGGCGATCCTGGCGGCTATCGACGCCCTGCACAACCCCCCCGAGCGCTACGGCTTCGTGGCGGCGACTGACGTGAGCCAACCCTACATGCTCCAGGTCTTCGAGCACTTCGCCCTCGCCAACGGGGTGCAGCTCGTCGACGATGAGGGCAACGTCACCTTGGATACCCCCGAGATGGTCGAGACGCTCGAGTTCTACAAACGCCTGGTCGAGGCGAGCCCCGCGGGCAACCTCTACTGGGAGCAGTCGCGCGAGCTCTACCACGCGGGCCGCGCGGCCATGATCGTCTGGTCGCCCTTTATCTTGGATGAGCTCGCGGGGTTGCGCGACGACGTGCCGGTGACCGCCTTCGACGACCCCACGACGAGCGAGCTAGCCGAAAGGACGGGCTTTTTAACCCGGCTTTCGGGTCCGAGCTTCGCCGAGGGTGCGGGGTGGTCGGACATCCGCTACTTCGGCATCACCGTCGACGCGGACGTCGACGCCGCGATGCAGTTCGTCGAGTACTCGATGAGCGAAGGCTACGTCGATACCCTCTCGGTGGCGGCCGAAGGGAAGATCCCCGTGCGGCGAGGCCCCGCCGACGACCCCGAGGCGTTCGTCGAGGCGTGGTCGAACCTCGAGGTCGGGGTCGACCGGCGCGCGCCCCTCAGCGACTTCTATAGTGCCGAACTGTTGGGGGAGCTCGTGGCTGGGCTCGAGACCGCCAACCGCTGGGCCTTTGCGCAGGGGCAAGGGCTGCTCTATAGCCGCATGGCGGATACCCGCGTGCTGGTCGAGACGCTGCGCGAGTTTCTGGACGGCGACAGGAGCGCCGAGGAGACCGCTAGCCTCATGCAGGAACGGGTGGCCGCGCTGCAGCAGTAGCGGCGCGTGGCGCGCAGCCCGTGTTCACCGCGGGCTGCGCGCCCCTAAGGAGGTCGACGATGGCGGCTCTTACCCCCGCCCCCCGCAGGACGCTGGCCGCGCGCGAGGCGCGCCTCGCCTACTGGATGCTCGCCCCGACGGTGCTCATCGTGCTGGCGATCGTTATCTTCCCCGTGGTGATGGCCTTCTGGCTGAGCGTGAAGCCCGTGACCCTGGGGGACCTGCGCGCGCCGACCCCGGCGGTCAACGAGCGCCTCACGCTCCCCGAGGGGCCGGGCGAACCCTTTGAACTCACCCTCATCGCCCGCAACCGCTCGCAGACGACGCCCCTCGAGGCGGTCACGGTGACCCGCGAGCTGCCCGCCGGTTTGGAGCTCGCGGCGCAAGCGCCCTGCACCTTTACCGGGACGCTCCTCCGCTGCGAGCTGGGCCGTTTGGAGAGGGGGGAGCGGCGCGACCTCGAGCTGCGTTTCACCGCCGGCCCCGCCTTTTTCGAGGTGCCCGAGCCGCGCGGCGAGGGCGCGGAGATCACCGCGCAAGCCCCCAACATCCTCTTTACCCCCGACTTCACTCTGGACAACTTCCGCGCCATCTTGCGCAGCCCCGAGTTCTGGCCCGTCATGCGCGTGACGCTCTCGTACACCCTCTTTAGCGCGGTCTTCTCGATCCTGCTGGGGCTCTTCGCCGCCCAACTGGTCGACGCCCGCTTCTGGGGGCAGGGCTTTATCCGTGGCCTCTTCCTCTTCCCCTACGTCGCACCGGTGATCGCTGTGGCCTTCGTCTGGGCGTTTTTTTTAGATCCCTCCTCGGGGACGGCGAACGCCCTCGGGGTGCACTATGGGCTCCTGGAGACGCCGCTCAACTTCCTGGGTAGCCGCAGCCTCGAGGTATCGCTCCTCGGCGCGCGCTTTACCGTGCCGCTGGCGCTCGCCACCGTCATCGCCTTTAGCGCCTGGAACTACTTCCCCTTTGCCTTCCTCTTTATCCTGGCGCGCTTTCAGGCGATCCCCAAAGACATGTACGAGGCCGCTGACGTCGACGGCGCGAGCCCGCTGCAGAAGTTTTGGTTCGTCACCCTGCCCCAGCTCACCGGCGTGCTGGCGGTGCTTTTCCTGCTGCGCTTCATGTTTTTGATCAACAAGTTCGAGGACATCTTTTTGCTGACCGGGGGCGCGGCCGGTACCAAAACGCTCCCCATCCAGATCTACGACCAAGCCTTTGGGCTCGCCAACTTGGGTACCGGCACCGCCGTCGCGGTGATTCTCTTCGGCGTCTTGCTGCTCTTTATGGTGATCTACTTTCGCGTCGTACCGGAGGAAGCGTGAGGCGGGCGGTCGGGCTGTTGGCGGCCGGCGTCGTCGGCGCGCTCGCGACCGCGCTGGCGGTGGCGAGCTGGTCGCTGCTCGCCACCCTCGTAGGTGGCCTGAGCGCCACCTTGCCGCTCGGCGCAGCGCTCGCTGCGGGCTTCGCTCTGGGCGTGCTCGTCGGCCTCTGGCGGCGCGGCAAAGACACGCCGACGCTGGCCGCCGTGGGGCTCGGGGTGGGCCTCGGGGTGCTCTGGCTGGCGGTGAGCGGGCTGCGGCCGCTCGGGCTGCCGGGGGGCGCGTGGGCGCTCGCTGGGCTTTTGGCCTTCGCCGCCGCCGGGCAGCTCACCCGCTACGCCCTGCGCGCGCTCCCCTTGGAGGCGTTTCGGCGCGACACCGCCGAGGTGCTGGGTATTCGGCTGCTGCGCGGCGCCGGCTTCGCCTTTTTCCTGCTGATCATCCTTTTTCCCTTCTACTTCATGGTGGCCTCGAGCTTTAAAACCCGCGCCGAGATGCTGAGCGACCCGACCGACCTCTCCATCTCACTGGCGCGGCCCGCGTCGGCGCTCTTTGCAAGCTACCGCGCGGTGCTCTTTGACTTCGGCTTTTTGCGCTATATCGGTAACAGCGCCCTCGTCGCCGCCATCACCGTGGTGATCACCCTTGCCCTGGCGGTGCTCGGCGCCTACGCGGTGACCCGCCTCGCGTTTCGTGGGCGCGCCTTTTTATCGCGTGCGATTCTCCTCATCTATATGTTTCCCGCCATCGTGTTGGTCATCCCGCTCTACGCCGTCTTTACCCAGCTTGGGCTGCGCAACACCCTACCGGGTCTTTTGATCGTCTACCCGGCGACGACCATTCCGGTAGCCCTGTATATGCTGCGGAGCTACTTTCAGACGCTCCCCAAAGACCTTGAGGAGGCCGCCATGATCGATGGCTGCACCCGCGCCGAGGTGATCTGGCGCATTACCCTGCCGCTCGCCGCCCCCGCGCTGGCATCCGTTGGGCTCTACGTCTTTATGATCGCCTGGAACGAGTTTTTGTTCGCCTTTATGTTTTTGGACAACCCCGCGCTCTTTACCCTGCCGCGTGGGATGGTGGCGCTCGACAACCAGGAGGTGCCGCGCCAATACCTGATGGCGGGGGCGGTCATCATCACGGTGCCCATCATGCTGCTCTTTTTCGTCTTCGAGCGCTACTTGGTCGGCGGCCTCACCGCCGGCGGGGTCAAAGGATGAGCGTATCGGCGCACCTAGCGGGGGAGGCGCAGCGCATCCTGCGCGACAACGACACCGGCCGCTTCATCAAACCGAGCCCGAAGCAGTACCCCCACCAGTGGAACTGGGACGCGGCGCTCATCGCGCTGGGGCTGGCGACTTTTGACCTCGAGAGAGCCCGAGCGGAGGTGCGCACCCTCTTAGAGGGGCAGTGGAAGGACGGCATGGTGCCGCACATCGTGTACCACGACGGCCCCTCCGACTACTTCCCGACTCCCGACTTCTGGCGGAGCGAAAGGAGCGCGGCCGCCCCAAGCGTGCCGACCTCCGGTTTGACGCAGCCGCCGGTGCTGGCGACCGCCGTGCGGGCCATCGTCGAGCGCGACCCCGACCAGGGGGCGGCGCTCACGTTTCTCCGCGAGGTCTACGGCAAGCTGCTGGCCTGGCACCGCTGGTTCTACGCCGCGCGCGACCCCGAAGGGAGCGGGGTGGTAGCCCTCATCCACCCCTGGGAGTCGGGGATGGACAACTCGACGCGCTTTACCGGGGCGCTAGCGCGCCTTACGCCCACGGACGTCCCAACCTTTCGGCGCCGCGATCAGCAGCACGTTGCGGCCGACGAGCGCCCGGTCGCGGGGGACTACGAGCGCTTCATGTACCTGATCGGTCTCTATCGGGACTGGCGTTGGGACCCGGAGGCGCTCTTCGAGCGGGCCCCTTTCCTGATTCGAGACGCCTTCACCACGGCCATCTTGCACCGCGCGAACGAGGACCTGCTCGAGCTCGCCACCTCACTAGGTGAACCCACGGAGGAGATCGCGGGCTGGCTCGCACGGACGCGTGCGGGTTACAGCGCGCTCTGGGACGAGGCGGCGGGTTTGTACTTCGATCTCGACCTGCGCGCCGGCGCGCCGGTGCGCGAGGACACCTGCGCGACCTTTTTGGCGCTCTACGCGGGGCTCGCCAGCGAGGCGCAGGCGGCGCGGCTCGCTGAGCACCTCCGCGACCCGGACGCCTACGCCCCCGACGCGCGCACCCGCTTCTACCTGCCGTCGGCGGCCAAGAGCAGCCCCTACTTCGAGCCGCGGCGCTACTGGCGCGGGCCAGTGTGGCTCAACATCAACTGGTTTTTGGTGCAGGGGCTCCGGCGCTACGGCTACGCGGCGCTGGCCGAGCGGGTCGTAAACGACACGCTGAGCTTGGTTGCGCGGAGCGGGTTTGCCGAGTACTACGACCCCCGCGACGGTTCACCCTGCGGCGCGCGCGACTTTTCGTGGAGCGCGGCCTTGGTGCTGGAGCTTCTCTAGTGCGCGCTCTGCACCTGGGCACGCGGTTTGCCGGTACGGACGGGGTG
This sequence comes from Truepera radiovictrix DSM 17093, assembly GCF_000092425.1. Classification (NCBI taxonomy): domain Bacteria; kingdom Thermotogati; phylum Deinococcota; class Deinococci; order Trueperales; family Trueperaceae; genus Truepera; species Truepera radiovictrix. The sequence continues at coordinate 1,028,333 of NC_014221.1, forward strand.
AGCCTCGAGGCCGAAAAGGTCGCCTGGGCGCTCGGTACGTTGGGGCTCGAGCCCTTTTTCTGTGCAGGTGAGGTTTCCAAAGAACGTACAGCGGCGGCGAACACCTTCTGCCTCCCCGCGATGCACTTCGAGGATCCCGCGGCGGCGGCGCTCGGCGCGCGCATGTTCGGTGGGGGGGAGGATGAGGGCTTGCGCCGCGACCTCCGCGCCGCCGCCGTAGCGCTTGCGGACGACCTGATGGAGGTGGTGACGACCGTCCGCCCCGACCTGTTGGTGATCCAGAACGCTTGGGCCATCCCCATGCAGCTGCCGCTCGCCGAGGCGCTCGCGCTGGTGGCGACGCGCACGGGGTTGCCCTGTCTGTCGCACGAGCATGACTACTTTTGGGAGCGGGAGCGCTTCGCGGCCTACGCCGACCCGGCCTTCCTGGACACCTTCTTCCCTTTCCACGCCCCCAACGTGCGGCACCTCTGCATCAATACGCCCGCGAGGCGCGCGCTTCACGAGCGGCGCGGGTTAGAGGCGAGGGTGCTCCCGAACGTCATGGACTTCGCGCACCCCGCTCCCGGTGTGGACGCCTACAACGCCGACTTCCGGGAGGCTATCGGTCTCAGCGAGGCGCACACCCTCTTTTTGCAGCCGACGCGGGTGGTGCCGCGAAAAGGTATCGAGCTCGCCATCGACCTCCTGGCCGAACTCGCCGACCCCGCGCACGTCCTGGTCGTCACGCACCGCGCGGGCGACGAGGGGCTCGCCTACCTGCGGCACCTAGAGGCGTATGCGGCGGTGAAGAGGGTGGAGCTGCGCTACGTCGCCGAACGCGTCGACGAAAGTCGCCGCGTGGAGGGAGACACAAAAATCTACGCCCTCTCGGACATTTATCCGCACGCCGACTTCGTCACCTACCCGAGCCTCTACGAGGGCTTTGGCAACGCGCTTTTGGAGACGGTCTACTTCCGCAAACCGGCCTTCGTCAACCGCTACCGCGTTTTTGAAACCGACATCGCCCCCAAGGGGTTTCGCTTCGTCGAGATTAGCGGGGCCGTGACGCCCGAGGCGGTGCGCGCCGTCGCGCAGCTTCTAGAGGACCCCGAGGCGCACCGAGAGATGGTCGAACACAACTACGCGCTCGCCCTGGAGCACTTTTCCTACGACGCGCTCAAGGATGTGCTGGCAGCAGAGGTGGCGGCGTTGGGCTTGAGTCCTGTGTTAGGCGACCCCTTTGGCCCCCCTATACCAACCGCGCAAGGTGTACACCCCCACTTTAGAAAACGCGTTTAGGGCACAATGGGGACATGACGGCAGCGACCACCTCTACCCTGACCCTCATCCCCCGCCGCGCCCTCTTCGGCAACCCCGAGCGCACCGAGCTGCGCCTCAGCCCGGACGGGCGGTTTTTGAGCTTTTTGGCCCCCAAAGGCGGCGTGCTCAACGTCTGGGTCGCCCCCGCCAACGACCTCACGGCGGCCCAGCCCATCACGGACGACACCGGCCGCGGCATCCGCCTCTACACCTGGGCCTGGACGGACGAGCACGTGCTCTACCTCCAAGATGAGGGGGGCGACGAGAACTGGCGCCTCTTTAGCGTCCACGTCGCGACCCGGGAGGTCCGCGACCTCACCCCACTGGCGGGGGTGCAGGCGCGCGTCGTCAAGCTGAGCCCCAAGCACCCTTGTGAACTCATCGTCGGGCTCAACGACCGCGTGCCCGAGTACCACGACCTCTACCGCCTGGACCTGCGGTCGGGGGAGCGGACGCTGCTGCTCCAAAACGACGGCTTCGAGAGCTTTTTGCTCGACGACGACTTTCGGGTGCGCTTCGGCAAAAAGCCGACCTCGGACGGTGGCTATCTCCTGCTCAAACGCGAGGGCGACGCTTGGCGCGACGAACCGTTCGTGACGGTGACGCACGAGGACGCCCTCTCGACCGCCGCGGTAGGGCTTGATGCCGACGGAGACCTGCTCTACCTCTTCGACAGCCGCGAGCGGGACACGGCCGCTTTGGTCGCGTTGGACACGCGCACGGGGGCGCGGACGGTGCTCTTCGAGGACCCGCGCGCCGACGTAGGGCACGTGCTCAGCCACCCCCTGACCCGGCGCGTCCAGGCGGCGGCGGCGACCTACACCCGTACGCGCTGGGGGGTGCTGGATGAGGCCGTGCGGCGCGACCTGGAGATCTTGCAGGCGGCCACCCCCGGGGAGGTGTGGGTGCACGACCGCACCCGCGACGACGGGCTCTGGGCCGTCTCGCTCGAGCGCGACGACGCCCCTACCGCGTACGCCCTCTTTGACCGCCGGGCGGGGGAGGTGCGGCCGCTCTTTAGCACCCGCCCGGCGCTCGAGGGGGCGCCGCTTAGCCGGATGCGCCCGGTCGTCATCCCCGCGCGCGACGGTCTAGAACTCGTCAGCTACCTCACCCTGCCCGCGTCGGTCGCGGGTGAGCGTCCCGCCGCGCCGCTGCCTACCGTGCTGCTGGTGCACGGCGGCCCTTGGGGGCGTGACACATGGGGGTTTAACACCTGGCACCAGTGGCTCGCGAACCGCGGTTACGCCGTTTTGAGCCCCAACTTCCGCGGGTCGACGGGTTTCGGCAAGGCATTTGTGAATGCCGGCGACCTCGAGTGGGGCGCCAAGATGCACGAGGATCTCCTCGACGCCGTGGCGTGGGCCGTTTCAGAAGGTATCGCCGACCCCGCGCGCGTCGCCATCATGGGCGGCTCCTACGGCGGCTACGCGACGCTCGCCGGGCTCGCTTTTACCCCGGAGGTGTTCGCCGCCGGCGTCGACATCGTGGGGCCGTCGAACCTGCAGACGCTGTTGGAGACCGTGCCGCCCTACTGGGCCGCTATGGTCGAGGAGATGGCGCGCCGCGTCGGCGACCACCGCACCGAGGCGGGGCGCGCGTTTTTGTGGTCGCGCTCGCCCCTAAGCCGCGCCGCTGAGATCCGCCGCCCGCTGCTCATCGGCCAGGGGGCGAACGACCCGCGCGTCAAACAGGCGGAGTCCGACCAGATCGTCGCGGCCCTGCAGGAGCGGGGGATCCCCGTCATCTACGCGCTCTACCCGGACGAGGGGCACGGCTTCGCGCGCCCCGAGAACGCGCTCTCGTTCTACGCGCTGACCGAGGCGTTTTTGGCGGAGCACCTGGGCGGCCGCGCCGAGGACTTGGGGGAGGACCTCGTGGGCTCGAGCTTGGAGATCAAAGCGGGCGCGGCGTGGGTGGCGGGGCTGAGGGGCGCCTAAACCCCCTCCCCCCGGTTTAGGGGGGCGCTCAGCAGCACCTCGTAGCGCGCCCCCGTGGGCGCCAGCGTGCTCCGCATCAGCTCGAGGCTGTGGATGGGGGCGGAGAGCGCAACGGGGCGCTCGAGGAGGCCGGGCAGCGCGCGCCGCACGTCGGGCGCGGCCGGCGGCGGGACGCGGCCCAAGGTGAGGTGCGGGTGGTAGGCCGCCGCCCCCGCTGGCCGGAGCCCCTCACGCACGAGGGCGCGGTGGAGCGCCGCGACGCTCTCGGGGTCGGCGACGCCCGCCCAGATGACGCGCGGCCTCGAGCGGTTCGGGAAGACGCCCAGGTGCGTGAAGCGGAGCTCCAGGGGGGCGTGCGCGGCCGCGACGCGCCGCAGCGCGGCCTCCGCCGCGCGCCGCCCCGCGTCTTCGAGCTCGCCCAAGAAGATGAGGGTGAGGTGCAGCGTTTCGGGGTGCACCCAGCGAACGCCCGGGAGGGTTCGGCGGAGCGCCGCGAGGTCGTCGGTGAGGCGCTCGCGCGCCGATGTCGGCAGGTTGAGGGCGATAAAGAGGCGCACGTCAGCGCGTCTTCGCTGGCCTCAGCTGCCGCACCGCCCAAGCGAAGAACACATAAGCCATCTCAATCTGGATGAGCGCGCGTCTCGCCTTACAGGCTAGCCACCCCGCCACGGCCCCCACACCGCGTCCTCGTCGGGGAGCGGGTGCCCAGCGGTCTTGAGCGCTAGTAAAATCTGCCCCCGGTGGTGCGCGTCGTGAACCATCATGTGGATGAGGAAAGCGTCGGGGGAGTCGTGGCTCTCGCCGTACGCGGTCGCGCCCTTTTGGGTGGCGGCTTGGGCGGCCCCAAGCACCGCTTCGTACGTCTCCCGCATCACCTCCCGGATGCGCCCCAGGTCGGTCTCGGGGACGTACGCTTCGGGGTCGTCCTCAGGCAAACCCTCCCGAACGGTGAAGAGCCGGGGCAGCGCCTCCAGACCCGAATCAAACTGCGTCCCCCAGTACTTGACGCTCCCGACGATGTGCGCAAGGTGCTGCGCGACGCTCATCCCGCCGCCGGGGGTCCTCGAGGCCAGCATCTCGGGGCTGAGGTGGCTCAGCAAGACCTGATTGACGCGGAGGTTGTTCTCCCACGCTCGGCGGACGCTTTCCGAAACGCTCATCGTTCCCCTTTCACGGCCTTGGCGAGTTGCCGGATGGCCCCTAAGTGATAGGCCGAGTGGATGGCGATGGTCATCCCGAAGTCGAGCGCGGCCTCGTCCCAGTGCGTCACGGCGCGGGTCGTCCAGCTCCCCTGCCAGTCGGTTTTGCCCTCGAACCCCTCGAAGTAGCGCTCCATCGCCTGCACGTAAAAGGCCGTGTGGAAAGCGTGCGCGGCGATGGTCGTCCCCAGGACTTCCCGCGACGCCTCCTCGGCGGAGAGCGCGTCCAGGGTGCTGAACAAGTCCGCCCCCCTATCGAGGTAGATGCCGCTCGTCTGCGCGAAGGTCTCCGAAAGGACGGCGAAAAGGTTTTGGGTGAAGTGCGAGGCGGAGACGGTCGCGGATGGCGTCGGTTCGGGTGCGGCGGGGTCAGGCATAACCCTCCCAGGGCGTCAAGGCGTTTGGTTGTTGGAGGTGCTGACCAGTGGCGGCGCTCATGGTAACACGTCGGCCAACGCAGGCCTTGGGGCGCGCTGTGGCGTATCATCGGGGCATGGAACGCACCACCGTTTTGCTCCCCCCCGAGTTGAAAGCGCGGGCGGAGCGGGCCGCCAAAGCTGCAGGCGTTTCGCTCGGCGAGCTGATCCGCAGCGCGCTCGAGGCCAGAGTCGCCCAGGCGCGCGACCCGCTCTTCGCCGACGAGGTCGCATTCCCAGAGGATACGGAACCCGATCTCGCCCTCGAGCACGACCGCTACCTCTACGACGACGGTCGTTGACCGTGTTTTTCGTTGACTGTGGCTGTTGATGGTGTTCGTTGACACGTCGGCCTTTCTGGCGCGCTACTTGAGAAACGACCAGTTTCACGGGGCCGCGCTGACCATCTGGCGTGGCCTCGAGCGCTCTGAAGCGCGCCTCTACACCAGCAACTTCGTGCTCGACGAGACCTTGACGCTGCTCGGGCGACGCGCGAACTACGCGTTTGCCGCCGAACGCGGAGCGGCCATCTATGCCTCGCAGGCGCTTCGCATCCTGCGTCCGGACGAGGCGGACGAGCGCGTCGCCCTTGAACTCTTCGCCAAGTATGCGGATCAACGCGTGAGTTTCACCGATGCGGTGTCCTTCGCGCTGATGCGCCGTCACCGGCTGGAACGCGCGTTCAGCTTCGACCGGCATTTTGCTCACGCCGGGTTTGCAGTGGTGGACAACTGACCCGCCCTCACAGCGCCAGCGCCATCTGCCGCATCGCCCCCAGGTGATAGGCCGCGTGCGGCGCGAGCGCCAGAATGCCCGTCAGCGTCGGCAGGTCGAAGGTGCTCAAGTCGCTCTTTTCCAGCGCAGCAAGAAGCGTCTCGTATTCCCGCCGCAAGTCGGCCCGCAGCCGCTCCCACGCGGCAGCGTCCACGCGGTCTACGCTCCAGCTCTCTGACCACTTGGCCTGCGGCTCCTCGCCCCGCGCGAAGGCGTTCGCCATCGCTAAGCTCCAGCGCAAATGCTCGGTGTGCGCCGCAATTGAAGCCCCGCCCAGCTGCTTGGATGCGGCCTCGGCGCTGAGGCCGTCCAGGGTCTCGAGCAGCCCCACGTCTAACGAACCAGGTGTAGGCTTTGGTCTTGCCCAAGTAGGCTTCGCGGAGTAGCTCGAGCACGCTCTCCTTAAACGCTTCTTGCATGTCGCCTCCGTTCATCCGGCTTTGTACATCCACATGCCCCACGTGCCCGGACCGACCGTCTCCAGTGGTGTGAGACGGGGGCTGTCCTCACTGCCTCTACAGTCGCCCATACGCGCGCAGGGTTTTGAGGGCGTTCAAGGTGACGATGCTCCGGCATTCCAGTTCCACCCCCGGGCTGATAGCCTCCCAGCCGATGGACTAGCCGCCGTCCTCCTGCTGCTTAGCGGCTAAGGCGTCCAGATGCCGCTCAAAAAGTGTCCTCTCGTAGAGGCGTGCGGCCTAAGCTGTCTGGCGTGGGCGCGAAGGCGTAGGGCGGAAAGACGTAGCCGGGCGCGTCCGTCGCCAGCTCGGTATTGCGCCGGATATCGTCGGCAAGACGGGTAAGAGCTTTCTCGGCTCTGTCCCGGTCGGGGACGTGCTCCAAAAACACCAGCACGCTCAGCAGCGTGTGCGGGTCGGACTCGGCGAGAACCTCGAGCCTTTCCCAAACGAACGCCGTCGCCGCCCCCAGCCACGGATGCGTCACGCCCAGCGCGTAGAGCAGCCCCGCGACGCTCGCGGTCGGGTTGAGGCTGGCGGGTGGGCCTGGGTCGGTGTTCCACCAGGGCGCGCGGGGTGCGTCGGCCACCGTTTCCAGAACGAAGGGTAAGCCGCCCTCCGGGGTGGTGAGGGTCGGCAAGAAACCCAGGATGCGCTCCAGCGTTCTAGCGTCCGAGCCGATGTCGGCCAAGACCCGAAGCGCCTGCTCCTGGTCGATGGGCTGCGGATTGGAGCTGCGCTTGTCGGGCTCGAGACCGTAGGCGAACCCGCCCACCTCGGTCTGGTAGGCCAGCAGCGAGCGCAGCACGGCCTCGCGCGGGCCGTTTTCGAAGAGGTGGTGAAAGAGGTGGCGTTCCAAGAGCCGCCCGTCTTGCTGAAAAAACGTTTTGGCCCGCTCCAAGATGCCCGTCATGAAGCCCCCTCCGACGAGCTTGAGGCAAACGCCAACCCCCGCTCGGCGAGGGCTTCCCGGAGCACCGCCAGCGCCTTCGGCCCCACGCCGTGGAGCTTGAGCAGTTCGGTTTCGGAGACGCCCGCGAACTGCTCGAGCCGCGTGTACCCGGCGCGCTTCAGCTCCCGAATGGCGACCTTGCCCACCCCTCGCGGAAAGTCGTCTATGCGCGTCACGCCCTGCCGTAGCGGAGCAGCGCGACGCCGCAGGGAAACGCGCGGGCGGCCTCGAGCCTCAGCCTCGCTCTTTCAGGAAATATCGCCATCCCGCTCCCCAGCGCGACCGGGTTGACCAGCAGGTGAAACTCGTCAATGAGGCCGCGTTGGGTGAGGCTCGAGACGAACGTCCCGCCCCCGTAGGCGATGAGGTCGCCGCCCGTCTCCTTCTTGAGCCGGAGGATGGCTTCCGCCAGGTCGCCTGTCGCCAAGGCGGTGTTGGGCCAGGGGGAGGTCTCGAGGGTGTGGGTGAAGACCACCTTGGGCAGGTCGGTAAAGAGCCGTCCGGATTCTCTCTCCGGGTGCTCCGGGTCGGCGGCGACGGCAGCCCAATGCGGGATGAAGCCCTCGGCGAGCCGGCGGCCCAGCACGATGCAGTCCACCGACGCGGTGAGGCCCTCCACGTAGCTTTTGAGGTCGTCGTCCCAGTCGTGGGTCACCCAGTCCATCTCGCCGTTCGGCCCGGCGATAAAGCCATCTACGGAGGTCACGACTTGCAGTTTGAGCTTTCGCACGGCGGTCTCCTATCTGAGGACGCGAAACCGAAGGTGGGTCGCGCCGGGGGACTCGAGCGCGCGGGTCGGCTCGAGCCTGGCCGCGCTCACGCCACCAAACAGGCGGAGGCCCCGCCCGAGCAGCGCGGGGACGATGGAGGGTGCGGCCCGGTTGCCGTTTCAGCTCCTCGACTGCCGTCACCATGTCCCCTTGAAGGGCGGTGGCGTTCCACTCGAGCGCTTCCAGCGTGGTCGTGGCGACGTACTTGGGCAGGCGGTTCATCCGGTCGGCGAAGTCGCTCGTCCCCGCCACCGTCGGCCAGTACGCGGCGAAACCTTCAAAGGTCACGCGGCCCAGCAAGAGGGCGTCGCTCCCGAACAGCTCATCGCGCTTGAACTGACCGATGGCCGCGCTCGGGTAGCCCGGCGGCGGGGCGGGGTCTTCAAACACGCCGTCGAGCGACAAAAATTCGGTCACGACCAGCTTCACGCGCGCTCGAGCACCCCGATATCGAGCTTCTTCATGGGCAGCATGGCCGCCATGACCCGCTCCGAGCGCTCACGGTCGGCGAGCCATTCCGGCAGGGCCGCCGGGACGACCTGCCACGACACCCCGAACGCGTCCTTGAGCCAGCCGCACCCCTCCGCTTCGGGGTGCGCCGAGAGCCGCTCCCAGAGCGCGTCGATTTCAGCCTGCGTCTCGCAGTGGACGATAAAGGACACCGCCTCGGTGAAGGTGAAGCCGTGGTCAAGGCCGCTGTCCATCGCCGTGAAGGTGTGGCCTGCCAGCCTGAACTGCGCGTGCTTGACGGTGCCCGGCGCTTCTTCGCCGGGGCCGTAGTGGAGGACGCCCTCGAGCCTTGAGTCCCCGAACACCTCCTCGAAGACCTCCACGTAGCGCCGCAGCGCCGCCTCGGCCTTGCCGTGCTGCTCGCCGACGAAGAGGAGCGATGGGACGATGGTCTGCTCCGCTTCCCCGAGACTGAGTTGCCACGTGAGGCCGTAGCGGTCGTGGAGCCAGCCGTAGCGGTCGCTCCAGTCGTAGCGCTGCAGCGGCATGAGGACGCCGCCGCCCTCCGAGAGTCCCTTCCAGAGCGCGTCCACCTCCCGTTCGCTGCCTAGGGTGACGAAAAACGACGTCGCCGGGGTGAATTTGAACTGCGGGCCGCCGTTCAGCGCCAAGAAGTCCTGTCCGGCAAGCTGGAAGGGAACGGTCAGGACGCTGCCCTCGGGCATGCCGGAAGCCGCCGCCGAAGCTTCGTCGAAGCGCGCGACCGTCCCGACCGACGCGCCCGGAAAGAGCGACGCGTAAAAGCGCGCGGCTTCCTCGGCCTGGCCGTTAAACCACAGGTTGGGGGTGATTTTTTGCATGATACGCCTCCTCGCTGAACGTTGCTTACTGCGCGGCCGCTTGCCCCGCGTCGCCGGTGTAGCCGACCATCCACTGCACGCCGAACTTGTCGGTGCAGACGCCGTAGCGCTCGGCCCATTCGACCCTCTGCAAGGGCATCTCGGTGTGGCCGCCCTCGGCGAGCGCGCTAAAAAGCCCTTGCGCCTCCTCCGCGCTGTCGGCCTCGAGGTAGATGTAGGCGTTGTTGCCCATCCGCAACGTCTGGCCGAGGGACGAAAGCGCGTCCGTCCCCATCAGCACGGTGCCCTGGCCGAGCGGCAGCGCGATGTGGGCGATCTTGTCCAGGTCGCCCTCCGGCACGTTCATGGCGTTGTCCGGGAAGTCCCGGAAGCGCATCACGCCGAAAACCTCGCCGCCGAAGACGGACTGGTAGAAGGCAAAGGCCTCCTCGGTGTTGCCGCTGAAGTTGAGATAGGGGTGAACGGCTTTCATACTTGCCTCCTCATGGCTGGATGGTCTTCACGGCCTAAGCGCTTCACGGTCTCGTCAGGACTCCGGGTCGAACAGGATTTCGCGGACTTCTTGCGGGCACCGACATCCCTTGGCGATCCGGGCCGCCCACGCGAGCGCCTCCTCGCGCGAAGCTACCTCGATAATCGAAAAGCCACCGATGACCGCCTTCGTCTCCGGTACGGGGCCTGCGGTGAGGTTGCCGTCCGTCGCCACGATGCTCGCCTGCTGGCGCTGAAGCCCGCCGCCGAAGATCCAGACCCCGGCGGCCTTGGCGTCCCGGACGACCGCGTGCGCTGAGGCGTCCACCGCGGGCAGGTCTTCCTCGGGGATGTGATCCATCGAACCGTCGTCGAACGAGATCAGGTAGCGGGGCATTGCTCCTCCTTGCGGTCGGCCGCGACGGGCCGCCTCCGAGTCCAGTTTGGTGACGCCCATGTGGTGCCTCCTTCAACGCTTAGCCTAAAGGGCGCGTTCCGGGATGGCTTCTCGAATCTTGCGCGTTTAGGCAGCTTGTGGCAGCGCGGCGCGGCGCTGGGCCGGGGAGAGGCCAAAACGCGCCTTAAAGAGCGTGCTAAAGGATCCCAGGCTCTCGAAGCCGACGTCGAAGCAGATGTCGGTCACGCTCCGGTCGGTGCTCAAAAGGAGTTCTTCGGCGCGCTCCAAGCGCCGCCGGGTGGTGAGCTGGTGCGGCGTCTCGCCGAAGACCGCCTTGAAGAGCCGCAACAGGTGGTGCGGGGAAAGCTCAGCGGCGGCGGCGATGTCGGGAAGCGTGACGCGCTCCGTGAAAGAGGCCTCGAGAAACTCCCGAGCGCGCCAGAGGCGCCGGTAGAGTTCGGTGCGGGTGGTGGGGCGTGCGGCGGGGAGGCTCTGCGCCTCAGCCACCACCCCCTCGTGCAGCGCCAAAAGCCGCGCCAAAACCGGGTGGAAGCGTTCCTCTAGCTCGCTCTGCAAGAGGTTGCGCTTGCGCACCTCCCAAGATAGCCGCCTCAGCAGCCCCTTGAGCGCCGGGTCGTCCGGGTAGGTGCGCTCGAAGAACTCGGGGTCGCGCCCTTCGGGTGCGGGGTGCTCGAGCAGCCGCTCGTGCGGCAGCGTGAGGGCGGCCTGCACCTCGGCGGCGAGACCGGCGCGAAACATCAGGGTGAAGACCTCGGTGCCCGCGTCGGTCTCGTGGGCGTGCGCGCCAGCATTGAGGAGCAAGTAGCGCCCCGGCGTGACGGCGAAGCGCGCGCGGCCGACTTCGCTCACTTCGCGTCCGGCGCGCACGGTTTTAAGGGTGAGGGGGCTTTGGTGCGCGGGGTAGAAGGTCGCTTCGGCGCGCGCCTGCACCACCACGTTGGGCCAACCGAAAAGCTTGCAGGGCGCGTCCATAGTGACGCCGCGCCGCTGGGGCTGGCTGTAGTCGCGCAGAATCATCGTTCCTCCTTTGCGGAAACCTCCGCGGGGCCCCACCCCTACAGCGGCTCGAGTGAACACGATCCATCGGCTGCTAAGGTAGAATACCTCAATATTTAAGGTATCTCAAGCCGTCAGGGTAGGGGTTGGTGTGCCGACCGGTGCTCCTCGGTGCGACGAGGGGGGGCCAGCGACCTCTTGAGAAGGGCGTGCTAAGCTGCTCGAGAGACAAGGCACCCAGTTAGCCCCTTACAGGTGAGGCGCGTCGCGCAAGCGCCCGGTGGTGCCCCCAAAAACCCTAACGCCGGAGAGGAAGACTTATGACACCCTGCAACGAGCTGCGTGCGCCTTCTGCTCGAGGCGCGAAGCCCTGCCTAGCGTCTTGGTTCCTAGCGAGCACCCCGCGCGGCGGATGGTCGTGAGCTTTTTCTTCTCGCGCCAGCGCGCTCTTCTCCCCGAGCTGCCGCTCGCGCGCCGCGCGCAGGAACGTTACACCTTCGCCGACGACGCTCGGACCGAGTGGGGCGCTCTCAAGGTCATCGACCTGCGCACCGCGCGCCTCCTCGCCGAGCACATCAACAGGCGGCGCGACGCGCTGATGCTCGCGCCGCGCGTGCGCGCGGGTGAGCTCTACGCCGCGGCGCTCTTTCAGGAGACGCTGCGGCTCATCGTCACGAGCTACCTAGAGACGGTCGACCCGAGGGCGCTCGAGCGTGCTTACGCGCACCTCGAAAGGGAGCTCGGCCGCGGCGACCTCGAGGGGACCTTGAAGCGTTACCTCGCCGCGTTTCCGCCCAAAGCGATCGAGCAAGGGGAGGTCACGCCGGACGCCTACCTGGCGGGCACCACGGCCGGTATCCCCAACCGCACGCTCGCCTTCGAGGGGGCGCTGCTCCTCTACCTCGCTGCTGAGAACCCCGCGTTAGAACGCCTGAGCGACCTTTTTGAAACGGCGGACCTGCAGGGGACGCGCTACCGCGAGCTGATGGCCGGGCTCGAGGCGTTTTTTGCCGGTGAGCCAGACTTCGGCGATACGGGGCAGAAGCTCTTCGACCTCCTGCGGGCACCTATGCGCGCTGCGGCGACCTCGTTAGAGGGGCAGCTCGCCTTTATGCGCGAGCGTTGGGGGGCGCTGCCCATGGGGGAGTTGCCGGAGCTGCTCGGGGAGCTTCTCAAAGCCTCGGACACCCTCAAAGAGGAGACCAAGCCGACCTTCGTCGGCGGCCCCGGTCCCGTCGAGGCCCTCAACCCCGCCGCCTACCGCCCCCCGACGGGTGGCGTCACCCCCGACGAGTACGAGGCATTTTCACCGGATTCGTCGTGGATGCCGCGGGTGGTGATGCTCGCCAAGAGCACCTTCGTGTGGCTCGATCAGCTCTCCAAACGCTACGGCCGCGACATCACGCGCCTCGATGAGATCCCCGATGAGGAGCTCGACGAGCTCGCGCGGCGCGGTTTCACGGCGCTCTGGCTGATCGGGCTCTGGGAGCGGAGCAAAGCGTCAAAGACGATCAAGCACCTGCGCGGCAACCCCGACGCGGTGGCCTCGGCGTACGCCCTTTACGACTACGTCATCGCCGAGGACCTAGGCGGGTTCGAAGCCTTTGAAAACCTCAAGGCGCGCGCTTGGGAGCGCGGTATCCGCCTCGCTTCGGACATGGTCCCCAACCACGTCGGTATCGACGGGCGCTGGGTGATCGAGCACCCCGACTGGTTTTTGCAGCTCCCCGAGTCGCCCTACCCGAGCTACACGTTTAACGGCCCCGATTTGTCGCAAGACGAGCGCGTCGGCATCTTTTTGGAGGATCACTACTTTGACTCGTCGGACGCGGCGGTGGTCTTTAAGCGCCTAGACCGCGCGACCGGCGAGGTGCGCTACATCTACCACGGCAACGACGGCACCTCGATGCCGTGGAACGACACCGCGCAGATCAACTACTTAAACCCCGAGGCGCGCGAGGCGGTGATCCAGACCATCTTGCACGTCGCGCGCCTTTCGCCGATCATCCGCTTTGACGCCGCCATGACGCTCGCCAAGCAGCACATCCAGCGCCTCTGGTTCCCGGAGCCGGGGACTGGCGGGGCGATCGCCTCGCGCGCGCAGTACGGCGCGATGCGCACGGAGGACTTCGAAAAGGCCTTGCCCAACGAGTTTTGGCGCGAGGTCGTCGACCGCGTGGCGCAAGAGGTGCCCGACACGCTGCTTCTAGCCGAAGCGTTCTGGATGATGGAGGGCTACTTCGTCCGCACGTTGGGGATGCATAGGGTCTACAACAGCGCCTTTATGCACATGTTCAAAAACGAGGACAACGCCAAGTACCGCCAGAGCATCCGCAACATCCTCGAGTTTGAACCCGAGATCCTCAAGCGCTTCGTCAACTTTATGAATAACCCCGACGAAGAGACCGCCGTGGCGCAGTTCGGCAAAGACGACAAGTACTTCGGCGTCTGCGTGATGATGGCGACCATGCCGGGGTTGCCGATGTTCGGGCACGGCCAAATCGAGGGGTTTACGGAAAAGTACGGCATGGAGTACCGCCGCGCGAAGCTCGACGAGACGCCCGACCGCTGGCTCCTGGAGCGCCACGAGCGCGAGATCTTCCCGCTGCTGCACCGCCGCTACCAGTTCGCCGAGGTGGAGAACTTCCGGCTCTACGACCTGCACACCGCAGGGGGCGGGGTCAACGAGGACGTCTTCGTCTACTCCAACTTAGTCGACGGCGAGGCGTCGCTCGTCACCTTTAACAACACCTTCGCGCCGGCGCACGGTTGGATTCGGGAGTCGACGCCGCTCGCGGGGCGGCCGCAGGCGACGCTGCTGCAGGGTCTCGGGTTGCGCGCGGGGGAGCGCGACTTCGTGACCTTTCGCGACCAGATCTCGGGGCTCTCGTTCGTGCGCCGCAGCCGCGACCTTCAGGGGGGGCTCGCGCTCGCGCTCGAGGCCTATAAGTACCAGGTGTTCGTCGACTTTCGCGAAGTTGAAGACACCGACGGCCGCTTTGAACGCCTCGAGCGGGAGCTCGGCGGCCGCGGGGTGCGCGACCTCGAAGCGGCCCTCGAGGGGGTGACGTACGGCGAGCTGCGGCGGACCTTCGGGGAGCTCGTCAACGCCGAGGTGATCCGGGCGCTGCGCGGGGAGCGCGGGAGCGCTTTTCAGCGCAGCGTGCAGCTCGAGCTGCCAGAGCGCCTCGCGCGGACGCTCGCGGCCGCGGCCGACGTCGCGCGGCGCGAGGGGCTCGGTGCGGGGGCGGCGGCTGACGACCCCGAGAGCGTAGCGGCCCTTCAGGCGCGCTTCGCGGCGCAGCTTGAACAGCTGATCGCCCTACCCGTTTTGGAGCCGCTCGCGCCAGGGGCGCCGGCGGCGCTGCGGGAGGCGCTCGAGCGCGACCTGCGCACGAAGCTCACCGACGAGGGGAGCGGGACGCTCTACGCCGCGCTCGTCCTGGGGGCGCTCGAGGAGGCGACGGGGGCGGGGCTAGAGGCGCTGCGGCTCGCTGCGCCCCTGCGCGAGGCGTTCGCTGGAGCGGGCCTTGGCGACCCCGAACGCACCCTGGCGCTAACCGACCTTCTCGTGCGCTTTGCTCCGCGCTACCTAGAGGGCGCGGCGGCGCTGTTGACCCAGCTCGAAGGCGATCCCGCCGCGCGCGCCTTTCTCGCGCTCGAGGCGACCTCTGGCGAGGGGCGGGCACCGTACGACCGCACTGCTTACGCCGAACTCACCGCGCGGCTCCTCGCCGCGTCGCTCCTAGCGGCCAGCGGCGAGCAAGGCGAGCGCACCCTCAGCGCTCACGCCGAGGTGCTGCGCGCGCTCAGCGAACGCGACGCGCACGCCGCGGGCGACGCGAGCGAGCTCTTCGCGGCCCCGGACGAGGTGGCGGCAGCGGGCGCCGACACGGCCCCGGAGGCGACCGACGCGGTAGCGGCCGTGCCGGAGGCCACGACGGCTGACACCGCTCCCGAGGCGGTGTCCGATGCGCCGCGCGAGGGCTCCGATGCGGCGTCGGCAGCCGCGAGCGAGGCGGCGCCAGGTGCAGCGCCCGACGAGGCGACGGAAGCGGCCGCTGAGACGGTGGGGTCGGGGCAAGACGACGCGGCACCAGCGCCGGCGCCAGCTGCGCCGACCGCGTCGGCTACCGATGAGCCGACCACCGCTGCGAAGCCGAGCGGGGCGGCGGGCACCAAGCGCAGGAAAAAGCCCTCCACCAAGCGCAAAGGGCGCAAGGGGAAAAAGTAAGCGATAAGCAGACGGCAACGACGCGCAACGAGGTGACGCGTGGGGAACGCCCCACGCGTCGTTAGCGCCCTGTAGCACCTCTAAGCGCGGGGGGTGCTGCGCGGCGCGGCCCCTGGCACAAAACATCGTGCTGAATAAGGAGGACGCCGGTGTGCCGGCGATCGCCGGGAGTGCGGGCGCCGTCCGGTGGCGGCGGTCGGGCCACCGGCGCTCGTTTGCCGCGCCTTGCTGAGCGGGCAGTGCGTAAGCGCAGGGGCCTCAGCGCAGCAGCTGGAACTGCCGAGCGCTGAGGTGGGTGAGGGCGAGCGCGAGCGCGTCGGCGACGTGGTGGCTCTCGGGCGTCTCCTTGAGCCCTAGCGTCGCCCGCACCATATAGCCCACCTGCGCTTTGCTCGCCCGCCCGGTGCCGACGAGCGCCTGTTTGACCTGCATGGGGCCGTACTCGACGACCTCGAGCCCGTGTTCTTGGGCCGCTAACAGGCACACCCCGCACGCTTGGCCGACCTTGAAGGCGACCTCGCGCTGCCGGTGGAAGTACTGCCCTTCAAGGGCCAGGACGTCGGGTTCGTAGAGCGCGAAAAACCTCGAGACCTCGCGGTAGAGGGTCTCGAGACGTGCGCTCTGCTCGGCGCTCGGCGAGGTCCGCACGAGCTTGGCGCCCAAGAGCGTCACCGCGCGACCCACCTCGCGCACCGCCCCGAGCCCTAAGTTGGCGAGGCCGGGGTCGAGCCCGACGACCGTCAGGGGGGGGCGGGTGCGGTTCACCCCTCTACCATACACACTTTGTGTACGGGACACAAAATTGGGTGGCCTGTGGCTCGTGACAACCCGCCCACCAGCCACAGGCCACGCGCTACGGGCCCTCTAGTACTCCGCCAAGTAGGTATCCAGCTCCCACTCGTGCACGGTGACGCGGTAGGCGTCGAACTCCTGGCGTTTGGCCTCGACGAAGTGGCTGTAGGCGTGCTCGCCCAGAGCGCTCTTGATCACAGGGTCTTTTTCAAGGGCGTTGATCGCCTCGCGCAGCGTCCCCGGCAGCTCGCGGATCTTGTGCTTGCGGCGGTCGCGGACGCTCATGTGGTAGATGTTGCGCTGAATGGGGGGGGGCGGCATCAGGCGGTTGGCGATGCCGTCCATGCCGGCAGCTAGCATCGCCGAGAGCGCCAAGTAGGGGTTACAAGCCGGGTCGGGCATCCGCAGCTCGCTCCGCGTCCCGACGCCGCGCCGCGCCGGGATGCGGATCATGGCGCTGCGGTTCGAGGCCGACCAGGCGATGTTGGTGGGCGCTTCGTAACCGGGCGTCAGGCGCTTGTACGAGTTGACGGTCGGGTTGGTGAGCGCCACCATCCCCTCGGCGTGCTCTAAAAGCCCCGCGATCCAGTGGAGCGCCGTGTCCGACAGCTGGTACTCGGCCCCCTCGTCGTAAAAGGCGTTCTGGCCGTCTTTAAAGAGCGAGAGGTGGGTGTGCATCCCCGAACCGTTAATCCCCGCGACGGGTTTGGGCATAAAGGTCGCGTGCAGGTTGTGGTTGATGGCGATGCGCTTGACGATAAGCTTAAAGGTCGAGATGTTGTCGGCGGTCGTCAGGGCGTCTTCGTACTTGAAGTCGATCTCGTGTTGTCCCGGAGCGACCTCGTGGTGGGCCGCCTCGATCTCAAAGCCCATCTCGACAAGAGCGTTGACCATGTCGCGGCGCGCCTCTTCGCCCTTGTCGACCGGGGCGAGGTCGAAGTAGCCGGCAGCGTCGTGCGTCACGGTGGTCGGGCGCCCTTCGTGGTCGCGCCAGAAGAGGAAAAACTCCGGTTCGGGGCCCGCGTACATGTTGTCGAAGCCCATCCCCTGCAGCTTTTCGATCTGGCGCTTGAGGACGTAGCGCGGGTCGCCGGGGAAGGGGGTGTCGTCGGGGTAGGCGATGTCGCAGATGAGCCGCGCGACCTTGCCGCGCGCGTCCCCTTCGACGAGCGTCGGGAAGATCAAAAAGGTATCAAAGTCGGGTTTGAGGAGCATGTCCGACTCTTCGATGCGGGTAAAGCCCTCGATCGAGGAGCCGTCAAACATGATCTCGCCGTCGAGCGCCTTGTCAAACTGCGACACCGGCAGCTCGACGTTTTTGTTCATCCCCATGATGTCGGTGAACTGAAGACGCAAAAATTTAACGTTTTCGGAGTCTAAAATCTGTCGGATCTCGCTCTGTGAGTACGCCATCTCGCCTCCTACCGGATAAGCCGGTTGGGATGACTATGACGTACGTTTGGTCAAATGTCAAGCCCAAAATTGCGATTTTAGACTCCGAATTGATGCTTTTGGTGTCACCAAGAGGGCGCTTGTGCAAAAAAGCCGTTCGTGGCGTGCGCCGCGCGTGGTGCGCCCCGCCGGCGGTGGCCCGTCTCCCGGAAAAGTGCCGAGTGTGCTAAAATTCTGTGACGAAGGGCCGCCTTGACCCGTCGTCACTTCCTGGTTGGGGTGCTACAAGGGGGTTGTGAGCCAGATCGCGTGATGAGGACCTGAGTGGTGGCAGAACGTCCGGTGGTGCGTGGAGGTGGCCGCGCGGGTGTATAAAGTTGCAAAGCGTCCCTGTACCGCCGAGGTCGTCGGTGCGCTCCGCCCCACGCTGAACCGATGTTTGCTCCCTAGGGAGGTGGCGCGCTCTTCACCAAACTTTCAGGAAGCGTTGACACACCCGAAAGCCAGTAGAGTATGATGCCCTCGTAAAACACCACAAAGGGCATAAGAGGAGGAAGCGATGAAGCAACCGTTGGTCTCTCTTTCCGTTCTCGCTGCGCTCGCTGGAGGGGTCGCGTTGGCGCAGGAGCCGATCCGCATCGGGGTGAACCTCGAGCTCTCCGGCCGCCTCGTCTCGCTCGGCACCCCCGAGCTCGAGGGGATGGAGGCGATGCAGCAGAGTCTCGGCGAGGTGTTGGGCCGCCCCATCGAGCTCTCGGTCTGCGACAACGCCTCGACGCCGGAGGGTTCGGTGTCGTGCGCCAACCGCTTCGTCGACGAAGGGGTCGTGGCGGTGCTCGGTTCGGGCGCCTCGAGCCAGGCGATCCCCGCCGCCGAGGTGCTCCAAGAGGCCGGTATCGTGATGATCACGCCCTCCTCGACGAACAACGCCACCACCCAGATCGGCGACTACATCTTCCGCGTCGCCTATAACGACGAATTCCAGGGTGCGGTCGCCGCCGAGTACATGTATAACGATCTCGAGGCGCGCCGCGTGGCCGTTTTCCGGCAGCAAGACGACGACTACTCGTTCGGGCTCGCGGGCTTTTTCAGCGACACCTTCCAGGAGCTCGGCGGCGAAACGGTCGTGGTGGACTACACCGCCGGCACCGTGGACTTCGCCGCGCAGATCAACGACATCCGCGCCTTTAACCCCGACGCCATCTACACCCCTGGGTTCTGCACGGAGCTCGCCGCGCTCTTGCCGCAGCTTCTGCAGCAGGGCTTTGACGTCCCCATGATGGGCGGCGACGGCACCGACGACGCGCAGTGCCCCGACGGTGGTGGGCAGGCGTTTGACGGCTTCCGCTTTACCGCTTTCGCCGAACCCGAGCAGCTCGGCAGCGACCCCGAAGCCGCCGCGCGCGCCGAGGAGTTCCGCGCGCAGTTCCAAGAAAGCCACCCCAACGGCACCTTTAACGGCTTTACCCTAGCGGGCGCCGACGCGCTCAACGTGCTGGTCGCCGCCATCGAGGCGGCTGGTTCGGACGACCCGGCGGCGGTGCGCGACGCCTTGGCCGAACTCGAGAACTTCCCCGGCGTCAGCGGCCCGATCACCTACGCGGGTACCGACGGCACCCCCACAAACCGCATCCTGGGCTTTTTCGAGTACCAGGTGCCGGGCGAAGGGGGTGAAGCCTGGACGAAGGTGGCGCTCGAGGGGCTCGTGCGCCAGTTTGAAGGGGCGCAGTAGCCAGCGCCACGCGCTTTAACACGGGGGGCGGGTTTCGGCCCGCCCCTTTTAGGTGAGCTTCGGACGCTGCTATCTTACTACCCTGCAAACGTCTGAGGTGCCCCAGATGGTCCTCGCTGGGACCCGGTCGCTCCCTTTTCGGCTCGAGCAGGCCCTTGTCGTAAGCGGTGTAGGCGATGGGGGGCGCTCGCTATTTCACGCGCTTTACGAGGTGACACACTTGGTTAGTACGCAGGTACAACGGCCCAGGCGGGTTCAGGTAACCCCTTGGCTGGTGATCGGGGGGCTGCTCGCGCTGATCATTGGGCGCGTCGCCTATCTTATCGTCGGGACGGGCAACTACACGCTCGCGTTCTTTGTGGGCGCGCTCCTAAGCGCGCTGCAGCTCGGCAGCCTCTACGCGCTGATCGCCCTCGGTTACACGATGGTCTACGGCATCATCCGCCTTATCAACTTCGCGCACGGCGAGGTGTTTATGGTGGGCGCATTCACCTCCTTTTTCCTCTTCGCCAACACCCCCTACAGCTTGCCGTGGGCGCTCTTCGCCGCGGCTCTCGCCGCCGCCGGGCTGATGTACGCCGTCAACCTCTGGCGCGGCAAGCTGCAAGACCCCGTGGTACTGGGCGCTGGCGCGCTCGGCTTCGTCGGGTTTACGCTCGCGCTGAGCGCCGCGTCGCTCAACTGGATCGCCGCGATGCTGCTGGCGATGCTGATTACCGGCGTCGTCGGGATCACCCTCGACCGGGTCGCTTACCGCCCGCTGCGCGGCGCCCCCCGCATCTCGCTCCTTATCACCGCGATCGCCATGTCGTTCTTTTTGCAGAACTTTGGGCTCCTCGCCTTTACCCGCAACCAGACGCCCTACCGGCCGGCGACCTCGTGGACGCAGTTTTTGCAGTTTCCGCTGGCTGGCAACACGGTCTTTACCTCGCGCATGGTGATCCTCATCCCCCTCGTTACGCTCGTCTTGGTCGTGGCGCTGACGCTATTTGTCAACCGCACGCGCCTCGGCAAAGCGATGCGGGCGAGCGCGCAAGACCCCGAAGTCGCGCAGATGATGGGGATCAACGTCAACCGCGTGATCGCCACGACCTTTTTCCTCGGTTCGACGCTCGCGGCGGCGGCCGGGGTGCTGTGGGGGCTCAACTTCGGCTCGCTCAACCAACCCGCCATCTTCGGCCTCCTGCCCGGCCTCAAGGCGTTTGCCGCGGCCGTCATCGGCGGGATCGGCTCGCTGCCGGGGGCGGTGATCGGCGGCCTTCTGCTCGGCTTTTTGGAGAATTTCGTCCCCGCGATGTTCGCCGGCACGACCGAGTTCAAAGACACCTTTGCGTTTTTTCTTCTGATCGTGATCCTGCTGATTCGCCCAAGTGGTATTATCGGTGAAGACCTCTCGGAGAAGGTATGAGCCGCGCCCCTAGCCCTGCCGTTCGCGCCGACGTGCTCGCGACGTCGGCCCTTTCCGGTCGCAAACGCCTGCGCGACGCCCTCCTGACGCTCGTCGGGCTCGCGCTCTTAGCGCTCCTGATCGCTTTTATCGACGCCGAAGGGACGACCCGGTTCAAGCAGGCGTGCGCCCTGTTCGCCATCTGGGGCGTCGCCGCGATCAGCCTCAACTTGATCAACGGCACCACGGGGATCTTGTCGCTGGGGCATCACGGCTTTATGCTGGTTGGCGGTTACACCACGGCGCTCCTGACGCTCCCCGAGATCCGGCGCCAGCAGATCGCCGAGAGCGCGCGGAGCCAGATGAACGACTTTACCTTGGGCCTGAGCCTCAATAACGGCCTAAGGGCGCTCGGGCTCGAGGCCCTCACCACCCCCGAGACGCTCTGGATCCGCTTTCTCATCGCGCTCTTTATCGGCGGTCTGGTCGCCGCGCTCTTCGGGCTCTTGGTTGGCATCCCGAGCTTGCGGCTGCGCGGCGACTACTTGGCCATCGTCACCTTCGGCTTCGGGGAGATTATCCGGCTGCTCGCCTCGACGAGCTTGCTGGGCCCCTTTACCAACGGCTCGCTGGGGTACACGGGGGTGCCCGCGCAGATCGGGCGGAGCCTCTGGTGGACGTTCGGCTTTCTCGCGCTGACCGTTTTCGTCATGACGAAATTCAAGACCTCGTCGTACGGGCGCGCGCTGCAGGGCATCCGCGAGGACGAGATCGCCGCCGAGGCGATGGGGGTCAACCTGGCGTATCACAAGGTGTTGGCCTTTGCGCTCTCGGCCTTTTTCGCCGGCGTCGCGGGGGGGCTCTACACCTCGTGGCTCTCGGGGGCGCGCCTCGACTACTTCCTCTTTACGCTGACCTTTTTCTTCCTGGTGGCGATCTCGGTCGGGGGGACGGGGTCGTACACCGGCGTGCTCTTGGGCACGGCCCTCGTCGTCTTCGTGCGGCAGTACGGCGACCCCCTGGAGCAGGTGTACCCGCTGACGACCTGGTTCGCGGCGGCGGGGGTGCTGGTCCTGCTCGCCGCGGCGGGCGCGCTCGTGCTGCGCTCGAGGCGGCGGCTGCGCCCGCGGGTGCCGCCGCTTGTGCTCGTCGTCGGAGCCGTGGGGCTCGCGGCGCTGCTGTTTGCGCTCGTCGCGCCCAGCTTCGGCTTGCTGCAGGGGAGCTTTCAAGCGTTCGGGATGCGCGCCATTTTGCTCGCGCTGCTGCTGCTAACTATCATGATCTTCCGGCCAGAAGGGATCATGGGGCGCGCCGAGTTCTCCTGGGCGTGGCTGCTGCGCGAGCATCGCGACCGGCCCTCGGATGAGGAACGGGCGCAGGACGCGTGGCTCACCAACCCCGAGCTTAACCCTGACCGCACTGCCGCGCTGCGCAACCTGCGCGAACCGGATCCGCAGGCCGAGCGCCGCGACGACCAGAAAGGGGCGCGCTGATGGCGATGCTCGAGCTTAGGGGGGTGAACAAAGCTTTCGGCGGGCTGCAGGCGACCACCAACGTCGACTTGACCCTCAACGAGGGGGAGATCGTCTCGATCATCGGCCCCAACGGCGCGGGCAAGTCGACGCTCTTCAACCTCATCACGGGGGTCTACCGGCCCGACTCCGGCGACATCCGCTTCGAGGGGCGTTCGATCGTCGGGTTAAAGCCCAACCAGATCGTCGACTTAGGGATCGCCCGCACCTTTCAGAACCTGCGGCTATTCACCAACCTCTCGGTGCTCGAGAACGTCCTGATCTCGCAGCACCACAAGCTGCGTTCGACCTGGCTCTCGGCGGTCCTGCGCACCCCCGGCTACCGCCGCCAGGAGCGGGAGATGCACGAACGGGCGCTGCAAAAGCTCGCTTTCTTCGGCCCGCGCCTTATGAGTTTTCGCCTCCACCAACCCGTGTACGTGCTCTCTTACGCCAACCGCCGCCGCACCGAGATGGCGCGCGCGATGGCGACCGGCGCCAAGCTGCTGCTTTTGGACGAACCGAGCGCCGGGATGAACCCTAAAGAGACGAACGAGATCACCGGCATCATCCGCCGCATGCGCGACGAGGGGGGGTACACCATCTTGCTCGTGGAGCACAAGATGAATTTGGTCGGTGAGATCAGCGACCGCGTGGTGGTGCTCGACTACGGCCAGAAGATCGCCGAGGGGTCGTACAAAGAGGTCGTCAACGACCCGCGGGTGATCGAAGCGTACCTCGGTAAAAAGGCAGCCGAAGAGGGCAAGACGGCCGACCTCACCGACGAGCTCCACACCGGGTTTGACGAGCCCAGCGGCGCGCGGGGTGCGCCGGAGGGTCGGGTGACCCGGTGAGCGTCGCTCCGAGCCGCGTCGTGGTGCGGCCCGCCCCCGAACCGCGCGCCGCTGGGCACAAGGAGCGGCCCAAGCTGCTCGAGCTGCGCGACGTCACCACGCACTACGGGCCGATCCGGGTGCTTCACAAGGTGAACATGACCATCTACCCCGGCGAGATGGTCTGCCTCTTGGGGGGTAACGCGTCGGGCAAGTCGACGACCCTCAAGACCATCCTCGGTATCGTGCGGGTCTCCGAGGGGGAGCTCTACCTCAACGGCGAACGCGTCGACGGCATGTCGACCGCTGAGCGCATCGAGCGCGGGCTCGCGGTGGTCCCCGAAAACCGGCGCATCTTCCCCAAGATGACCGTCAGGGAGAACCTCGAGCTAGGGGCCTACTTGCGCCACGACCGCGCCGCCATCCGCGAGGACATGGACTACGTGTTCTCGCTCTTCCCCCGCCTCGGCGAGCGCCTGGGGCAGCTGGGCGGCACCATGTCGGGTGGCGAGCAGCAGATGCTGGCGATGGGCCGCGCGCTCATGAGCCGCCCCAAGCTGATCCTGATGGACGAGCCGTCGATGGGGCTCGCGCCCCTTTTCGTCGAGAAGATCTTCGAGATCATCAAGCAGGTCAACGAGCGCGGCATCAGCGTCTTTGTCGTCGAGCAAAACGCCAACATCGCGCTCTCGATCGCCGACCGCGGCTACGTGCTGCAGACCGGCGAGGTGGTGTTGTCGGGTCCGGCGCGCGAGCTGCTTCACAACGAGGCGATGAAGCGGGCGTACCTGGGTGACGTTTAAAAGCGGCGTCTAAGGGCGATGTCTGAGGGGTCGTGCGCGCGGGTCTTTAGGCCAACGCATCGGGGGCGGTGACGTCACCGCCCCTTTTGGTGTGCGCACCTGGGCGTGCGGCCCCTGCGACCGCGCGCAACCCGCCGAAGAGGGACGCCTCGGTGCAGACCTGTCAGGGACGCTGCACCGCGTGCGGCCTCTCTGGCGGGTTTGCGACGTCCCCCGGCGGACAGGGAGAGTCTCCCTAGAGCTGAGCGTAGCATGAGAGCGGGCGCTTAGTACGCGCGTACCGTGACCGCGCGGAGTACCCGCGCTCGAGCGTCAGGGTTCGGCGGCGCAGCGCACGTTTTTCGGGGCCGCGGCGTGCCAGAGTCTGTTGTATGAAAACCTCCAAAGTCGTGCTGGTGACGGGGGCGTCGTCGGGGATCGGGCAGGCGACGGCGACGCTTTTGGCGCGCAAAGGGTACCGCGTGTTCGGGACGAGCCGCGACGGCAAGGGGCCGCCGGGCGCCCCGTACGCCATGCGGCAGCTCGAGCTGTCGTCGGCCACGTCCGTCGAGTACTGCGTCAGGAGCGTTTTGGAGGCGGCGGGGCGGATCGACGTGCTCTTTAACAACGCCGGTTTCGGCGTCGTCGGGGCGGTCGAGGAGACGAGCCTTGAGGAGGCGCAGGCGCAGCTCGAGGTCTTTCTCTTCGGGGTGCACCGGACCACGAGGGCGGTGCTGCCCGCTATGCGCGCGCAGCGCTCGGGGCGGATCATCAACATGAGTTCGGCGGCGTCGACGTTGGCCATCCCCTTTGCGGGGCTCTACTCGGCGGGCAAGTACGCCATGGCGGGTTTTAGCGAGGCGCTGCGGCGCGAGGTGCAGGGCTTTGGCGTCTGGGTCTCCTACCTCGAGGCGACCACCATCCGCACCCAAGCCGCCGACGAGGTGCGGATCGCCGCGCAGCGGATCGCGGACTACGCCCCGCTGCGCGACCGGGTGATCGAAGACTTCCGGAGCGCGATTCGCCACGGCAAAGACCCCGAGCGCGTCGCGCGCACCGTGTTGAGGGTCATCGAGGCTAAACGGCCAAAGCTCGTCTACCGCGTCGATACCGCCTCGAAACTGCTGCCTATCGCCAAAGCGCTCGCCCCCCAACGCACGTGGGACGCGCTCTTCGGGCTTTACGGGCGGGCGCGGGGTGGGGTGGGTGGCCCTCGCGGGGCGTCCGCGCCCGCGCCGCGAGGGTGGGAGGTGGAGCCGTCGTGACGGGCCGTCGGCCGTAGCGGCTGTGACCCGGCGGACGCGGGGGCTGGCCCCCTCAGCCTTGAAGCTGGTGTGGGGCGGCGAGCCCTCTCGGGAGCTCCCGGCTAGCGGGCGAGTCCGGGCGCCAAGGGTGGCCGCAGCTGCTACGCGCTGCCCAGCTCCCAGGTTGCGCCCGGATTCGCAAACCGCTCGGGCGCTCAGAGCGAGAAGGGCCAACGCGCACCGTAGGACGCCTGTCGCAAAAACCCAGACCTTTTGACCGGGACCGTTTTGCCATAGAATCGAAGCTTGTCCGGGGGCGCTGCCTGCAGGCGACGCGCTAGGGCGTGGGCGCTGCCGGACGGGTGGCGCAGCGGAGCCCGCACAGAGGAGTTCTATGTCTAAAATCGTCGTGCAAAAGTATGGGGGCACCAGCGTAGGCGACCTCGACCGCATCCGCAAGGTCGCCTCGCGCGTCGCTCGCGCCGTCGAGGCGGGGGACAAGGTCGCGGTGACGGTCTCGGCGATGGGGCGCACCACCGACGCGCTCGTCTCGCTCGCCAAGGAGATCACCGCGCGCCCCGACCGGCGCGAACTCGATATGCTGATGGCGACCGGCGAGCAGCAGTCGATCGCGCTCCTTACGATGGCGCTCCACACGCTCGGGGTGCGCGCGCGCTCCTTTACGGGGCAGCAGGCGGGGTTTTTGACCGACAGCGCGAGCGGCGGCGCCCGCATCCTCGAGGTCAACCCGGAGCGGCTTCTTGCCGCGTTGGAGCACGACGACGTCGTCGTCATCGCCGGTTTTCAGGGGGTCGATGCGACGGGGATGATCACCACCTTGGGCCGCGGCGGCTCCGACACGACCGCCGTCGCCGTCGCCGCCGCTCTGGGCGCGCGCGAGTGCGAGATCTACACCGACACCGAAGGGGTCTACACCACCGACCCCCACCTCGTGCCGCGCGCCAGCAAGCTCGAGCGCATCGACTACGACGAGATGCTCGAGCTCGCCTCGCTGGGCGCCAAGGTGCTCCATCCGCGCAGCGTCTGGTACGCGCGGCGCTACGGCGTGACGATCCACGTGCGTTCGTCGTTTTCGTACAACCCGGGCACCTTGGTCGCTCGGTTTGACAAGGAGGCAGGTGTGAAGACAGACAGACCGGTGACCGGCGTCGCCCTCGACCGCAACCACGCGCGCATCGATCTCTTGGGGGTGCCCGACACGCCGGGGGTGGCCGCCAAGGTGTTTGGCGCTCTGGGGGCGGCGGGCATCAGCGCCGACACGATCATTCAGGGGGTACCCGGGGACGGGTCGCGGCAGCAGATGGCCTTTACGGTCAACCAAGACGTCGTCGAGGACGCCCTGGAGGCGGTGCGACCGGTGCTCGCCGAGATCGGTGGCGAGGTGCGAGCGGACCGCGACATCGCCAAGCTCTCGGTCGTCGGCATCGCCGTCGGGTCGACCCCGGGGGTCGCCGCCACGATGTTTCGCGCCGTCGCCGAGGTCGGTGCCAACATCGAGATGATCGCTACAAGTGAGGTGCGCATCTCGGTGGTGATCGAGGCCGCTAAGGCCGTCGAGGCGCTCCACGCGGTGCACCGCGCGTTCGGGCTCGAGCGCGACCCCGACGTGCTCGCCTGACGTCCCCGGCACGCCAAGAGGCCCTGGGGGGCGCCCAAGATGAGAAGCGTAAGCGCCCTATTGTATGGGGGGTTATGGTTACCTCGCGCCTCGCGTCGCAGGCTACGGAGCGACACCTATGCCCTCTTTGCTGTGCCCGTTTTGCCGCCCGGCTGGTCTACAGCCGCGCCAAGCGCTCGGGGCGAGCCACGAGCCACCAGGGGCCGCCGCGTAAGAGGGCGACGGAGAGGAGTGCGCATGAACACACGATGGTTGGCGCTCGCCGCGCTCGGCGCGGTGCTCGCAGCTTGTGGCCGCGAACCGGTCACGCCCGAGCCGACCCCCACGACGGTCGCTGACGTGCTCGAGGCGGAGGGCTTCTCGACCCTGCTCGAGGCCGTCAGCGCCGCTGGGCTCGGCGACACCCTCGCCGGTGAGGGGCCCTTTACGGTTTTCGCCCCTACCGACGCGGCTTTTGCCGCGCTGCCCGAGGGGGTGCTGGCGGGACTGCTCGCCGACCCCGACGCGCTTGGCGAGGTGCTGAGCTACCACGTGCTGGGGGCTGAAGTTCGCGCCGAAGCCCTTGCGGGGGCTGGCGACAGCTTTCAGACCACGGTGCAGGGTGCGCCCATCGGGGTGACGATCGGCGATGACGGGGGCGTCGCGCTGAACGCGGTCGCCACCGTGACGCAGACCGACCTGGAGGCGGACAACGGCGTCGTTCACGCCATCGACGCGGTGCTCTTGCCACCGGCGAGCGACTTTTCCGCAGAGCTAAGTAGCGACAACGTCGTGGTCCCCCCCGATGTCGGCTACGAGGCCGTCGACAGCGACGCGACCGGTTCGGTGACCGCCACGCTCGACGTGAGCGCCGAGACCCCCACGCTCTCACTGACGGGCGAGTTCTCGGGGCTGAGCAGCCCGCTCTTGGCGACCGGGGAGAGCCCGGCGCACCTGAGTGGCCCCGCTACCGCGGCGGAAAACGCCCCCGTCCTCTTCCCCTTGAGCGTGAGCGGCGACGCGCAGGAGGAGCCCGCGACGCTCAGCGGGGAGTTCGAGCTCACCCCCGAGACCTTCGGGTACGTCGTCAGCGGTTTAACCTACGTCAACGTGTTGAGTGAGACCTACACCGCCGGGGAGCTCCGCGGCCAACTGCTCCCCGTAGCGGCGCGGCCCATCGGGCAGACGACGTTCGCCGCCGAACTCAGCAGCGACAACGTGGTGCTCACCGACGACCTGCCTTATGACAGCGTCGACAGCGACGGTACGGGTACGGTCACCTTGACGCTCGACCCGCAGACGCTCACCCTCACGGCCGAGGGGACTTTCGAGGGCCTAAGCAGTGCGCCGCTCCCCATCGGTGAGGGCCCCGAGGCGACGCCCGTACACATCCACGAGGCGCCCGCCGGTGAAAACGGCCCCATCGCCTTCCCCCTCACCCTCGAGTCCGGCGACGAACCGACGAGCGGCACCATCTCCGGCGAAGCGACCCTGACCGAGGAGCAGGTCGCGACGCTTTTGAGCGAAGGCTTTTACGTCAACCTCCACACCGAGACCTATCCCGGCGGCGAGCTGCGCGGCCAGATCGTGCCTCTAGAGGTGAATTTGCCGGACGAAGGGTTGTAACGCGCGGCGTGAGGCTACGTAGACACGTAGAGCAGCGCTTCGGCGCTGCTTTTTTGGGATTTGCCTTCTGACCCGGACGTCTTGATACGAGGGGTGGTGCTTGACGTCGGTGCTGCGGGGGTGCCGAGCGCTCTTTGCGCCGAAGAGGGTGCTCTGGAGCTGCATGTACGTGTGTAAGCGCTGTAAGATTGGGCTCGGGAGACGCCGCGTGACGAAGCGAGACCTTACACCTCCAACCCCTGAGGACGCGACGAGCACCACGGGTGGTGTCGGCGGATGACCCACGGCGAGCGGCCCCGAGAGCGCCTCGAGCCGTGGCGACGTGCAGCAGCCCCCCCGACCGCCCCGCCTGCGCCGCGGGTGCGGCGAGAGCCTAAGCGGGGCGCCTATCTCGCCTTTTGGGTCCTTCTCTTCGTCCTCTTTCCGCTCGTCACGATGCCCAAGGCCCTGCTCGAAGCGGTGCCGCCGACGCTCATCACGTTTCCTGAAAACGGCTTTGCCGAGGTGCTCCTCCCCAAACTCGCGGTGTTCGTCGTCCTCTGGGGGCTGGGGGCTTGGTTATGCCTTAAGCGCTGGCGCTCGGGGCAATTTCGGCCGCTGCGTTCGGGTTCGCCCCTACGGGCCCCTTACTTGTGGCTCGCCCTGTTTCTCTTCGGTTCGACGGTCGTCAGCTTTTTAAACCCCTCCTCGTTGGGGTTGTCGCTGCCGCTCGTCAGCAGCCGCTACGAGAGCATCCTCTTCGGGTTGCTCGAGAGCGCCTGGTACGCGCTCGCCGTGTTGGCGGCCGGGGTCTTTTCGAGCCGGGCGCTAAAGCCCGCGCTGCCGCTGCACCTGCTGGCCGCCGGGGCGCTCGCGGCGGGGCTCTGGGCGCTCGCGGAAGCCTACGGCGTTCACCCCATGCGCCTCTTTGACGACACCGCACGGGTCGGTATCAACGTGCAGGCGACTCTGGGGCATCAGGGTTACGTCGCGGCCTTTCTCGCGGTGGTGCTCGTGTTCTGGGTCACTTGGCGGCTGCTGCAAAACCGTCTGCGCCCCTTTGATGTGCTGCTCGTCGCCCTCCTGACCGCCGCGCTCGTCGCGACCGGCGGGCGCGCGGGGGTGCTCGCGGCCGTCCTGACGCTCTCGGCGCTCGGCGTCTACTGGGTGCGCGCGCGGGGGCGTTCGCGCTACCTGCTGCTGCTGGGCGCGGTGATGCTCATCGCCGGCGCCTTGCCGCTACTCACCTCCTCTCACGCCCAGGCGCGCCTCGACCGCCTCGGCAGCGCGGTGCAGGGACGAGACCCGGCGACGAGCCACCGCCTGATCTTCTGGCAGGTCGGGCTGCGGGGGATCGCGCAGCGCCCGCTTAGCGGCTACGGCATCGATAGCTTCGGCAACGCCGCCTGGTTTTTCGCCTCCCCCGAGGAGGCGCGTGAGATGGTCACCGAGTTTTTACCGCGCGAGACCGCCGAGACCTCGTTGCGGATCGGGCGCCTGGTCCTCTACCGCGGTGAGGACGCGGGGCTCGTGCTGCAGTCGCTCGACCCCTACCGGGTGCACAACTACCTGCTCGACATCGCCTTTGCGAGCGGCGTCCCCGTCGCGCTGCTGTTTTTGGGGTTTGTTGCCGCGTCGCTGCGCGCGCTGTGGCGCGAGCGCACCCCGCTCGCGCTCGCTACGGCGCTCGCGCTCCTGACCTATCTGCTCTACGGTATGGCGTGGTTTGCCACCCCCAACGTCGACCCGCTCGTGTGGGGGCTTTTGGGGTTGGGGTTGGGGAGCCTCGAGCCGCGCCCGGCTGCGCCCGAGCACACCGGCGGTTCATAAGCCTCGTTGCCATAGTTCTTAAGCGCCTCTTAACTTGGGCTGGCATGCTTGGGTTGGCATGTCCAGGTCCGGCATGCTCGGGTAACCCCACGAGGCGTGGGGTTGCAGAGCCCCGTGATAGACTCCGCGGGGTCGACCCCGCCGGCGACCGGTGGGGGCTTGGGTGCACGCAGGTCGTCTGTCTGGCCGCAGTGCCCATAAGCCTTTGGTGGCTCGAGGTGACTTGTACCGGGCTCGTCGCTTCTCCCGTAGGTCGCTGTGGTCGATGCTCACCCCCCACGACGTTTTGAGGTGCACTATGTCTAGGTCCTATGTTCAGTCCGCCGCCCCGATCCGTGCGCGCGCACTTGCCGTGGGTTTTGCGCTTTTGCTCACCGCGTGCAGCCAGCAAGCGGCCCACACCCCCCCCGAGGTGCCCGCTTCACCCGCCGCGACGATCACCTGGTCGCCAGCTGCCCCCGCGCCGATCGGGCGCTTCGAGGCGCAGAGCGCCGTCGTCGGCGACAGGCTCTACGTCGTAGGTGGGTACACCGACGCCTCGATCATTCCTCGCGACTATAGCCTCCACGCCTACGACCCGCAGACGGACACCTGGACGGCGCTGCCGGACGCGCCCCGCCCGCTCACGCACGCGGGCGTCACGAGCGACGAGCGCTACATCTACTTCGCTGGGGGGGTGGTCGGCGCTACGGATCCGCGCGTGCTCGCCAAGTTCGACGCCATTGCCGAGGTGTGGCGCTTTGACACCGTGACCGAGACCTGGTCGGCGCTGCCGGATCTGCCGCAGCCGCGCGGTGCGGGGGCGCTCGAGCTCGTCGGGCGCACGCTGCACTTTTTCGGCGGCACCGGCACCGACCGCTACAGCTCGGTCGGTGACCACTGGACGCTGTCGTTAGATGACGTCGAGCGGGGGGGCGGCGTGTGGCAGGTCGCGGCGCCCTTGCCGAACCCTCGCAACCACTTGGCAGCCGTTGTATTAGACGGCAAAATCTACGCCATCGGCGGTCAACACGGCCACAACGAAACGCTCGTGACCCAGCGCGACGTGCACGTGTGGGACCCCGCGCAGCCGGACCGCTGGCAGCAGGTCGCGAGCCTCCCTCATGGGGTAAGCCACGCCGGCAATACGGCGCTCGTGTACGGGGGTAAGATCTACCTCGTCGGGGGGGAGGTCGTGCGCTTTAGGTCGTCCGATGCGGTTCTCGTCTACGACCCTGCGGCCGACCGCTGGAGCGCGACGACGCCCTTTCCGAGCGCCGAGCACTCGCTTTTGGGGGGCGTGATCGGGGACGCGTTGATCGTCACGGGCGGCTCGGACTTAAGCACGCGCACCCTGCGCGGCGAGCTGAGCGCGACACCTTGAGCACGACACCTCGGGGCAGAGCTTGGCCCCGCACCACCGCTTGGTGTAGCTGCGTCCCCTACGCCCTACCGGAGGATAGATGACCCTGACTCGCCCCCTCGCTCTCCGCGCCCTTTGTTTCACCCTCGCGCTGCTTCTGGCCGCTGCGTGGGGCGGGGGCGCCCGCGCTCAGGACCTCGGTGCCTCGCCGCTACTGGGCGCGGTCTCCCGCGTGCCACTCAGCCTGCAGCTCGGCGACGAAAACCTGTTCGGGCCGCGCGTGGGTTTTCGGGTCGGCGGCTCGCTCTACCCCGTACCGCTCCTTGTGCAGCGCGAACTCAATGTAGACGCCTTTGCCGACCTCACCTACACGCTGCGCGCGTCGGCAGGGGGGGCGCTGGCGCGCGCGACCGCCGCCCTCTACGCCGGTGCGGGGCCGCGTTACCGCCTGGTTAACTCCGCGCTGCTATTCGAGGAGGCGCCCGGCGCGTTCTGGGGGGTCGGTGGGGTGGCTGGCGCCGAGTTCCGCCTAGGCGCGCTCGGCTTTCCGCTCGCGAGCGCCTTTGCCGAAGCGGGGAGCGACTACGTTTGGCGGCAGGGCGAGGAGATCGCTTCGGGTCGCTTTAGCCCGCGGGTGCGCGTCGGGTTGGGGCTCCCCTTCGTCGGCGCTTTTTGACGAGCGGCACGGAACGCTTGCGGTAAGCTCGCCGCGCGAAGCGCCCCCGGGGAGCGGCGACTGCGGTATGGTAAGCGGCGTGCCCGAGACAGCTGCGCCGCCACAAAAACGCACGCGCACCCGCAAACGCATCGTCGTAGGCGTGTCGGGTGGCAGCGGGATGCTCTACGCGCTCGACCTCCTCCGGACGCTGCGGCCCTTGCCGGTCGAGACGCACCTCATCGTCACGGGTGGGGCCAAGCAGGTGATCCCCACCGAACTCTCGGAGACGCTCCACGACCTCGAGGGGCTCGCGGACGTCGTGCACAAAGACCGCGACCTCGGCGCGCCGGTCGCCTCGGGCTCCTTTCGCGCCGCGGGGATGGTGATCGTGCCGTGCAGCGCGGGGACGCTCGCCAAGGTCGCCCAGGGCCTGACCGACAACCTGGTCTCGAGGGCTGCGCACGTGACGCTCAAGGAGCGTAGGCCGCTGGTCCTGGTGGTGCGCGAAGCGCCCTTTTCGCGCCCCATGCTCCAGAACATGCTCCTGGCGCACGACGCGGGCGCCGCCGTCTTGCCCGCGTCGCCCGGGTTCTACCACCGGCCGCAGACCATTGGCGAGCTCGTCGCCACGGTCACGGCGCGCGCGCTCGACCTCCTCGGGGTCGACAACGACCACGCGCCGCGCTGGAAGGAGGGGGCGTGAGCGTCGCCGCGCTCATCCCCGCCGCCGGGTCGGGGGTGCGCTTGGGGCAGGGCCCCAAAGCGTGGGTGACGCTCGCGGGGGAGAGCCTTCTCAGCCGCGCCGTGGCGGCCTTTGAGGGGTGCGTCGACGAGGTGTGGGTGGGGGTCGCCCCGGCGCTAAGCGCGCGCGCCGAAGAGGAGCTTTCGGGGCGCGCCCGCGTGGTGTGCGGTGGCGCGACGCGGCAGGAGAGCGTCTACAACCTCCTGCGGGCCGCGCAGGCCGAGGTCGTGCTCGTTCACGACGCAGCGCGGCCTTTCCTGGAGGCGGCCGTGATCGAGCGCGTCGTCGCGGCGGTGAGGGCGCACGGCGCCGCCTCGGTGGTGACCGCCGTCGCCGACTCGCTCATCGAGGCCGCCTCGGGGCGGGTCGTCGACCGCGCCCCGCTGCGGGCGGTGCAGACGCCGCAGGGCTTTCGCCGCGAGCTCCTCTTGGCCGCTCACGAGCGCGCCAGAGAGCGGGCGCTCGAGGCCACCGACGACGCCGCGTTGGTCCGCGCCCTCGGGCACCCCGTCGCGCTCGTCGAGGGGAGCAGCTGGCTCTTTAAGGTCACCACCCCCGCCGACCTCGAGCTCGCCCGCGCGCTCGCCCCCTTGTGGGACGCCCGCTTGAGCGGGCCGAAGTGACGGTGCAGCTCACCGCCCACGCCAAGGTCAACCTCGGGCTCTCGCTCCTGGGGCGGCGCGGCGACGGTTTTCACGAGATCGACACCGTGATGGTTCGCCTCGACCTCGGCGACCAGCTCACCGTCGCTCTGGGCGCGCCGGGGGTGCGGCTGCGCGTCGCGGGTGCGGAGCTCGGCATTCCGCCGGAGGAGAACCTCGTCTACCGCGCCGCGGAAGCCTATCTGGGGGCGTGCTCGAGCGCGTGCGGGGTCGACCTCACCCTCGTCAAACACCTCCCCGCCGCCGCTGGGCTCGGGGGCGGTTCGTCGGACGCGGGCGCGACGCTGCGGGCGCTCGCGCAGTTGCGCCCCGCCGCGGTCGACCTCGCTGCGCTCGCCGCCGCGCTCGGCTCGGACGTGCCCTTTTTCGCCCGCGACCTGCCGGCGGCGCGCGCGACGGGGCGCGGCGAGGTGCTGACGCCGCTCGAGCTCCCCCCGCTGCACCTGGTGCTCGCGAACCCCGGCGTGGCGGTGAGCGCCCGCGACGCCTACGGCTACGTCGCGCGTTACGGCGGCCCGCTCGACGTCCCCGCACTGGTAGCGGGGTTGGCGCGCTACGAGCCGGACTACCCCAACGACCTCGAGCCCGGCGTCATCGCGCGTGTGCCGGTCGTCGGGGAGGTGCTCGCGGCGCTTCGGGGGGCAGGGCTACGAGGCGTGCGGATGTCGGGGTCGGGTTCGACGTGTTTTGGCCTCGCTACGAGCGCGGCGGCGGCGGCGCGCGCCGCCGCCGACCTCGCGCGCGCCCATCCGGCGTGGTGGGTGCGCGCCGCCAAGACCGGCTAAGCGCTACGGGCGGTCGGCGTGCCCCAGGTCGCGCTCGGGGTCGATGCGGTCGCGCACGAGCTGCTTGAGCTCCTTCGCCTCGGGAAAGCCGCCTTGCGCCTTGCGGTCCCACACGAGCGTGCCATCGACGCGCACCTGAAAGACGCCGCCGGTGCCCGGGACGAGTGCGACCTCGCCGAGGTCGCCCCCAAAGGTGCTCAGCAGCTCCTGGGCGTACCAACCGGCCCGCAGAAACCAGCGGCACTGCATGCAGAAGAGGATTTCGACGCGAGGGTGCATCACACTACCGTAGAGCTTTCTGAGCGGGATGGCTTCTTCTTGCAGTACATAGGACGCTTAGGGCTCTGGAACCGCGAGATCTCGACAGATTTTACAGGTCAGCAAGTCGTTAGACCTCGCGGTGCCTCGGTACCGCGGAGCTTCCGCCTGCTTTACGGTTGACGTAGACGGCGCAGCTGCTCCCTTCGCGCAAACGTTCGCAGCCTTGCGTTTCCAGATACTCGATGAGGTCACGAGGCGTCAGGCAGACAGCGCGAAAGCCTCGAGCTTTTCCTCTGCGAGGAGGCGGTTAGCTTCCAAAACGAGCGCGACGGCTTTCTGTAGCTTCGTCCTGGCTGCTTCCAAAGTCGCACCTTGGGTGTGCGCGCCTGGCAGTTCCGCGACGAAAGTGACACAGCCCGCTTGAACCTTTTGAAAGACGGCGGTGAGTCGGGGGGCAGGTCTGTTACCTGTCATACAACCTCCACAAGGTGGCTTTTCCAAGTCGAGGCGCCGCTCACCACCTTAGTCCGTCAGTTAGTCCGTCACCGCCCCCCGAGAGGCGCTCGAGACCAGCTTCGCGTACTTGGCGAGCACGCCGCGCTGGTACTTGATGGGGGGCGCCTGCCACGCTGCGCGGCGGCGCGCCAGCTCCTCGTCGCTGACGTGGAGCTCTAAAAGCCTCTTGGGGGCGTCGATGGTGATGAGGTCGCCCTCCTCGACGAGCGCCAAGGGCCCGCCGACCTGGGCTTCGGGGGCGACGTGCCCGACGACCAACCCGTAGGTGCCGCCGGAGAAGCGGCCGTCGGTGATGAGCGCGACCGCGTCGCCCAACCCCTTGCCGATGATCGCCGAGGTCGGCGAGAGCATCTCGCGCATGCCGGGGCCGCCCTTGGGGCCTTCGTAGCGGATGACGAGCACATCGCCCGCGCGGATGCGGTCGCCCATGATGGCCGCCATACACGCCTCTTCGGAGTCGAAGACGCGCGCGGGGCCGGTGATGGTGGTGCTTTTAAGGCCGCTGATCTTGGCGACCGAGCCTTCCGGCGCCAGGTTGCCGCGTAGCACGGCGAGGTGCCCCTGGGGGTACTTGGGGGCGCTTAAAGGCAGCACCACGTCTTGACCTTCGGGCGGGGTCGCGGGGACGTCGGCGAGGTTTTCGGCGACCGTCTGGCCCGTGACCGTCAGGCAGTCGCCGTGCAGCAGACCCGCCTCTAGGAGCATCTTCATGACGAGCGGAATACCGCCGACGCGGTGCAGATCGGTGGCGACGTACTTGCCCGCCGGTTTCATGTCGGCGATGTGCGGGGTGCGTTCGCGGATACGCTCGAAGTCGTCCAAGGTGAGTTCAACCCCCGCCGTGTGCGCGATCGCCAGAAGGTGCAGCACGGCGTTCGTGGAGCCGCCGACGGCCATCACCACGGTGATGGCGTTTTCAAACGCCTCCTTGGTCAGGATCTGGCGCGGGGTGAGGTCGCGTGCGATGAGCTTGAGCAGCGCCTCGCCGCTCTGGGCGGCGCTCTCGGCTTTTTCGGCGTCCTCGGCGGCCATGGTCGAGGAGTAGGGGAGGCTCATGCCCATGGCTTCAAAGGCGCTACTCATGGTGTTGGCGGTGTACATCCCGCCGCACGAGCCCTTGCCGGGACAGGCGCGGCGCTCGATCTCGCGAAAGGTCTCTAACGGGATGCGCCCCGCGTTGTATTCGCCGACCGCTTCAAAGGTGCTCACGATGGTCAGGTCTTGGCCCTGGTAGTGGCCCGGTTTGATGGTCCCCCCGTAGACGAACACCGCCGGGATGTCGAGGCGCGCCATGGCGATCATCGCGCCCGGCATGTTCTTGTCGCAGCCGCCGACCGCCAAGAGCCCGTCCATACTCTGCCCCCGGCAGACGGTTTCGATGGCGTCGGCGATCACCTCGCGGGAGACGAGCGAGCACTTCATCCCTTCGGTGCCCATCGAGATACCGTCTGAGACGGTGATGGTGCCGAACGTCTGAGGCATTCCGCCGGCGCGGCGAATGGCCGCTACGGCCGCCTCGGTGAGGTCGCCCAAGCCGGCGTTACACGGGGTGATCGTCGAGTGACCGTTGGCGACCGCGATGATGGGTTTGGTGAAGTCGTCGTCGGAAAACCCCACGGCGCGCAGCATCGCGCGGTTGGGGGCGCGCTCGATCCCTTCGGTGACGACGCGGCTACGGCGGTTCAGGGGCTTTTGGGGGGTAACGGTCATGGGGCCTCCGGGGGTAAGCCGCGCGCTGGGGCGCAGCGTTTAAGGTTCCAGTTTACCGGAGCCCCCCTGCGCGGCGAAAGCTAGAGGGGGCCCGCGCGGCGGCAGTAGGATAACCCCATGGACCGCGCCACCCCCCCCAACGTCCCCCATCGCCGCCTCAATGCGCTCACGGGCAGGTACGTGCTCGTCTCCCCACACCGCACGCAGCGCCCGTGGCAGGGCAAGGTCGAGGCGCCAGTGCGCGAGACGCGCCCCACCTATGACCCGACGTGCTACCTCTGCCCCGGAAACGCGCGCGCGGGCGGCGTCCGCAACCCGCCCTACGAGAGCACGTTCGTCTTCGTCAACGACTTCGCAGCGCTGCTGCCCGACCCGCCCGCGTTAGAACCCCCTACGGGGGATCCTATCTTGCAGTGGGAGCCCGTCCGCGGTGAAAGCCGCGTGATCTGCTTTTCGCCGCGTCACGACCTGACGCTAGCGGAGATGGACCACGCGGCGCTGTGCGAGGTGGTCGCGCTGTGGGTGGAGCAGCTCGGGGAGTTGGGTGAGCGTTACCGCTGGGTGCAGATCTTCGAATCCAAGGGGGCCATCGTGGGGGCGTCGAACCCGCACCCGCACGGCCAGATCTGGGCGAGCGACTTCTTGCCCAACGAGGCGCGCGCCGAGGACGCGCAGCAGCGCCGTTACTGGGAGGCGCACGGCCGGCCGCTCTTGGTGGACTACGCGGCGCTCGAGCGCGGCGGGGAGCGGGCCGTGGTCGAAAACGCGCACTGGCTGGTGGTCGTACCCTTCTGGGCGTACTGGCCCTTTGAGACGCTCGTCCTCCCCAAGCGCCACGTGCTCCGTTTGACCGACCTGACGGACGAGGAGCGGGGCGCGCTCGCCGACATTTTGAAGCGGATGCTCGTGCGCTTCGACAACCTCTTTGAGACCTCGTTTCCCTACCTCTCGGGGTGGCACGGGGCGCCGACGGGGGCAGGCTACGACGAAGACGTGCGCCACTGGCAGCTGCACGCGCACTTCTACCCGCCGCTGTTGCGCTCGGCCAGCGTGCAGAAGTTCGTCGCCTCGTACGAGTGGCTCGCCGAGGCGCAGCGCGACCTCTCGGCCGAGGCGGCGGCCGCGCGGCTGCGCGAGCTGCCTGAGAGGCACTACCGCGCGCGGTAGCCGGCGGGGTCAGGGGCGCGGGGCCTGCGGCTGGTCACGGGCTACGAGCCTGGCCGTGACCGCGTTGAATGACACTTGAGGTTTAATTTAAAGGCCGTCTTCCTCGACGATGACGGTGACTTCGTCAAAAGCGTCGAGCTCGCCGTCGGAGACGGTCACCTCGACGAGGTATTCACCTGGGTTCTCGAAGGTGTGCCGCTCGACGGGTCCCCCCGTAAAGCTGCGACCTTCGATCACCCACAAGTAGGTGAGCGGCGCCCCCTCCGGGTCGGTGGCGTTGGCGCGGAGTTCGACCTCTAGGGGGGCGGGGCCGATGTCGGGGAGGGCGACGAGGTTGACCTCGGGTCGCAGGTTGATCGGCTCGGGCTCGGGGGGTGGGGTGCGCTGGCACGCCCCCAAGAGCGCGGTGGCGATCGCCGCCCCCAAGATGTACCGCCCCCGCGCCGCGCTCTCGGGGGCACGGCGCGCCCCGTGCGCGCGTGACGTGTCACGTGGTCTTACCATCACTAGCTCCTTCTACTCAGCTTACCGCGTAGGGCTGCAAGTGGTGCTTTGGCATCTGGCCTCGGGGCAAGCACAGTGCAAGCGCGCGACCCCAACTTGCATAAAGACAAGGGGGTGTGTTTAGCTTATAGACACCGTGAGAGTTGGGCGGCGCGCTTAAGAGGGCCTAGCCCAGGGTCGTCGCAAGCGCCACTGGACGCGCTCATGCGAGGGGGGAGAGGTGCTGGCGGCGGAGCGCCACCGAGTGATACTCGACAGATTGGGCGAGGAGGGCGTGATTACAACGGCGGCGATCGCACAGGCTTTGGGAGTGTCCGAAATGACGATTCGGCGCGACCTCGCCGACTTAGAGCGCCGCGGTCTGCTGCGGCGCGTGCACGGCGGCGCTCAAGCGGCGCCCGGCGCCGAGATCCCCCCTTACGGTCAGCGGTCGCGGCGGCAACCCGCGGCCAAGCAGCAGGTCGGGGCGCGCGCCGCTGCGCTCGTGCGGGATGGTGAAACGCTCTTTCTGGACGCGGGGACGACCTGCATGGAGGTCGCGCGGGCCTGCAAAGACCGTTCGCTAAAAGGGCTTCACGTCCTGACGCACGCCGTGAATATCGCGGCGGAGCTTGCGGGGCAGCCGGGCGTCACCGTTATCCAACTCGGCGGCGAGGTGATCGGCAGGACGTACGCCGCTACCGGGCCGATGACGGTGTCGGCCATCGAGCAGTTTTCGTTTGACCGCGCCTTCGTGTCGGCGCAGGGGGTGCACCCCAAGTTCGGACTCACCTGTAGCAGCCTGCTCGAGGTCGAGATCAAGCGCGCGGTGCTACGGCGTTCACGCTACAACGCGCTGGTGGTGGACTCGAGCAAGTGGAGCCGCCAAGCGATGATCCGCTTTGCCGCGCTCGGCGAGCTGCAGGCGGTGGTGAGCGACGCGGGTCTCCCCGAAGAGGCGCGGCGCTCACTAGAAGGTGCCGGGGTGGAGGTCTTTGTGCCGCCATGAAGGCAGCCTTGGTGCAAGGCCGTGGCGCTGGCTTGGCCCGCGCCTTTCGTCCCCACCCTACGCGAACGCTCTGCTAAGTGTGCTCGACTCCACCAGGGGTGAGCGCTCAAAACACGTGAATCTCACGAGGAGGCCTACCGTGCGCAACCAGACCCTCGCCCTACTCGCCGCTGGCGCCCTGATGGGCGCGGCCTCGGCGCAAGAACTCACCTCCGTCGGCGTGAGCGTCGGCGACCTCGCCAACCCCTTTTTCGTGCAGATCGGCGCCGGCGCGACCGCGAAAGCGCGCGAGCTCGGCGGCGAGAACGTTCAGGTCACGGTGGTCTCCGGCAACTACGACCTCAACACCCAAACGAGCCAGATCGACAACTTCATCGCTGCCGGGGTCGACCTCATCTTGCTCAACGCCGTCGACTTCGAGGGCATTGCCCCGGCGGTGCGCCGCGCCAAAGAGGCGGGCATCGTGGTGATCGCCGTCGACGTCGGCGCCGAAGGGGGGGTCGAC
This sequence comes from Truepera radiovictrix DSM 17093, assembly GCF_000092425.1. Classification (NCBI taxonomy): domain Bacteria; kingdom Thermotogati; phylum Deinococcota; class Deinococci; order Trueperales; family Trueperaceae; genus Truepera; species Truepera radiovictrix. The sequence continues at coordinate 1,068,139 of NC_014221.1, forward strand.
GCGACGGTGACCTCGAACAACGTGCAGGCGGGCGAGCAGGCCTGTCAGTACATCGTCGACCGGCTCGGCGGCGAGGGCAACGTGGTCATCATCAACGGTCCGCCGGTGACGGCGGTGATCGACCGCGTCGAGGGGTGCAAGTCGGTGTTCGCCGAGCACCCCGGCATCACCATCTTGTCGGACAGCCAAAACGCCGGTGGGAGCCGCGACGGCGGCCTCAACGTCATGAGCAACCTGCTCACCTCGTTCCCGGACATCGACGCCGTGTTCGCCATCAACGACCCTACCGGCATCGGGGCTGACCTCGCCGCGCGCCAGGCGCAGCGCACGGACTTCTTTATCGTCGGCGTCGACGGCGCGCCCGACGCCGAGGTGGCGCTCGCCGACGAGAACAGCCTGTTCGTCGCGAGCGCGGCGCAAGACCCCTTCGCCATGGCTGAACGCGCAGTCGAGATCGGCTACGAGATCCTGCAGGGCAACGCGCCGGAGGAGGAGACGATCCTTATCCCGACGGAGCTGATCACCCGCGACAACCTCGACACCTACGAGGGATGGACGACCGAGTAGGCGAATAGGGGTCGGCGCGTAAGTGGGTGGAAGCTCCAGGGCGCGCAGCGCGACGATATGAGCGGTTTGGGGGCCCGCGCGGATGGGCGCCCCGAAGCCTGCAGAGTGCTCCTCTGCAGGCTCGCGCTTGCGCGTCCACACAGGTGTGTAACGTAAGTCCGTACGAAAGGCGTAGGCTATGGTAGCGGTCAGCCAAAAGGGTGTAGCGGGGGGGGGCGAGCGCGCCCCCGTGCTCGAGATGCGCGGCGTCAGCAAACGCTTCCCCGGCGTTAAAGCCCTCGACGGTGTCGATTTGAGCGTCTACGCCGGTGAGATCCACGCCCTCATGGGCGAGAACGGCGCCGGCAAGAGCACCCTCATGAAGATCCTGGCGGGCGCCTACACGGCCGACGCGGGGGAGATCTTGCTGGACGGCCAGAGTGTGAGCATCCGCAGCCCGCAAGACGCCAAGCGGCTCGGCGTCACGTTGATCTACCAAGAGCTCAACTTAGCCCCTAACCTGACGGTCGCCGAGAACATCTTTATGGGCAGCGAGCTCGCGCGCGGCGCCCTCGTGCGCCGCGCCGAGATGCAGCGGCGCGCCGGCGAGGTGCTCCGCACGCTCGCGGCGAGTTTCGGGCCGCAGACGCTCGCGGGCAAGCTGTCGATCGCCGAGCAGCAGCAGGTCGAGATCGCGCGCGCGCTCCTCCACAAAAGCCGCGTGCTGGTCATGGACGAACCCACCACGGCGCTCTCGGACCGGGAGACGGAGCGTTTGTTCGCGGTGATCCGCCGCCTCAAAGCCGAAGGCTTGGCGATCATCTATATCAGCCACCGCATGGCCGAGGTGTACGAGCTCGCCGACCGCGTGAGCGTCCTGCGCGACGGCGCCTACGTGGGTACGCTGGCGCGCGCCGAGCTCTCCTCGAGCCGCTTGGTGCAGCTCATGGTCGGGCGCCCGCTCAAGGAGTTCTACCGCCACGAGCGCGCGACGGGGCGCGCCGAGGTGGTGCTCGAGGTGCGTGGGCTCGCGGGCGGCAAGGTCAAACCGACGAGCTTTGCGCTGCGCGCGGGTGAGATCGTAGGGCTCGCCGGGCTCGTCGGCGCGGGGCGCACGGAGTTGGCGCGCCTCATCTTCGGCGCCGACCCCAAGTCGGCGGGCGAGCTGCACCTGTCGGGGCGGCCGGTGCGCGTCTCTAGCCCCGAGGACGCGGTGCGCGCCGGCATCGGCTACGTCCCCGAAAACCGCAAGGAGCAGGGGCTGTTTTTGGAGCTCTCGGCGCGGGAGAACATCACCATGAACGTGCTCGCCCAAGACGGGCGGGCGGGGGTGCTCAACTTCCGCGCGCTGCGCGCGCGCACCGCCAAGGCCATCGGCGACCTGAACGTACGGGTGGCGAGTCAGGCGACAAAGGCCCTGAGCCTCTCGGGGGGCAACCAGCAAAAGCTTTTGGTCGCGCGTTGGCTCGAGATCGGCCCGCGCGTGCTGCTTTTAGACGAGCCGACGCGCGGGGTCGACGTGGGCGCCAAAGGGGAGATCTACCGCATCATGAACGAGCTCGCCGCGCGCGGGGTGGCGATCTTGTTCATCTCCTCGGAGCTGCCCGAGATCATCGGGATGAGCGACCGCGTGCTCGTGATGCGCGAGGGGGCGCTCGCGGGTGAACTGCGCGCGGGCGAGATTTCACAGGAGGCGATCATGACCCTTGCAACCGGGGCGACGGAGGTCGCATGACGGGCGCAACCGCCAAACCGAACCGCCGCCAGGTGGTCTCGGATTTCGTCCAGGGGTTGGGCATTCTGCCCGTGCTGTTGGTGATCTGCGTGCTCTTCGCGCTGCTGACGCCCAACTTTTTAACGGCCAACAACCTTCTGAACGTGGTCCGCCAAGCCTCGATCAACATCGTGCTGGCTGCGGGGATGACTTTCGTCATCCTCACGGGCGGCATCGACCTCTCGGTTGGTTCGATCTTGGGGGCGACCGCCGTGGCCGGCGTTCTCGTCTCGCTGGTGCCCGAGTGGAGCTGGGCGGCGGTGCCCGTCACCCTCTTGGCGGGGCTCGCGATGGGGCTCTTTAACGGGGCGCTCGTCGCCTACGTCGGGCTGCCCGCCTTTATCGTCACGCTCGGTTCGTACACCGGCCTGCGCGGCCTCGCCTACTTGCTCGCAAACGGAACGACGGTGATTAACAACAACCTCCCCTTTGCGTGGATCGGCAACGCCTACTTGGGGCCGCTGCCGTGGCTCGTGGTGATCGCGCTCGCTGTGGTCGCTATGAGCTGGTTTATCCTGCGCCGCACCGTCTTGGGGGTACACATCTACGCGGTCGGGGGGAACCTGCAGGCCGCGCGCCTGACGGGGATCAAGGTCGGTCTGGTGCTCCTCTTCGTCTACGGCTTTTCCGGGCTGATGTCGGGGCTCGGTGGGGTGATGAGCGCTGCGCGTCTGTATAGCGCCAACGGCAACCTCGGGCAGGGGTACGAGCTCGACGCGATCGCCGCGGTGATCTTGGGCGGTACGAGCTTCGTCGGCGGGGTCGGGACGATCATCGGCACGCTTTTCGGCGCGCTCATTATCGCCGTGCTCAACAACGGCCTGACGCTCATGAACGTGTCGTTTTTCTGGCAGCTCGTCGTCAAGGGGCTAGTGATTATCGTCGCGGTAATTATCGACAAGCTGCGCACGCGCCGGGCCGCGTAGCGCGTGCTCTTAGGCATCGACCTCGGGACGGGTTCGGTCAAGGCGCTCCTGCTAACGCCAGAGGGCGCCGTGCTCGCCGCGGCGTCGGCCCCCTACGAGGTAGCGGCGCCGCGCCCGGGGTGGGCCGAGACGGGCGCCGAAGCGTGGTGGCAAGCGACCGTGACGGCGGTGCGGGCGGCTTTGGCGGCCGCACCGCCGGCGCGGAGCGTGGCGGCGGTCGGCCTCTCCGGGCAGATGCACGGGGTGGTGCTCGCGGACGCGGCGGGGGTGCCGCTGCGGCCAGCGGTGCTCTGGGCGGACGCGCGCGCGGCGCCGCTTCTAGAGCCCTACCGCGAGCTCTTGGGGGGGCTCTGCGCGGCGCTCGAGAACCCCGTCGCGGCGGGGATGGCGGGGCCGACGCTGCTGTGGCTGCGGCGCTATGAGCCGCGGCTGTTGGCGCGCGCCCGCTGGGCGCTGCAACCCAAGGACTGGCTGCGGCTGCGCCTCACGGGGGAGGCCGCGGCGGAGCCCTCGGACGCCTCGGGGACGCTCCTCTACGCCCTTCGCGAGGACGCGTGGCTGATAGCGGCCGCCGAGCGTTTGGGGCTCAACCCGGCGCTGCTGCCGCCTTTGGTGCCCTCGAGCGCCCCCGCCGGGACGCTGCGCCCCGAGGCGGCAGCGGCGCTCGGCCTCCCCGCGGGGGTGCGCGTCGTCGCCGGCGGCGCGGACACCGCCTGCGCCGCTCTAGGGAGCGGCCTCGTGCGCGCGGGCGAGGCGCAGCTCACGGTCGGGACGGGGGCACAGCTCCTCGTGGTGGAGCAAGAGGCAGCGGGGCGTGCGGCGCGCGGGGTGCACCTCTTCCGCACCGTATTAGCGCCCCCGCACGCGCCTTTTTACGCGCTCGGGGCGGTGCAGAACGCGGGGCTGGCGCTCGAGTGGGCGCGGCGCGCGCTGGGGGTGTCGTGGGAGCGCCTCGTCGCGCTCGCCTTCGCCGCCCCGCCGGGGAGCGGCGGGGTGAGCTTCGCGCCCTACCTGAGCGGCGAGCGCACCCCGCACCTAGACGCGAGCGTGCGGGGCGGCTGGGTCGGGTTGTCGCTCCACAGCGCGCCGGAGCACCTCGCGCGCGCCGCCTTCGAGGGGGTCGCGTTCGCCCTGCGCGACGCGCTCGTCGCGCTCGAGCTCCCCCCCGAGACGCCGCTCAAGCTCGCGGGGGGCGGCGCCGCGCAGCCGGCGTGGCGGCAGCTTCTAGCCGACACCCTGCGCCGGCCCCTTATCCCCAGCGCCGTCCCGGCGGCGTCGGCGCGCGGGGCGGCGCTCCTAGCGGGGTTGGGGGTGGGGCTTTACGAGGACGTGAGCGCCCTGCCGCCGCCCGGGCCCGCCGGTGAGGTCGTGACGCCGGCCCCCCCAGACGCGCGGCTCGAGGCGGCCTACGCGCGCTTTCGGGCGCTCTACCCGCGGCTGCGCGGCTGGCCGCCGGCTGATGAGACTGTCTTAAAGGAGACGCGATGAAGCGAACCGAATGGGAGCACTTTCGCAACCTGGCGCTGCCCTACTTCGAGCGCGCCGGGATCTACCTCACCGAGGCCGAGAAGGCGGGGCTCGAGGTCGCCGACTTGGGGCTCGGCGAGTTTGAGACCACGGGGCTTGTGCTCCACACGTACGTCAACACGGCGCGCGTCTGCGCCAAGGAGCTCGTGCTGCTCCCGCACCAGACCTGCCCGCAGCACAAGCACCCGCCCGTGGGCGACGACCCCGGCAAAGAGGAGACCTTTCGCGTCCGCTGGGGGACGCTCTACCTCTACGTCGAGGGGGAGCCCACGGAGGCGCCCAAGGCGCGCCCCCCCGAGGGGCGCCAAGGCACCTACACGGTGTTTCACGAGGTGGTGTTGGCGCGAGGGGAGCAGTACACGCTGGCGCCCGACACCTGGCACTGGTTTCAAGCGGGGCCGGAGGGGGCGGTGGTGAGCGAGTTCTCGACCCGCAGCCGCGACGAGCTCGACCGCTTTACCGACCCCGAGATCCGCCGCCTGCCGGAGGTGACGCCGTGACGGGGGAGAGGCCGCTCGCGCTCGGCCTCGACCTCGGGACGAGCGGCGTGCGCGCGGTCGCAGTCGACGAGCGCGGCGCGCTCGTCGCCGAAGCGACCCGCACCTACCCTTTGCTGACCCCGCGGCCCGGCTGGACGGAGCAGCGCCCGGAGGACTGGGTGGACGCCTCCCTGTCGGCGCTCGCCGAGCTCGCGGCGCAGCTGACGGGGGCGCCCGTCGCGCTCGGGTTGTCCGGGCAGATGCACGGCCTGGTCGCCCTGGACGGGGCGGGGGAGCCCGTGCGGCCCGCTCTTTTGTGGAACGACCAGCGCACGGGCGAGGCGGTCCGCGAGCTCGAGGCGGCGGTCCCCAAAGAGACGCTCGTCGCCCGCACCGGTAACCCCGCCATCACCGGGTTTCAGCTCCCCAAACTCCTCTGGCTCCGCGCCGCCGAACCGGAGGCGTTCGCGCGCACGCGCCACGTGCTCTTGCCCAAGGATTTTCTCGGCTTCGTGCTCTCGGGCGAACGGGCCGCCGAACCGTCCGACGCCTCGGGGACGGGGTGCTTTCACCTGGAGACGAAGACCTGGGACGAGGAGGTGCTGGGCGCGCTCGGTCTGAGCGCGGACCTCTTCCCCCCCATCGTCCCGTCGCACGCGGTGGTCGGACGCCTCAGGGGCGCGCTCGCCGAGCGGACGGGGTTGCCGAAAGGGTTGCCCGTGGTCGCGGGCGCCGGGGACAACGCCGCGGCGGCCACGGGGCTCGGGCTCTCGAGCCGCACGCCGAGGCTCGGCAGCGTCAGCCTCGGCACCTCCGGGGTGGTGTTCGCGCCCCTTAAGGCCCCGACGCCCGACCCGGGGGGGCGCGTGCACCTCTTCTGCCACGCCGACGGCGGTTACCACCTCCTCGGGGTGACGCTCGCGGCGGCGGGGAGCCTCGAGTGGTACCGCAAGACCTTCTGCCCGGAGCGCTCCTTTGGCGAGCTCGTCGCCGAAGCCGCCTCGAGCCCCCCTGGCGCTAGCGGCGTGACCTTCAAACCCTATCTGGCGGGCGAGCGCACCCCGCACCTGAACCCCGACCTGCGCGGCTCGTGGACGGGGCTAAGCTTGGCGACGCGGCACGCCGACGTGGTGCGCGCGCTCCTCGAGGGGGTCGCCTTTAGCCTCCGCGACGCGTACGACATCATCCGGCCGCTCAGCCCCCTAGAGCGGGCGCTCGTCACGGGCGGCGGCGCCAAGTCCGAGCTGTGGGTGCAGATGGTCGCCGACGTGCTGGAGCTGCCTCTAGCCAAACCCGAGCAGAACCAGGGGGCGGCCTACGGCGCGGCGCTCCTCGCGTGGCAGGGGGTCGGGCGCGTGGAGCACGCGGCGGACTTGGCGCGTACGGCGGTGGCCGCCGAGGTGACGCCCGCGTCGGCGGCGCCCTACGAGGCGGCGCTGAGGCGTTACCGAAGTGGACATTAGAACCACAGGGTTCGAACGGCAACCCTAAACCGTTGCGGCCGAGAGAATGCACAACGTCGATGTATACAAACCGTGATACGATTTGTAACATGAAGGTGTCCATCAGTGCACGGGTCGATGAGGTGCTCCTTCGGTACCTCGACAGCTATCAACGAGCGCACGCCCTCAAAAGCCGCAGCGAGGTGCTCGAGCAAGCCATCAAAGCGCTTCGGGAGCGGGAGCTGAGCGGGCAGTACGCACAAGCGATGGCCGAGTGGGACGCCTCAGGCGACGCCGAACTGTGGGACCAGACCGCCGGTGACGGCCTACTCACCAAGGACGCCCATGAGGCGGGGTGACATCTACTTCGCCGACCTAGACCCGATCCGGGGCAGCGAGGCGAACAAAACGCGGCCCGTGGTGGTCGTGAGCCACGACGCTCTTAACCGCGTCGTCGAGGAGCGGCGGCGAGGCGTGGTGACGGTGGTGCCGCTAAGCAGCAACGTCGAGCGCGTCTACGCCTTTCAGGTTCTCTTGCCCGCCGAGGTGACCGGTTTGCCAAAGGACGCCAAGGCGCAAGCCGAGCAGGTTCGGGCCCTAGCGTATGAGCGCTTCGCACCTGCCCCTAAGGGCGTGTTACCCGAACGCTACCTGCAAGCGCTAGGCGAAGCGCTGAAGCTGCACCTGGCGCTTTAGGTGCACCCGTTGCCGTGCGCGTTGGGAGGAGTTGTGTGGCTCTGCGATGTTGATGAGCTGCATACTTTCGCGCCGCTTTGGTCGGGCACCAATAGACCTCCTGCGAAAGTGGGAGGCGGGCGAACGCCCGGCTCCGGCTTTCGCCGAGTGGAGCGAGTATGAGCAGACGCGCTCAGTTGAAAAAACAGCACTTTTGCAGGAAGTCTAATGGGAGCGCCTTGGCTGTGCCCCTGCTGCACCGTTTCGGGTTAGACGACAGCGTCTACCACGTAAAGCTCACCCCGAACCCGACCCGCGTGCGGCTCGTTTGCGTCGAGGTCTCGAGCGCCGCGTCTAGGCTCACGAGCGGGCTGAGGTTGTAGGCCAGCGACAGGTTGAAGTCGGTCACCGCCGTGAGGTTGGTGCGCCCGAGCAGGTTGACCCCGCCCGAGAGGTTGAGCTCCAGGGGGTCGAGCACGTAGCGGACCGAAAACTCGTTGGAGAGGGCGTAGGCCTGCGTCGGGTCGTTCGCGCTGCCGACCAAGAGGCTGGCGAAGAGGTTGTCGCCTAGGTAGCCGCCGACGCGCACGGAGACGCCGAAGGGGTCGGCGAGCTGGCCGTCTAGAAGCGTCGAGAGCGAGGTCGTGCGGATCTCGAAGAGGTCGACGCCGATCGCTTCGCCGAGAGCGCTCTGGAGCTCCGAGAGGACGAGCAGGTCGACGGCGGTGTCGAGCGCCGTCTCGGCGACCGACCCCGCGACGCCGCCGGCGCCCGTGAGGGTGGTGCCGAGCTGCAGGCGTCCGAGCGTCAGCAGCGAGACGAGCTCGGTCTCGGTGAGCGCGCGGGGGGCGGCAGCGCCCTCCTGGAGCTGGGCGTTGCTCGTCAGGGTGGGCTCGAGCTCCAACACGGTGCGCCCCGCGAGGTTCTCCTCGAAGCCGCCCGTGACCGCGAGCGTCACCTCGAAGGTCGGGCCGGGGGGGGCGACGAACTCGGCGCTCGTCTGCACCCCGAGCGCCCGGTTTTTGTCGAAGCTGGCCTGCGCTTCGAGCGCGAGCGTCGGGAAGGCCCCCTGGGCGGGGTCGAAGAGCGCGAGCCCCTGGGTCAGCACGAAGTCTTGCCCCGAAAAGCGGACCGTCCCGCGTAGGGCGCGCGCCTCGCCCGCCAAGCGCGGTTGGGCGGCGGTGCCCGTGACGGTGAGGTCGACGCTCAGCTCGGCGGAGCCGAACGCTTCGGCGAAGAGCACCTCGCGGGGGGCGCGCACGGTAAGGCCCTCGAAGCGCACCCGTTGGAGCACCGGGTTGGGGGTGCGCGGGCCCGCCTCGAGACCCGCGCCTAGGGGCGTGGCGGGGTCCGGCACGGTGGGGTCCGTTAGGTCTGGCGCTACGCGTGGGAGCTCGAGCTGCGCGCCGTTTAGGTCGGGTGTGGCGAGGCTAGAGCGCAGCGCCAAGGCGTCCGTCTCCCCGCTCGTCGTAAGCGGGCTCACCGTACCGGTCGCCGAGAGGACTTCGGCGTCGGGGGGTGCGGCGCGCGCCGCCTCGCCGACCTCCTCGCCCGCCGTCTCGTCGTCCGCAGCGGTGGGGCCAGCGTCCGGTGCGCCGCCGCGCGCGGCCAGCGAGAGCTGCGCTTCGCGGGCAAACGCGCTCCCCGAGACGACGAACGCGCCCCCCTCGGCGCGGAGGTTGAGGTTGAGGTCGGTGTCGCTGCGCGCCAAAAAGAGCCGCTCGGCGCGCACGTCGAGCCCTTGGCCCTGGAGCGTGAGGTCGAGCGGGGTGAGCGACCCCGTCACGGTAAAGGGGTTGCCGAGCACCCCTTGCGCCTCGAGCTGCCAGTCGCGCAGCCCCGCCTGCGGGAAGAGGCGTCCGCGAACCTCGCTCACGGTCCCGACGGTGGGGATCGCGGCGCTGCCGGCAAAGCGCAGCGCCACGTTGGAGGCGACGAAGGGGCTTAAGCTCACCTGACCGCTCCCCTGGACGACGAGCGCCCCCCCGATGGGGGAGACGCCGATGAGGTCGGCGCGCAGACCCAGCGCGCCCCCCGAGAGCGTGGCGGCGGTGTTGAGCGCGCGGTAGCTCGAGCCCGCTAGGTTCAGCTCCAACGCGGGGCTAAGGAGCGTGATGTCGGGCGCCGACGGGCTCCCGGCGGCGCGCAGGTCGAGCGACCCGCGCGCGCCGACGTCGAACGCGGCGAGCTGCGGGAAGAGGCTCAAGATCGGGGTGAAGTCGGCCGCTTCGGCCTCGAGGGTAAAGTCGAGCGCCTCCGGGGTGAGCTGGCCCTGGGCGCGCCAGAAGCCGTCGCCGCGAAACTCCGCGCGTTCGACGAACAGCGCGCCCCCCTCGAAGCGCAGCGCGACGTCCCCTTCGGTGACGGGGCCGCGGGGCGCAGGGCCCGTGAGCGCAATCGCGGGCGCGCTCGTGCTCGCGGGGGCGGCGACGCCGCTCTCGGCGCGCCGCAGGGTGAGGCGCTCGCTCGCGACCCGGACGTAGCTAGCGGCCGGGTCGTCGAGCGGCACCTCGAAGCGGGCCGCGCCGGTGGCCGCGGCCACGACCTGCGCCTCACCCAGCGCGGCCTCGGCAAGGGCGCCCAAGGGGAAACCCTCGAGCGTGGCGAGCCCCGCGACGACCCCCCGCCCCCCGCCGCGGGCGTCGTAGGTGGCATTCAAACGGCTGCCGGCGAGCTCGGCGCGCAGCGCGAGGCGCGAGAACGAACCGTTGAACTCAGCCGTCATGGGGAGCGGGGTGGCGCCGGCGCGCAGGTCGGGGGCCGTGAGCTGGCCGACGACCTGGCCCGGCCGGAGCTGCGCGACCCCGCTGACGGGCGCCTCGAGGTAGGGCAGGCGCCGCGCCACCCAGGGGACGGCGGCGAGCTGAAAGCGCTCGAGGCGCAGCGAGGCGTCGAGGACGTCGTCCGCCTCTGGCAGCAGCGCGCGGGTGAGCCCCGCGGGGAGCGCGCGCGCCCAACCGAGCGCGCCGCTCGCGCCCAAGCGCCCGCCCGCGAAGGCGAGGGTGAGCTCGCCCGCGGCGCCGCTCGGGTTGAGCTCGGCCGCGCCGCTTAGGAGCACCGTTTCGTCGCCGGCACGAGCGACCGGCAGCGCGGCGACCTCGAGGGTGCCCTCGGGGCCGCGCGCGCGCGCGTAGCGCAGCTCGGCGCCTAAGCGCCCCTCGCCGAGGGCGAGGTCGCTGCGGAGCGTCACCTCCCCCGCCCCCAGGTCGCCCTCGGCGGCGAGGGTGCCCGCGGGGCCGGTGCTGACGAGCGCCGCGGCGTCCCCGTCGAGGGTGAGCTTAAAGGGCAGCTCGAGCGCCGCCAGCCACGGCAGCGGCGCCCCGCTTAGGCCCACAAAGCGCCCGCTGAGCTCGCCGACGGGGCCGCCGTTCTCGAGCGCGAGCGCGCCGGTGAGCTCGAGCGCGCCCGCAGGGGCCGTCCAGCGCAAGCCCTGCGCTTCGGCCTCCCGCTCGGCCGGCCGCAGCAGGAGGCTCCCCTCGGTGCTCTCGGCGCCCACAAAGCGCACGCCGCTACCGAGCGCGCCCCAGGCGCTCAGCTCGCGCGGTAGGGTGCTCGTCAGGGCCAGGCCGGGCGCCGCGGGGGCGGCGACGGTGAGCGCCAGACCCTCCTCGCGCGCGCCCAGGCGCACCTCGGCGGGGCCGACCCCCAAGCGCAGCGACCCCTGCGCCTGCAGCGCGCCGCCCTGCAGCGTCACCTGCAGCGCTTCCTCGGGACGCGCCGGCGTCCCGAGGCGGAGGTCGAGCGGGAAGCCGCTACCGGTGAGCGTCAGGGGCGCCTCCAGGGGGGCGGCGCTCAGCTCGGCCTCTAGCGCCGCCCCCTGCGGGCTCACGTCGAAGGTGCCCGCGAGGGCGAAGGGCGCCCCCGCGGCGGGGGTGGCGCGGCCGGCGAGGCGCGGCGCCCCGAGCGGCCCCGAGAGCGCGCCCGCGACCTCGACGGGGCCGCCGGTGAGGGTGACGGCGCCCTCCCACGCGGTCCCGTCGGTCTGCGCGCGGGCGCTCAGCGTCCCCCCCGGGAGGTCGCCGCGCGCGCGGAGCCCGAAGCCGTCCTCGCCGTAAACGGCGCTCAGCGGGAGCTCGGGCGCGCCGCCCTGGCCCAGCGCGAGCACCCCCTCTAGCGCCCCCGCCCGCCGGTCGCCGGCACCCGTGGCGCGCAGCGTGAGGTCGCCGAGCGGCAGCTCGAGCCGCTCGAGCCGCCAGGGGAGCGCCCCCGAGAGCGTCGCGGCGGCCTCGAGGGGCGCGCCGAACAGGCGCAGCTGCGTGCCCGCGAGCGCGAGCTCGAGGTCGCCGAGCTCGAGCCCCGGCGCCCGCACGTCGCGCACGCGGCCGCGCGCTTCGGCCCCGAAAAGCGTCCCCGTGAGCTCGAGGTCGCCGCTCACGGTGGGGGTGAGGGCCTCCAGGGGCCCCCGGAGGCTGAGGGCGGTGGTCCGGGGCTCGAGCGCCGCGCGCCAACCCGCGAGCCGGTCTTCGCCGACCAGCACGAGCTCCCCCGCCACCTCGTGGAGGCGCACGCCGAAGTCGCCCACGCGGGCCGTCCCCTGCGCCGTGAGAGCGGGCGTCGCTACGACGCTCAGGTCGGTCTGCAGCGCCCCCAGGCCGAGGTCGCTGGTGAGCGCGAAGCGGCCGCGCTGCGGCGCCGCGGTGAGCGAGACGCTGCCCGTCGCCTCGCCGGCGCCCGTCAGCTCGAGCTGCAGCGCCGGGTCGGCGAGGGTGCCGGTGAGTTCAAGCGCCCCGCCGAGGGTCCAGGCGCCGGTCGCGGGGCCGGCGCCGGTGAGTTCAAGCGCCGCTGCGAGCGCGCCGTCCGCGGCCCCCGACGCCTCCAAGCGCAGCGGGCCGGCGAGGCGCCCCCGCCAGGCCGGGTCGAGGTCGCTTAAACGAGCGTCTAGCTCGAGCGCCGCCGACGCGCCGCGCGGCCCGTCCCAGCGCGCCCGCCCCGAGAGCTGGCTGTCGCCGCTCACGAGCCGCAGATCAGTCAGGTGCGCGCGCGGCGCCTCGCCGAAGCGCCCCGCCACCCGCAGGGCGCCGCTCAGCGACGCCGCTTCAAGCGGCAGCGCCGCCGCGAGGTCGAGCGCGTCCGCGCTCAGCGTGAGGTTGTAGTTTGAGCGCGTGGCGGACGCCGCGACGCTGAGCCCCGGCCCCAGGAGCTGGAGGCGCCCGCCCCCGAGGTCCGCCTCCAGGGAGCCCGCCGCGCTTAGCGCCCCCGTGAGCGACAGCGGCCCCGCGAGCTGCGGGTCGTCCAGGGTCCCCGAGAGCGCGAGCGTCCCCGCGAGCGTCGCCGGCTCGCCCGGCCAGGCGGGTACGAGGTCGTGCAACGGGGCGGTGAGCTCGAGCCGCCCGACGAGCGCCCGGTTGCGCCACGGTTCGGCGGCGAGGGCGGCGCTCACGAGGGCGCGCGCGGCGCCGAGTTCAAGGGCGCCCTCCAGGGTGAGCGCCCCCTCGCCGGTGAGCGCGAGGTGGGCGCGGGGTGAGGAGGCGCCCCCCGCGAGCGCGGCGTCCAGGGTCGCCGCGCCCTCGAACCCGCGCCCCGCTTGCCACACCAGGTTGCTCGTCAGGGCGAGCGCGAGGGGCGCTTCCGGAAGCGCCACGGCGCGCTCGAGCGACCCCTCGAGCCGCACGCGCTGCGGCGTCAGGTCGCGCGCGAGCACGGCGCGCAGCTCGAGGTCCTCTTGCCTCAGGGCGGCGAGGTGCCCCGTCTCGAGGGGGGTGACGCGGAGCGCGAGGGGCGCGCCCGCCGCCGGGACGGCGAGGCGGCCCTCGAGCTCGGCGCGCCCCTCGTCCTCGCCCAGCGCGACGGTGCCCCCGAGCTCGAGGGTGTTCTCGCCCGCGGCGGCCTCTAAGTGAAGTGCCAAGCGTTCCGGCGCCCCCTCGAGCCGCACCTCGGCACTGACGGGGCCCCGCAGCGGCAGGCCGGGGAGGCCAGCAGGCGCGTCCAGGCGCCCCTGCACGCGCGGCGCGCCCCCCGTGGCCGCGCCAGCCAGCGTGCCGGTGAGGGAGGCCGCCCCCCACGACGCCTCGAGGCCGCCCTCCCCCCCGGCGGGGTCGAGCTGCGCGCGCAGCTCGAGCGCCTCCCCCTGGAGGGTGCCGGCGCCGGTGAGCCGAGCGGCCTCCCCGACGCTCAGGGTCGCCTCCAGGTCGAAGGGGACGCGCGGGTCGGCCGCGCTCAGCGTCCAGGGGCCGGTCGGCAGGGGGCCGCGCAGGGCGAAAGGCGCCCCCGCGAGCGTGCCGGTGGCCCGCACCCCCGCCGCGGGGTCGGCGCGGACCGTCAGGTCGAAGGGCGCCCCCAGGGCGTCGCCCGATGCGCGCACGTCGACCTCGTAGAGCGCCTCGCCGGTGGCGGGGGTGCTGAGGCGCACGGTGCCCGACGCGGTGCCGGTGGCGGGGGTGAGCGCGGCGAGCTCAAAGGCGCGGAGCTCGAGGGTCGCGCGCGCCGCGCCCCCCTCGCCCGCGAAGCGCAGCGGCAACCGCTGCGCGGCGAGCTCGAGGGTGCCGGCGCCCTCGTAGCGCGTCCCCGCGCCGCTCAGCTCGGCGCGGAGGGTCACGGGCTGCCCCGCGAGCTGCGCCGTCTGGTCGATCGCGCCCCGCAGCGCCCACGTCCCCGTCGCGTCCCGCTGAGCGCTGAGGCGCGAGGCGCCGAGCGTCAGCGCGAGCCTCCCCTCGCCGAGGTCGCCGGTCACGCGCCAGGGTTGGGGCGCGACGGTGAGCCCCGCGCGGCTGAGCGCGGGCGTCTCGCCCGCCCCCGTGACGGCGAGGGCGCCGACGGGGCCGCGGAGCTCGAGGACGCCCCCGTCGCCGAGCTGCAGCGTGGCGTCCAGGAGGCTCTCACGCCCCCCCTCGGCGGGGACGGCGCGGCCGGTGAGGCGGAGCGCCTGGCCGAACGCCTCGGCCGCCCCGGCGAGCTCGAGCGCGTCCCCCGCGCCCGCCGCGCTGCCCGTTACGGGGACCCCGAAGGCTTCGCCCTCGAGGGCCGCCCGCCCCGTCAGCACCCCGCCGCGCCGCGCCAGGTCGGTCTGCACCCGCCCCGTCAGCGGCAGCCCGAGCGCCTCGCCGAGCCCCCCGAGGGGGAGCGTCCCGTCGGTCGTCCAGTCGCCGGGCTGCGCGCCCTCCCCGCCGAGGCGGGCGCGCAGGGCGCTCTCGCCGTCGCGCAGCGTGGCGTCGGCCTGGAGCGCGCCCGCCGCGTCCGGGCGCACCGCGAGCTCGAGCCCGACCGCGCCGAGCGCGCCCGCGAGGGCCGCGCGCCCCGCCCGCAAGGAGCCCTCGCCCGCGAGCGTCAGGGGCGCCCCGAGGGTGCGCCCCGCGAGCGTCGCGCCCGCTTCGGCCGCGAGCTCGAGCCCGAGCTGCGCCGCGTCGCCCGTGACGGTGAGCTGGGTGCCGGGAGCGCTCGCCCGGAGGTCGAGCGCCAGGGTGTCGGTGAGCGCCCCCAACGCCGCCTCCAGGGTCCCGGTGACGGCGAAGGTCTCGCCGAGCGCACCGACGGGGGTCCCCTCGAACGCGCCGCGGAGCCGCCCCGCCCCCAGCTCGAGCGCCACGCCCTGCGCGGGGTCGCGCAAGGTGGCGCTGGGCGCGTCCCCCCCGAGCGTCACGGTGAAGGGCGCGTCGAGCGTGGGGAGCGTCACGCCCGCGCCCCTTAGCCCCGCGCCCTGGAGGGTGCCGCGCGCCGTAAGCTCGCCGTCCGCGAGGGTCAGGGTCCCCCCCCGGACGCCGACGCGCCCCGCCGCGCGCCCCGCAAGGGGGGTGGGCTCGAGGGTGTAGGCGAGTTCGCCCGCGCGCCCCGCGAGGTCGAGCGCGCCGGTGAGCGCGAGCGGGCCGAAGCGGCCGGTGAGGCCCTCCAGGGTCGTCCCGGCGAGGGTCGCGCGCGCGCTCCCGGAGAGGTCGTCGGCCAGCGTGACGCCCCCCGCGCCCAAGCGCACGCCGCTGTCGCCCGCGAGCTCGAGGGTGAGGGGGAGCGCCCCCAGGGGGCCGTCGGCGCGCAGGGTGGCGTCGACTGGAGCGGCCACGCCGGGCAGCTCGAGCGCTGAGACGCTCAGCGCGCCCGTGAGGGCCTCGCCCGCGAGCGTCGCCTCGCCCGCGAGGCGTGCCCCCTGCCCGTCGGCGCCGCTCGCCTGGAGGCGCCAGGTGTCCCCGTCGGCTTGGGCGCGCAGCTCGAGCTGCGCCTCGCGCCCGAGCGCCTCGCTTTCGAGCGCGAGCGCGGCGCCCCCCGTCAGCCCCGCCTCGCCGCCCGTGAGGTCGAGCTCCAGGTCGGCCGCCACGCCCGCCGCGAGCGGCAGCCCGGCGCCGCTCGCCCGCACCCAGAAGCCCTCGTCGGCGGGGGTGAGCGAGAAGCGAAAGGGCGCCCCGCCGAGGCGCCCCGTCGCCGACGCGCGGGCTCCCGTGGCCGTTTCAAAGCCGAAGTCGACCCGCAGGTCGCGCAGGGGCGCGCCGCGCAGCGCCCCCGCGCCTACCGCGGTGCCCGAGAGGGTCACGTCCTGCCAACCGCTCGCGGTGAGCGCCACGTCGGCGCGGCCCGAGAGGCCGAGCAGCTCGCCGAGGGCCTCCGGCGAGAGGGGCGCGCGCCCCGCGGCGAGCCACGCGGCGGCCTCCGCGAGGGCGGCGTCGCCCGTCACCGCCGCCTCCCAGCGCTGCGCCTCTAGGTCCACCGCGGCGGTGCCCGAAAGCGGCCCGCCGAGCGCGCGGCCGCTGAGCTCGGCCTCGAGCGCCCGGCCGCGCAGCCGCACCGGCCCCGAGACCCCCTCGAGCTCGATCCCGGCGAGCGTCACCGCGCCGCCCTCCAGCCTCAGCTCGCCCGTCGCCCCCCCCTCGTCGACGCGCACGGTGCCGGCGAGCGTGCCCCCCTCAAGGCCGTCGAAAAAGGGCCGAGCGAGCGCGACGTCGGCGTGCACGTCGGCCTCGAGGGTGAGCGGGGCGAGCGTCCCGCTGCCCCGCACCGACGCGCGCGCCTCGCGCTCGGGGTCCTCCCCCGCGGTGAGCGCGGCGCCGAACGCGACCCTCTCCCCCCGCTGCTGCACCGTCAGGTCCGTGAGGCGCAGGTCGGCGACGTCCAGCGGGGTACCGTCGACGGTGAGCGCGACGTCGGCGACCTCGGCCCGGCGCAGCACGGGGGTGACGCGCAGCGGCCCCCGCGGGGCGCCCGTCTCCGCGCGCAGCGCGTCCGCGAGCGCGCCGACGTGCAGGTCGCCGCGCACCCCCGAGAGCTCGAGCCCGAGCGGCAGGGTGCCCGTCGGGAGCGCGCCCAGCGCGTAGCCGAGCGCCACGCGCTCCAATTCGGCGTCGACGCCCGGCCCCGTCACCCGCACCCCCGAGAGCGTCAGGCCGTGCCAGAGGTTGCCGGCGCTCCTTTCGAAGCGCACCGTAAAGCCCGTGCGGCTAGCGGCGTCTTGCGCCAGCCCGAGCAGCCACGCGCGCACCGGCGGTAGGAGCGGCAGCGCGTAGAGGCTCAAGAGGAGCGTGGCAAGCGTCAACACGACCACGAGCGCGCGCCGCGTGCGGCGGCGCTCGGTGGGCTGCGTGGCGGGGTGCGGGCGTTCGTAGGCCATACGGGTCGGGGTAAACAGGGCAAACGCGCCCCGAGGGCGCGCGTAACCCCTAAGATAGCACCCACGGGTGAGGAGGGCTGTGCCGCCTCTTAAGGGGCGCTCATGAGGTGCGCTGCGGACCCTTGTGGGCGCCCGCACCCTATACGCGCGTCCATGGGCGCGCTAGAGTGCAGCTATGAAGCAGCGGCATGAGAGTGGGACCCCCGAGCGCCTGCGGCTCAGCGCCCTCGTCTCGGGGAGCGTGCAGGGGGTCGGTTATCGCGCCTTCGTCCGCCGCCTGGCGCTCGACGCCGGGCTCTGCGGCTACGCTGAGAACCTAGACGACGGGCGGGTCGAGGTGGTCGCGGAGGGGGAGCGGGGTGAGCTCGAGGCGCTCTTGCACCAGCTTAGGCGCGGTCCGGCACACGCCGAGGTGCGCGCCGTCGACGTGACCTGGGGGGAGGCGAGCGGGCTTGAAGGCTTTCACACCTTCTGACGCGCCCGCTGGCGCGCTCGCCGGTGACGCGCTCGCCGAGGCGCTCCCCGCGCCCCTCGGCGCCGAGCAGGCGGCGGCGGTGCCGGGTGTGCTCGGCCGCATCGCGGCGGAGCGGGTGGCGGCCTACGCGGGCGCGGACGTGCCGCTGCAGGAGCTCAGCGTCCCGCAGCGCCCCCCCTTCGCGGCGGCGCTGCGCGCGCCCGGCCTGAGCCTCATCGCCGAGGTCAAGCGCAAGAGCCCGTCACAAGGGGAGATCGCCCCGCTCGAGCCCGCCGCGGCGGCGTCCGCGTACGCCCGCGGCGGCGCGGCGGCTATAAGCGTCCTCACCGAACCCGCGCACTTCGGCGGCGCGCTCGAGCACCTGGAGGCGGTCGCCAAGGCCGTCTCGCTGCCGCTGTTGCGCAAGGACTTCACCGTGCACCCCGCGCAGCTCGTCGAGGCGCGGCGCGCCGGCGCGAGCGCCGCGCTCCTCATCGTGGCCGTCTTGGGGGCGCTGACGGGGCCGTACCTGCGCTTTACCGAGGCGCTCGGCCTAGACGCCCTCGTCGAGGTGCATAGCGAGCGCGAGCTCGAGCTTGCCTTGGCGGTGGGCGCGCAGCTCATCGGGGTGAATAACCGCGACCTCACGACCCTGCAGATCGACCTCGCGACCGCCCCCAGGCTGATGGCGCGGGCGCGCGCGTCGGGGTTTACGGGGCTCCTGGTCGCCGAGTCGGGCTACCGCGACGTGGCTGAGCTGGACGCCGTGCGCGACCTCGCCGACGCCGTGCTGATCGGCAGCAGCGTGGCGGGGAGCGGCGACCTCTCGGGGGCGGTGCGCCGCTTCGTGGCGGCGGGTGGCGTCGGTGGCTAGCGCCTCGCCCCTAGCGGGCAAGCGCGCCGTGGTCACGGGGGCAAGTAGCGGCATCGGGCGGGCGGTGGCGCTCGAGCTCGCCCGCCAGGGGGTGACGCTGCACCTGTTGGGCCGCCGCGAGGGGGCGCTCGCCGAGGTGGTGCGGCAGGTGCAGGGCTGGGGGGGTGCGGCGCGCGCTTACCCCGTCGACCTCACCGACGAAAGGGCGCTCCGCGAGGTCGGCGCGGAGCTAGGGGAGGGCGGCTTGGACGTGCTCGTGCACAGCGCCGGTACGGTCTCGCTCGGCCCGGTGCTAGAGGCGAGCGTGGCGGACTTCGACCGACAGTACGCCCTCAACGTGCGCGCGCCCTTTTTGCTGACCCAGCTCCTCTTGCCGAGCCTTAAGCGGGCGCGCGGCCAGGTGGCCTTTCTCAACTCGGGCTCCGGGCTCGTGGCGCGCGCCTCGTGGAGCCAGTACGCCGCCACCAAGCACGCGCTTAAGGCCCTCGCCGACGCCCTGCGCGAGGAGGTCAAAGCCGACGGGGTGCGGGTGGTGAGCGTCTACCCGGGGCGCACCGCGAGCCCCATGCAGGCGCGGGTCCACGAGCTCGAGGGCCGCGCCTACGACCCCGCGCGCTTCGTGCAACCCGAGTCGGTCGCCGCGATGATCCTCGCGGCGCTCGCCCTGCCGCCCACGGCCGAGGTGACCGACCTCTCCGTGCGGCCAGGGCCCGGTTAGGGGGCGCTAGGGGCGCTCCGAGACGCGCCCGTTGCACGCCCCGGACTATACTGACGGGAATGGACCCGGAACCCGTCATCCATACCCACACCTTCGAGAACGGCCTTACGCTGGTGCTCGAGCCCATGCCCTGGCTGCCCTCGGCCGCGTTTGAGCTGCTGCTGCCCTTTGGCGCCGCGACCGACCCGACCGGGGCTGCGGGGAGCGCGACCGTGCTCCACGACTGGCTCTACCGCGGGGCGGGGGGGCGCGACTCGCGCGCCTTTAGCGACGCGCTCGACGCGCTCGGCGTGCGCCGCGGCGGGGGGGCAGGGCGGGAGAGCAGCTCGTTCTCCGGTTCGCTCCTCGCCGACGCGCTCCCCGAAGCGCTCGGCCTCTACGCCGACCTCGTGCGCCGGCCGCACCTCGAGAGCGGCGAGTTCGAGGGGGCGCGCGCCCTGGCCCTGCAGGAGCTCGCCTCGCTCGACGACAGCCCGACGGAGCGGCTCTTTATCGCCCTCACGGAGGCGCTCTTCGCCTCCCCGCACGCGCGCAGCCCCTACGGCGAGGAGGCTGAGCTGAGGGCGCTGACGCCGGAAGGGGTGCGCGCGGACGCCCGACGCCGCCTCGCGCCGCGCGGCGCGGTGTTGAGCGTCGCGGGCGGGGTGGCCTGGGAGCCCCTCAAGGAGACCGTGGCGGCGCTTTTCGGCGACTGGCAAGGCGACGGGGTCGCGCTCCCCGAGGTCGCCTTGAAGGCGCCCCGCCGCGCGCACGTGGCGGCGCCCACCGCGCAGACGCAGATCGGCGTGGCCTTTGCGGCGCTCCCGCCCGGCGACCCACACTGGTATCACAACGCGCTCGCCGTCGGGGTGTTAAGCGGCGGGATGGGCTCGAGGCTATTCAGTGAGGTGCGCGAAAAGCGGGCGCTCGTCTACAGCGTCGCGGCGGTGAGCCGCACGGTGCGCGGTTTCGGCTACACCCTGGGTTACGCCGGCACCACCCCCGAGCGCGCCGACGAGACGCTGCGGGTGCTCTTGCGCGAGCTCGAACGGCTCCGCGAGGGCGTCACCGAGGACGAGTTGGAGCGCGCCCGCACGGGGCTCCTGTCAAGCCTGGTGATGCAGGGCGAGTCGAGCGGCGCCCGCGCGAGCGCCCTCGCGCGCGACCTCTTCTTGCTGGGGGCGCCGCGCACGGTCGCTGAGGTGCAAGCGGGGGTCGAGGCCGTGACGCTAGAGAGCCTCAACCGCTTTCTCGCAAACCAACGGGCGCCGCGTTTTACCGTCGTGACCCTCGGCCCGAAGCCGCTCGCCGCCCCGAGCACCCCGGACGCCCTGGAGGGGGCGCGCACATGACCTTTTTCGAGACGACGCTGGACAACGGCCTGACCGTTATCGGCGAACACAACCCGCGCGCGCGCTCGGTCGCAGCGGGCTACTTCGTCCGCACGGGGGCCCGCGATGAGGCGCCGGAGGAGGCCGGGGTCTCGCACTTTTTAGAACACATGATGTTTAAGGGGACCGAGCGCCGCAGCGCCGAGGCGATCAACCTGGCTTTCGACGCGCTGGGCGCCAACTACAACGCCTACACCTCCGACGAGCGCACCGTCTACTACGGCGCGGTGCTGCCCACGCGCCTCGAGGCGCTCTTAGACCTCCTCACCGACATGATGCGCCCCGCGCTGCGCGAAGAGGACTTCGCGCTCGAGAAAAACGTGATCCTAGAGGAGATCGCCATGTACGAAGACCGCCCGAGCTTCAAGGTCTTCGAGGAGGGGAACGCCCGTTTTTACCGCGGGCACCCCCTGGGCAACGCGGTGCTCGGGTCGGCCGACTCGATCCGCGCGCTGACGCGCGAGCAGATGATGGCCTACTTCGAGGCGCGCTACGCCGCCGACAACCTCTTTTTGGCGCTCACCGGCCGCTTCGACTGGGACGCGGTGCTCAGGCAGGTCGAGGCGCTGACGAGAGGTTGGCGCCCGAGCGGGGCGACGCGGCGCTACCCAGAGCTTGAGCCGGCCACGGGCGACGTGCGCCTCGAGCAGCCGCCCCTCGCCCGCACGCACACCGCCCTCTACGCCCCCGGCGTGAGCGCGCAGGACCCCTTGCGGAGCGCGGCGGGGGTGCTCGCCAACCTCTTGGGCGACGGCAGCGGCAGCCGCCTCTACTGGGCGCTCGTCGACCACGGCCTCGCCGAGAGCGCGTCCTTGTCGCACGACCCCGCCGACGGGGCGGGGGTGTTCGTCGGTTACCTGTCGACGGGGCCCGAAGCGCACGAGGAGGCGCTGGCGGTCTTTAAGCGGACGCTCCAGGAGGTCCAAACGAGCGGCGTCGGGGACGAGGAGTGGCGGCGCGCGCAGCGCAAGCTGGCGACGCGGCTCACCCTGCGCGGCGAGACCCCCTTCGGCCGGCTTATGTCGCTGGGGGTGCGTTACGAGTACGACCGGCGTTACGCGTCGGTGCAGGAGACCATCGCCGAGATCATGGCGGCGACCCCGGACGACGCCCACAAGCTCCTGGCCAAGCGCCCCTTCGACGCCCTATTTAGCCTGACGCTGGCGCCCGCGGCCTCCTAAAGGCCCCCTTAAGCCGCGCCGTGCGGCCCAAGGACCCTTCTCATACGTCGCGGCGTAAACTCTAGAGCATGCGTTTACGCCGCTCTCTCCTCCGCGGTCTCTGGCTCTACGCCGCGCTAAGCGCCCTCAGCCTCGCCGCCCCCGCCGAACCGCGCGCGCCGCTCGGCACCGAGGCCGACTTCGCCGCGCTCAGCGTGCGCCCCTACGGCGCGCAAGACCTCGACCTCGCGACGGGCATCACCACCCTCCCCGACGGGGGCGAACTCAGCCTCCGCGACCTCGAAGTCACCCTCGCGGGGTCGTTCGTGCGCTTTTTGGAGGGCGACTTCGTCGAGGTCGCGGGGGCTACCGTGACGGGCGCCTTCGGCCGTTTGGAGGCGCCCGCGCTGCACTTCGAGGTCGCCTCGCAGACGCTGCGCGCGGAGGGCGGGGTGCGCTTCGAGAGCGCCCCCGAGGGTGACGCTGAAGGCACCCCTGAGAGCGCCTCCGAGAGCACCGTCACACTCGCGGCGGAGACCGCGACGGTCTTTCTCGAGCAGGACGTGGCCGTGCTCGAGGGGGAGGTGACGAGCAGCGCGCCGGCGCTCTCGGGCGCGCGCGCTTTCGTCGACCTCGCCGCGCCGCAGGCGCTGTTGGTCGGCCCCTACACCTACCAGGAGGGGCCGGTGACGCTGCGCGGCGCCGCGGGGGAGACGTTGGCTCTTAGCTGGGACGAGGCGGGCGCCGTGAGCGCCGACACGGAGGTGCCGCCGGCGCTTCTGGAGCGCTTCGCCCCGCACGGGTTGTGAGGCTCTCGTGAGCTTCGCTCGGGTGACGCCGCGCCTGAGGCGCGCGCCTAGGCTGTGAGCCGCTGCAGGGCCGCGCTCGCCCTCGTGCTCGCGCTCTTGAGCGGCACCTGGGCGGCTGCTTGCAACGCGGCCGACTACCCGCAGGCGCTCGAGCTCGAGGGCCTCGGGACGGTCTTTGTGAGCAGCTTGCGCTTTGAAGCGGCGCGCGACCGCGCCGAGCTCTCCGGCGGGCTCTGCTTCGTCTCCGCAGCGGACGAGGTGCTCACCGTGACGGCGCCGCGCATGGTGGTCGAGCGCCTAAGCGCCGACCCGCGCGTCTCGGTCGAGGCGGCGACGCTGCGCTTCGGGGAGGTCACGGTGTTCGCCGAGCACCTCGGCAGCGCCGAGGGCGGCTTCGCCCTGCGCGGCGTCGCGGTCAGCAGCCCGCAGGCGAGCGGGAGCGCCCGCAGTGCCCACTACACCCTCGCGGACGGGCGCACGGCGCTTAGCGAGGTCACGCTGCGGCTCGGCAACTTCCGGGTGCAGAGCGTCGGGGCGACCTTGACGGGCGGGGCGCTCGTGCTGCGCGAGGCGAGCGCGACGACCTGTGCGTGCGAGGAGGGGGGGCTCTACCTGCTGCGCGCGCCCTCGGCCCGCGTGGACTTTGTGAGCGGCGTCGTGCAGGTCCGCGACGGGGTGCTTGAGACCCTGGGGTTGCGCGTCGCGCTCAACCCCAACTTGCAGCTGCTGCTCGACGGCCCCCCACAACCCGGTGGCCCGGGGCTCAGCGTGGGGGGCGCGCGGCTCTTGCCCTCGCCGGCCGCGCCCGAACCGGTCGGGGAGACGCTCGACGAGGGGACCAAGGTGAGCGTGCCGATCCAGCTGCTGCCGGAAGCCTCGCTCGAGCTCGGCGTCGCGGGGCTCGACGAGGGGCGCCCGCTCGGCCTGGTGTCGCTGCTGAGGCTCGGGCGGGGGAACGTGCGGGCGGCGTTTGGGCGCGCCGGGCCGGGGCTGCGCGCCGACCTGCTGCTGCGGCGCCCCGTAGCCCCCGGCGTCGCTTTCGACTTTAGCTTGACCAACCGCCACTGGGCCGAGGAGGGCTTTTTGCACGAGGGCGCGCTCGCTTTGCACGCGGGGCGCCGTTTGACGGAGGTGCTCGCGCGGCTGCTGCCGCAGGCCGCCCTCGCGCAAGACACCCTCGCGCTGAGCGCTAGGGCCTTTACCGCCTTTTCGAGCCAGCGCCTCCCGAGCGGCCCCGTGCTCTCACCGCGCCTAGGGGTGCAGGGGAGCGCCGTCTACACCCTGCCGCCGCTCCCGGCGGGCACCTTCGCGCTGCGCACCGAGAGCACGCTGACGCACTACCCGAGCGTCCGCGACGAGTTGGGGAACGCGGCGGCGCAGTTTAGCCTGCGCTTCGTGCCGTCGTGGCGCGGGGTCTACGGGCCGCTGACGGCGACGGTGAGCTTCGAGCGGCAGCTCGTGCTGGGGGGCTCGCCCTTTTCGGCGCGACTCGACCGTTTGGAGCCGCGCAGCCTCGTAAGTGGCAGCGCCGAGCTCGCCCTCCCCCCCTGGCGCTTCGGGGTGCAGGCGCGCTACAACCTGCTCGCCGCCGCCGAGGGGCGCAACCCCGTGCGGCGGCTCCACGCGAGCGCGCGGCGCGACCTTAGCTGGGCGGGGGGGCGCGCGGCGGCGCGCGCCGAGGTGGAGCTCGCGGGCCTGCTGGGGCCGCCGGAGCCGAATGTGGACGCCTTCGTGCGCTTTGTCGGCGACGCGGCGTGGGAGGAGCTGGGGCTCGAGCTCGGCACCCAGCTCCGCTACAACCTAGCGCGAGCGGCGACCGGCCTCGAGCTGCTCGAGCTCTCGGCGAGCTACCCCGTGACGCTCTCCGACGTCACGCTGCGCCCCTTTTTGGCGCTTAACGCCGCCCCGCTCCTCACCGGCGCCCCCCTGGAGGCCCCGACGGACGCCGTGTCGGGCTACGGGCTCGAGCTCGCGGTGAGGAGCTGCTGCGGTACACTGATCGCGTCCTACCGCCTCCACGACGGGGCGGTGAGGACCGCTTTCGACGTGCAGATCGTCCCCGCCTCCGAGGTTCAACCATGACTTACCCCCCCTTAGCGCCGTGATGCGCCTCGACCGTTACCTGCTGCGCGAGTGCCTGCCGGCGCTCCTCTTTAGCCTCTTGCTCTATAGCGGCCTGGCGGTGACCAGCGCGAACTTTCCGCGCCTGCAGTGGATCATCGGCACGCCCCTCTGGGGGATGCTCGGTTGGTTGGCGCTGCAGCTGCCCACGGCGATTGTCCAGACGCTGCCGATCGCGCTGCTTCTAGCCGTGCTCCTCACCTTCGGGCGCCTCGCCGCGGCTAACGAACTGCTCGCGGTGCAAGCGGGCGGGGTGGCGCTGCGCCGCCTGAGCGCCCCCATGCTCGCGCTCGGGCTGCTCGCCGCGGGGTGTGCGCTCGCCATGAACCAGTGGGTCTTGCCGCGCGCTAACGTGCGGGTCGGCGCGCTCTGGTGGGAGCTCACAAGTGGCGGCAGCGGGCTTTTCCGGCTCGAGCGCCAGAGCATCCCCTTGGGGGAGTTTTCGCTCTCGTTTGCCGCGACCGACCGCCGCACCGACGACCTCTTCGGGGTGCGCCTGGAGGCCTGGCGCGGGCGCCAGCTGAGCGTGGTGCTCGCCGAAAGGGCCCGCTTCGTCGAGGGGGGGCTCGAACTCTACGGCTACCAGAACGCCGTTTTGGACGTCGGCAGCTTGCGCGACGGCGCTGGCACCCCCGAGGCGCAGCTCCAGGCGCTCGTGCGGCTGCATAACCGCGCCCCCTCGCCCGACGCACCGCTGCGCATCACCTTCGCCGAGGACGTCGACGAACTCATCACCCGCTTTTCCGGCGGCGGCTTCGAGGACACCCGTTCGGTGACCCGCACCCTAAGAGACGCCAACGACCCGAGCCTCAGCGCCGCCGAGCGCCGCGCCGCGGCCGTGCTCTTTCACCGCAAGTTGGCCGAGCCCTTTGCCAACCTCACGCTGCTCGCGGTCGCGCTGCCGCTGGCGGTGCTACACGCCCGCAGCCGCAGCGTCGCCTTCGGTCTATCGCTCGCCGTGACGCTCGCGTGGTATCTGCTCCTCACCCTGGGGCAGCTGCTGGCCCAAGCGGGGGTGCTGCCGGTATGGCTGGGGTTGTGGTTCGGCAACGCGCTGCTGTTGCTCTTGGGGCTCTATCTGCTCTACGCGAGGACCAACCTCAGGTAGCGGCGTCAGCACCGGTGCGACGGGGTCGTGCGCGCCCCGCAACGCCACTCGTTCGCAACCGAGGCGGTGCGGCGGGGGGCGAAGGTCTACGGCCTCAAAAAGGTGCTGGGGCACGCGTCGATTGCGACAACGGGGGTAACCTGCACGCGGACGAGCTCGAGCAGATGGCGGCGGTTGCCGAGTGTGCTTTAGCAGGGCTGACGGTACAATGGCACTGATGACTTCACATCCGGCTCCTTTGTTTGATCTTCCCGAGGTAAGAAGCCCTGACCTTTTAGAGGCTATCGCGCTGCTGTCGGAGGCCGGAATTGAGGAGCGTGGTGCAGTTTTTACCAACCCTGAGGTTGTTCACTTCATGCTCGACCTGGTGGGTTACACCGCTGAACATGATCTAACCCAGCTACGCATCCTGGAGCCATCCTTTGGAGACGGTAGTTTTCTTCTGCCGGTGGTAGACAGGTTATTAGCTTCTTGGAAGCGCCATCATCAGAGTCGTGAACCCTATAGCGTCCTCAAAAACAGTCTAAGAGCAGTAGAGTTACACCGTGATACGGCTCGGGCGACTGAGCAAAAGGTGATCGCCAAGCTAGAAGCCGCCGGGATCAAAGCAGCTACTGCGCAGGACTTGACTAGAGATTGGCTATTGCAAGATGATTTTCTTGCAGCATCTATAGAGGGTAAATTTACACATATTGTCGGTAATCCCCCGTATGTCCGCCAAGAGCTTATTTCGGCACCACTGATGAAGTTTTACCGTAGCAAGTACGCGACGGTTTATGATCGAGCCGATCTCTATGTCCCATTCATCGAGCGCGGTCTGAGATTGCTAGAGCCGGGCGGCAAACTCTCCTTTATTTGCTCAGATCGATGGATGAAGAACCGCTACGGTAGACGGCTCCGTAAGCTTGTGGCCGACAACTACCACCTGAAGCACTACGTTGACATGGTAGGTACTGACGCCTTCAGAACCGAAGTGGCTGCATATACCTCAATCACGACCATCGTAAATGATCGGGGTGACACGACTGCGATAGCCAAGCGCCCGAAGTTGGATGCCGCTTATCTAAAGGAATTGGCTGTGCAGCTTAATAACGAAGATCGTGCTGAGGGCGCCCCAGTCGAGGTGATATCCAACGCAGTCAATGGAGATGAGCCGTGGCTACTGGACTGTGCGCCGCAGCTTCAGCTTATCCGTGCTATCGAACGGGCTTACAAGCCGCTAGAAGAGGCCGGGGGGCGTGTGGGTATTGGAGTTGCTTCCGGCTGTGACCGGGTGTACATAGCGCCTTACGACGCGCTAGACGTGGAGCCGGAGCGCAAGTTGCCTATTGCGATGGCGCAAGACCTGGCCAGTGGCCAGTTTGTCTGGGGCGGCAAGGGCATTATCAATCCCTTTGAGGCCGACGGGCAGCTAGCAAATCCCGACCACTATCCCAAATTCGCTGCTTTCCTCGAGGCTAACCGTAAGACGATAGCTGAACGGCACGTTGCACGGAAAAACCCTTCTGGCTGGTTCCGGACGATCGACCGTATTTATCCGCACCTCGCTGGAGAAAAAAAACTGCTCATCCCCGATATTCGGAACGAGCCGATTGTGGCTTACGAAGAGGGAACCGCCTACCCGCACCACAATCTCTACTGGGTGACAAGCCGGACATGGGATCTGCGGGCGCTCCAAGCCGTCCTGCGTTCAGATATAGCGAAGCTATTTGTCTGGGCCTATTCAGTCAAGATGCGGGGTGGCTGGTTGCGTTTCCAAGCGCAAAACCTGCGCCGCATCTGCCTTCCGGTTTGGGAAACTGTAAGCGAGCAGATGAGGGAAACGCTTATCGAACTAGGCGGTGGCAACGACCATGCCGCAATTAACGCAGCTGTGTTCGAGCTTTACAATCTCGACTGGCGCGACATCGAAATAATTAAATCCATCAACTAACACACAGATGGTATGTGTTTGGGATGGCTCTCGACCTCGCTAATTATCAGGACAAAGTGGCTTCGGCAGTAAAGCGGTTCTGGCAAACCCGCATAAGCTCCGGTGACAATCGGGCTAGCGTTGTGCAAGGCAAGCACCTTGACGGCTTTTTCGACCTTATTACCGACCTCGCCACCGCGAACGGCCTACCCGCTAGCAGTGTTCGCTCAAAGGGCGACGTCGTTCTGCCAGGCTACTTCCGAGCCACGAAAACCTGGGACGTGATTGTCGTGCATAAGGAAAATCTGATCGCAGCTTTCGAGTTTAAGTCCCAAGTTGGCCCTTCTTTTGGTAACAATTTCAATAATCGCTTGGAAGAGGCGATAGGAAGCGCGACAGATCTATGGAGGCTTTCCGAGAGGGAGCTTTTGGCATGGTGCCACGCCCGTTTCTAGGCTATTTGGTGCTACTGGAAGACTGCGAGGCGTCAACGAAGCCGGTGAAGGTGGACGAGCCGCACTTTTCCGTGTTTCCAGAGTTTAGGGGTGCGAGCTACCTCGAGCGCTACAGATTGTTGTGCGAAAAGCTGATGACGGAGCGAATTTATGATTCCGCGACACTGCTTTACTCAGAGCGTACCGCTGCCAGAGACGGTAGTTATGCCGAATACTACCTCCACGATTTCGTGAGTGGCTTTGCTAGTCACGCGGCAAAGGCTGCCACTTAGATAGAGGTAGGTTTATGGATCGCGGTCGTATGGGCAAGAACACGACTATAGAGTGTAATTGAGCGCACAAAAAACTAAACAACAGATCGCGGTAGTGCTCGGCTTGTTTAAAGGTCTTTGTCAACTTGGGTTAGCGCGTCTCTTTTACTCTTTCGTCGTTGTCTGCCGCTCTTCTTCGCGAGCAACACCACCTCGAGCGTCACCCCCCGCGTCGTCACCTCCGTCAGTTGCACATCCGACACGAGCTCCGACACGGGCGCTTTGACCTACTGCTTCTCAAGCTCCCCTCCTCGACCCGGTCGCTCACGGTCACCACCAAACCCGAACCGCTTGGCAGGTCGGGGATCTTGAGCGCGTGCGAGCGCACCGCCGGGGTGCGGGTCGCCACGGAGAGTTTTCGAGCGCCGGGGAGCCCGGGCTGTATTCGGCGCGGATGACCGCTGAGCCCTGGTCGATGGCGAGGTGCGCGAGCGCTTGCAGGTCGCCCACCGTCGCGCTCCGCAGCCGGCAACGGGTTGCCGGAAGCTTCCCGTCGGCTCTTTTGTCAGCCGAAAGGCGTCTGTATGCTAGATTAGAAAGTCTGATGGACGCGCCGCAGAGCCTGCTCGACAAAACCTCCTACCTGAGTGACGCCGCCAGGGCGCGCCTGTGCGAAGCCTACGCGCTCGCCGAGGCGGCGCACCGCGGTGTGACGCGCCGTTCGGGGGAGCCCTACATCACCCACCCGGTCGCCGTCACCGAGCTTTTGGCCGAGATGCACCTCGACGTCGACGCTCTCATCGCGGGGCTGCTGCACGACACCGTCGAGGACACCGACGTGACCTTCGAGGAGATCGAGGCGCGTTTCGGCGCCCCCGTGCGCCGCATCGTCGAGGGTGAGACGAAGATCAGCAAGCTGAAAATCCGTCAGCTCGAGGCGGGGGCGGAGGAGGAGCAGGCCGAAAACCTCCGCCAGATGCTCCTGGCGATGGTCGGCGACGTGCGCATCATCCTCGTCAAACTCGCCGACCGGCTGCACAACATGCGCACGCTGCGGCACATGCCCCCCGAAAAGCAGCGCCGCATCGCCCGCGAGACCCTGGAGATCTTTGCGCCGCTCGCGCACCGCCTGGGGATCAACCACATCAAGAGCGAGCTCGAAGAGCTGGGGTTTTTCTACCTCGAGCCTGAACGCTACCGCGCCCTGCAGCGGCAGGTGCGGATGCGCCGCGCCGAGCGCGAGGCGTACGTGCAGCGCTCGATCGCCCTTTTAGAGGAGCGGCTCGCCCAAGAGGGGCTCACCTTCGAGATCTCGGGGCGGAGCAAGGGGCTCTACAGCGTCTACCGCAAGATGCAGCGCGACGCTAAAAACTTGGACCAGATCTTCGACCTCATGGCGATCCGTGCGATCCTCACCCCGACGGGGGGCGGGGAGAGCGTCGAGGATGAGGAAAAAGCGATCTGCTACCGCGCTCTGGGGATCATCCACTCGATCTGGACGCCGATCCCGGGCCGCTTTAAAGACTACGTGGCGGTGCCCAAACCGAACGGCTACCAGTCGCTGCACACGACCGTCATCGGCCTCCAGGGCCAGCCCATCGAGGTGCAGATCCGCACGCGCCGAATGCACGAGATCGCCGAGTACGGGGTGGCGGCGCACTGGGCGTACAAGCAGGGTTTTGGCGACCCCTCGCAGCTCCAAGCACGCCTGACCTGGATGAAGCAGCTTCTAGACGTCAACAACACCGCCGAGAGCGCGGGCGCCTTTATCGACACCGTCAAGAGCGACTTCCTCTCCGAGCGGGTGCTCGTCTTTACCCCGGCGGGCGACGTGGTCAACCTGCCTTTGGGCAGCACCCCCATCGACTTTGCCTATCACGTGCACACCGAGGTCGGGCACCGCTGCATCGGCGCGCGCGTAAACGGTGAGATCGTGCCGCTCTCCTACGCGCTGCAGACGGGCGACCGGGTCGAGATCCTCACAAACCGCGGCGCGCAGTATGGGCCGTCGCCCGACTGGTTGAGCATCGCGGTGACGCGCGGGGCAAAGCAGAAGATCCGCCACTACTTCCGGCAGCAGGAGCGCGAAGGGGTCCTGGAGAGCGCGAAGCGCACGCTCGAGCGTGCCTTGCGCCGCAAAAACCTCTCGGTCGCGCACTACACCGGCAAAAAGCTCGAAGTCGCCGCCAAAAAGCTCCTAAACGCCGACTCGGTCGACGAACTCTACCTCGCGCTGCACGCCAAGCGCCTGACGACCAAGCAGATCCTCGCCGAGCTCGTGCCGAGCACCCCCAAGGGGCCCGACCCCAAAACGCCTCCGAAAGCGCGGCACGGTACGGGGGGCATCTACGTCGACGGGCTCGACGCGCCCGCCAAGCTGGCGCAGTGCTGTAGCCCCGTGCGCGGCGACGACGTCGTCGGCTACGTCACGCGGGGGCGCGGCGTGACGGTGCACCGCTACAACTGCCCGAACGTCAAGCACCTGCTGCGCAAAGAGAGCGAACGCCTCGTCAACGTCACCTGGGACGCGCCGAGCGGCGAGGTCTACCCCGTGGACTTCGAGGTCATCGGGGTCGACCGCCCCGGGCTGCTGATGGACGTGCTCGACGTCATCGCCTCGATGAACAAGTCGGCCTCGCGGGTAACGGCCGACGTGCAAGACAGCACGAGCGCGCGCATCCACTTTCGCATCGACGTCAAGGATCAGAGCGAGGTCGACCGGGTCAAAGACACCGTGCTGCGCATCGCGGACGTGACCCGCATCTACCGCTCGAGGCCGGGGCTCAAGGTGTGACGCGCAGGTTTTGACGCGGCGGCGGCGGCCGTGTTAGACTCGCTCTTGTCCCGTCGGCTCAGCGCGGTGGCGACCCTCGAACCTGGTCAGGTCGAAAGAAGCAGCCATAAGGGGTGATCGTCAGGTGCCGCTGAATCCCGGCGGGGCTTTTTTGTCACGCCTCGGCATCTCCCGTGAGCACGGTGCCGTGCGGGGCCGCGCCGGTTTTCAAACGACACACCTACGCGCTCAGCGCCGCTCTTACCTCTAGGTGCTACACTGCCGTTATCCGGGTCGAGGTGATGAAGGCGCCTTACATAGCGCTCGAGGGTGTGAGCAAAGCTTACAAAACCCGCGAGGTGTTGACGTCTATCTGCCTCGAGGTCGACCGAGGCGACTTCGTCGCCATCGAGGGGGGACCCGAGTCGGGTAAGTCCACCCTGCTCAGCCTTATCGGCCTGCTCGACACGCCTAGCTCGGGGGCCTACCGCTTAGAGGGGCGCTCGGTCGCTGGGCTTTCCGATACCCAGCGTGCAAGGCTGCGCAACCGGACCTTCGGTTTCGTCTTTCAAACGCCGACGCTGCTGCCGCAGCTCAGCGCGTGGCAGAACGTCGCGAGGCCGCTGCTCTACGCCGGTGTCGCCCGACGCGAACGGCAAAGACGCGCGCTGGAGCTTCTGGAAGCGCTGGACCTCGCCGACCGGGCGCACCTTCGGCCCGCCCACCTCTCCTTCGAGGCGCAGAGGCGCGTCGCGCTCGCCCGGGCGCTGGTCAACGACCCCCCCATCCTCTTGCTCGACGAGCCGACGAGCCGACTGACAGCAGCGCAGTGGGAGCCGCTGCTCAAGCTCGTCGAGGCGCGTCACAGAGCGGGCGCGACGGTGCTTCTGACCACGCGCGACCCCGCCGTCGCGGCGCGCTCGAGCACGCGGTACGTGCTCGATGGTGGTCGGCTCGAGCCGGTGGCGCCGGAGGGGACGGGCGGCACCGAAACGCCCAGCGAGGCGCTAAGGCTCTACGCCCTGGGGAGCCCGCAGGTCTTCTACCGGGGACGACTCTCCCTCGCGCCCCGCCAGCTCGACATCCTAGCGCTGCTAGCGGCCCACCCCGAAGGGCTGAGCGGCGAACGGCTCCTGCTCCTGACCTACGGCGACGCGGGGAAGATGGCGACGCTGAAGGCCTCGCTATCGCGGCTCCGCCAGAGCATCCCGATCACCAACCGCCCCTACCGCCTCGGGGTGGCCTGCTACGTCGACTTCACCGAGGTGACCGAGCTGGTGAAGCGGGGCGAGGTGGCCGCCGCCGTGCAGCGCTACCGGGGGGACTTGCTCCCCGCGTCGGACGCGCCGGGGGTGGTCGAACTGCGCGAGACGCTGCTCGAGGCGCTGCGCCAGGCCGCGCTAGCGTCAGAGGATGCCGACGCGGTGTTCGCCCTCGCCGAAACCCAAGGCGACGACCTGGAGCTCTGGGAAGCTGCCCTTGATCTTCTACCGACCGATAACCCAAAGGTCGCGTTGGCTCAGGCGCATCTCAAGCGGGTTGAGAAGGCGTGGGAAGACTAGGGTACGGGAGACACGGTCGTCTCCCGTTCGCCAACGTGAGCGTGCGGCAACCGTAAAGCAACCTTCACGCGCGCGTGTGTAACGCCAGTTTTGCTGGGCAACCTTTCGGCAACCCCCGCTGTGCTCGAGTAGCAGAGGGAGGTGCGCGTGGGGCTGCAAACGTCACTCGCCATTAGAGACCTTGGGTACCGCTACGGCCCTCGCTGGGCGCTCCGCGGTGTGAGCGCCGCGTTGCAACCTGGCATCACCGGCCTTTTGGGGCCCAACGGCGCGGGCAAGACCACGCTGATGCGGCTCTCGGTGGGGCTTCTCTCGCCCGACGAGGGAGGGGTCTCCTTGCTAGGTGGCGACCCCTACGAGCACCCTCACCTGCGCTCGCGCGTGGGCTACTTGCCGCAGCACTTCAGCCCCCCCAGCTCGATGCGGGTGGGGGCGTACCTCGAGTGCCTCGCGCTGCTTTCAGGCCGGAGTGCGCGGGAGGCGCGTTCCGGCGTCGCCGAAGCGCTCGCTGCGGTCGGTCTGAGCGACCGCAGCCGCAGTACGCTCGGGTCCCTCTCCGGCGGGATGTTGCGGCGCGTGGGGGTCGCTCAAGCTATCGCCCACCGCCCGCAGCTTCTTATCGTCGATGAGCCGGCGGCTGGGCTCGACCCCGAAGAGCGCGCGCGCCTCTACCGCAGCTTGAGGGACGCGGCGGCGGAGCGGCCCGTGCTGGTGTCGTCTCACATGGTGGACGAGATCGAAAGAGAAGCCGACGCCGTGTGGTTTTTGCGCAGAGGTGAGCTCGTGTGGACGGGCCCCGTGGAGGAGGCTCTGGCGCAGATGGCTGGGCGGGTGAGGGAAGGGGAGCTGCCGCGGGGTGCGGCGCCAAGAGGCGTCGTCGTCGCCGAAAAGCGGACTGCGGGCGGCACCCATTGGCGCGTGATCGGCGAGGACGGCAGGCTAAAGGTTTGTCAGCCGACCTTGCTCGACGCCTACCTCGCGCACGTGGGTCAGGGTACTTGAGCTGTGATGAGGCCGCATTTTTTTAGGACGCTCTGGCTCGGTGCGAGGCTCGAGTGGCTGCGCCTGAGGGCAAACCCGGCGAGTTGGCCTCTCGCGGGGCTCCTCATCGCCGGGGGACTCATCGTCGGACGCCTGGACGCTGCCAGCTTTGGGCTGCACAGCCTGTTCGACACCTTGCAGCTCGCGATGTTTTTAACGGTCGTTTCGGCCTTCTGGGGGTGGCAGGCGACCGCAGCGGCGGTTCATCCGCGGGCGAGGGAAGTTTTAGCTGCAAGAGCCGTCGACGAGTGGACCCTGCAGGGGGCTCGGGTCGCCGTGACGGGGCTCTACGGTGGCCTGATCACCTTCCTCGCCTTTCTGGCTCTGGCCGTGCCGCGCTACTACCTCCTAGCGCCCTGGTGGGTGGGGCTGCGTTGGCTCCCCGTGATCGTTCTCGCCCACACGCTGGCGGCGTCCCTAGGAGGGCTAGCTGCTCTCCTTTCTGTACGTAGACCGGGTCTCGGCGTGCCCCTCACCCTAGGGCTGTGGGGTGCCTGGGTGGGGCTCGCGCCGGTGTTCGGCCCGCTGTGGCCCGACCTCTTCTTGCGGGTGCTGCGTTGGAACGACGTGCTGCAAGACGCGGCCATCGAGCCCTTGCGTTGGCCCTTGCTCGTCAGCTTTGCCTTGGCAACCCTGGTTACGCTTACCCTCGGCACCTCGCTGCTATGGGGGCTCGAGCGCCGACGTTTGGCCGTGACGAAACCTCCCGCCATGCGCTCGGCAGCGCTTCTGGGGGTGGTGCTGGCCTTGGGGGTGGGCCTGCTGGGTTTGGGGAGCGCCTGGGCCGCTAGGGAACGGGCGCTCACGCTCGCAGCGCCCCGCCAGGGCAGCGCCGCGCGTAGCCTCTTTTGGAACCCGGCGCGCTTGACGCTCTCGGTAGAGCGTGAAGCCAACCGTGAAAAGCTTCGTGGACCCGCTCGGCCGACCGCCGTCGCCCCCCGCGACTTCATGACCTTCGCCCCCTATATCGGTCGGCACGGCGTCGTCTTGCCGATAGGCCGCGTTGAAGCGGGTCGTTACGACTTCACCGTATATCCTTCGTCCGGCTGGGAGCTTTACGGGTGCTCCCGGGTGGCTCCAAACGGCGAGGGGGTGCGGTGTGCGGGGGCAGACGCCGAGGCGGACTGGTTGCTGATCTTGCCGGAAGGCGCGCTCGAGACGGCGGACCGGGCGATGCGCGCGCTCGACCCGACGCTTTACGAGGCGAAAGCCCTCTACGACGCCTCGGTGCGCGCTGCGCTCGCCAAGCTGGAGCGACCTGTTCCGGAGATCCTACCGTTTGGTGGCAGTGGGTCGCTGTGGTTGGGCGAGAAGACCCTTGCGGGCGCGACGGTGTTCGGCGAGCGCGCGCTGATGCGGCGCCAAGCGGTGCATGAGGCGGCGGTCACCGTAGCGGCGAACCTGCTCGGCGTGAGGAAGCCCAACGAGGCGCTCTATTCGGCGCAGAGCCCGTTGGAACCCAATGTGCCGCTCGCGCTCGTGGCAGTTCTCGACCGGCTGCTCTTGGAGGGCGCCGACCTCGAGCCGGCAGAAGCCGCGGTTCGCGGCGGGGAGGAGGTGGCCCTAGCTGACCGGCGCTATCCCCTCTACCCCTTTGACGACGGTAGGCGCCCGGAGTACAACACGTGGTGGCTCTCAACCCACGACCGCCTTGCGCAGGGTGTGCCCGAGGGGGAGCTGTGGGCCGCCCTTCGCAACGTTACAGATTGGAACGGCGTCGAGTCGTGGAACGACCTCCTGCGCCGCTAAAGCTTACGCGCGCTCGGGTGCCGCCGTGGTCGCGCGTGGAGGGTGCGCTCCGGTTGGCGCTGCTCCTCAACCGCCCCCTCCTGCTGAGCTACCTCGTCGCCGTGCCCACGGCCCTCTACCTGCTCACGCTGATGTCCGACGTCGCTGCGGAGCGGTGGCTCGTCCTGGAGGTCTTGTTCATCCCCTTGGGCGTCGTTTTCAGTGCGGATACGTTTCTAGGACGCTACGAAAGGGGGGAGCTCGAGCTCCTGCTAGCGCGCCGTTCGGCCCGTGCGCTCTTCGTGTGCCTCGTTGCGCCTAGCGTCGCCCTGCTGCTCCTCGGCAGCGGAAGTATCAGCTTGTTGGTGTCGCAAGGGGGTCCGCTCGCTGCGCTCGCTCGCGCAGCGTTGCTGCTCGGCGCGACGCATCTCTTGCTCGTTCTCACGCGTAGCCGTCCGTTCGCCCTGTCGCTCTTCGGCCTGTGGTGGCTTACTGGCTTCGCCTTTATGGTGCCCTGGGTTGAAGCGGCGCCTACAGCGCTGCTGCTCCTGCACCCCATGCGCCTCAGCGGGGGTGGGGCGATGGACGCGGGCCTTGAGGGCGCTACGCTGCTCGTGGGTGTCGGTTCGTTCGTGGCCGCTTGGTGGGCGGTTGGCCGCGCGAAGCGGTGGGTGACCTGAGGCGCGCCGCCCTGCGGGAGCGCTCCCTTGGCGTTTGCGCGACCGGTTACCGGCCGGTCGCTGTGACGGTGACAGGCGTTTTGCCGCTAGGTGTTCCGCGGCGCTATGGCGCCAGCGTGAGGTGTGCCGCAACTTGCTCGAGCCCCGCGACGCCTTCGATGTCCCGCGCAAAGAGCGGAACGTGTAGCTGGGGCCAGTTGGCGAAGCGGGTTGCAATCTCCCCGAGGTACACCCGTTCTTGCGCCCGTCGGGTAGCCCAGAACGGCCCCTCGGCTTCGGCCGGTAGCACGCGGTTGACGACGAGCCCAGCGACCGGCACCCGAAAGCGTGCAAGCGTGTCGAGCGCTTTGGCGCTCTCCAAGATGGGCAGCTTTTCAGGGGTCAACACGAGCACGAAGGCGCACCGATCGGCGTCTAAGAGCAGCCTGCGGGCGCGGTGAAACTTGCGGCGGCGGGCGAGGAGTACGCTAGTGATGCGCCCCTCGCGGCTGTCGGGGAGTGCGTCCGGATCGTCAAAATAGGTGAGGTCGCTCCCCTTGCCGCCGAGCTGAGCGAGCATCCTGCCCAACCGGCCGCTGCGCTCGCGCTGCTGCAGCATCCCGTCGACCCAGGCACCCATCACCTCGGGGAGCGACAGGAGCCGCATGGTGTGGCCCGTCGGTGCGGTATCGAAGACGACCCGGTCGTAACCTTCGCTCGCCGCCTCCATAACGTCGGCGACGCGTTCTAGCAGCGCCGCCTCGAGCGCCCCCGGCGCCTGACGGGTCATGCGCATCTGCCGGTCGATTTCACCGTAGAGGTGAGGGGGCATGAGGGTGCGCAAGGTGCGGCTAACGCCGGCGACATAACGATCGGCTTCCCCTTCGGGATCGATTTCAAGCCCCCACAACCCGTCTGCTAAGGGGTACTCGCGTTCACCGAGCTGGCAACCGAAAAGGTCGCCGAGCGAGTGCGCGGGGTCGGTTGAGACGAGCAAGCAGCGTTCACCGCGCCGCGCCCACTGCAGCGCGAGCGCGGCGGCGGTGGTGGTTTTGCCGACCCCCCCCTTGCCCCCTACGAAGACGATGCGCTGCTGCTCGAGCACGTCGCAAGTACTCTAGCAGCACCTGAAGTGGTCTAGAGGCGAGCGTTCCATCCCCATCCGGGTGTGCCACGCGTGAAAACGGTCGTAGAGCAGGGGTTGTAGCTCGAGGGTGTAGTAGGTGGCGGGGTTTTCGACGCCTAACAGCTCGGCGAAGACCATCAGCATAAATAGGTCGTCTTGGTCGCGTTTGGCTCTCGCCACGGCGCTGCGGTAGGGGGCTGCGTAAAACTCGCTTAAAAAGTCCTGTACGGTTTTGAACGTTGCGCGCATCAGTCCCCCGGTTGGGTGGCGCCCTGGCGGGCGCGGTAGAAGGCGGAGAACGACTCGAGGCTCACCCAGATCGCCGCGATAAGGATCAGCGTGCCCATCGAGACGAGCAGCCAGTTCTGCTGCTGCCAGAAGGTGCCGAGCTGGATAAAGAGGGCCATCACCGTCATCACCACCAGGAAAACCATCGGCAGCAGGGTGTAGATCGTCGGCCTGCCTAGCTTGCGCAGAAAAACGGTGATGACGAGCAACGTAAGGCCGGCGAGAAGCTGATTGGTGGCGCCGAAAAGGGGCCAGATGACGAGCCCCCCGGTGCCGCCCCCCTCACCCGCGCCGAACGCTAGCGCCACGCAGGCTGCAACGGCGAGCCCGGTGGCGACCCAGCCCTTGCCGAGTACGGGCAGGTTGTAGATGGTGCCCCACTCCTGGATGATGTAGCGTTGTAACCGCACCCCCGTGTCCATCGTCGTGGCGGCGAAAAGCACGACCATCACCGACAGCAGCGTAGCGGCGAAAGCGGTCGGGATACCGAGCCCCTGGTTGATGATCGCAGCGCCTCCTTGCACGAACGTGCTCGCCCCACCGGCAGCGAAGCTGCTGTACACCCCCTCCCAGTCGCCCAGCGAAGCGAAACCTGCGGTGCACGCGATGACCGTCGCGAGCGCCAGGGCGCCCTCGCCCGATGAGCCTAAGTAACCCACAAAGCGCGCGTCGGTCTCCTTGTCGAGCTGTTTCGAGGTCGTGCCCGAGGCGACCAGCCCGTGAAAACCGGAGATGGCCCCGCAGGCGATGGTGACGAAGAGCAAAGGGACCAAAGGGGGTACGTCGGTCGGCGGGTTGGGGTTGATGGCCGGGGCGACGACCGTGGGGTTGGCCAGCAAGATGGCGAGGTAGAGGATACCGAGGCCGATGAAAAGCTGCAACCCGTTGACGTAGTCGCGCGGTTGCAGCAGTAGCCAGACCGGCAGCAGCGAGGCGATAAAGGCGTACGTAAAGAGCACGATGACCCACAACCCGTTGGGAGCGAGCCCGAAAACCCCGTCGGGGAGCGAGATGGGTAAAACCTGGCCGACGCCCAAAAACAGGTACAACACGACGAGCGCGCCCACAGAAGGCCAGAGCAGCCCTACCCCACGGCGGTAGAGCAAGTAACCCACGACGAGGGCCACGGCGATCACGATCCACGTCGGGGCGACCGAGGAGGGGAAGTCCACGAACAAGTTGGCGATGACGATCGCGAAGACCGCGTTGACCATGAGCAAGACGAGAAAGATAACGATCATAAACAGGCTTCTCGCCCGTTTACCGACGATGTCTTCGGTGAGCGCGCCGACCGAGCGGGCGCGGTTGCGGACGCTCGCCCAGAGGGCCCCGAAGTCGTGCACACCGGCGAAAAAGATGGTGCCCAGAACGACCCATAAAAAAGCCGGCAACCACCCCCAGATCACGGCGATAGCGGGCCCGACGATGGGCGCTGCGCCCGCGACCGACGTGAAGTGGTGCCCCCACAACACGAAGCGGTTGGTCGGGACGTAGTCTACGCCGTCCTCGAGCTCGTGGGACGGCGTTTTAAAGTTGGGGTCGAGTCGGTAGATGGTGGTGGCGACGAACCTCGAGTACACCCCGTACCCGATGGCAAAGGCGGCCAATCCGACAACGGCTAAAAGAATGGCGTTCATGGTGTCCCCTCTCACGGCCCTGACGGGGTGGTCCGTAACCTCGGCGCCTTTAGGACAGGTTGCTTGACGTTCAGTATAAAGGTTAAAGCGTAACGGTGCTGCAACCCTAACCGCCGTACGCTAGGGATAGGGCGACCGAGGGCGTAGCCTACGCCCACAACGCCCACCGTCGGGTGCGCCTTAGCTAAGGCTGGACGGTGTTACGCGGTGCGTTCGGCGCGACTAGAAGAGGCGCCGCGGGAGGGGCTAGCGTGTCGCCTCGCTCTCGCGGACGCGCCGAACACAGGTGGCGTTGGCCGCTTTGAAAGAGCGGCGGGAAAGGGGTAAGCGCTGCGGTTCACGCTCGCCATGTCGTCCTTCCTGCTCGCACTCATCGTCGGGCTGGGTGGCTGGCTGCTGGTCTTTGGCGCGCGCGCGGTCCGCTGGGTGGAGGGGAGTTCGCGCGACTATGTGGTGGGGCGAGACCCGACCCTCGAGCCCCGTAGCGACGCGAACCTTTCGCTCAGCCACTTCGGGGAGGCGCTGAGGGCGCTGCAGCGCAGCGTCCCCGGCGACTACCGCGCTTACGCCAAAACGTCGCTCACGGGGCGGCGTATCGAACTGGAGGACGGCGCCAGCTTCCCGCTCTTTAGAGAGCTGTATGTGAGCGCTACCTTCTTCAGTGCTAGGGGGGTGGAGGTGCAGCGTGGTCGCCTGTGGGACGAGGCGGAGGGGGGCGCTGCCGTCATCGGCTACGGGCTCGCCCGGAGGCTTTTCGGCGCGGCGCAGCTCGCCGTAGGGAAGCGCGTCCGGCTCTACGCTCCGGGGGCGGTGACAAACACCGAAGAAAAGGTCATCGTCGGGGTTTTGGGGCCGAGCCCCTCTCAAGACCCCGAGCTCGACGCCGACGACGCGCTCGTGTTGCCGCTCGCGAGGCGGCTGGAGGAGGAGCAGGGAGAGCCCCTTTACCTCTTCGTCCGCTTTGAAGGCGCTTCTGAGGCCGAGCGGGTCGTACCCCACATGCGCGCTTGGTCGGAGGCGCACTTTGGCCCGGAGGGTATCGCCGAACCGATAGATAACCTCGTGCAGGAGCGGGGCCGCTTTGCCGAGGACGCCTTGGAAAGTCTAGCGGCTAGGCGCATTACACTCGTCACGTTTACCGTGCTGCTCACCCTTGCTATGGTCACGACGCTCTACACGCACCTCGGTTGGTCGTACGCGCTCGAGCGGCGCCGCTTGGGGCTCGAGCGCGCGCTGGGAGCGTCACGCGTAGGGGCGACGCTCGCCTTCGCCAAGGGCCAGCTCTTGTGGAGCCTCATCGGGGGCGGCGCAGGAGGTATCGGCTTGTGGCTGCTTGGGCCCAGGTTGGGGGCGCGTTTGGGCAGCTTGGAACCCCCGCTGCTCCTCCTCGCGGCGCTGGTTCCTTCACTGACGCTGCTCCCGCTCCTCGTGGCGACCCTCGCACCCCTGATGCGTCAGCCCGTGGCCGTCTCGCTGCGGCCTCCGCGACCTCGCGGGTGCGCTCGCCTCCCCATCTACCTGGCGTACGGCGGGCTCTCGTTGGCGCTTTCGGGCGGGATTGCGGCGACGCAGGTCTACCTGCACCTGCGAGGGGAGGCGTCCGGCTTAGAAGCGCGCTTTTCGAGGCTTTATACCCTCCAGACGGGCGCGAGCGTGCTCGACTTTCGCGCCGAACGCGCCCTCGAAGCGCTTCAAGCCGTCCCCGCTTTTGGTGGGGAGGACGTGAGGGCGCTGACGTCGCTCCCA
Organism: Truepera radiovictrix DSM 17093; assembly: GCF_000092425.1. Lineage (NCBI taxonomy): Bacteria > Thermotogati > Deinococcota > Deinococci > Trueperales > Trueperaceae > Truepera > Truepera radiovictrix. The sequence continues at coordinate 1,108,826 of NC_014221.1, forward strand.
GGGGTCCGTCGGGGGAGTTTGGCGCAAACGCTGCCACACCTGACGGTCAGCTCGGGTGGGCGGCAGCTCTCCGCGTGGACCGTCGTGGCCGACGGAGCCTACATGGGGCTGTTGGGGCTGAGCTACGGGGAGGGGACGGGTGCGCCGGAGGGGTGCGCGGTGAGTCGGCGCGTGGCTGACGCGTTGAGGGTCGGGATCGGCGCGCGCCTCGAGCTGTCGGGGAGGGGGGGTGTAGCGACCTGCGTCGTCAGCGGCACCTTGGCGCCCCCTCCCGCTCACTGGGGGTGGCTGATCGCCGACCTGCCCGAGGTCGTCGTGGCGCCCGCAGCGGGCCGCGGTTTGACGGGTGCCGTCTCTGCCGAGGCCCCCTTTCGCTCGACGCGGGTGCTGCTCGAGCTCGCCTCGCCAGAAGCTGCGCAGGAGGTCGAGGCGTGGCGCGTGCGGTCGCGGCCCGAGGTGCGAGCGGAGCTGCTGCCGCACGTCCCGGACGTCCAGGTGCTGCTTTCGGCGTGGCGCGCCGAGGTGCGGCTGGCCCTCCTCATGGCCCTACTCGCCCTGGGCGTCGGGGTGACGGGCGTCTTGAGCGGCGGGTTGCTTTTTGTACGCCGCGAACGGGCTCGTGTCGCGCTGGACCGGGCGCTGGGCCTGTCCGCGCGTCGCCTCACCCGACTATGGTGGCTGCAGACGCTCGGTCTGGGGCTGCTCTGCGTCTTGGCCGGTGGGTCGGTCGGATACGCGCTCACCATTAGGCTCTACAACGCCCTGAGCCTCGCTGCGCCGGGCTGGCCTACGCTCGAGGCTGCCGTGCTGCATCCGGGTCTGGTGCTGTTAACGGTTCTGGTACTTTTAGCCGCCAGTACGGCGGGCGTTCTTTTGGCGGCGCGTTGGGTGCGGCGGCAGGCGCTCCTCCCCCATGAGGGCCGTTAACCGCGTTAAGAGGCGGGGCCAGGGCCCCGCCTCGAGTCGCCAGCTTGCTCCCTAGGTCTACTGCCGCGCCCGCTCCACGAAGACCGCCGTCGTCCGCCCCGGTACGATCAAGGTGCCGTCGTCGCGGGCGCGCGAAAACTTCACGAGCGGGTCGCCGCTCCTGCGCTGCACGGGGTGGAGCTGCAGCGCTCTGCCGGCGAGCGCGTCCGCGCGCAGGCGCTGCACCTCGGGGGTGCCGTTAAACACCACGGTGACGCTCGCATGCTCGGGGTCGAGGCCGTGCACGTCGTCGAGGTGCATGACGATCACCCCGGGCACCTGGTCGGGGCCGGTGTTGGAGAACGTCAGGGTGTCCGTGACCTCCTGCGCGCTCCGCAGGCGGAAGAGGGGGGAGGAGCGGCGGATCTGCAGGAGCTCCCGAAAGTGCTCCGCGTTGCGGCGGATGTGGTGCGGCTCGGGCGCGGGGACCGTCCCCAAGATGCGGCTCATGACGGGCCAGTTGGCGCCGTTTTCGCGTTCGGGTGGCAGTCCGACGCCCCAGTTGTTGGTCGTGTAGGAGAAGTCGAGCCGGTTAAACCAGTCGCCCGAGTTGTACGAGTTGCGGTCGAGCGACTTTGAGCGCAAGAGGTCGCTGCCCGCGTGAAAAAAGGGCACCCCTTGGGAGAGGGCGACGAGCGAGAGCCCGAGGTTTTGCATCCGCACGCGTTCGCTCATGGGGGTGTCCAAAGGCGCTTTAAGCGCGATCGCGTCGAAGAGCGTCTCGTTGTCGTGTTTGGAGACGTAGACGATGTTCTCCTGCGGGTCCTCGGTGTACCCCGCCGGCGAACCACCGTAGTCGAGGTCGCGACCGGCGACGCGCTCGCCGACGTGGTTCTCGAAGGTGTACGCGGCGAGGTTGCCCGCCAGCCCGATGCGGATCTGGTCGCTGAGGCGCAGGAGCTCCTGGCGCTGTTCGTCCTCGCTGCCCTGGTCGGTGTCGTTGGGGGCGGTGTAGAGGCCGGTGACGAAGCCCTGCTCCTGGATGCCGGCGAAGGGGTGGCCGCCGCGCGCGCCGTCGCGCAGGCGGTCGTTAAAGGTGCCGACCCCCGTTCCCGCCATGTTGAGCTGCGTCGCGTTGACCCCGCGCGCGTTGTCGGCGACCTCGCCGAAGTTCCAGCCCTCGCCGTAGAGGTAGATGCTCGCCCCGTCGACGCCGTCTTCCTCCTCGGTGAGCGACCCGAGCGCCTCTTGCACCGCCGTCATGTTGGTGAGCATGTGGTGGCCCATGAGGTCGAAGCGGAAGCCGTCGATCTTGTAGTCGCGCGCCCACACCACAAGGGAGTCGATCATGAGTTTTTCCATCATGGCGTGCTCGGAGGCGGTGTTCGGGCAGCAGGTCGAGGTCTCGACCATGCCGTCGGCGCTGAGGCGGTGGTAGTAGCCGGGCACCACGCGGTCTAGCACCGACTTTTCGCTCTGACCGCTCGCGTTGGTGTGGTTGTAGACCACGTCCATCACGACGCGCAGCCCGCTCTCGTTGAGGCTCTTGACCATCTCGCGAAACTCGAGGATGCGCGTAGGCCCTTCGGGGTCGGTGGCGTACGAACCTTCGGGGGCCGTGAAGTGGAAGGGGTCGTAGCCCCAGTTAAAACCGTTCTGGTCGCGCACCGCGTCGACTGCGGCCTGCTGCTGCGGCGAGTTGGGGGGGTAGCTCTCGAGGTCGCCTTCGGGTTCGCGCCAGGTGCTCCGGTCTTCGTCGATGGTGGCGATGTCAAATACCGGCAGCAGGTGCAGGTGCGTGAGCCCCGCCTCGGCGAGCGCGCGCAGGTGGCGAACGCCGTGGGTGTCGTCCAAGGTAAAAGCCAGGTAGGTGCCGCGCAGCTCCTCGGGAACGAGCTCGTCGTGGGCGCTAAAGTCGCGCACGTGCAGCTCGTAGATGGTGATGTCTTCGGGAGCTTCGAGGGGCGGTTTGGCGAGCGCGTCCCAACCCTCGGGTTTGAGTGCCGGATCATTTAAGTCGACGATCTGCGAGCGCGTGCTGTTCATCGACAACGAGAGCGCGTAGGGGTCGGTGACGAGGTTTGTTTCGACCCGCTGGGTGCTCGGCGCGTAGACCACCACCTCGTAGAGGTAGTAGCGCCCGTTCCAGTCGGGGGTGCCGGTGGCCGACCAGATGCCGCTGGCCTCGTCGTAGGTGGGTTCAACGACCTCCACCGCGTCGCCGGTGGCGTCCTCGAAGAGGTGCAGGCGCACCGACTGCGCGGTCGGCGCCCAGAGGCGGAGGGTCGGGGTGCTCTCCTGCCACACCACGCCGAGCGGTTCGTCATAGGCGGCGTCGGCGTAGAGGTCGTCGAGCACGCCGGGGATCTGCACGCCGGTGGCGTCTAAAAGGGCGCCGTCGGCGCCTGTGAGAGCGAGCGCGAGCTGGCCGCGCAGCAGCTCGGGGGCGCGCGCCGCGTCGGCTTCGCCGAGCGTCAGGGCGGTGTAGTCGGCGAGGTGCGGGAAGCGCTCTCGAAGGGCGTCGGGCAGCTCACCGGCGACGCTCAGCTCGAGCGCCTCACCCCCCGTGACGCCCGTTTGGGAGAGCTCGAGCCCCGCGTCTGGGGCGTAGACGAGCGAGACGCTCGCCCCTTCGGGGAGATCTGCGTCCCAAGCGAAGGTCGTCGCGTCCAGCCAGTGGGCCCTGGAGAGGGCCAGGTTGCCCCGCGCGGGTTCCGCGTCCGGGTCGGGGAGGGTGGTGTAGACGGTCGGGTCGCCCGACAAAATCCACGCCTCGCGGCTCTCGGTGAGGTTTAGAAACTGGTCCGGGCCGGGGTCTTTGTCGTCGCCGCGGTGGACGATAAAGCCGAGCGTCTCGGCGCCCTCGACGAGCCCGACGTCCCAGTAGAGGCCGAAGTCGCTCTCGCCCGTGGGCGTCAGCCCCGACTCCCAGGTGACCGACTCGCTGGTGTCCTCCCACACGTGGAGCGTCCAGCCCTCGTAGTCGCCGTCGGGGCGGTTGTAGTGGATGCGGGCGGTGTCGTCGGGGAGCTGCGCGTAGCCGGCTCCCAAGACGCCGAACAGATAGAGGGCGCTAAGCCACCGTAAGGAGCGCGGGGGGATACGTACCGTCATAAACCTCCTAAACGCTGCTTGTGAACTTCCCCTTAGCTTACCCCGTCAGCAAGGTGCGAGCGGGTACGAGCGGCGGCTGGCGCAGGGTACAACGCACAAAAAAAGCGGGCCGAAGCCCGCACAGCCAAGCCGAGAGGAGAAGAGCGCTACTCGCTCCCCGACAGGCCGAGCTGTTGGCGCAGCGCGTAGACGTCGTTGCTCGAGCGCGCTGTGGCGCGCTGCTCGGCGACCTCGGCGGTCGCGAAGGGGGTGAAGCCCTGGAGCTGCTGGTTGCCGTCCCAAGCGGTCACGACGTAGTTGAGGATGTTCGCGATGTCGTCGTCCGAGAGCTGCTGCCAGGGGGGCATGACGCCGTTGTAGGTCTGCCCCTCGACCTGAATCTCGCCCTGCAGGCCGTAGAGCAGGAGGTTGATGAGGTAGGCGCGGCCGCCCTCGGCGTTGTAGAGCGAGGCGGCGTGCCCGGCGACGGGCGGGAAGGCGCCTGGGATCCCCGCGCCGTTGACCTGGTGGCACGACGCGCAGTTGGCTTCGTAAGCCGCTTGACCGGCCGTGAGCACCTCGGGAACGCCGCCCGCAGGGGCCGCTTCGGCGCTCGTCTCACCCGCGCCCGCAGCTTCCGCCGGGGCCTCTGGCGCGGCCGGGGGCTCCTGCGCGGGCGCTTCGGCCATCGCTTCGGGGGCTGCTCCCTCGGCGGGGGGCGCCTCGGCGGTTGGGGGCGCTTGCGCGTCAGCCGGCGCTTCGGCGACGCCTTCTTGCGCTGCGCCCGCGGCGGGCGCCGTATCGGCCGGGGCGGCGGCGAGCGCGGTGCTCACCTCGTCAAGACCCCGCTCGGCAAGGAGCGCCATCGCCTCCTCGATGGGGATGCGGGCGGTTTGGCCGTCGCCGTTAAGCTCGAGGGCGCCCAGGCGCTGCGTGGCCTCCTCGAGCGTGCGCTGGTGCTGCGTGTTGTCAGCAGGGGTGTAGCGCGCGCGGTTGGTCGACGAGGCGAGCGTCAAGATCACCGTGATGACCAGAGCGGCGAGGATCCCGCTCGCGATAAAGAGGTTGCGCAGCGTGTTCGCCGAGACGAGGTAGTCGCGCGGCGCCGGCTCGCGGCGCGGGCGGGGGGGTTCGTCCGCCGCGGCGGCGTTTGCCGCTTCGTCGGACGCGTCCGCCTCGACGCGGTCGACCATGGCGTTGTCCTCGGCGTCGGTGAGGGGCCGGTGCTGGCGCTCCTGCTTGTCGAGCTCGCGCTCACCCTCGGCTTCAAACTCCTTTTCGAGGAGGTTGTCGCGCTCCTCTTGGGCGCGCGTGTCCTCGTTGGGCCGCAGCGCCTTGGCCTCCTCCTGCGCGTCGCGCGGGTTGTCGCCCGGGTGGAGGTCGCTGAGGTCGCGGTGTGGGGTGTCCTGACCGGCGTCCGCGCCCTCGGGCTGGCGGTCGTCGGGGTTTTTGGGGTTAGTCATGCGCAGCAGCTCCTGCGAGTTCGGGTTGTAGCCTCGGGTCGTTCGCCGGCAGGATCGAACGGGCTTTGAGGCGCGCGAAAAAGAAGCTCAGCCAGATACCGCCCAGCGCGAGCACGACGACGAGGTCGAGCAGCCGGAGGGCGAAGCCTTCGCGGTTAAAGGTCGGCACGATGATCCAATAGATGTCGACGAGGCGCATAAAGAGCATCCAGGCGGCGACCCAGACGAGCGCGCGCGCTTTTTGTTTGACCCAGCGGGAGAAGAGGATCAAAAAGGGTACGGCGAAGTGGAAAAGGAGCAAAAACGCGCTTACCCACACCCAACCGGTCGCTAGTCGGGTGACGTACCAGGTGTTGGTCTCGACGACGTTGTTCGACCAGAGGATGATGAGCTGCGACGCCTGGACGTACGCCCAGAACATGGTAAAAGCCATCAGGAAGTTGCCGAAGTCCTGCAGCCGCACCGGCGTAAAGACCGTGGCGAGGGGTTCGACGTGGCGAAAAGCCACGAGCAGAAGGATCATCAGCGCCACCGCCGAGAGCGCCTGGCCGATCATGAAGATGACCCCGTACATCCCCGAAAACCACTCGGGCGTCAGCGACATCCCCCAGTCAAAGGCGGCGAAGGTCATCGTCGCGACGTAGAGGATGATGCCTAGAGCGCCGGCGTTGCGCATGTGCTGCGCCAGATCCTGGCCCTCGTCTTGGCGCCGCGACCAACGCTGGAAGAGCAGGGCCAGGATGATCCAGGTCGTGAAGTAGATGACGCTGCGGGTGACGAACGCCGGCACGTTGAGGTAGAGCGTCTTGGCAGCGACGATGGGGTGCGCCTCGAGGTATGCCGGGTCGCTCCAGGGATACAGGCTGGTGATGCCGAAAAGCAGGGGGAGGAAAAGAACCGCCATAACGACGACGTTAGCGCTGCCCGCCTCGAGAAAGCGGCGCACCATCGCCCCCCAGGGGCCGCCGGCGAGGTGCTGGATCATCAGCAGCGCCAAGCAGCCCAGCGAGAGCCCGACCCAGAAGATGTAACCAAACAGGTACGACTGGTAAAAGGCGCTGAGCCCGCCGCTAAAGGGGATCAGCAGGAGCAGCAAAAAGGTGCCGACGACCGCGAGCGAGGTCGCCGCCCGCTGCCAGCGAGCGAGGCTTTTGGCGTAGAAGTCGTGTGTCACTGCGCGTCTCCTTGCGTAAGCACGGTGTTGCTGGGTGCGCCTTGCGCGTGGCTCGAGGCGGCCTGGAGCCGCGCCTGTAGGTCGGCGGGCAGGTCGGCCACCGTCGCGCTCTGCGAAAGCTGCAGCGCCCGGATATAGGCCGAGATGGCCCAGCGGTCTTCGGGGGGGATGCGCGAGGCGTACGAGTACATGCGCCCGAAGCCGTTGGTGATGGCGTTGTAGAAGTAGCCGACCGGCGCCGCGCGCAGCCGGGGTTCGTGGAACGAGGCGGGCCGCACGAAGCCGCGCTGGACGATGATGCCGCCGCCATCGCCCGAGTAGTTGTGGCAGACCGCGCAGTAGATGTTGTAGCGCTCCTGGCCGCGCTCGAGGACCGCTTGGGTGAGGGGGATCGGCAGCTCGGTCAGCAGCCCGTTTTCGTCTTGGCCGGTAAAAAAGCTCTCGGCGATAGCGCCGCGTTCGCGCGAGACGGTCCCCTCGGGGATGGGGCGGGCGGAGGTGCCGTCGGCGAAGAGCGACGAGGGTTCGTAGGACTCGTAGCGGGCCTGGTCGTACATGTTGCGCCCGCAGCCGCTTAAGAGGAGCGCGGCAATGAGGGGGAGCAGCCGCGCGCGCCTTAAAAGGGGCGTCACGCTTCGACCTCGGAGACGCGCACCGGCCCGAGCTTTTCGAGAAAGCGCGCGGTCAGCCCCAGATCGAACTCCGGGTCGCTCGCCTCGATGCAGAGAAAGAAGCGGTCGCGGGTCGCCGCCTCGAAGTTGGGGGTGTTGAAGATCGGGTGGTAGGGGCGGGGGAGACCGTTGCGGGCCAGCATAAAGAGCCCGGCGGTAAAGGCCGACAGGAGCACGGTGACCTCGAAGGTGATGACGATGTAGTTGGGCCAGGCGTTGAGCGGGCGGCCGCCGATGTTAAGGGGGTAGTGGACGACCTGCGCAAACCACTGCATGAAGAAGGCCGAAGCGCCCCCCAAAAGCCCCATGATCAGCACCACCCAGCCCAAGCGGGTGTTGCTCATCCCGAGCGCCTCGTCGAGGCCGGTGACGGGGAAGGGGGTGTAGGCGTCCATCTTGGTGTAGCCCTCCTCACGCGCCGCGTTGGCCGCCTCGAGAAGCGCCTCGGGGGTTTCGAACTCGGCGACCAACCCGTAGAGCTCGGGCTCGGCGGTGGCCGCAGGGACGGCGTGGGCCATTAGCTTACCTCCGGTTGCGCGCGGTGGGTGGGGGCGTCGTGGTCGTCGTCGTGCCCCGAGTGGTGCATGTCGTGGTGCACGAGCTCCTTGATTTCAGACGTGGCCACGGTCGGCAGCAGGCGGATAAAGACGAACCAGAGCGTCAGGAAAAGCCCCATCGAACCGATAAAGAGCGACCAGTCGAAGACCGTGGGGTAGTAGTTGCCCCACGACGAGGGCAGAAAGTCGCGCATCAAGGTGACGATGACGATGACGTAGCGCTCGAGCCACATCCCTACCGAGACGATCAGCGAGATGATAAAGAGCGCCACCTGCGACTGCCGCACCCGCCGCGACCAGAGCGGCTGAATCGCCACGGCGTTGCAGAGAATCAGCGCCCAGAAGGCCCAGGCGAAATCGCCGAAGAGGCGGTTGTAGGCCATGTAGCGCTCGAACTCGACCCCCGAGTACCAGGCGATAAAGAGCTCGATGATGTAGCCGTAGACGACGATCATGCCGGTGGCCAGCATCACCTTGGCGCAGTTGTCGAGGTGCTTTTTGGTGATCAGGTTTTGCAGCCCGAAAGCGTAGCGCAGCGGGATGGCCAAAATGAGCACCATCGCGAACCCGGCGAACACCGCCCCCGCGACGAAGTAGGGGGGCATGATGGTGTTGTTCCACCCCGGCACCTGCGAGTAGGCGAAGTCGAGGGCGATGGTCGAGTGGACCGAGAGCACGAGCGGCGTGGAGAGCGCCGCGAGCAGCAAGTAGGCGCGCTGATAGCGCTGCCAGTGCTTCGCCGAACCGCGCCAGCCGAGCGCCAGGGTGCCGTAGAAAAGTTTGACGAAGCGGTTTTGCGCCCGGTCGCGCAGCGTCGCGAGGTCGGGCACCAGCCCGATAAACCAGAAGAGCGCCGAGACCGAAGCGTAGGTCGAGATAGCGAACACGTCCCAGTCGAGCGGGCTCCTAAACTGCGGCCACATCCCGTAGGTGTTGGGGTAGGGGAAGAGCCAGTAGAAGAGCCACGGCCGCCCGAGGTGGAGAATCGGGTACATCCCCGCGCACACCACCGCAAAGAGCGTCATGGCCTCGGCGAAGCGGTTGATCGAGGTGCGCCAGTCCTGCCGGAAGAGCAGCAAGATGGCCGAGATGAGCGTCCCCGCGTGGCCGATCCCGATCCACCAGACGAAGTTGACGATCGGCATCGCCCAGGCGACGGGGACGTTGTTCCCGAAGATGCCGACCCCGCGGATGATCAGGGTGGTCACCGAGTAGAGGTAGACCATGAGGAAAAAGAACCCGACCCCGAACCCCAAAAACCACCAGATGGGGGAGCGGGTGAGGTTTTGCAAGATGGGCCGGTTGACCCTGTCGTCGACGCCGGCGTACGTCTGCCCGGGGGCGATGACGCGGTTTGTCTCCTGAATCCCTCTGCGTACGGCCATCAGTGTGCTCCTGTAGCGCGCTCGGAAAGTGCCGGGTGGGGGTTCGTGAGCTTCGCGAGGTAGGTGGTGCGCGGGTGCGTGTTGAGTTCGTCCAAGAGGCTGTAGTTCAGCACCGACCCCCGAAGCTGCGCCACGCGGCTTTCGGGATCGTTCATGTCGCCGAAGACGATGGCGTTGGTTGGGCAGGCGGCCTCGCAGGCGGTGACGATCTCGCCGTCGCGCACGGGGCGGTTTTCGTTACCGGCGCGGATGGTCGCCGCTTTGATGCGCTGCAAGCAGTAGGTGCACTTTTCCATCACACCGCGGCTGCGCACGGTGACGTTGGGGTTGGCGAGCATCGCGAGGCTGTTTTCGTCGAGCTCGGCGTACTGCAAGAAGTTAAAGCGGCGCACCTTGTAGGGGCAGTTGTTCGAGCAGTAGCGGGTGCCGACGCAGCGGTTGTAGACCATCACGTTAAGCCCCTCGTGGTCGTGGACGGTCGCGGCGACCGGACAGACGGGTTCGCAGGGGGCTTTTTCGCAGTGCTGGCACATCATCGGCTGGTGGTAGAACTCGGGGTCGTCGACCGAACCGCCGAAGTAGGCGTCGACGCGGATCCAGTGCATCTCGCGGCCGACGCCGACCTCGCGTTTGCCGACGATCGGGATGTTGTTCTCCGCTTGGCAGGCCGTGATGCAGGCGTTGCAACCGGTGCAGACGTTCATGTCGACGACCATCGCCCACGCCCGGCCCTCGTAGGTCCAGTCGGGGTAGAGGTCGGACGCGTGGTGCGCGACCGGGTGCACGAAGTGCGGGTGCTCGGGTTCGGCTTTGAGCTCCTCCAAGGTGCCGTGGCGGATGATGTGGCGGTTGCGCACCCCGTCGGTGTCGAGCGCGTGGTGCAAAGCGGTGCTCACGAGCCGGTAGCTCCCTCGAGCGCGGCTCAGCTGGACGTTGCCGGTGTGCCAGAGCCCGGCGGAGGTGCGCAGGAGGTAGCTGTTAAAACCCGCGCCGTTGCCGATGCGCCCGGCGTACTCGCGGCCGTAGCCTAGGTGCAGCACCACGAGGCCGTCCGCCTGGCCGGGCATGATCCAGATGGGCACCTCGAGGCTGCGCCCGTCGACCCCGAGCGTGATGAGGTCGCCATTCGAGAGGCGCTGGCGTTCGGCGAGCGCGGGGGCGACCAAAGCGGCGTTGTCCCAGGTGAGTTTGGAGAAGGGTTTGGGCAGCTCCTGCAGCCAGCCGTTGTTCGCGTAGCGGCCGTCGAGGACGTTCGGATCGAGCCTAAAGGCGAGCTCGAGGCCCTCGACGGGGGCCGCGGCGGGGAGCTCTTGCAGCGCGCCCGCTCGGAAGCTGACCTCTTTGGGCTCGAGGCGGGTGCCGTTAATCACCCCCGCGTAGACCGTCTGACGCCAGAAGCTGTCGACCCCCCCTTCGGCGAGCGGTTCGTAGGTCGCCCGCACCACGGCGTAGGCGGTGGCCTCGGGGTCGCCGAGGAGCGCGGCGAGCAGCTCGTGCGGCGAGACGCCGTTGTAAAAGGGCTCGATCAGGGGTTGCATGATGCTCGCGGTGCCGTCGAAGGCGCGCGCGTCGCTCCAGGCCTCGAGCTCGTGCGTCATGGGGACGTGCCAGGTGGTGCGGGCCGAGGTCTCGTCGAAGTAGAGGCTGAGGTGCGCGCTAAAGGGGACGTTGGCGAGCGCCTCGGCGAAACCGAGCTCGCTGGGGGCGGTGTAGACCGGGTTCCCCCCCAAGATCAGGAGCGCTTGTACGCTGCCCGCGCGCATCCTTTCCACAAGACCCTGCAGCGAGGTGAGCTGGTTTTCGGGGCGCGCGACGACGGGGTCGGTGTAAAAGACCGTCGTCCCGACGCTTCCCAAAGCGGCGTTGATCGCGTGCGCGAGGACGTGCACGGCCGCCCCCTGAGCGTCGCCGGGGACGACCACGCAGCGGCCGCCGGCGTTTTGCAGGTCCTCTACAACGGCCTCGAACCACGCTTCGGGGACCCCTTCGGGGAGCTCGCCGCTCACCCCCGCCACCCCGAGGCGCGCCGCGAGCGCGCGCGCGAGCGCCTCGACGCGGCTCGGGCGGAGCGCCAAGCGGTGGTCGGCCATGCCCCCCGTGATCGTCGGCACGCCCTCGACGACGTAGAGCCGGTTCATGGTGTCCTCTGCGCTATGCACCCGCCGCCGGTCGGAGAACGCGCGGCTGTAGGCGAGCTTGCCAGGGCCTTCGCCCAAAAAGTCGGCGTCGAGCGACAGGATCACGTCGGCCTCGGCGAAGTCGTAGCGGACGGCGACGTCCTCGCCGAAAGCGAGCCGCGCACCCTCGAAAGCGCCCGCGCTCCACAGCGGGTCGAACTGGTGCCACTGCGCCTGCGGGTAGCGCTGCAGAAGCTGCGCGAGCTGCCGCGCGAGCGTCGGTGAGGTCACGGTTTCGGTCAGGATGTGCAGGCCCGCGCCCCCTTGGAGCCCGTTAAGTGCCGCCGTCGCGGCCTCGACAAAGGCGCTGAAGGTGGTCGCGTTGCCCACGTTGCGCACGACTTGGGAGCGATCGGGGTCGTAGAGCGCGAGCGTCGCCGCCTGCATCTGGGCGTCCGTGGCGCCGAGGCTCGCGGGGTGGTCGGGGTTGCCCTCGATCTTGGTGGGGCGCCCCTGGTGGCTCTCGACGAGCACGCCTTTGGCGTAACCGCCCTCGGTCAGCGCGCTCGCGTAAAAGTTGGGTACACCCGGGATGAGCTCCTCGGGGGCGCGCACGTAGGGGAGGATCTTCTCCTGCTGGTAGGGGCGGACGCACGAGGTGAGCCCGGCGAGCGCCAACGAGGCGCCGAGCAGCTTGATAAAACCGCGGCGGTCGACGGCGGAGAGCATGGGCGCCGCCTGACGCGGGAACTCCTTATGCAAAAACTCCTCGAACTCGGGCGTTTCGGCGAGCTCCTCGAGGCTGCGCCAGTAGGCCTGGCCGCGCTTCTCGGCGAGCCGAGCGCGAATGTCTTGCAGGTCGAGGCGGGTCGTCTGGGCGTCGCTGGGAGTCGGCGTAGCGCTTGTGGCATCCATAGTTTGCGGTGCGGCACCTTTCGTCATCGTGTCCTACCGGTGGCAGATCGAGCAGTTGGCGAGGGCGTCGGCGTTGATGTTGTACGCCTCGACCAGCTGGGCGCCGATCTCGAGCTGATTGGCCGGGTATTCGTAGGCGAGGTTAAAGACCTCTTCGCGCGGGCGGACGTAGCGAGCGGGGTTGCGGTGGCACTCCAAGCACCACCCCATCGTCATCGGCTCCGCTTTCCAGATCGCCGACATCTGGTCGACGCGGCCGTGGCAGTGGTTGCAGCCGATGCCGCTATTGATGTGAGCGCTATGGTTGAAGTAGACGAAGTCGGCGAGTTTGTGCACCCTGTTCCAGGCAATAGGCGTCCCCGTCTCCCAGCTTTCGTACACGGCGGCGAGCTGCGGCGTACCGACGCGGATCTGCGAGTGGCAGGTCATGCAGACCTCAGTGGGCGGGACGTGCGAGTAGGCCGAGACCTCGACGACGTTGTGGCAGTAGCGGCAGTCGATACCGAGCTCGCCGGCGTGCAGCGAGTGCTGAAACCCGACCGGTTGCGCCACGGGTACCCCCACGCGGTTTCGGGAAATGCGCGCGAAGGCGGTCAGTGAGATGACCAGCAAGATGACGAAGATAACACCTCCGATAATCGTCCAGCGGGCGAAGGTGTTGGCGTTCGGGGGGAGAATCTGTGGCATCAGCGGTTCCTCTTAAACGCAGCGCGCGCTGCGGGCGCAAGACCGTGCTTGGCGCAGCGCGTAGCCGTGAGAGACGCGAACCCGGCGGTGGCGAACGAATAGCGACGTCACAAAATAGGCACCTTTCACTAGCGCGAACCGGTTCGTGAGCCGAGGCCGATATACCGGTGCCGACGCCGGCCCCCCAAAAAGCCCCGCTGGGCGACGGTGAGCCGACCCGACCCCGGCCGGGGTAGCCACGAGGGTTCTACATGAAACGATCCCGACAACCACGTACCTCCTTTGAAGAGCGGCGGTCACGCCAAGAGCGCTGCCGAGTGGAAGCTTCCAAAGCCTGCGCCCGTAGGGTGCCGAGCCCCAAAGCCCCAGCACCCTACCGCTCGCACCCTGCGTCTAGACGAGGCCACATTAAAGGTATCACACGGCCCAAAAAGCCCTGACGGGACATTTGTCCTGTGCGTCTAGAACGGTATAAATCCGACCTCAACGGGGGACAATGAGGTCCGCAGAATGTTCTACGGAGTTTACGTTACACATCATTTCACATCAAGGGCTAACGTCCCTCTAAGCGCCGTGAGAGCCTCGGCGTCGCAGCGTCGCTGACGCGTTTGTCGGCGGCGGCGCATCGACTGGGCGCGTTGCGACGCCAGCTTTAGCGGTGCAGCGACCGAGCCGTTTATACTTTCTGGAGGCGCGGGGTTTTGGTCCTCGTCGCTGCGTCTGCGGACGCCAGGGGAGACACGAAACGGCTTTGGCTCGTACACACCCAGTTTCACCGCAGCACCTCACCGAGGCAGCAGAGGCGCTTCGCCAGGGGCGTCTGGTCGCTTTCCCGACCGAAACCGTGTACGGTCTCGGGGCCGACGCGCGCAACGAGGCGGCCGTGCGCGAGATCTTCCGGATCAAGGGGCGCCCGGCGGATCACCCTGTGATCGTGCACCTGCCCTCGGCTGCGCACCTAGAGGCGTGGGCGGTAGCGGTGCCGGAGCTCGCCTACGCGCTCGCCGAGCGCTTCTGGCCGGGGCCGCTCACGCTCGTGTTGCAGCGGCACCCATCGGTGCTGGACGCGGTGACGGGTGCGCAGGCGACCGTAGGGCTGCGCGTGCCGGGGCATCCGGTGGCGCTCGCGCTGCTCGACGCCTTCGGGGGTGGGGTGGCGGCGCCCTCGGCCAACCGCTTCGGCCGCATCTCGCCGACCACGGCCGAGCACGTCCGCGCGGAGTTGGGGGACGCGGTTCTGGTGCTCGACGGCGGCCCCTGTGCGGTGGGGCTCGAGTCCACCATCCTCGATGTGAGCCGTGTGGGGGACGCCGAGGGAGCGCCGCGGCTCCTGCGGCCGGGGGGGATCGCGCTCGGGGCGCTGCAGGAGGTCGCGCGCGCGCTGGGGCTGGAGATCGAGGACGCGGTGCAACCGGGCGCCGGGACGCGGCGCGGCGCGCCGACGCCGCGCGTCTCTGGGTCCCTGGCAAGCCACTACGCCCCAGCGACCCCGGCGCGCCTCACCGAGGACGCGGCCGCCGACTTGGCCGCCTACTGGGCGCGGCACCCGCGAGCGGGGGGAGTGGGTGAGGTAGCGGTGCTGGCGCGGCGGCCGCAGCCGCCGCTGGGCGCAGCGGCGCGCGCGCTGCGCCGCTGGCGGGTCCTCCCCGAGACCCCGGCCGACTACGGGCGCCTCCTCTACGCCGCGCTACGCGAGCTCGACGCGCTAGGGTGCGCGCTGCTGCTCGTCGAGGCGCCGCCGCCGACGCCCGAGTGGGCAGCAGTCGCCGACCGCTTGCGGCGCGCCACGGCGCCCGCTGCCTCCCCAAACGTCCCCGAATAGCGGTCGCTGGCGAGTTCTGGTGGCTGCTTGCCGCGGTGAACCGTGAGGTCGGCCGGCAGCGCCCACCCCAGGGGGTCGTGGGAGGTTGGCCCCGTGTAGCCGCTGCCGGTAACCTATGTGACTCGGGGGGCGCGACTTGGGGCGCGGCGCCGGATCGCTGAACGCTAGCGCCCCCCAACACCGCTAGGTACGACCGCCAGCCGACAAGTGTCGGACTCGAGAGGAACGCCATGGACCAGCCTCCACCGCAACACCCTACCCCCCTCGTCGCCGTCATCATGGGCAGCACCTCGGACTGGGAGACGATGCGGCACGCCGCGGCGACCCTGGGGCAGTTCGAGGTGCCGCACCTCTGCGAGGTCGTCTCGGCGCACCGCACCCCGGCGAAGCTGGCAGCCTTTAGTGAGAGCGCGGCGGCGCGCGGCTTCGAGGTCATCATCGCGGGGGCGGGGGGGGCGGCTCACCTGCCGGGGATGGTCGCGGCGGGGACGAGCCTCCCCGTGCTCGGGGTGCCCGTCGAGAGCCGGGCGCTTCGGGGCGTCGACTCGCTCTTGTCTATCGTGCAGATGCCCGCCGGCGTCCCCGTCGGCACCCTCGCGATCGGCCGGGCGGGGGCGGTGAACGCGGCGCTCTTGGCCGTGGCGATCCTCGCCAACAGCCGCCCGGCGCTCCGGGCGCGCCTCGAGCGCTTCCGCCGGGAGCAGACCGAGCGCGTCGCGGCCGCCACGCTGCCGCCGGAGGGCGCGTGACGCCGCTGCTACCGGGGGCGACCCTCGGGATCCTCGGGAGCGGTCAGCTCGGCCGCATGTTGGCCCTGGTCGCTAAAAGGATGGGCTACCGCGTGCACGTCTACTCGCCGGACACCGCGACGCCTGCTGGCGAGGTGGCCGACGAGGAGGTCGCGGCGCCCTACACCGACCTCGACCGCGTCGCCGCTTTTGCCCGAGCGGTCGACGTGGTCACGCTCGAGTTTGAAAACGTCCCCGCCACGGCGCTCGAGGCCGCCGCCACCTACGCCCCCGTCCGCCCCGGTTGGCGGGCGCTCTACACCGCGCAAAACCGCCTGCGCGAAAAGCAGTTCTGGGCCAAGCGCGGGCTGCCGCACGCGCCCTTTCGCGTGATCCGCGCGGCTGCCGACCTCGACCTCGCGCTGCGCGAACTCGGAACCCCGGCCGTGCTGAAAACGGCGGGTTTCGGTTACGACGGCAAGGGGCAGCGCACCGTGCAGACGCGCCGCGAGGCCGAAGCGGCCTTTGCCGCGTTGGGTGCCGACACGTACGTGTTAGAGGCCTTTGTCCCCTTCGAGCGCGAGGTGTCGGTCATAGCGGCGCGCCACGAGAGGGGCTTTATGCACTACGGGGTGCTGGAAAACCGGCATCACCGGCACATCCTCGACGTCACCTCGGCCCCCGCCGAGGTGAGCGCCGAGGTCGCCGAGACCGCTGTAGCGCTCACCCGCGAGGTCTTCGAGGCGCTCGAGCTCGTCGGGGTGGCCTGCGTGGAGTTTTTCCTGACTGCGGCGGGGGAGCTTTTAATCAACGAGTTGGCGCCGCGGCCCCACAACTCGGGGCACCTGACGATCGAGGCGTGCGCCGTGAGCCAGTTCGAGGCGCAGCTGCGCGCGGTCTGCGGGTTGCCCCTCATGCCATCGGCGCCCGTGCGACCCGCCGCGATGGCCAACCTTCTGGGCGACCTCTGGGCGGGTGGTGAACCGGACTGGGCGGCCGCGCTCGCTTTCCCCGACGTTCACCTGCACCTCTACGGCAAGCGCGAGGCGCGCCCGGGGCGCAAGATGGGGCACCTCACGGCGCTCGCCGCGACGCCCGCAGCGGCGCGGGAGCGGGTGCTGGCGGCGCGGGCGGCCTTGACGGGCGCCTGATATAACGGGGTGTGCAGAACCTCCGCCTTCTCTCCCCCGAGGCGCGCGCGCACGTTGAGCGCCTCTGGCCGCTCGCCGAGGCGATCCTGGCGCCCGCCGACCGGCAGCTCTTTCAGCTCCGCTTGGTGCGGCAGTTCGAGAACCTCTACGAGGCCCTCGTGCCCCTCTACGGGGCTCGAGACGACTTCGCGGAGCTGCTCGGGCGGCTCGTGCAGCTGCTCGCCCGCGCCTACGCGGCGCGCCCGGAAAAGCTCAAAGCGCTCGACCTCGAGCGCGACCTCACCCCCGACTGGTTTCAGCGCGAAGGGGTAGTCGGTTACGTCGCCTACGCGGAGCGCTTTGCGGGCACCCTTAAAGGGGTCGAGGCGCACCTCGACTACCTCAAAGAGCTCAGGGTCACGTACCTGCACCTGATGTCGGTCATCAAGACGCGCGAGGGCGAAAACGACGGCGGTTACGCGGTCGCCGACTACCTCGACGTGCAGCCGCAGCTCGGGACCCTAGAGGACTTGGAGCGGCTCTGCGCGCGGCTCCGCAGCGAAGGCATCAGCCTCTGCCTCGACTTCGTGCTCAACCACTGCGCCGACACGCACCCGTGGGCCGAGCGGGCGCGCGCGGGCGACCCCTTCTACCGCGACTTCTTCTACGTCTTCCCCGACCGCACCCTCCCCGACGCCTTCGAGCGGACGCTCCCCGAGGTGTTTCCGGACTTTGCCCCCGGCAACTTCTCCTTCGTCCCCGAGCTGGGGTGGGTCTGGACGACCTTTCACCGCTACCAGTGGGACCTCAACTACACCAACCCCGAGGTCTTCCTGGCGATCACCGACACCCTGCTGCAGCTCGCCAACAAAGGGGTTGAGGTCTTTCGGCTCGACGCCGTCGCCTTTATGTGGAAGCGGCTCGGTACCGACTGCCAAAACCAACCCGAGGTGCACGAGATCCTCCAGGCGCTGCGCGCCTGCTCGCGCATTGCTGCGTCCGCGACGCTGCACAAAGCCGAGGCCATCGTCTCACCGCAGCAGCTCATCCGCTACTTCGGTACGGGCAAAGGCTTCGGCAAGGCGTCCAACCTGGCCTATCACAACTCGCTCATGGTGCAGTTCTGGTCGGCTCTGGCGAGCCGCGACACGCGCCTTATGACCTACGTCCTCAAGAACTTTCCGCGCATCCCCCCGACGACCGCTTGGGCGACCTACATCCGCTGCCACGACGACATCGGTTGGGCGGTGACCGACGAGGACGCGGCGGCGGTGGGGTTAGACGGCCACCTGCACCGGGCCTTTTTGTCGGACTTCTACGCGGGACACTTTCCCGGGTCGTTTGCCGTCGGCGAGGTGTTTCAGTTTAACCCCGAGACCCAGGACCGGCGCATCTCGGGGACGTTTGCCAGCTTAGCGGGGCTCGAGCGGGCTTTGGAGCAGGGCGACCCCGACGAGATCGCCCTCAGCCTCGAGCGCATTTTGCTCGGCTACGCTCTCATGCTGGGCTTTGGCGGTACGCCGCTCCTATACATGGGCGATGAGCTGGGGCTGCTAAACGACTACAGCTACACGCAGCACCCGGAGACGGCGGGTGACAACCGCTGGCTGCACCGGCCCTACATGGATTGGGCCAAGGCGGCGCGGCGGCGCGAGGCGGGGAGCCTCGAGGCGCGGCTTTTCGGCGGGGTGCAGCACCTCATCGGCGTCCGCGCGCGGACGCCGCAGCTCCACGCCGCCTACCAAGCGGAGATCGCCGAGACCTACCACCCCCACCTCTTCGCCTACGCGCGGCCGCACCCTCTGGGCACGCTGCTATGCGTCTACAACTTTAGCGAGCGGCCGCAGGAAGCGGATGTCGGCCTGCTGAGCGCCCACGGCCTCGACGCGCCCTACGACCTGATCACCGGCGCGCGCGTCGCAACCGGGCCGCTGCCTCTGCCCCCTTACGGGCGCCGCTGGTTGGTGCAGACGCCGCCCGCTTGAGGCGCGCAGAAGCGGCCCCCGTCGCGCTCGCCGCCCTCAGCGTCGCGTGAGGCGGTCGCCCGAGGAGCACGTCGCGCTCGGCGACCCTCCAGAACGCGCCTTGGGGCAGCATTTGCGAGTGCGCGTCTACTCAGACGTGTAGCGAAAACCCCTTGGCGAGCGGCGCCAAGGGGTCTTTGAGAGCGCGTGAGCTACATCCCGGGGCGCCGCGACCCGCTACGCCCACCACAGCTCCTGGTCCGCCGCGTCGCGCGCGCCAGGCTCTTGGAGGCGGCGTTCGCGGCGCTCGAGGCGGCGCACGTAGCGGTAGGCGGTCTTAACGTCGTTGTCGCCGAGGCTCTGGAGGCGCCGGACGGCCTGGAGGGTTTGCCCTTCGCGGATCAGCGAGGCGAGGCACACCTCCTGCGTGGCGTCGAGGCCGACGGGCTGGTGTTCTGTCAGACGTACCCCGAGGGCGCCCAGGCCCACGACGAGACCGACCACAAAGGGCGGCAGCCCGCGCCCCTCGGCTGAAGCGACAAGGAGCCCGCCCCCGAGAAGAAAGAGGGTTGCGGAGAGTAGAAGCGTACGAGAAGGCGTCATCACCCCTAGGCTAAGCGCCTAGCCTGAAGCTTGCCTTAAGACGCGCGTGGACGCGCCGGGCCTTGCGTTTTGGCGTGGGGCTCCAGTATACTAAGCAAGTTTGCACTCCCCGGCCCGCAGCGTTGGGTCAGGGAGCGGCTTCGTCGTGCGTTTATCTACGTAAGACCCAGCCTAAAGGATCTCGAAGTGGGCCCTGCCCCCGCTGCTGCGCCCCGCGCCAGCAACTTGAGTAAGGAGTGATCGCGCTGCCAACCGTTAACCAACTCTTGCGCAAAGGGCGCAAAGCCCTGCCGAAGAAAAACAAAGTGCCGGCGCTTAAGGGGAGCCCGCAGCGCCGCGGCGTCTGCACGGTGGTTAAGACGCAGACCCCCAAAAAGCCCAACTCGGCGCTCCGCAAAATCGCGCGTGTGCGGCTTTCGCACGGCGCCGAAGTGACCGCGTACATCCCCGGCGAAAAGCACAACCTGCAGGAGCACTCGGTGGTGCTGATTCGCGGGGGGCGCGTCAAGGACCTGCCCGGGGTGCGTTACCACATCGTCCGTGGCGCGCTTGACGCTCAAGGTGTCGGTGTCGGCCGTTACGTACAGCGCAACCAGGGCCGCAGCAAGTACGGCACGAAAAAGCCGAAGAAGTAGGAGTCAAGATGGGACGCAGAAGAAGAGCAGAGGTCCGTCGGCTCGAGCCCGACCTGGTCTACAGCGACACCACCGTCACCGCGTTTATCAACAAACTGATGCGCGACGGCAAGAAAAACTTAGCCAGCCGGATTTTCTACGGCGCTTGCCGGTTGATCCAAGACCGCAGCGGTCAGGAGCCCCTTAAGGTGTTCCGCCAGGGGCTCGACAACGTCCGCCCCCGCATCGAGGTCAAAAGCCGCCGCGTCGGTGGGGCGACCTATCAGGTGCCCGTCGAGGTGCCGCCGCGCCGCGCGCAGTCGCTCGCGCTGCGTTGGCTCGTGGCCGCCTCGAACGCCCGCCCCGAGCGCACGGCAGTCGAGCGCGTCGCCGGTGAACTGCTAGACGCTGCAGCCGGACGCGGCGGCGCCGTAAAGAAAAAAGACGACGTCGAGCGGATGGCCGAGGCGAACCGCGCGTACGCCCACTACCGCTGGTAGGAATGAGCTGAAAGCGTCTATGACGCTAAGCTTTGCTTAGTGGCAGAGGCGCAAGTCAGCCTAAAAGCGTCTGTGACGCCGAGCTTCGCTTGGTGGCAAGGACGCGGACGCGCGCTGCAGCCGCCCCTTGAAGCAGCGCTTCAAGGGGCGCAGGGAAGACCCAGGAGAGAGTATGGCAACAAAAACGGGCATCGACCTGAAAAAAACGCGCAACATCGGGATCGCCGCGCACATCGACGCCGGTAAAACGACCCTGACCGAGCGCATCTTGTTCTTTACGGGGCGCATCCACAAGACCGGCGAGGTCCACGAGGGTGCGGCCACGATGGACTGGATGGAGCAGGAGCGCGAGCGCGGTATCACCATCACCTCGGCGGTAACGCAGGCGTTCTGGAAAGACACCCGTATCAACATCATCGACACCCCCGGCCACGTGGACTTCACCATGGAGGTCGAGCGCTCCATGCGCGTGCTCGACGCGGCCGTAGCGGTCTTCGACGCCTCGCAAGGGGTCGAGCCGCAGTCGGAGACCGTCTGGCGCCAAGCCGACAAGTACCGCGTGCCGCGCCTGGCGT
The DNA here is from genome assembly GCF_000092425.1 of Truepera radiovictrix DSM 17093. Taxonomy (NCBI): domain Bacteria; kingdom Thermotogati; phylum Deinococcota; class Deinococci; order Trueperales; family Trueperaceae; genus Truepera; species Truepera radiovictrix. Next base: position 1,129,730 of record NC_014221.1, read on the forward strand.
TCGCCAACAAGATGGACAAGACGGGCGCCGACTTTCAGCTCGTGTTGGACTCCATGCAAGAGCGCCTCGGCGCCAACGCCGTGCCGGTGCAGTGGCCGATGGGGCAGGAGGACGCTTTCAAGGGCATTATCGACCTCGTCGAGATGCGCGCGTACACCTACCTCGACGACTTGGGGCAGAAGATCGAGGAGAGCGACATCCCGGCCGAGTACGCCGAGCTCGCCGAGGAGAAGCGCAACCTCATGCTCGAAAAGCTCGCCGACATCTCCGACGACCTGGCGATGCTCTACCTCGAGGGCGAGGAGATCCCGAGCGAGCTCATCCACAACGCGATCCGCGAGGGGACGGTAGGGCTCAAGCACTTCCCCGTACTCTGCGGTTCGGCGCTCAAAAACAAGGGGGTGCAGCGCCTTCTAGACGCCGTCACGCTCTATCTGCCGAGCCCCCTAGACGTCCCCCCGATCAAGGGCGTGATCCCCGGCACCGAGCAGGAGGACAGCCGCCCTGCCGACGAGGACGCGCCGACGGCAGCGTTGGCTTTCAAGATCATGACCGACCCTTACGTCGGGCGCCTTACCTTTATCCGCGTCTACTCGGGCGTGCTCGAGTCGGGTTCGTACGTCTGGAACGTCTCCAAGGGTAAAAAGGAGCGCGTCGGCCGCCTCCTGAAGATGCACGCGAACTCCCGCGAGGAGGTCGAGCGCATCGGCGCCGGCGACTTGGGCGCGGTCATCGGCCTTAAAGACACCACGACGGGCGACACGCTCGCCGACCCGGACCACCCCATCGTCTTAGAGCGCATGGAGTTTCCCGAACCGGTCATCACGGTGGCCATCGAACCCTCGTCGAAGGCCGACCAGGACAAGCTCGCCAACGGCATGGTCAAGCTCGCCGAGGAGGACCCGACGTTTCGCGTCGAGTCGGACCCGGAAACTGGCCAGACGACGATCTCGGGGATGGGCGAGCTGCACCTGGAGATCATCGTCGACCGCCTCAAGCGCGAATTCGGCGTGAACGCCACTGTTGGCGCGCCGCAGGTCGCCTACCGCGAGACCATCACCAAACCCGTCGACGTGCAGGGCAAGTTCGTGCGCCAGTCGGGGGGGCGTGGTCAGTACGGGGACGTCAAGATCAAGGCCGAACCCCTCGAGCGCGGCGCCGGTTTCGAATTCGAGAACGCCATCGTCGGTGGGGTCATCCCCAAAGAGTACATCCCGGCCGTGCAGAAAGGGATCGAAGAGGCGATGCAAAACGGTCCCCTGCTCGGCTTCCCCATCGTCGACATGAAAGTGACCCTCTACGACGGGTCGTACCACGAGGTCGACTCGTCCGAGATGGCCTTTAAGATCGCCGCCTCGATGGCGATCAAAGAGGCGATGGCCAAGGGCGGCGCGGCGATTTTAGAACCCATCATGCGCGTCGAGGTCGTGACCCCCGAGCAGTACATGGGTGACGTCATCGGCAGCCTGAACTCGAGGCGCGGTCAGATTCAAGGGATGCAGCCGCGCGGGAACGCGCAGGTGGTCAACGCCCACGTGCCGCTCTCGGAGATGTTCGGTTACGCGACCGATCTGCGCAGCCTGACCCAAGGTCGCGCGACCTTTACGATGGTGCTCGACCACTACGCGCAGGTGCCGCGCAACATCCAGGACGAACTCGTCAAGAAGTGAGCGTAAGGGTGCCGAGCGGCGCCTTCGGGGCGCCGCTTCGCTTGCGCCTAGACGCGTGGCAAACGGTTGGGGCAGGTAGCCCCTGACATAACGACCAAAAGGAGCAGAAGATGGCGAAAGCGACGTTTGAGCGGACGAAACCGCACGTAAACATTGGGACGGTAGGGCACGTCGACCACGGGAAGACGACGCTAACGGCGGCGATCACGTTTACGGCGGCGGCGGCGGACCCGACGATTGAGACGCTGTCGTACGACCAGATTGACAAAGCGCCGGAGGAGAAGGCGCGTGGGATCACGATCAACACGTCGCACGTGGAGTACCAAACGGCGGCGCGGCACTACAGCCACGTGGACTGTCCGGGGCACGCGGACTACGTGAAGAACATGATCACGGGGGCGGCGCAGATGGACGGGGCGATTTTGGTGGTATCGGCGGCGGACGGGCCGATGCCGCAGACGCGGGAGCACATTTTGCTAGCGCGGCAGGTCGGGGTGCCGTACATCGTGGTGTTCATGAACAAGACGGACATGGTCGACGACGAGGAGCTGTTGGAGCTGGTCGAGATGGAGGTGCGGGAGCTGCTGTCGAGCTACGACTTTCCCGGGGACGACATTCCGGTGATCAAAGGGTCGGCTCTTAAAGCGCTCGAAGCGCTGACGGCGAACCCGAACACGCAGCGCGGGGAAGACGAGTGGGTGGACAAGATCTGGGAGCTACTCGACGCGGTGGACAGCTACATACCGACGCCGGAGCGGGACATTGACAAGCCGTTTTTGATGCCGGTGGAGGACGTGTTTACGATCACGGGTCGCGGGACGGTAGCGACGGGGCGCGTGGAGCGTGGGCAGGTCAAGACGGGTGAAGAGGTGGAGATCGTGGGCTTGTCGCAGACGCGCAAGAGCGTGGTGACGGGGGTCGAGATGCACCGGAAGACGCTCGACGTGGGCATTGCGGGGGACAACGTGGGGGTGCTGCTGCGGGGCGTGCAGCGCGATGAGATCGAACGGGGGCAGGTGCTGGCGAAGCCGGGGTCGATCACGCCGCACACGCAGTTCAAGGGGTCGGTGTACGTGCTGAAGAAAGAGGAGGGGGGCCGGCACAGCGCGTTTTTCTCGGGGTACCGGCCGCAGTTTTACTTTCGCACGACCGACGTCACGGGGGTGTGCACGCTGCCCGAGGGGGTGGAGATGGTGATGCCGGGGGACAACGTGGAGCTCTCGGTCGAGCTCATCAAACCCATCGCCATGGAAGAGGGGCTGCGCTTCGCCATCCGCGAGGGCGGTCGCACCGTCGGCGCTGGCGTCGTGACCCAGGTGATTAAATAATGGCCGCGCCGCGCATTCGCATCAAGCTGCGGGCCTTTGACCACAAGAGCCTCGACTCGTCGGCGACGAAGATCGTCGACACGGTCAAGCGCACGGGCGCCAAGGTGGCCGGTCCGGTTCCCCTGCCGACCCGCATCCGCCGCTTCTGCGTGCTCCGCAGCCCCTTTACCGACAAAGACTCGCGCGAGCACTTTGAGATCCGCACCCACAACCGGCTGATCGATATCAAGACGCCGACAAAGAGCACCATCGACAGCCTTATGCATCTAGACCTCCCTACCGGGGTGGACATCGAGATCAAAACGGTCGGAGGACGGTAGTGAAAGGACTTCTCGGCACCAAGGTGGGGATGACCCAGGTGTGGCAGGGTGACCGGCTCGTACCGGTCACGGTCGTCCTGGCTGGTCCCTGCCCGGTGGTGCAACGCAAAACCCCCGAGACGGACGGCTACAGCGCCGTTCAGCTCGGTTGGATCGCCAAGCGGGACAAGGTGGCGACCAAACCCGAGTTGGGGCACGCCAAAAAGGCGGGGGTGAGCGCGCAGCGCCACCTCGTCGAGTTCCGCGACTACGACCCCGAAGGGGACACCGTGACGGTGGAGATCTTCAAGCCGGGTCAGAAGGTCGACGTGACGGGGACCTCCAAGGGGCGGGGTACGGCGGGTGTGATGAAGCGCTGGAACTTCGCCGGTCTGCCCGCTTCACACGGGGTAAAGAAAAAGCACCGCGCGCCCGGGTCGATCGGTCAGCGCAAGTTCCCTGGCCGCGTCTACAAGGGTAAACGGATGGCGGGGCGTTACGGCAACGAGCGCGTGACGACCCTCGGGCTCGAGCTGCTCGAGGTGCGCCCCGACGACAACCTGCTGCTCATCAAAGGGTCGATCCCCGGCGCCAACGGCGGGCTCGTCGTCGTCAAGGCGTCGACGAGGGGGGCGAAGTGATGGACGTAACCCTAGACGTCATCGGCTCCGAGCGCAAGGTGACGCTGGCGCTGCCCGAGCCCAAAGTATCGGTCTTGCACGAGGTCGTCTCGTGGCAGCTCTCGAAGCGCCGCCGCGGCACCGCCGCGACCAAAACCCGTGGCACGGTCTCGGGGACGACCGCGAAGATGTACCCGCAAAAGGGGACGGGGCGGGCGCGCCACGGCTCCTACAAGGCCCCCATCTTCGTGGGCGGCGGGATCGCTTTCGGGCCGCAGCCGCGCTCGTACGAGTACACCCTGCCCAAACGCGTGCGCCGCTTGGGGCTCAAGATGGCGCTCGCCGCGCGCGCGCAGGACAACAAACTCACCCTGGTCGAAGCCTTCGGCATCGGTGGGCGCACCAAAGAGTTCGTCGCGTGGGCCAAAGACCACGGCTTCGACGGTAGCGAACGGGTGCTGCTGGTCACCGACGACGAGCTCGCGCGGCGCGCCGCGCGCAACCTGCCCTGGGTGAGCGTGCTCCCCAGCCGCGGGCTCAATGTCTACGACATCTTGCGCCACGACCACGTCGTCGCCGACGCCGCGCTCTTTGCCGAGCCGGAGGAGGCGCAGGCCGCCCCGCGCCGCGTCGTCGTGACCGGGCGCCCCGCGGCTAAGGAGGAAGCGTGAACCCGCACGACGTGATTCTAAGGCCCGTGCTGAGCGAAAAGGTGCTCGCCGAGATGGGCGCGGGCAAGTACGCCTTTTACGTGCACCCGAGCGCGAACAAGACGCAGATCAAAGACGCCATCGAGCGCGTTTTTGAAGTCGACGTGCTCAAGCTCAACCTGCTCAACGTGCGCGGCAAAGAGAAAACCATGGGGCGCTTTCGCGGGGTGCGGCCGCGCCGCAAAAAGGTCATCGTGACCCTAAAGCCGGGGCAGCGCATCCAGCAGCTCGAGGGCCTCACCTAAAGGAGCGTTATGCCGACGAAGAAGTACCGTCCTTATACCCCCTCGAGGCGCTTTATGACGACCTCGGACTTTTCGGAGATCACCTCGACGACCCCCGAAAAGTCGCTGTTAAAACCCTTTAAGCGCACGGGGGGGCGCAACAACCACGGCCGCATCACCGCGCGTTTTCGCGGCGGCGGCCACAAGCGCCGCTACCGCGTGATCGACTTTCGCCGCCGCGACAAAGAGGGTGTGCCCGCCAAGGTCGCGACCATTGAGTACGACCCCAACCGGAGCGCCCGCATCGCCCTGCTGCACTATTTAGACGGCGAAAAGCGCTACATCTTGGCGCCCGAAAACCTCGTCGTCGGGAGCCGCGTCGTCGCGGGGCCTGAGGCCGAGCCGGTCTTGGGTAACGCCTTGCCGCTGCGCTTTATCCCCGTCGGTACGGTGGTGCATAACGTCGAGCTGACCCCCGGCAAGGGTGCGCAGCTCGCCCGCAGCGCCGGCACCAGCGTGCAGCTCCAGGGCCGAGACGGCAACTACGTCACCCTGCGCCTCCCCTCGGGGGAGCTGCGCCGCGTGCACGGCGAGTGCTACGCCACCGTCGGCGTCGTCGGCAACGCCGAGCACAAAAACATCGTCTACGGCAAAGCCGGTCGCACCCGTTGGATGGGCCGCAAACCGCACCAACGCGGGCGGGCGATGAACCCGGTTGACCACCCGCACGGTGGGGGGGAGGGCCGTTCGTCTAGCGGTCGTCCGCCGGTGAGCCCGTGGGGCCAGCAAGCGAAGGGGTTAAAGACGCGCACCAAGCGCAAAAACTCCTCGAAGTTTATCGTCCGTCGTCGTAAAGGGAGCAGCTAATGGCGCGTAGCATGAAAAAAGGGCCGTTCGTCGACGACCACCTGCTGGCGAAGATCGACGCGGCCAACGAAAAGGGTGAGCGGCGGGTGATCCGCACCTGGAGCCGCCGCAGCACCATCGTCCCCGAGATGGTCGGCCACACCATCGGGGTGCATAACGGCAAGCAGCACGTCCCCGTGTTTATCCAGGAGAACATGGTGGGTCACAAGCTCGGCGAGTTCGCGCCGACCCGCACCTTCCGCGGGCACAGCGGTAACCGCAAGGGGCAGTGATGGAGGCTAGAGCCCACCTCACCATGCTCCGCGTGACGCCGCAGAAGACGCGGCTGGTCGCCGACCTTATCCGCGGCAAACGCGTGAGCGAAGCCGAGAGCATCTTGCGCTTTACCCCGCGCCGCCCCGCGCAGCCACTTCTCAAACTCTTGCAGAGCGCGAAGGCGAACGCGGTCAACAACCACGACATGTTTGAAGACAACCTCGTGGTCGCCAAGATCATGGTCAACGAGGGGCCGGTCATGAAGCGCTACCTGCCCCGCGCGCGGGGCCGCGCCGACCTGCTGCGCAAACGCACGAGCCACGTCACGATCGTTCTGGAGGAGAAAGATGGTTAGCCATGGGTAACAAGATCAACCCGGTCGGTTTTCGCCTGGGGGTCAACAAAGAGCCCTCGGCGAAGTGGTACGCCAACACCAAGACCTACGCCAAGCTGCTCGCCGAAGACGACCTCATCCGCCGCACCGTCACCGCTGACGTCGGCCACTCGGGGGTGTCGCGCATCGACATCGAGCGCGCCGCGCACAACGTCAACGTCACCATCCACACCGCCAAACCCGGCGTGGTGATCGGGCGCGGGGGCGAGTCGATCAAGCAGCTGCGCCAAAAGCTCGACCACCTGATCGGCGGCACGGTGGCGGTCAACGTCCAAGAGGTCGCCAACCCGAACACCAACGCGGCGCTCATCGCGCAGCGCATCGCCGAGCAGCTCGAGCGCCGCTTCGCGTTTCGCCGCGCGATGAAGCAAGCCATCCAGCGCACCATGGAGTCGGGGGCCAAAGGGGTCAAGATCCGCTGCTCGGGTCGCCTCGGTGGTGCCGAGCAGGCGCGCCCCGAGTCGTACATGGACGGCCGCGTCCCCCTGCAGACGCTGCGCGCCGATATCGACTACGGCACCGCGCGCGCGAACACCACCTACGGCGTCATCGGCGTCAAGGTGTGGGTGTTTCACGGCGAGCTCGTCGGCGACAAACAGCGCCGCGCCGCCAACTTGCCGCGCCCGCGTCAGGATGAGGACAAAAACCGCCGCCGCCGCCGCCCGCAGGCGCGCCGCCGCCCCGAAGGGGGTGCGGGTGGTCGCTCCGGCGACCGCGCCGGCCGCAGCCGTCCAGCCGAGAGGAAAGAGCGTAAGTAATGCTGCTACCAAAACGGGTCAAGTACCGCAAGCAGATGCGCGGGCGGATGAAGGGCGACACCAAAGGGGGCGACTACGTCGCTTTCGGCGACTACGGCCTCGTCGCCTTGGAGCCCGCGTGGATCAAGTCGAACCAGATCGAAGCGTGCCGCATCACCATGAGCCGCTTTTTTCGGCGTGGCGGCAAGATCTATATCCGCGTCTTCCCCGACAAGCCGGTGACCAAAAAGCCCGCTGAGACCCGCATGGGTAAGGGGAAAGGGGCGGTCGAGTACTGGGTGGCGGTGGTCAAGCCGGGGCGGGTGATCTTCGAGGTCGCCAACGTGACCGAGGAGCAAGCGCGCGAAGCGTTCCGCTTAGCGGGCCACAAACTGCCGATCAAAACGAAGATGGTTAAGCGCGAGGTGTACGATGAAGCCCAGTGAGGTGCGCAACCTCAGTCTCGACGAGATCCGCAGCGAGATCGACAAGCGCCGTAAAGAGCTCCTCGAGCTGCGTTTTCAGGCCTCGGTCGGGCAAGCGACCAACCCCAAACGCATCGGCGCTGCCAAACGGGAGATCGCCCGCCTGCTCACCATCGCCACCGAAAAAGGAGGCCGGCTATGAAAAAAACGTTGCAGGGGCGCGTGGTCAGCGACAAAGCCGACAAGACCGTGACGGTCAGCGTCGAGCGCCGCTTTAAGCACCCGCTCTACGGCAAGGTCGTGGCGGTGACCAAAAAGTACCTCGCCCACGATGAGAACAACGAGTACAAAGAGGGCGACATCGTCGAGATCATCACCCGCCGCCCGATCAGCAAACGCAAACGTTTCGCCGTCACGCGCCTTATCGAACGCGCGCGCGGCTAAGGAGAAGGGATGATTCAGCAAGAGTCCTACCTCGAGGTCGCGGACAACTCGGGTGCGCGCCGCATCCAGTGCATCCGCGTGCTCGGCACCGGGAGCCAGTACGTCGGGAGCGTCGGCGACGTGATCGTCGCGGCGGTCAAAGATGCCATCCCGCGGGCGGCGGTGAAAAAGGGTGACGTCGTTAAAGCGGTGATCGTCCGCACCGCCAAGGAGATCAACCGCAGCGACGGCAGCAGCATCCGTTTTGACAACAACGCCGCGGTGATCATCAACAACCAAAACGAGCCGCGCGGTACGCGCGTGTTCGGACCCGTGGCCCGCGAGCTGCGCGAAAAGCGTTTTATGCGCATCGTGTCGCTCGCGCCGGAGGTGCTCTAATGGCAACCAAACCCAAGCGGACGCGTATCCGCCTGAAAAAGGGCGACCGCGTGCGGGTGATCGCCGGGGCCCACAAGGGGGCCGAAGGGGTGATCATCGCTACGCTGCCGGAGAAAAACCGCGTGGTCGTCGAGGGGGTCAACCTGATCAAAAAGGCCCGCCGCCCCACCCAGCAAAACCCGCGCGGCGGTTTCGACGAGCGTGAAGCGCCCCTGCACGCCTCGAACGTGCAGCTCTTGGACCCCAAAACGGGGGAGCCGACGCGTATCGGGGTGCGCTTCGAGGACGGCCGCAAGGTCCGCGTGGCCCTAAAGAGCGGCACGAGCCTCAGCTAGGAGAGGTATGAGCAAGGTAGATGTTGCGCTCAAAAAGCGCTACCACAACGAGGTCAAACCCGCTTTGCAGGAGCGCCACGGGTACACCAACGTCATGGCGATCCCCAAACTCGAAAAGATCATCATCAACGTCGGTCTCGGCGAAGCGCGGGACGACTCGAAGGTGATCGAGCGGGCTTCGCGCGAGCTGGCCCAGATCGCCCTGCAGCGCCCCGTGGTGACGCGCGCGAAAAAGTCGGTGTCGAACTTTAAGGTGCGCACGGGGATGCCGATCGGCCTCAAGGTGACCCTGCGTGGCGACCGCATGTGGGTGTTTTTGGAGAAGCTCATCAACGTGGCGCTCCCGCGGGTGCGCGACTTTCGCGGGGTCAACCCGAACGCGTTTGACGGCCGCGGCAACTACAACCTGGGTCTGCGCGAGCAGCTCGTCTTCCCCGAGCTGTCGATCGACCAGGTCGATGGCACCCGTGGGATGGACATCGCGATCGTTACGACGGCTCAAAGCGACGAAGAAGCGCGCAGCTTGCTCGAGCTTCTCGGCATGCCCTTTAGAAGGTAGGACCATGGCGACAAAGGCACATATCGCGAAATCGAAGAGGACCCCCAAGTTCTCGGCGCGGACGGTTAACCGCTGCAGCCGTTGCGGGAGGAGCCGCGGCTATTTGCGCGACTTTAACCTCTGCCGCATCTGCATGCGCGAGATGGCGCACCAGGGTCTTTTGCCCGGCGTCCGCAAGGCGAGCTGGTAAGGCTAAGCGAGAGAACACTTTAGGGAGGTGATGGTCAGTTCGCTTGAACTGAGACCAACCTCCGCGGAGGAACGATGTACACAGACCCCATTGCTGACATGCTGACGCGCATCCGTAACGGTGTGGCGATCGCCGCCCCCACCGTCGACGTGCCCGCGAGCAAGTTTAAACGGGCGCTCGCGGAGCTTTTGGTGCGCGAGGGCTACCTCAAGTCGGTCGAAGCGGTGACGCAAGACGGCAAACCGGTGCTCCGCATCGGCCTCAAATACGGCCCGCGCCGCACCCCCATCATCAACGAGCTGCACCGCGTTTCAAAACCCGGCCGCCGCGCCTACGCCAAAGCCAAAGCGGTCCCCGTCGTGCGGGGCGGCCTCGGCGTCGCCGTTATCTCGACGCCGCAAGGCCTGATGGTCGACCGCGAGGCGCGGCGCCACAACGTCGGCGGCGAAGTGATCTGCGAGGTTTGGTAATGTCGCGTATCGGAAGAGCACCCATCCCTTTGCCCAAAGGGGTCGATGTCACCCTCGGCAAGACGAGCGTCGCCGTCAAGGGGCCCAAGGGCCAGCTGACGGTCCCCTTGAACCCGCGCCTCAGCGTCAAGCAAGAGGACGGCAAGCTGATCGTCGAGCGCCCCAGCGACGCACCGCGCGACCGCGCACAACACGGGCTCACCCGGACCCTTATCCACAACGCCATCCAGGGTGTCACGGAGGGGTTTACGCGCAACCTGCAGATCCAAGGGGTGGGTTACCGCTGCGCTATGCGCGGTAAAAACCTCGAGCTGCAGCTCGGCTTTTCACACCCCGTGGTGTTCGAGCCCCCGGAGGGCATCACCTTAGCCGCCCCCGAGCCGACGCGGATCACCGTCTCGGGGATCGACAAACAGCTCGTCGGCCAGGTGGCCGCGAACATCCGCAAGGTGCGCCCCCCCGACTCGTACCACGGCAAAGGGGTGCGCTACGAAGGAGAACAGGTCCGCCTGAAACCCGGTAAGGCGGCGGCTCGCTAGAGGAGGATGAGATGAGACCAGCGACCACAGCGGAGCGGCGCCGCCTCCGCACTAGAAGGCGGCTTCAGCGCCCCGTCGAGACCGCGAGGCTGCGCCTCAGCGTGTTTCGCAGCGCTAAACACATCTACGCCCAAGTCATCGACCCCAAACGGGGGCACACCATCGCCGAGGCCAACTCGAAAAGCCTCGGGCTGACGGGGAACAAGACCGAACAGGCGGCGGCCGTCGGCCGCGCCGTCGCCGAGCGCGCCCTCGCTGCGGGCGCCAAACAGGTGGTTTTCGACCGCGGCAGCTACCGCTACCACGGCCGCGTCAAAGCGCTCGCCGACGGCGCCCGCGAAGGAGGGCTCGAGTTCTAATGGCTGAAACGGACTTTGAAGACAAGGTCATCTTTATCCGCCGCACCGCTAAGACCTACCAGGGGGGCCGCCGTTTCCGCTTCGGTGCGATGGTCGCTATTGGCGACCGCAACGGCCGCGTCGGTATCGGCCTCGGCAAGGCCAAAGAGGTGCCTTTGGCGGTGCAAAAGGGCCAGTACGTCGCGCGCCGCAACCTCATCGAGGTACCCATCGAGGAGCCGGGGACCATCCCCCACGAGGTCTTGGGCCAGCACGGCACCAGCCGCGTGATGCTCAAACCCGCGGGCGCCGGTACGGGCGTGATTGCCGGCAGCGTGCCGCGCGCGATCGTCGAGCTCGCCGGGTTTCGCAACCTGCTCACCAAAGAGCTCGGTTCGCGCAACCAGACGAACGTCGCCTACGCCGTGATGGACGGGTTGCGGCAGCTCAAGACCTTCGAGGAAGCGAAACGCGAACGCGAGGCGGCCCAATGAAGATCACCCTCGTGCGCAGCTTGATCGGCGTTCGCAAAGACCAGCGCGCGACGGTGCGCGCGCTCGGCCTACGCAAAACTGGCGACGTCCGCGAAGTCAAAGACACCCCAGACGTGCGCGGCATGGTCGACAAGGTCGCGTACCTGCTAAAGGTGGAATCATGAAGTTAAACGATCTTAAACCCGCTCCGGGAGCGAAAAAGGCGCGCCGCCGCGTCGGGCGCGGGCTCGGGAGCGGCCGCGGTAAAACCGCCGGTCGCGGCCAGAAGGGCCAGTCGAGCCGCTCGGGTTTCTCGCACGGCGCCGGTTGGGAGGGGGGGCGCTCGAGGCTCATCATGCGCCTGCCCAAACGCGGTTTTGTGCACCAGGGCACCGAGTACCAGATCATCAACGTCGGTGACCTCGAGGTCTTCGAAGCGGGCAGCGTCGTCGACGCCGCCAGCCTCCGCGCCCGCGGTTTGATCCGCCACGAAGACCGCCCCGTCAAACTGCTCGGCAACGGCGAGCTGAGTGTCGCGCTGCAGGTCGCGGTCGACGCGTATAGCCGCAGCGCGGTGCGGGCAGTGGAAGCGGCGGGCGGCAGCGTGCGCGGCGACGCTCGCACCGCCCCCGCCGCTGCGCCAGATGAGGGCGCTCAGGGCGAGGGGCGCGCGTAGATGCTCGCAGCCTTCGGCAACGCCTTCCGCATCCCCGATCTGCGCGCCAAGCTGCTGGTGGTGATCGGGCTTTTGGCGGTCTATCGCCTGGGCGTCTTTATCCCGACGCCGGGCGTCGACGCCGAAGCGCTGCGGACGCAGTTCCAGGGTCAAGGGGGTGTCTTCGAGCTGCTCGGCTTCGTCACCGGGGGCAACATCGAGGTCTTCTCGGTGTTCGCCCTCGGGGTCATCCCCTACATCACCGCGAGCATCATCTTTCAGCTCCTCACGTCCGTCTACCCGCCCCTTGAAAAGCTGCAAAAAGAGGGCGAGGAGGGGCGGCGTAAGATCACCCAGTACACCCGCTACGCCGCTGTAGCGTTAGGCGCCATTCAGGGGCTTTTTCTGGCGATCGCCTTGATAGGCCCTTCGGGCGCGCTGCGCGTCGGTTGGAGTAACGGCCCCTTTTTGTGGTTTACCGTGATGATCACGCAGATCGCCGGTATCGCCGTGGTCATCTACCTGGGTGAAAAGATCACCGAGTACGGCATCGGCAACGGCATCTCGCTTATCATCTTCGCCGGGATCGTCGCCGCCTACCCGCAAGCCCTCGCCCAGACGTTTGCGCTCATCGGCACCGGTGAGTCGAACATCTTTAGCCTCATCATCTTTTTCCTGCTGCTGATTTTCACCATCGCGGGGATGGTCTTTATCCAGCAGGGGGAGCGCCGCATCCCCGTGCAGTACGCCCGTAAGGTCGTCGGGCGGCGCGTGATGGGCGGTCAGAGCACCTACATCCCGCTGCGCGTGAACGCCGCCGGGGTGATTCCGGTCATCTTCGCGGTCTCCGTGCTCGTCATCCCGGGGACGCTCATCTCGCTGTTTCCCAACGTGCTCTGGTTGCAGCGCGTCGGCGCTTGGTTTAACCCCGCGCAGTGGCAAGGGCTTATCGTCAGCACGCTGTTAATCGTCGCGTTTACCTACTTCTACACCCAGATCTCGTTTGACCCGCGGCGCATCTCCGAAAACCTGCGCGAGTACGGCGGGTTTATCCCCGGCGTGCGCCCCGGCCAACCGACGACGGACCACCTCAACCGCATCACCACCCGCATCACCCTCTGGGGGGCGCTCTTTTTGGGTCTCGTCAACGCCCTGCCGCAGATCCTGGGTTGGCTGACGGGTCAGGGAACCCTGGCGCTCGTCTTCTCCGGCATCGGCCTTTTGATCGTCGTCGGGGTGTCCCTAGACACCTTGCGGCAGCTCGAGTCTCAGCTCATGATGCGCCACTACGACGGCTTTGTGAGCCGCGGGCGGATCCGCGGGCGTGGGAGGCGCTTCTAGTGACCTCGGAGCTGCAGATCACGACGCCCGAGGTGCTCTTGCTCATCGGACCCCCCGGCGCGGGGAAGGGGACGCAGGCGGAGAAGCTCGCCCGGGCGCGCCGCCTAAAAAAGCTCTCGACCGGCGACATGCTCCGCGACCACGTGAGCCGCGGTACCGAGCTCGGCCTCCGGGCTAAAGCCATCATGGAGGCCGGCGAACTCGTCCCCGACGAGGTGATCGTCGGGATGGTGCGCGATGAGGTGGCCGGCATGACGCCCGTACGCGTCCTTTTCGACGGGTTTCCGCGTACGGGCCCTCAGGCCGAAGCGCTCGACCGGCTCCTGGCTGACCTCGGCGCGACGATCACCGCAGCGGTGCTCTTGGAGGTCGACACCGAAGAGCTCATCGCGCGGCTCGTTAAACGCGCTGCCGAACAGGGGCGCACCGACGACAACGAGGCCACCGTGCGCACGCGGATGAACGTCTATAGCGCCCAGACGGCGCCCTTGGTGACCTACTACGAAACGACCGGCAAGCTGCGGCGCGTCGACGGGGTCGGCTCGGTCGAGGAGGTCTTCGCGCGCATCTCCGAGGTGCTGCCGTGATCCTTAAACGGGCCCGCGAGATCGACGCCATGATCGCGGCCGCCGAGATCAACCGCGCCGCGCTCGAAGCGCTCGAGCCCCTTATCCGGCCGGGGGCGACCACGGCGCAGTTGAACGAAGCGGCCGAGGATGCTATAGTGTCGCGGGGCGGTACGCCCGCTTTCAAGGGCTACCGCGGTTTTCCCGCTACCCTCTGCACGTCGCTTAACGAGGTCGTCGTCCACGGGATCCCCAACGACAAGCCGCTCCGGGAGGGCGACGTCCTCTCGGTCGACATCGGTACCTTTTACAAGGGGTATGCGGCGGACATGGCCAAGACCTACCCGGTCGGCAAGATACCCGCTTCTACGCAGGCGCTTCTGCAGGCAACCGAGGCGTCCCTCTACGCGGGGATCGAGGCGGCCCAGGTCGGCAACCGTTTGGGCGACGTCGCTGCGGCCATTCAACAGGTGGTCGAGGCGGCGGGCTTTTGGGTCGTGCGGGAGTTTGTCGGGCACGGTATCGGCAGCGCGTTTCACGAGCCGCCGGACGTGCCTAACTACGGTCGTGCCGGGACGGGGCCGCGCCTCCGCCCCGGGTTGGTGCTGGCGATCGAACCGATGGTGACCGAGCGCCGCACCGAGGTCAAGATCCTCGGCGACGGGTGGACGGCGGTGACCGCCAACGGTGCGTTGGCGGCGCACTTCGAGCACACCGTCGCGATCACCGAAGCGGGGCCGCGCATCCTCACCGCCAAGGACGCCCCCCTCTACTCGTCGCAGGTGCTACTAGGAGGTAACCGTGGCGCGTAACCGGTCTGGGTCGAGCAGGCGGCGTTCGCCTGCAGGCGGTGAGCGCCCCGAGCGCCCCGAAGAGACCACCCAAGATACCATCCGCACCGAAGGGGTGGTGCTCGAGGCCCGCCCCAACACCACCTTTTTGGTGCAGCTCGACGCCGGCCCCGAGATCCTCGCGCACGTCGGCGGCAAGATGCGGCGGCACTACATCCGCATCCTCCCCGGCGACCGCGTGGTGTTAGAGATCAGTACCTACGACCCCGAAAAGGGGCGCATCGTCTACCGGAAGTAAGCCCCTCGCGGGGTGTAAGGAGTTGTAACCATGAAGGTTCGCGCATCCGTCAAGCCGATCTGCGACCGGTGCAAGGTCATCCGTCGCCACGGCAAAGTGTTCGTCATCTGCTCGGTCAACCCGAAGCACAAGCAAAGGCAGGGGTAACATGGCGCGTATTGCTGGCGTCGATTTGCCGCGCGACAAGCGCATCGAACACGCGCTGCCGTACATCTACGGCATCGGTCTCAGCCGCTCGCAGGAGGTCCTGGCGCAAGCCGGCGTGAATCCGGACACCCGCGTTAAAGACCTCGCCGAGGCCGAAGTCGCGCGTTTGCGCGAGATCGTCGAGAAGACCTACAAGGTCGAGGGCGATCTGCGGCGCGAGATTCAGCTCAACATCAAACGCCTGATGGACATCGGTTCGTACCGCGGTCTGCGGCACCGCCGCGGTCTGCCGGTTCGCGGTCAGTCGAGCAAGACAAACGCCCGCACCCGCAAAGGGCCGCGCCGCACGGTGGCCGGCAAGAAGAAAGCCACCAAGAAGTAAGGGGCCGCGATGACGAAGCAAGCCGCTAAAAACAAGACCAAAAAGCGCGTGCGCCGCAACCTCGTCGAGGGCAAGGCGTACATCCACGCCTCGTACAACAACACCATCGTGACGATCACCGACATGGACGGCAACGCCGTAGCGTGGTCGAGCAGCGGTTCCATCGGCTACAAGGGGTCGAAAAAAGGCACCCCGTACGCGGCGCAGCTCGCCGCCGCCGACGCGACCCGCAAAGCGCAGAACATGGGCGTCACGCAGCTCGACATCGTGATCCGCGGCACCGGCTCGGGCCGCGAGCAGGCGATCCGTTCAATCCAGGCAACGGGCGTCAACGTGCGCTCGATCGTCGACGCGACCCCCGTACCGCACAACGGCTGCCGCCCCCGCAAACGCAAACGCGTGTAGCCGCCCCCGCGCGGGGTGGGCAGTGCCGCTTGCCCCGCCACGAGACCGCACTCAAACCCGTACCACGAGCATAGAGAAGGAGCACCATGGGTCGTCAACGAGATCCCATCGTCAAACTGAGTCGCCGCGAAGGGGTCAACCTCGCGGAGACGCCGAAGGTTCAGAAGTACATGGAGCGCCGCCCCTACCCTCCGGGGCAGCACGGCCAGCGCCGCAGCCGCAAGCTCTCCGACTACGGGGTGCGGCTGCGCGAGAAGCAGAAGCTCCGCCGCCTCTACAACCTCAGCGAAAAGCAGTTTAGCAACCTCTTCGCCGAGGCGGTGCGCCAGCAAGGAGCGACCGGTGGGGTGTTTTTACAGCTCCTCGAGTCGCGCCTGGACAACGTCGTGTTCCGCTTGGGCATCGCGCACACCCGCCGCCAAGCGCGCCAGTTCGTCACCCACCGGCACATCTTGGTCAACGGCAAGGTGGTCGACGTCCCGTCGTACCGCGTCCGCCCGGGCGACGAGATCGCCGTGGCCCCCCGCAGCCGCTCGAACGAGGTCATTAAGAGCAACGTCGAAGCCCGCAAACGCGGCCGCCTAAGCCCCTGGCTCGAGTTCGACAGCGAGAGCCTCAAGGGCAAGTTTCAACGCCTCCCCTCGCGCGAAGACATCACGGTTCCGGTCAACGAACTTCAGGTCATCGAGTACTACTCGAGATAGCGCCTAGCTCGTTAGGAGAAACGGTGCAACTGACACCTGAATTTAAAGCGCGCGTCACCGACCAGTACGGTGAGTTTATCGTCGAACCGCTGCCGCGCGGTTACGGCGTCACCTTGGGCAACCCCCTAAGGCGCATCCTGCTCTCGTCGGTCGCCGGGACAGCCGTCACGAGCGTCTACATCGAGGACGTCTTGCACGAGTTCTCGACCATCCCCGGGGTGAAAGAGGATGTCATGCAGATCATCCTCAACCTCAAGGAGCTGGTCGTTAAGCTGCACGACGACGAACCCGTGACGCTGACGCTGCGCGCCGAGAACCCGGGGCGGGTCACCGCGGCCGACTTCGAGGTGCCGATGGGGGCGACGTTGATCAACCCCGAGCTGTACCTCGCGACCCTGAACGAGGGGGGCAAGCTGGTCATGGAGGTGCGCGTGGAGCCGGGGATCGGTTACGTTCCCGCCGAGGTGCACGCCACAAAAGACCGCATCAACTCGATCCCCGTCGACGCCGTCTTTACCCCCGTGCGCCGCGTCGCCTACCGCGTCGAGGACACCCGCGTGGGGCAAAAGACCGACTTAGACCGCTTGGTGCTGCGCGTCTGGACCGACGGCTCCGTGAGCCCCCGCGAGGCGCTAGACAGCGCCGTCGAGATCCTGCGCAACCAGCTCTCGGTCTTTAGCGGTGGGGTCATCGACGAGCCCCTACCCGTAATGGCGATACCCCCGCGCAGCGCCGACGAGCCCCTCAGCCGCGCTGAACCGGCGCGCATCTCGCTCGAGAGCCTCGAGCTCTCCTCGCGCGTGCTGCACTCGTTGCAAGAGGAGGGGATCGACTCGGTCGACGCCCTCTTGGCGCTCTCCGAACGCGACCTCAAAAAGGTCGGCGGGGTCGGGGACAAGTCGCTAGAGGAGATCAAGGAGCGCCTGCAGGCGCAGGGGCTCTACCTCAAGGAGTAGCGCTCTTACCTCGGAACGCGCCTCCCCGCACGCACCTGCCGAGATGCTACCGGTAGCAACCCGTAACGCTACCCAAACCCAAAGGAGTAAACCGTGAGACACCTAAGCAGTGGGCGCAAGCTGGGGCGCAGCAGCAGCCACCGCGTCGCCCTCAAACGCTCGCAAGCGGCCGCGCTCTTTCGCCACGGCCGCATCAAGACCACCCTGGCCAAGGCCAAGGACCTGCGCCCTTACGTCGAAAAGCTCATCACCACGGCCAAAGGCGGCGACCTGCACGCGCGGCGTCAGGTGCTGCGCGAGATCCACGACGTCGCCTTGGTGCGCAAGATCATGGATGAGATCGCCCCGAGCTTTGCGGAGCGCGCGGGCGGCTACACCCGCATCTACCGCCTCGAGACCCGCCGCGGCGACGGCGCCCAAGAGGCGCTCATCGAGCTCGTCGGGAGCGAAGCGTAGGCGCTCCGCCGCCCCCAACCTTGTGACCTCGAGGCAACCGCCCCGAGGTTTTTTCCTGTAACGTCGGGCATGCCGAGGACGACCGTGACGACCGCGACGGCGCTCTGGGCGCCCTTGCGGGCCCTTTTGACGCTCACCTTGCTCCTCGTGACGCCGCTCGCGCAGGCCGACCACGGCGCCCCCCCGCCGCGCCTCGGCGGGGTGAGTTTCTGCACCGACCGCGACTCCGTCCGCCTCGAGGTCGTCGGTGGCGCGGGGGAGAGGCCTGGATTCGCCGGCGACCTCGCGGCGCGGGCGCTTCAGCACCTGCGCGCGGCGCTCGAGCGCGCCGAGGTGCCGCACGAAGAACGCGAGGTGTGCGCGGGGGAGCGGGGGTACGTGGCGCTCGAGCTCTACGCCCGCTTCCTCGACCCCGAGACCTACCTGGGCTTTCCCGAGGCCTCGTACACCTACGTCGCCGCCACGCAGGTCGGGGCGCACGCCCCCACCCGTTCGCCGGAGGGGGCGCTCCCCGAGAGCGTCTACGTCGCTTCGGCGAGCGACATCTTGCAGGCCCCCAGCGAGGCGGCGTTGGCGGCCGAGCTGCTCGCGCTCACCGACGAGCAGGCGCAGCTGCTGACGCGGACCTGGCTGGAGGCCAACGTGGTGCCGCCGGGCCGCTTCGCGCGCTTCGGGGCGCTCGCGCTCGCGCTCGTGCTCGTGCGCGCGCTCGCCCCCTGGGCGCTACGCGCGCGGGGTTAACGCCGCCGCGAAGCTCGAGCCGGCGCCCGACCAGGGGACGCCCAAAAGCTCGGCGACGGTGGCGCCGAGGTCGGCGAAGCTCCCCCGCGTCCCGAGCGCGCCCCCCGGTGCCCCCGGGCTGTAGGCGAGCACGAAGCCGTACTCGCGGGTGTGGTCGGTGCCCGCGTGCGTCGGGTCGTTGCCGTGGTCGGAGGTCAGGAGCAGCCAGTCGCCGGGGTGCGTGGCCGCGAGGAGCTCGGGGAGCCGCGCGTCGAACGCGGCGAGCGCCCGCGCGTACCCCCGCGGGTCGCGCCGGTGGCCGTAGAGCGAGTCGAACTCGACGAGGTTGCACATCACCAGCCCGTCCGGCCGCGCCGCCATCGCCCGCAGCGTCTTGTCGACCCCGTCCTCGTTCGAGTCGGTGGGCACCTCCTGCGTAAACCCGCGGTGGGCGTAGATGTCGGGGATCTTGCCGATCCCCACGACCGCCCGCCCCGCCCCCTTAAGGGCGTCGAGGACGGTCGGGTGGGGTGGGGCCAGCGAGAAGTCCTTGCGCGCCTCCCCGAGCCGCCGGAAGGCGCCGGGGACGCCGGTAAAGGGCCGGGCGATCACCCGCGCCACGGCGTGCTCGCCCCTTAGGATCTCCCGCGCCGCCTCGCACCACCCGTAGAGCGTCTGTAGAGGCACCCTGTCCGTGTGGGCCGCGACCTGAAAGACGCTGTCGGCGCTCGTGTAGACGATGGGGTCGCCCGTCTCTAAGTGCGCCGCGCCGAGCTCGTCCAAGATGGCGGTGCCCGAGGCGGGGCGGTTGCCGAGGTGGCCGCGACCCGTGCGGGCGTCAAACGCGGCCATCACCCCCTCCGGAAAGCGCTCGAAGGTGCAAAAGGGGTGCTCGAGCACCACCCCCATAAACTCCCAGTGGCCGGTGGTGGTGTCCTTGCCCGGGCTCCGCTCCGCGAGGCGCCCGTAGGACGCTTTCGGCGTAGGGCTGGGGGGGAGCGCCCCGACGCCCTCGACGTTCCCGAGGCCCAAGGCGCTCAGGTTGGGGAGCGCCGTACCGGCCCTTTGCAGCGTGTGGTCGAGGGTGTGGGCCCCCGCGTCGCCGAACGCGTCGGCGTCCGGGAGCGCCCCGACGCCGACCGAGTCGAGCACGATGACGGTGACGGTCATGGCGTCAGTATAGCTAGTGCGAAGGCCCGTCCCCCCGTGCCTCCGGCGCGCCGGCGCGCGTGTCCGACCAGACGCGGCCGTTACGCAGCTGCACGGTGCGCTGCGCGCGCGCGGCGACCTCGGCGCTATGCGTCACCGTCACGAGCGTCGCGCCCCTCGCGTGCACCGCCTCCAAAAGCTCTAAGATGCGCGCGCCCGTGTCGCTGTCTAAGTTGCCGGTCGGTTCGTCGGCCAAGAGGAGCTGGGGGCGGATGACGAGCGCGCGGGCGATGGCCACGCGCTGCTCCTGACCGCCCGAGAGCTCGCTCGGCATGTGCTCGGCGCGCTCGGCGAGCCCGACGCGCGCTAACATCTCGAGCGCGCGTGCCCGCCGCTCCTTGCGGCTCACGCCCGCGTAGCGCAGCGGCAGCGCCACGTTGCGCCACGCCGAGAGGTGCGGCAGCAGGTTAAAGCTCTGAAAGACGAAGCCGACCGTGCGGCCGCGCAGCCGGGAGCGTTCGGCGTCGCTCAAACCGGTCGTATCGCGGCCCAAGAGCTTGAGGCGCCCCGCGGTGGGCGCGTCCATCAGCCCCATGAGGTAGAGCAGGGTGGACTTGCCCGCCCCCGAGGGGCCGACGAGCGCGACGTGCTCGCCGCGCTCGATGCGGAGCGTGACCCCCTGGAGGGCGTCCACCATCCCCTGGCCTTTGGGGTAGCGCTTGGCGACGTCCTGGAGCTCGAGCACGGGCTCCGGGGGGGTGGGGCTCACGGCGGCGACGTGTGGTGCAGGGTGTGGTGCGGCGTTTAGTGCGGTGTGGGTGTTGCGTGTGATGCGCATCCGGTCTCCTCGAGGCGGGCTAGGCTTCGCGCTCGCGCACCGCATCAGCCGGCAGCAGCCGCGCGGCGGCGAGCGCCGGACCCGCGCCGAAAAGGGCGGCTACGAAGAACGCGAGGGCGACGGCGAGAGCGAGGGCGGGGAGGTCGATGAGAAAGGGCACCCCCTGGAGCCGCGCGGCGAGGTAACCCAAACCGACGCCCAAGAGCAACCCGGCGGCGCTCGAGAGGGCGGCGAGGCGCAGCGCCTCGCCGAGGAACTGGGCGAAGATGTCGGTGGTGCGGGCGCCGACGGCGCGCCGCACGCCGATCTCGCGCACCCGTAAGGAGAGTGCGACGAGCATCTGCGCGGCCAGCCCGCCGCCGCCCAGGAGCAGCAAGGCGGCGGCGAGCGCGCGGTAGACCGCTGCGAGGCTCAACAGGGCGCCCCGCACCTCCGGGTAGAAGTCCTCGGCGCGCATGACCGTAAAGGGGATGCGGTCGTCGCCGTAGCGGGCGTTCAGCACGTCGGCCCCCGTTTGCAGGGCCGCCGCCACGTCCCGCCCCGGCGCGACCTCGACCAAGATGCTGCCGAACCCCTGCGCGCGCACCATCGGCCCCGGAAAGAGCACCTGCTCGTCGCGCAGCCCGCCGGGGATATTCTGTGTGCCGCTCCGAAACACGCCGACGACCGTCCAGGCGCGACCGAACGCATGCACCTCGGCACCCAGGGGGTCGGCCTCGCCGAAGGTCTCAGCGGCGATGAGCTGACCCAGGGCTACCTCGGCGGCGTCCGGTGCGGGCCAGCGCCCCGCCAAGAGTTCCGCGCCGATCATCTCGGCGAAGGGTTCCTCGGCGGCTTGCCAGGTCGAGAGGTAGGAGCCCGCCGGACCCTCGAGGGTCGAGAGCGTAAAGGCGCGTTTGTACGCCGTGCGGGAGAACCCCTCGGCGGCGGGGCTCGCTAGCAGCGCTTCGTAGTCGCGGCGGGTGAGCGAGGTGAAACCGCGTGGGTCGCCCAAGCCCTCGGTCAGGACGCTCGCATAGGTGCCGATGCGCTCGCCCACCCCGCCCAGGATGCGACGCGTCTCGGCCTCCGCCGCGCGCGCGGTCGTCGCCTGCACGACGAGCCCCGCGACCCCCAACGCGAGCCCCGCTCCGGCGAGCAGGAGCCGGCGCTGCGGGGCGCTCGAGGCGCCGCCACGCATCACCTGTGCCGGGGGCTGCCGCGCCGCCCACAGTGCGGGGAAAAAAGCCGCTACGGCGACCAGCAGCAGCAAAGGCGGCGCGAGCAGCAGGAGCGACCGGAGCCCTGGCGCGGCGCTCACGCCGGTCGCGCGTGTCAGCAGCGCCGCCCCCAGGTAGGCCAAGGGGGGCGCGAGGACGAGCCCCGCCACGCCCCAGGGGAGCGCCCCCCACAGCTCGCCCAAGGTCACGTCCTGCCGGGTCGCGCCGACCGCGCGCCGCACGCCGAGCTGCCGCACGCGCGAAAGGGCACGCGCGAGGTAAAAGGCCAGTAGGTTTGCCCCGGCGCTTAGCAGCACGGCCGCGACGCCGAAGCCGAGCGCCCCGCCCAGGAGCCGCCCGACCGTTTCGCGCAGCTCGGCGCCGTACTGCTCGGTCAGCGGCAGGACGCGGTAGCCCTCTATCCCCTCGCGTTCTAGCCACGCCCGCAGCGCCGCGCCCGCGCTCCCGAACGCCTCGGGAGTGGTCTCGAGGAAGAGAAAGCTCGGCCCCCCCTCCGGGCCGAAGTAGGCTTCGAGTGGCACGAAGATGGCACCGTCTAGTTCCGCGTCCACCCACCCGCGCGCGCGCACGCTCTCCAGCACCCCCACGACGCGGTACGGAAAGCCGCCCGCCTCCACGGTCTCCCCCAACATCTCGCGGAGGTTCGCGCCGACGACCGCCTCTGTGGGCGCTTCAAAGGGGCGGCCCGCCGCGAAGGCGAAGCGGCGCACGCCGAAGAACGCCGCGTCCACCCCGATGAGCGGGTACGAGACCTCCTGCGTTACGAGCCGCGAGACGTTCGTGCTGAGCGCCACCCCGACCACGCCGGGCAGTGTCGCCAACGCGCTCAGGTCCCCCGGCAGGGGGTCGAGTGGCATAGAGGGCCGCTCCGGGTCTAAGTCCGGCTCCACGAG
Source organism: Truepera radiovictrix DSM 17093 (assembly GCF_000092425.1). Classification (NCBI taxonomy): domain Bacteria; kingdom Thermotogati; phylum Deinococcota; class Deinococci; order Trueperales; family Trueperaceae; genus Truepera; species Truepera radiovictrix. The sequence goes on from NC_014221.1 coordinate 1,152,506, forward strand.
ATAGGTGTGTTGGCCCACCGTCTCCCGCAGGGCGCGCAGGGTGTCGCTCGAGCGCTCCCAGAGCCCCAGCGTTACGCCTAGCACCCCCCCGGCGAGGGCGACCGAGAGGAGCGCGACGAGGTTGCGAAGGGCGTTCACGCGCGCTTACGGCCCCGATACTGCCGCGAGCGCTTGCCGCAGCGAGGCGTCCAGGGTCTCTTCCGCCGCCACTAAGATGAGCGCCGACTCGACGCGGTTGTCTTCGCCTATCACGGCGGCTTGAAACGATCCCCAGCGCAGCACGTCGCTAAGTTCTTCTGGCGAATCTTCCGAGAAGAAGGTCCAATCGGGGAAAGCTGCTTGGAGTGCGTCCCGATTTGCGTCATTCATCGCAAACGCCACCCCCTGCACGCCGTAGCGCTCGAGTAAAGGCGGCAGCGTCTCGAGCAAAAAGCGCGTATTGGAGGCCGGATGGTCGAACTCGGCGTAAGGCACCTCAATGCGGGTCTCTAAGGCAAACGCCTCGTCCACCACCCAGAGCAGATACCGGCCCACCCCGGGCAGTTCGGCGGGTGTGCCGGCGGCGCTGTAGAAGGTGCCCGCTAGTTCCGTCCCCGGCGTCATGAGGGGGTTGTTGTCGGGGAGCGCGAAGATTTTCGGCGGGAGGTCCGTCTGGGTCGTGGCGGCCCCGGCGGTGCCCAGGGAGACGAGCAATCTTAGCGGGCGCGACGTCAAGCTCTCTGTCACGGCGTTCCCCCTAGGGAGCGCCCCCGGCACTCTGCAATGCGAGGTTGAGGAGCGCTGGGGGCGGGTCGCCGGGTTGGGCGGGGGAGAGGAGAAAGGCCGCCTCGACCTCCCCAGATCCATTCACGACGAGCGCTTGCGTCTCTAGAAAGCGCAAAAAAGGCTCAGGTGCGCCGATGGCGACGAACTGCCAATCGGGAAACGCCGCTTCGAAGGTGGGCAGAACTGCTTCATCCCCGGTCACGAGCCCGACGCCCGGCACGCCGTAACGCTCTAGGAGCTCGGGCAGCGCTTCCAGCACCGCGCGCTGCTCGGCGGCGATGGCGCGGTCGTTGTCCGTCCCCTCTCCAGAAGCGTCTACGGCGAGGGCGCTGACGCGCATGAGGAGTGCGGGAGCGCTCACCGGCAGCGCCTCCTCTGGCACCTGCGTCCCGCGCGCCGCCGGTATGGGGGTGAGCGGGGGTTCATCGCCCGCCAAAAAGGTGCGCGCAGCCTCCGTGACGAGCGGCACGAGCCCCTGCGCCTCCCAGATACCGGGTAGCAGGAAGCGGTAGGCGACCCTCTGCCCTTCCATGAGGTAAAGCCCCGACAGGTTGGTGTCCCGCGCGAAGCCGCCCGACGAGACCTGTAAGGGAAGCGCCTGCGCGTCGTCGAACAAGACCTGCGCCACCGGCAGCCGCGCCGCTACCTCCGCGCGCTCGGCGTCCCCCGGCAGCGCCCCGAGCCGCCCGTAGAGGAGCGCTACGCTCTCCCCCTCGAGCTGAGGCCAGAGGGTCGTCACGGGGTTAACAAGGGTCGCGGCGGGATCGGCTTGGGGGTTAAGGTCGGCGAGCGGCAGCGCGTCCCGCGTGTCGAGGGCAAAGACTGCGTCCTCGACCCAGAGGAGATAGCGCCCGGTGGTGGGCAGCGTTTCCTCAGTGTCCTGAGCGTTTGTGAAGCTTATTTCGAGAAAGCTTCCCGGTGTGAGTGCAGCGTTTTCAAAAGGCACGGCGATAACATTCTGGGCACCTGCCCAACCAGATGCTATAAGTAAACATAGCGTCCAGTGCGTTCTCCGTTTTGCTGAAAGAAAGAAGTGCAACACGGTGGGCCTCCTAAGCTTTCAAGTGTAAGTAAAGAAGTAAGAGAAACCAGTTGCAGGCATGCTAGGTTGTGACAACTGGTTTCATCTAATCTGATTACACTACACAGAATGATTGACAAGTTCCGCAGCTTGGAGTTCCCGTCCGAGCGTTACACTGCGAGTCATAGAAGACAGGGGCACTGCAGTTTCTCGACCGCCCCTGTCCGCAAAACTGGCAGAAGAAGATTCTGCTTGGACCGCAATTCGTGTTTGCGAAAGCGGGCGAGAGTCCGATGAACCCGGATAGGATAGCAAAAACCAGAAGAACCTTTTTGCAGACTTTTCTCACCTTTTAACCTCCCCTTCTGTTGCCACGAGCGCTTCCGCAACCTCTCGAAAGTCCTCGCGGTAACCTAGGTCGACCCAGGTAACTAAACCCTCTTTTAAATACACCATTGAGGGAACCCCCGGCAGTTGCCACGCAATCGCTGTATCTCTAGCATGCTCGTGCTGGCTCGGACACCCTTCAAAAAGAGGCTCTTCACCTCTTGTGACAAGCACCGTGATATTCAAAGCGGTGTCTCGGCAAACTTCAGCTAGAACGTCACGCCCTCTCAAGCAAGCTTCGCAGCTCTCTCGGTAGAACACCAATAAGCCTGTGTAGTTTGCAAAGACCCCTTCAACGCGCTCTCCTATCGCAATGTTGTAGGCGTAGTCTAATAGGCGCGTTCCGTTCGCGACGTCTTCAACCATCATCCGCACTTCAGACGTCGCGATGGGTTCGGTGTACCCCTCGGCAATCTGACCATCTTTGAGGACAAGAACTGTCGGTGTTGTTTCAACCCTCAAGGTGCGTGCAACTAGCCTGTGAGACGTGTCCTGCAAATAAGGTTCATAGTCGAGTTCGGGTTCAGAGCCGATGTAGGTTACGGGGAGCCCTTCAAGCTCTTGTCTGAGGACTTCGCACGCCTTGCAGTCGGCGCTAACAAAAGCAAGTACATGTACGCCGCTCTCGAGCCCCAGACCATAAGGCACCATTTGCGCAAGACCAATGTGGAGTAGCATGAAGCCCATCGTAATGACGTTGAACCGAGCTAAGCGCATCGCTACCCCCTCCTTCTGCAACCTTGAAAACCATAAAAGCTTGTCTTTCGTTTGCCTAAAAGCTAGCAGTTTTTAACCCGCTGTACAAGTTATCGGTTCACGCCTTAAGCGTGAACCCTTCACGCCCCTGCCAACATCTCCTGCCAGAGCGAGAGCAAGTCGAAGTAGGCGAGCGCGAGCTGCACGCGGTTCTCTACGCCTACCTTCTCGCGGACGCTCATGACGAGGTTAGAAACGCGCCCCCCGGAGAGCCCCAGGCGGCGGGCGATAGCCGCGTTCGTGTGGCCCGTGGCGAGAAGCCGGAGCACGGTGCGTTCGCGTTCGGTGAGGGGGTCGGGGGGGAGCGGCGGCCCTTCATAAAAGGTCTCGCCGCGAGCGACGCGCTGCGCGAGGTCGGCAAAATCCACGGGTTCGCGCCCCACGACGGCGAGGCCCTGGGGGCCGAAGCCGAGCAGGTCGTGGAGGTAGAAAGGCGAGCGGTTGGCGGTGACGACGAGGGTCGGGGCGCTGGAGCGGGCCACTGCGATGAGCTGCGCGAGGGCGTAACCGGGGCGGTCGTCGACGATGAGGGTCAGCGGCCGAGCGGGCGGGCGCGCGGCGAGCAGCGCCGCGACCCGGGCCCGCGTCGCGCTGGTGTCGGCGTAGATGCGCACGGCCTCCTGCACCCTCCTAGTTTAGCGAGGTGCTTCTCTAAACTTTCTGGACTTTTGGGCGGGGCGTACACACCCGCCGCAGGGGATAATGGGGGGGTGACGCTCCCCGAGACGCTGCGCCGCGCCCTTTTGCGCCTCGCCCCGGAGGCGCGGCGCCTGCTCGTGGCGGTCTCCGGCGGTGGCGACTCGGTGGCGCTGTTGCGGCTGCTGCTGGCGCTCCCCGAGCCGCGGTGGGGGCTCGAGGTCGCTCACCTCGACCACGCCCTGCGCCCCGACGCGGCCGAGGCGGCGGCTTTCGTCCGGGCGCTCTGCTGGGAGCACGGGGTGGCTTGTCACACGGCGCGTGTCGACGTGGCGCGCATTGCAAAAGATAGGGGGTGGAACCTCGAGGACGCCGCGCGGCGGCTGCGCTACGGCTTCCTGACGCGCACCGCCAAGCGCGTGGGGGCGGACGCGGTGGTCACCGCCCACACCCAGGACGACCAAGCGGAGACGGTGTTGATGCAGCTCCTGCGCGGCGCCGCTCACCTCCAGGGGATGCCCGCGCGGCAGGGGCGGGTGCTGCGGCCGCTTCTGGAGGTGCCGCGTTCGGCCTTGCGCGCCTACCTCCGGGCGTTGGGGCAGGACTGTTTGGAGGACCCCACCAACGCCGACACCTCGCGCACGCGGGCGTGGGTGCGGCACGTCCTGCTGCCCACCCTAGCGGCGCGCGCGCCGCACGTCAAGGCGACCCTCGCGCGCCACGCCGCGCTGCAGCGCGACCAGGCGGCGCACTTTCGGCGGCTCGCGCAGGGGCTTATAAAGGACGCGGGGGCGGAGGTGCGCGCGCTACTCGCCCAAGACGTGGCGGTGCAGCGCGCCGCGGTGGCTGAGCTGCTGCGGTGCGCGGGGGTGCCGGTGGACGCGGGCCACGTGGAGGCGGTGCGCGCGGCGCTCCCCACCCCGCACCCGGTGCGTCTGTCGCTCCCGAAGGGGTACGCGGCGCGCGTCGCGTACGGGCGGCTCGAGCTCGTGGCGCCCACCGCCCCCCCGTCCCCTGCCCCCCCGCTCGAGCTGCCCGCGGAGCTCGACGCGGCGAAGCTCGCGGCGTTTCCGGCGGCGCGCTTTCGCACCCGCCGCCCGGGCGACCGCGTGCGGCTGCCCGGCGGTTCAAAAACGCTCGCGGACCTGCTCATCGACCGCAAGGTGCCGCGCGAAGCGCGCGACCGCCTGCGCGTGCTCGCCGCGCACGGCGAGGTGCTCTGGGTCGAAGGGGTGTTCGTCGACCCCCGCGTGGCGCGCGCGCCACCCGCCCCCGACGAGGACGCGCGCTGGATGCGGCTCGCGCTTAACGAGGCGCGGCGCGCGGCCGAACGGGGCGAGCTGCCAGTGGGGGCCGTCGTGGTGCGCGGCGGCGCGGTGCTGGGGCGCGGGCACAACACCACCCGCGAGAGCGGCGACCCGAGCGCCCACGCCGAGCTGCACGCGATCAGGCAAGCCGCTGCGGCCTTAGGCGACTGGCGCCTAGCGGGCTGCACGCTCTTTGTAACGCTCGAGCCCTGCCCGATGTGCTTCGGCGCCCTGCTCAGCGCGCACCTCCCGCGCGTGGTCTACGGCGCCACGAACGCGCGCGAGGGGGCGCTGGGCGGGGTGGCGGACCTGCAGCAGCACCCCTGGAAGCGCACCGTCGCGGTGCGCGGCGGCGTGCTCGCGGCCGAGGCGGGGGCGCTCCTCACGGCCTTTTTTAGGGCGCGCCGACAGGCGGCGTCGGGGCGGGGCGCACGTTAGAGGCGCGTCTCGGGGCGGCCCGGGGGTGTGCTATAACGTAGAGGAGCGTAGGTAGATGGTTGGAGGGCCGATGCAAGAAGAGACGTTGACACCGACCCCCGCGCGGGGGATGACCATGACCGCCGCCGCCGCTAAAAAAGCGAGCGAGCTTTTGCTGGCCAACAACAAGGAGAACGCCGCGATCCGCGTTTTCGTCAAGTCGGGGGGTTGCAGCGGTTACTCGTACGGCATGGCGATCGACGACCGGACGCTCGAGGGCGACAGCCTGTTCGAGGACCGCGGCGTCAAGATCGTGGTCGACAAGATGAGCCTGCCGCTCCTCGCGGGCTCCGAGATCGACTACATCGAGAACATGATGGGTGGCGGCTTTAGCGTGAATAACCCCAACGCCACGAGCGCCTGCGGCTGCGGGCACTCGTTCCGCACCGACGGCAAAGCAGCCCCCGACGGCCAAGGGGCGAGCTGCCACTAGGCTTGCGAGACCTGCGAACACCGCAAGTAGAGGCGGCTAAAGCCGCCTCTTTCGCTTGGGGTGGCAGGAGCGCTACGGGGTGTAGCGCAGCACCGGTTTGCGCGCCGCCTTGACCTCGTCCAAGCGGCGTACCGGCGTGGTGTAGGGGGCGTTTGGCAGCGCGTCGGGGTCTTCCTGGGCGCGCCGCAAGATGTCCGCGAGCGCCGCGGCAAAGGCGTCGAGCGTCTCTAAGCTCTCGGTCTCGGTCGGCTCAATCATCATCGCCTCGCGGACGATCAAGGGGAAGTAGACCGTCATCGGGTGCATCCCGTAGTCGAGGAGCGCCTTGGCGACGTCGAGCGTCTTGACGCCCGCGGGGGGTTGCGCGACGAACTCGTGCATGTTGACGCGGTCGAAGGCGATCTTAAAGCCCGCCTCGCGCAGCTTAACGCGCAGGTAGTTGGCGTTTAAAACGGCCGCGCTCGAGACCCCCCGTAGACCCTCGCGGCCGAGCGCGCGGATGTAGGTGTAGGCGCGCACGAGGTTGCCGAAGTTGCCGTAAAACGACCGCATCCGCCCGACCGAGTGGGGGAGGTCGACGTCGACGTCGAAGCGCTCGCCTTCGGGGGTCGCCACCTTTTTAATGATGGGCGTGGGTAAAAAGTCGCGCAGGTGCGCCTTGACCCCGACCGGGCCGGTGCCGGGGCCGCCGCCGCCGTGCGGGGTGGTAAAGGTTTTGTGGAGGTTTAGGTGCACGACGTCAAAGCCCATGTCGCCGGGGCGCGCGCGCCCGACGATGGCGTTGGCGTTGGCGCCGTCGTAGTAGAGGAGCGCGCCGACCTCGTGCGCGGCGCGGGCGATCTCCAAGATGTTGGTCTCGAAGATGCCCAGCGTGTTGGGGTTGGTGAGCATCACCGCCGCGACCTCGGGGCCGAGCGCCGCCCTAAAGGCCGCGAGGTCGACCTCGCCGCTCTCGGCGGTCGGCACCTCTTTGACCTCGTAGCCGACCATCGTGGCGGTCGCCGGGTTTGTACCGTGCGCGCTGTCGGGGACGATCACCACGCGCCGCGTCGCCCCCTCGCCGCGGTGCTCGTGAAAGGCGCGGATCATCAGGATGCCCGTGAGTTCGCCGTGCGCCCCGGCCGCAGGTTGGAGCGTCACGGCGTCCATCCCGGTGATCTCGGCGAGGTCGCGCTGCAGGTTGTAAAGGAGCTCCAGAGCGCCCTGCACCGCGTCCGGGTCGGCGTAGGGGTGCAGCTCGGCGAAGAGCTTGGCGGCCTCCTCGTTGACCTTCGGGTTGTACTTCATGGTGCACGACCCGAGCGGGTAGAAGTTGCCGTCAATCGACATCTGCCGGTGCGCGAGGCCGGTGTAGTGGCGCACGAGCTCGAGCTCGGAGACCTCCGGCAGCTTGGGCGGCGCCGCCCGCAGGTGTTCGGCGCCGAGGAGCGCCTGGAGGCTCTCCCCGTCCGGTTTGGGGGGGTGCGCCGCGCGCCGCCCCGGTTTGGAGCGCTCGAAGATGAGGGGGAAGTCGCCCGCTCGGGGCGCTTCGGGGGTCTCTCGCGGGGCCGCGGGCGTGGGCCCTGGGGCGGTGGTCATACGGACGCCTCCACAAGGTTTGCGCGCTCGGTCGGGGGGGGCGCCAAGACGCGCCCGAGCGCCGCGACGAGCAGGTCGATGTCTTCGGGGGTGGTGAGCTCGGTGGCGGCGAAGAGCGCCGCGTCGCCCAGGCCGTAGCTCGCGGGCACCGGGACGGCGGCCGCGACGCCGTGTTCGGCGAGCGCGCGGCGCAGGGCGCGGGCGCTCACGGGGAGGCGCACGGCGAACTCGTTGAAAAAAGGTTTGTGCGTGAGCGGCGCCAACCCCGCCTCGGCGAGCCGCCGCGCCAGCAGGTGCGCGTTCTGCACGCTCTTGGTGGCGGCCTCGCGGAGCCCTTGGGGGCCGAGCGCGCTCAGGTTCACGGCGGCCATGAGGGCGCTCAGTTGGTGGTTCGAGCAGATGTTCGATTTGGCCTTCGAGCGGCGGATGTGCTGCTCACGCGCCTGCAGGGTCAGCACGAACGCGCGCCGCCCCTCTAGGTCGGTCGTCTCGCCGACCAAGCGCCCCGGCAGCTGCCGCAAGAGCGGTTCGGTGACGACCATGAAGCCGAAGTGCGGGCCGCCGAAGGCGACCGGGTTGCCGACCGTCTGCCCGTCGCCGACGGCGACGTCCGCGCCGTACTCGCCGGGCGATTTAAGCACCGCCAAAGAGAAGGGGTCACACACCGCGACGAAAAGCGCCCCCGCGGCGTGCGCCGCCTCGGCGAGCGCGGGCATGGGCTCTAGGTAGCCCAAGAAGTTGGGGTTCTGCGCGACGACGCAGGCGACGTCCTCCCCGACCGCCGGTTCGGGGGTGGTGAGGTCACGCAGCGCGACCTCTTCGAGGGCGACCTCGAGCGGCCGCAGGTAAGTCGCGAGCACCTCGCGCGTCTCGGGGTGCACCCCTTGGCTCACAAGGACGCGGTGGCGCCCCTTGTGGCGCACGGCCAAAAGCGCCGCCTCGGCGACCGCGGTAGCGCCGTCGTACATCGAGGCGTTGGAGATGGGCAGCCCGGTGAGCTCGCTCATCATCGTCTGAAACTCGAAAGTCGCCTGCAAGATGCCCTGCGAGACCTCGGGTTGGTACGGCGTGTAGGCGGTGACGAACTCGCTCTGCAGCGCTAGGTGCGGTGTCACGGCGGGGATGAAGTGCCCCTTTAAGCCGCCGCCCAAAAAGCTCGCCCGCACCGGTTTGTTCTTTGCCGCGAGCGCGCGCAGGTGCCGCAGCAGGGCGGCCTCGTCGAGCCCTTCGGGGAGCCTCAGCTCGCCTACCTGGAGCGCCTCGGGGAGGTCGCCAAAGAGCGCGTCGACGCTCTCGACGCCGATCGCGGCGAGCGCCCGCGCGACGTCCTCGGGGGTGTGCGGGAGGTAGTTCACCCCTGCTCCTGAAGCGCTTCGTAGTCTTCGGCGCTGAGAAGCCCCGAGAGCGCGTCCTCGCCGGCGACGCGCAGCCGGAACATCCAGCCCCCGCCGTAGGGCTCGCTGTTGATGGTCTCGGGGGAGGTCTCGAGCTCGCTGTTGACCTCGGTGACGGTGCCGGCGACGGGCGCGTAGATGTCCGAAGCGGTCTTGACCGACTCGACGACGGCGACCGCCTCGCCCGCGGCGACCTCGCGGCCGACCTCGGGGAGCTCGACGAACACGACGTCGCCGAGCTGGTCTTGCGCGAAGTCGGTGATGCCGACGGTGAGGGTGTCGCCCTCTAACTTCGACCACTCGTGGGTGGGGCTGTAGCGGAGATCTTTGGGGGTGTTCATAGGGGCTCCTTAAGCGGGGCTATAGGGCTTAGCCTACCGGAAACGCCGCTTCGGGGGTGTGTACGGTCTTCCGTTGTCGTGGTCTACGTTTGGCTACGATATTTGTACTTGATTTGTACTTGCGTCTGCTGTCTCGCGCGGCGCTCAGCGGTCGCCGTCGGCTCCATTAGGAAAACCGCTCCTTACACGCGCGCCGTGACGACGGCGGTAGCGACCCGTGCGGGCGCTCACCCGTAAAAGGGCGGTTTGACCACCACCGCGGGCACCGGCTGCCCCCGGATCTCGACCGCGAGCTCGGTCCCCGGCTCGCTGTAGGCGCGCCGCACCCAGGCCATGGCGATGCCCTCGCGGGTCAGCGGCGAGATGGTTCCCGAGGTGACCTCGCCGACTTTGGTGCCTTCGTCGCTTTCCGCTTCCAGGACGTCGGCGGCGCCCGCCAAGACGCGGTAGCCGGGGCGAGCGACGCCGCGCTGCTTGAGCCTAAGCCCCACGAGCCGCCGCGTGCAGGTCCGGTGCCACATCGCCTCGCGGCCGAAAAAGGGTTTGTCCTTGACCACCCAAGCGAAGTCGGTGCAGCGGGGGTTGGTCTCGGGGCCGAGCTCGTGGCCGAAGAGGGGAAAGCCCGCCTCGAGCCGCAACGTGTCGCGCGCCCCCAGACCGCACGGGGTCGCGCCCGCCCCGACGAGCGCGCGCCAGAGTGTCGGGGCGTCTTCGGGGCGGCAGAAGATCTCAAAACCGTCCTCGCCGGTGTAACCCGTGCGGGCGAGCGTCACGGCGCACCCCGCGAGGGTGGTCTGCAGGGTGCGGTTTTTTTTGAGCGCGGTGAGTTCGGCCTCCGCGTGGCGCCCCGCGAGGAGGGCGGCGCCGGGACCCTGCAGGGCCAGGAGCGCCCACGCGTCCGACTCGTCGGTCACGGTGGCGTCGTAGTCGTAGCTGAGGCGGGTGAGGTGGGCGACCACGGCCTCGCGGTTGGCGGCGTTGCAGACGATCAGAAAGGCCTCCGGGGCGTCCCGGTAGACGTAGAGGTCGTCGATCAACCCGCCGCGGTCGTTGGGCAGCATCGAGTACTGGCCCTGCTGCGGTTTGAGCCGGCTCGGGTCGTTGAGGGTCGCGTAGCGTAAAAACGCCTCCGCGCCCGGCCCCGTGACGCGCACCTCACCCATGTGGGAGACGTCGAAGAGCCCCACCCCTTCGCGCACCGCCAGGTGCTCGGTGTGGATGCCGGTGCGGTACTGCAACGGCATCTCCCACCCCGCAAAATCCACCATGCGGGCGCCGTGCTCGAGGTGCAGGTCGAAAAGAGGGGTGCGTTTCATGGGTTTCAGCGTAGCACGGGCCTAGCGCCCCATCGCCCTGTGTTGATGTCTGAGGCGTACCTGGTTTGCCTTGGTTACGGCGCGTGAAGCGTCCGGATGGCCTCTAGGCGGTTTGGGCGAGCTTTTCGAGCACGCGCTGGGAAACGGCGCGCAGGGGCTCGAGCACCCCCTGACAGTGCAGCGCCGAAGCCTCGAAGACGGGCAGCCGCCCCTCGGGGTCGAGCACCGCGCGGAGCATGTCAAGGGGTAGCGCGTCGGGTAGGTCGCGCTTGTTGAACTGCAGGGCTAGGGGCAGCTCGGCGAGCTGCACGTGGTACTCGGCGAGGTTTTCGCGCAGGTTGCGGAGCGCCTCGGCGTTGGCGCGGAGCCGATGGGGCGCCGAGTCGGCGACGAAGACGACGCCGTCGACGCCGCGCAGGATCAGTTTGCGAGCGGCGTTGTAAAACACCTGGCCGGGGACGGTGTAGAGGTGAAAGCGCGCCTGAAAGCCGCCGACGTGGCCGAGCTCGAGCGGCATAAAGTCGAAAAACAGCGTGCGCTCCTCCTCGGTCGCCAAGCTGACGAGCTCCCCCTTGCGCTCCGCCGGGAGGTGCTCGAAAAGGCGCCTGAGGTTCGTCGTCTTACCCGACATCCCCGGGCCGTAGTAGACGATCTTGAAGTTGATCTCGCGGGCCGCGAAGTTAACCGTGCTCATGCCTCTGCCTCCGGTGTCTGCGGTGCGGCCGACCGGTGCGGTAGGGTGCTCTGGAGGTGGCTGTAGGCGGCGTTGCGGCGCAACACCCCCCAGCCGCGGCGGACGCGGCTGCCAAGAGGCCTCGAAGGGGGTAGGCCATCCCCTGACTATATCGGCGGCGAGCCGAGCACCGCGTGCAAATCCCCATTTTGGCCTAGCGGGCTGCTATGCTTGGTACCTCTAGGTGATCCAGCCCCGGCCGTCTGTGGGGGGTAGCCATACGGCGTAGCCAAGACGCTTGGCCTTTAGCCTGTGGACCGTTTGGCCGGGGGTTGTCGCCCGTGGCCTGTCGTGGCCCGTGGGCCACGAGTTATGAGCCCCAAGCCGGGGCCAGCATCGGCTAGGCAGCGCATTGGGTCGGCGGAACCCACCCGGCAGTCCTCTCCGTGTAAGCTAAAGCATGTTCTCCCAGACCTTGCTGACGCGTTTCGGCGAGACGCCGGAGGCGGCCAAAGCGGCGCTCGAGCGTGAGCTGACGCGCTTCGAGGCGCTGCTGCCAAAGCTCGAGGGGCGCTGGACGGAGCCCCTTAGAGCGGGCGCCTGGTCGCCCGCCGAAGTCACCGAGCACGTGCTTAAGATTAGCGTCTCGATGAGTAAAACCCTCTACCTCCTGCGGCAGGGGCGCGCCACGCCGCCGGAAGCGCCGCGGACGCCCGGGGTGCTCGTCGAGGGGCGCGCGCAGTCGCCCGAGTTCGGCCTTCCAGGTGAGCCGCAGCCGTGGTCGGCGCTGGCCCCGCGCTGGGCGGCGATGCGCTCGCGGCTTCTAGAGGAGGTCGACGCGACGACCGAGTGGCACGGCCGGAGCTGGTTTCACCCGTACTTCGGCGACCTAAGCGCGCTCGGGTGGGTGCAGGCCGCCGCGCTGCACCTCGCGCACCACCGCAAACAGCTCGAGGCGGTCGCGCGCTAGCGCTTTTCGGGCTCCGCTTCCGACGAGGGGGCGCCGAGCTGTTTGATCTCCTCGATAAAACGCTCTACCGAATCGAAGTCGCGGTAGACGCTCAAAAAGCGGATGTAGGCGACGTCGTCGAGGCTTTTGAGGAAGCGGAGCGCGTGCAGGCCGATCTCCTCGGCGCCCACCTCCGGCGCCTGCAGCGTGTCCTCCAAGGTGTAGGCAAACTCGCGGAGCTGCTTTTCGGTGATCGGGCGTTTGTTGCAGGCGATGCGGAGCTTTTGCAGGAGCTTGTCGGGGTTAAACGCTTCGCGCCGCCCCGAGCGCTTGATCACCATCAGCGCCTCGAACTGCGCGCGCTCGTAGGTGGTGAAGCGGCGCCCACACACCGTACACTCGCGCCGCCGCCGGATCGCCGCGCCCTCGTCCGAAGGGCGCGAGTTGACCACGCGCGTGTCCGCCGAAGAGCAGTAGGGGCAGTTCATCTGAATCTCGCGGGGGGTGCCAGCGGGGGGACAACGCGCGCTGTGTGCGCTGTCGGGCCGGCTGCGCGCTCACCCCTATACCCGCGCCACACGTCACGCCCACCGTGAAAGAGGCTGCCGAGCACGCGCTCTTGGGCGCCCGCAGCGACGGTTCGCGGCGCTGCTGCGGACGCTCTACGCCGCGCGGGGGCGCGTTGTGACGCTCCAGTTGACGCTCCAGCGACGGACCCCGGGTCGCGCCTGCTGGAGCGCTCGTTAAAGGCGGTCGGCGTTGGGGACGCTCTCGTCGAGGTCATCGAACTCATCGTCGCGGAGGTCGCGCTCGAGGTCGTCGTCGAGGTCGTCGAGGAGACCGAAGTGCGCTTCGCCCGCCTCTAGCTCGGCGTAGACGCTCGCCTCGAGGTCATCTTGGCGCACCGTCTCGTCGAGCGCGGCGCGCACCTCGGGCAAGAGCGCCTCGATGTCGTTGGGGGGTGGGGGGAGCGTGACGTAGAGCCGGTGCCCGGAGAGCCCGATGCTCCTAGATCCCAAGTAGAGCACGTTTTCGACCAAGGGCGCGTCGTGCTTGGGGTCCGAAGCCGCGCGCGAGGGGACCGCGACGTTGACGCTCAGGGTGTCGTAACGCGCTTCGAAGCCCGCGGCGAGGCGGGTGATCGCCCCGCGCACGGCGACCATGTGCGGCTCGGTGGCGTTTTTGGGGGGGGCGACGACGACCACCCAGGCGTCGTCCAAAAGCCGCGCGGCCGCTTTAAGGACCAAAAAGGTGCTTTTGAGGTTTTCATCGATGAGCTCGGCGAACTCGTTTTCGCCGAGCTCGCTAAAGCGGGTGTTGGACTCGAACGACGCGACGTGTACGACCCCCGAGAGGTCACCGAAGATCTCGAAAACCTTGTCGAAGGTGTTTTTGACGTCCATCTGTACGGACATGTCGGCTTGGATGGGGATCGCTTGCCCGCCCAACTCTTCGATCTCGGCGGCCGTTTTCGAGGCCAGCGTGACGTTCCTGTCGGCGCACACGACGTCGTAGTCGGCTTGGCCGTAGGCCAGCGCGATGGCTCGGCCAAACCCCTGACCGACGTTGGTAACGAGGACGACGCTGACGCTCATGACGTTTCAGCATACCGGCAGGGGCGCCTAGCGGCAAGGGGGCGGTTTTACCCGCGGTGGCGGGGGGCGCTGCGGGTAGCGGTATGTTATCTTCACCCAAGCGGCGGTTGTGGCTTTGGGAGACCACCCGAGCGGGGGCGCAGGGCGTTACAGGGTGCGCCGGGTGACGCACCGATTACAATAGCGTGATGATTGGCAGCCTGATGATCATAGGGCTGATAGCCAAAAAGCTCATGAACCCGACCGTTAGGGAGACCCGATGGCGCTAGAGAGATGGTTTCGCCGCAAGCGCCCGACGCGCAGCGACGAGGACAACAGCCCGGCAGGGCTGTGGCTAAAGTGTGAGGGGTGCAGCGCGCAGATCTACCGCAAAGACCTCGAGGAGAACCTCTACGTCTGCACCGAGTGCGGGTATCACTACCGGATGCCGGTCGAGGCGCGCGTCGCGATGCTCGCCGACGAGGGGACGTTCGAGAGGTGGTCGGGGGAGATCCGCGCGGGTGACCCCCTGGGGTTCGTCGACACCGAGCCCTACCCCGAGCGGCTCGCGCGCAGCATCGACAAACAAAAGCGTCCCGACGCGATCTTGACGGGGGGCGCGACCCTCGCGGGGACGCCCGTGGCGCTCGCGGTGATGGACTTTTTCTTCGCGGGGGGGTCGATGGGCTCAGTTGTTGGCGAGGAGATCGCCCGCGCCGCCGAGCGGGCCGCCGCCGAGGGGCGCGCGCTCATCTCGGTGGCCGCCTCGGGGGGGGCGCGGATGCAAGAGGGCGCCCTCTCTCTGATGCAGATGGCGAAGACCACGGTGGCGCTAGAGGCGCTTTCCAACGCGCGCCTCCCCTTTATCAGCGTCCTCACCGATCCTACGACGGGCGGTGTCACCGCGAGCTTTGCGACCCTGGGCGACCTCATTATCGCCGAGCCGCAGGCCCTTATCTGCTTCGCGGGGCCGCGTGTGATCCAGCAGACCATCAAGCAGGACCTGCCGCCAGGTTTTCAGCGCGCGGAGTTTTTGCTGCAAAAGGGGATGCTCGACGACGTCGTAAGCCGCACGGCGCTTAAAGCGAAGCTCGCCTTTTATCTCAACATCCTGTTAAGTGGGGCGCAGCCCCGCTCCGAGGAGGCGCGTGCCCTTACCGTTTGAAAAGCCCATCGACGAACTTGCGGCGCGTATTCAGGACATGCGCGCCTACGCGCGGGAACAGGAGATCGACTTAAGCGAGGAGATCGGCCTTTTAGAGGCGCGCCTCGAGCGCCTGCAGGCCGAGATCTTCGAAAACCTGACGCGCTGGCAGCGGGTCCAGGTCGCCCGCGCCCCCGGCCGGCCGACCGGGCTCGACTACATCGAGCACGTCTTCGACGACTTTAGCGAGCTGCACGGCGACCGCGCGCTCGGCGACGACAGCGCGGTGGTCGCGGGCCTGGGCGTCCTCGGGGGGCGGAGCGTGGTGGTCGTCGCGCAGCAAAAGGGTCGCGACACAAAGGAGAACATCGGGCGCAACTTTGGTATGGCGCACCCCGCGGGTTATCGCAAAGCGATCCGCATGTTTAACCTCGCCGACAAGTTCCGGCTCCCCGTGGTGACGCTTATCGACACCCCGGGGGCTTACCCGGGGGTGGCCGCCGAGGAACAGGGCCAAGCGTGGGTGATCGCCGAGAGCATCCAGCGGATGTGCCGCCTCAAGGTGCCGGCTGTGGCGGTGGTGATCGGCGAGGGGGGCTCAGGTGGCGCGCTCGCTATTGGCGTCGCCAACCGCGTGCTCATCCTTGAAAACGCCATCTACTCGGTTATCAGCCCCGAGTCGTGCGCCGCCATCTTGTGGCGCGACGCCGCGCAGGCGCCTAAAGCCGCCGAAGCGCTTAAGCTCACCGCCTACGACCTGCTCGAGCTCGGCATCGTCGACGGGGTGATCAAAGAGCCCATCGGTGGCGCTCACCGCGACCCCAAGACGACGATGAAGTGCGTTGCCGAGAGGCTTAAAGCGGAGCTCGAGGGGCTCGTCGGGTTGTCCGAGGAGGAGCTCGTACGGGGTCGCCACCAGCGCTTTCGGAACTTGGGGTACGTCGAGCCGGTCTAGGCGCCCGAGCACCGTCGACCCCGGTGCACGCCCCCTTCGCTAGCAGCCCTAAGGGGCGCACGCGGTGTCCGCCTGCGCGTTGGCATCCCTCGCACCCCGCGCTAGCCGTCCGCGCGCTGCACCGCCTCGCGGAGCGCGGTGAGGTTGTGCGCGACGCCCCCTTCGCCGCCGAAGACAGCGCTACCGGCGACCAACACGTCGGCACCGGCGTGGTAGGCGCGCGGCGCCGTTTCGTGGTTGATCCCGCCGTCGACCTCTAAAAGACATCCCGGACGCTGCGCGTCGATTATCGCGCGGGCCGCCCTGAGGCGACGCAAACTCCCCTCGATAAAGGTCTGCCCCCCAAACCCGGGGTTGACGCTCATGACGAGGACGAGGTCGACGAGCGCGAGCACCTCGTTAAGCACGGTTAGCGGGGTCGCCGGGTTGAGGGCGACCCCGGCTTGGACGCCGCACTCGCGAATGAGCCCCAACGCCCGGTGCAGGTGCGGGGTCGCTTCGGCGTGGACGGTGATGATGTCAGCGCCCGCCTCGGCGAAAGCGCCGATGTAGCGTTCGGGGGAGCTGATCATCAGGTGCACGTCGAGGGGCAGCGAGGTGACGCGCCGGCACGCCTCAACGATGAGCGGCCCGAGCGAGAGGTTGGGGACGAAGTGGCCGTCCATGACGTCGACGTGGATGAGGTCGGCGCCCCCCGCTTCGGCGGCGCGCAGTTCGTCGCCCAAGCGGGCGAAGTCGGCGGCGAGCAGGGAGGGGGCGAGCTTGAGGGCGCGCGCTACAGGGGGGGGCGCTTGGGTGTCGTTCACGGTGCCAGTATATCCGCCCGCTTTACGCGTCCTCCGCACCGCCCCCGCGGCGCCTGTCCCAGAGGACGTAGGCGACAAAGAGCCCTAAGCTGATCACCGACACCCAGATAAGCCCGCCTCTAAGCTGCTCGAAGTCGCGCCCCAAAAAGGCGATCAGCGCGACCAGCGGCAGCGTCCCGAGGGCAGTCGCAAACGAAAAGCGCCAAAAACCCATCTTGACAAGCCCAGCGACGAAGCTGACGGCGTCCGTCGAGAGGGCAGGGGAGACTCGAGCGGCGACCACCCCCCAGACGCCGTAGCGGGAGACGAAGCCGGCAACTTTCTTCTCCGTGTCGTGGCCGATAAAGCGTTCGACCGTCACCGGTCCGAGCGAACGCCCGATGCCGTAGGCCACCCAGGCCGCGAGGATAAGCCCGCTCCAGGCGACGAGGCCGCCCCAAAACGAGCCGTAGGCGAGGACGGGGACGAGCGTCACCAAAAGCGACGGGATAAAAGCCAGCAGCGTCTGCGCGACCATGAGGCCGTAGATGAGCAGCGCTCCCCAGACGCCGAAGCCGCTAACCCAGTTTTGCAGCGCCTCGCGGTCGCCGCTCGCGACCATCTGGTAGGCTTGATCGATGAGGTTGCGGTAGCCGGGCCAGATGAAGTAGAGGAGCACGAGCACCGCGATGACGCCCACGGGGACCAGCCAGGTCAGGCGGCTCTGCTCACCCCCCTCTCGGCGGGTCGGCTCGGCGTCGCTCCGGTGACGCTCCTGTCGGCGTTGTCGCTGCTCTTGGTCCTTGTTAAAGGTGCGGAGCAAGCGTTCGTGGTCGTTTTGCGATTTCGGTTGCATGGCTCCCCCAAAGGCGCCCGCGCCTCTCGCGCGTCGCGCTAGCACTATAGCCCTTTGATTGCGCCGATAGTAGCGGCCAAGACGCACTGCGCCTTAAGCCGACTGGCCAGCGCCTCACGGCTCGTAGGCTGTAGGGCACCGTAAGGTAGAAGCTTGCGAATAGTTGACCAGACATGTAAGTATTAGAGCGTTTGGTGCTGTCGCGGCTGCGGCGCCTTGAGGGCGCGCCGCGTTAAGCTAGCGAGGTTTGACACCCCGCGTCTAAGTGCTAGGAGGAGAGATGGCGTACGCACACCCCGAGGTTTTGGTTTCGACCGACTGGGTTATGGAGCACAAGGACGACCCCAAGGTGCGGCTTTTGGAGGTCAACGAGGACGTCTTGCTTTATGATACCGGCCACATCCCGGGAGCGCTCAAGATCGACTGGCTCCTCGACCTCTGGGACGACACCATTCGCGAGTTTATCCAACCCGAAGAGCTCGCGCAGCTCTTCGAGCGCCTGGGCATCTCCAACGACACGACGATCGTCCTTTACGGCGACAAGAACAACTGGTGGGCCGCCTACGCCTTCTGGTTCTTTACCTATAGCGGCCACGAGCACCTCAAGCTGATGAACGGTGGGCGCGCGAAGTGGGTCGCCGAAGGCAAACCCATGACGACCGAGGTGCCGCAGGTCGCGCGCGCCTCGTACACCCCGGGTAAGCGCAACCCCGAGCTGCGCGCCTTTAAAGAGGACGTGCTCAAGCACCTTGAAAAGGTCAGAGCGGGCCAGGGCGCGCTGGTCGACGTGCGCAGCCCCGCGGAGTTTCGCGGCGAGGTGACGCACATGCCCGACTACCCGCAAGAGGGTGTTTTGCGCGGCGGCCACATCCCCGGGGCGCAGAGCATCCCCTGGGCGCAGGCGGCGAACGCCGACGGCACCTTTAAGAGCGTCGAGGAGCTGCGCGCGCTCTACGAACCCAAAGGCGTCACCAAGGACAAGGAGATCATCGCCTACTGCCGCATCGCCGAGCGCAGCTCGCACAGCTGGTTCGTCCTCAAGTACCTGCTCGGCTACCCCAACGTCAAAAACTACGACGGCTCTTGGACGGAGTGGGGCAACAGCGTAGGGGTACCGATCGAAAAGGGTGACGCGCAGCCGGCGCAGTAGGGCTGGTAGCAGGTGTCGTCCGGTTGGCTACGCTCTTGCATCAAAACGCGTCGTTAAGGCGAGCCCATGCCGCGGTGATACGTGCGACAGCTTTTGGTGGCGCGGCTGTGAGCGGTGCCAAACGGTAGCTAAAAGGTTGTACCGAGAGGGCTGGGAGCAATCTCAGCCTTTTTGCTCGTCTGGTTAGTTGCTCCCTACCGGACCGACAACCGCACCCGCTGCACCCCATTAAACTCGTACCCCGCCGGGTTCCAGCCCGCGCCCTCTAGCGGCTGCACGTTGCCCGCGCTGTCGCCCGCGCGCACCCACAGCTCGCGCTCGCCCGCTTCCAGGGTCAGGGTCAGCGACCAGGGCCGCCACGCGTAGGGGCTGGCGGCACCCTCCAGTTCGGCGCGCTGCCAGCTCGAGCCGCCGTCGTGGGAGACCTCGACGAACTCGAGCGCGCTGCGCCCGTCCGTCCACGCGACACCCCGCAGGGTCACCGGCCCCGCGCGCAACGTTTCACCGACCAGCGGCTCCCAGAGGAGGCTTTTGACGCCCATGCGCCAGCTCGGGCGGCTGTTCTCCGAGGTGGGCTCGAACGCCTCACCGGGGGCGAGCGGGGTGAGGGGCAGCCGGTAGCGCGCCGTCTGGTAAAAACCGTCCGTCGTTTCGGCGTCCAGGCTGATGTGGGTCAGCCACTTGACGTTGTTGACGCCGAAGTAGCCGGGGACCACGAGGCGCACCGGCCCGCCGTGGAGCGCACTGAGCGGTTCGCCGTTTAGCGTCGTGGCGAGGAGCGCCGTGTCCAAAACGTCCGCTAAAGGCACGCTGCGTTCAAAAGGCGGCAGGTCCGGTTCGTGCGCCTCCCCGGCGCCGCGCGCCGTGAGGTAGCGCGCCCCCTTCGGGATACCCAGCGGGCTAAGCACGTCTGCCAGCCGCACCCCGCCGAAGACCACGTTGGCCACCGCGCCGTCTTGCCACTGCGCGCCGCTGACGGGGCTCGCGCGGCCGTACTGCGCGCGCGAGTTGCCCGCGCACTGAAGCACCATCTCGGTTTCAACCAGGGGGTAGCGCTTTAGCTCGGTGACCTCGAGCGTTACCGAACGCGTCCCGCGGAGCTCGAGCCGCCACGGCCCCGCCGCCGCTGCCGCCGAGAAGCTGCCCGCGAGGTCTTGGTTGTTGCGGACGTAGAGCAGCGCCGTGGGCGTGACGCGGTGTTGGCGCAGCAGCGAAAGGGGGGTTTCGCACTGCAGCGGGGCGCGAACGTGCAGGGTGAGCCAGGGGGTTTTGCCGGCGATGCCTGTAGTAGGCGCAGCCGTGGCTTCGGGTGCGGGTGCCTCGAGCGTCTCTTGTGGGGTTGGCATGGCGTCTCCCAAGGGGGCCACCGGTGTGGTGAGCGTGGCGGCGCTGCCGCTCAGCCTACAGGCGTTGGCGCACATGTCGAGGGTCCAGGGCACATTTTAGGCTACTGACCTGCTAGACTAAACGCGATGATCTCGCTCACGCAAAAGGCGAAGTACGCCCTTAAAGCGCTCGTGTTCCTCGCCAAAGCGTACGGTAAAGGGCCCGTGCTGATCGCTAACATCGCCGAGTCGGAGGGGATCTCCCAGAAGTTTTTGGAGCTCATCTTGCTAGAGCTGAAAAACCACGGCATCTTACAGTCCAAAAAGGGGCGGGGTGGCGGCTACTGGCTCAACCGTCCGCCGGAGGAGATCTATCTAGGCCACGTCATCCGCATCTTCGAGGGGGCCTTGGCGCCCTTGCCCTGCGCCAGCAAGCGCTACTACAGCCGCTGCGAGGAGTGCGCCGACGAGGCGACCTGTGAGGTGAGGGCGGTGATGCTCGAGGTGAAAAAGGCGACGCTCGGTGTGCTCGACACCACCTCGCTCAAAGACACCCTCGCTTACGGTCAACCGGTTCCGCTCCGTTGAGCTGCTGCGGGCATGCCCCTGGTCACCGAGCGCGCGGTAGCTCCCGCGCTGCTACGGGTGTGCCTTCTCACCGTCATTGCACCTCCGCCTTACCCGCGCCGTTTGTCGCCCTGCATCGCGGGCGCGCCGCCCTACCCGAGGGGTGACGGTCGGAGCTGTGTACTTGTGTACTCAACTGTCAAGGTGTAGGCTAGGGCAAACCACGTGTAGGTGGCAACGTGCGCCCGCGCGACGGGTGCGGCAGAGGAGGCTGCTATACAGATGCCCGAAGACCTCGACTTTTTGTGGTTCTGTCAACTCTCCCGTGACGGCGAGTTCGTCGGCACCAAAACGCTCCCGCCGCGAAAGCCGACGCTCGAGTACCTCTCGAGCATTGTCGAGACGGCGGCGGAGGCGGGTTTCTCAAGCCTCCTGACGGCGACCAACTACCACCACGAGTTAGAGACCTGGACGGCCTCGATCGCCACCCTCGCCCGCACCCGCGGCGCGGGCCTCCTCATCGCCGCGCGCCCCGGCATGTTCCACCCCGCCAAGTTCGCCAAAATGGCGGCGACGGCGCAGAACCTCTTCCCGGGGCGGGTGCGCATCAACATCGTCACCGGTTCGTCGCCGGCTGAAAACGTGATGTACGGCGACTTCGCCTCGCACGCGCGGCGCTACGAGCGTACCCGCGAGTTTATGCTGCTCTTGCGCCGGCTCTGGACGGAGACGCCGGTCACGCACAAGACCGACCTCTACCAGATGGAGAACACCGTTTTAGAGCCCAAACCCGTGCAGCCGATCCCGCTCTACTTCGGCGGCGCGAGCGACGCCGCGCAGCGCATCGCCGCCGAACTCGCCGACGTCTACCTCATGTGGGGCGACCGCTACGAGGCCATCGAGGAGCGCCTTCAGCGGATGAAGGCGCTCGAGGCCGAGTACGGCCGCACGCTCCGCTACGGCCTGCGCACCCACGTGATCGTCCGTGAAACGGAGGCCGAAGCGTGGGCGGCGGCCGAGCGCATGATCTCGCGCATCGACCCCGAGGTGCGCCGCGCCTTTCTCGAGTCCTACAAGCACGTCGATTCGGTCGGGCAGCGCCGGCAGATCGAGATGGGGCTCGCGCAAGACCTGCTCGTCGAGCCGAACCTGTGGGCCGGCATCGGGCTCGCGCGTAGCGGCGTCGGCGTCGCGATCGTCGGCGACCCCGAGCAGGTCGCGGCGAAGCTGCGCAGCTATCAGCGTCTGGGGATTGATACGTTTATCCTCTCCAACTACCCCCACCTCGAGGAGGCGCGGCGTTTCGGCGAACTCGTCATGCCGCTCTTTCGCGCTCAGCCCCGCGAAAAAGAGCGGGTCATCCACACGGACAAGGTGGCGCCGGCGGCGTAAGGCCTACGTCGATGACGTCAATAGGGTGCGCGACCGGGCAACGCAGCATCCGCGGGGGTATCCCCGCGGACGTTGCGTTGTAGAAAACCCCGCTGCACCACGAAGCACCCTTTAAGATCGCTTACAATCGAGTTATGAACCGCAGTAACGTTACCCTTCAGCGGCTACGCGAGCTGTACGTGGAGGGTGAAAACGACGTTATTGTGAAGCTCCTGACGGCCAAGCGAACCCTGACCCCACGGGAGAGCGTCTACCTCGTGTCGGCGTTTATCAATATCGATAACGACGCCGCTGCCATTCGCTATATCAACGAGGCGCTGCCTCGAGCCGAGGGGGCGGACAAGGCCGACCTGATCGCCTTAAGCGCTCTTATCGCCTCCGTCAGGGGTGACGAAGACGGTTATTTGCGGCTCTCCAGGGAGGCGGTGGCGGTTCATGCCACGCCGCTCGCGCTGCATCACCTCGGTCTGGCGCTCCCCGATGTGCGCGAAGGCATCCGCATCCTTCAAGGGGCTCTGCGCGCGGCCGAAGAGGCGGCTGACGCCTATGCAGAGGCGCGTAGCGCCTACGCCCTCGCCCTCTCGTACCTGCGCATCGGCAGCTTTCGAGAATCGCTCGGCTGGTCGCACTTCGCCTACACGCGCACCGCGCACCCCGTTTTGAGGCTCGTGGTCCTCAACCTGCGCGCTTACACAAAAATTCTCGTCGAGTCTACAGAGGGGCTCGAGGCGCTCCTCAAGGGGACGCTCGACGCGACGGAAAAGACCGCCTACGCCTTTCAGCGAAGGCAGACCCTGACGACGCTCGCCGACCTCTACCAAGCACAAGGGCGTTACAAAGAGGCACTTGCGCTCTACGAAACCGCGCTAGAGCAGGCGCCGCGCCACCTCTGGGCGATGCTCACTTACGGATGCGTCAAAGCGCTCCGTGCGCTCGGCCGCCAAAGAGAGGCCGAGGAGCTTGCTGAGACAGCCGTCTCGGTGACCCGAAACTTAGCTTTGTACTACCAAGACTACGCTATGTTGGTGTTGGGCGTGTCGCGCTGGCCCTCTGAGGCGGGCGTTCGCTTGTTGGATGAGGTGTATCCGAGGTTGAGTGACATCGTGCTCACGTCCGAGGCGACGTTCTATCTCGCGGCAGCGGAACAGCTGGGCATGAAGCTGCAAAGAAGCTATGTCGCGCTGGCGCGAGAGCTGCGGCGGCCCCTCACCACGACGGGGTTGCGGCTCCTCGCGGGAGAGGCCCTGCCTTACCTCGAGCCGCTATTTGTGGAGGAGCATGCGCTGCGCGTGCACGTTTTAGGTACCTTGGAGGTCTACCAGCGGGGCAACTTCGTGCGGGTGCGGCAGCGCACCGCAGAGCTGCTCGCACTCCTCCTGCAAGAACCGCGGGGCTACACCGCCGAGGCGCTCAGCGAAGCGCTCTACGGCACCCTGCAGCTCTCGGCGCTGAGAGTCGAGCTGCACCGCCTCCGCAAAGACCTCGGGCTGACGGTTCACACCCAACCCTACCGCTTGGGGACGCCGTTGTGGGCGGACGTACTCGAGGTCGGCCAAGCCCTTAATGAGGGGCGCGTCAAAGACGCCGTCGCCCTCTACCGCGGTCCGCTGTTGCCCACTTCGACCTCTCCGGGGATTACCGAGCTGCGCCGCGGGCTCGAGGCCGAACTCCAGGGGGCGGTGCTCGCCGCGGAGGACGTAGAGCTGTTGTGGTCGCTCGCGCAGATCATGCCCTACGACCTCGAGCTGTGGGAGGCGCTCAGGGAGAGGCTCCCCAAAAACGACCCTCGCCGCAAGGTGGCGGCGGGTAGAAGCACGCGCGTTCGGCACGAGCTCGAGCTTTGACTCACCTCAGCAGGGCGTCTTGAATAGGGTTTGGGCACGCGACTCTTCCCGAACCTTTGACCGTCCCGTTGGCCAAGGCGCCAGCACTGCTGACGACGAGAAAGAGCACCACGGCCCACCGTCGCACATTCCGCATCCCCACATCCTCCCTGCTTTGCAGCGTATGAGGACCACGTTACCCGCGCGTTACCTCGGCGTTACCTGCGCGTTACTGGTCTGATCCTGCCCCTCGGGTAAGGGGGAGGTAATCGGGGGGCGCTAAGGTGGCGGTGGCTTGACAAGCCTAGTGGGGGTAAAGAGTAGACTTCTCGGTTCGGCTGCTCTGATTCGACCTCACCGCACAGATCATACTCTCTCAGAGGAGGCTATTTTGGATTATTTAAATTAAGTAGTTTTTTCGTGCAGCTCTCCTAACCATAGGCGCTTGTGAAATAAGCTGGAAAGAGAGGCGAAGAAATGCGGTTGAAGTGGGAGTCACTTGCGAGAGCGGTTTTTTGGACTATTGGAGTGCTGGTTCTGAATGCGTGTAGTAGCGGAATTCAACAAGATCCACCTGCCGGCGAACCGGGCCTTGAACTCTCAACTCAGGCAGCTACTTCTCATAACGTCCCCAACTCGGCAAGCGACGCAGAAGAATGGAACGGCGTGACCTACACTATGAGCCCTGTTTTGGAACTTGGTTACAAGGACCAGTCAACTGGGCTTGCACAGACGACGGGGGTGCGTTTTAGTGGAGTCAGCATACCGCGAGGGGCCACGATAACCTCTGCTTACATCGACTTCACAGCCGTAACTAGCCAGTCAGATGCGACCTCGCTGCGGATCCATGGCCAAAATGTCGGTAGCGGCGGACCGTTTGTGGAGGGTGCGAGTAACGGCGTCACGGGACGCGTGAAGACCTCCAACAGTGTCACCTGGTCACCGGAGCCCTGGACTGGTGGTTTCAAGTACTCTACCCCAAACCTTGCCCCCATAGTCAGAGAAATCACTAGCCGGTCAGACTGGGTTCAAGGGGCAGCGATGGTCTTCATCATTAAAGGTACGGGGCAGCGCAAAGCTCACGCGTTTGATGCTGGCAACAACTTGCAGCCTGTGTTAAGAGTGACTTACCAAACCTCATTGCGCACCTGTTTGCCAAGTAAACCAACTGAAGTGCTGAGCGGAGTGTACAATTCTAGCCTCAAACGTACGGGTAATGGCGAGACTGCCTTAAGCATCAATGCGGTCAGTGCTAAAATTGCTCCTGTATTTACAGAGCTTGGCCCTTTAGCAAGGTTGCGGTACTACAAATCGCTTTGCTTGAGCGGCGGGGTCTATACGCTTAATGAGGCGGCGGATCCTGAAGTCAAAGGAGATGACTCAAGCTGGGAAAAAGTCTTTCACCGAGGCACTGTGGGCGTGGAGTTCTGGGATTCACCGAGCACCGTGATCGAGCAGGTCGCAATAGAACTGTCTGGTGATGGCATCTCGCCACGAGGTTACAAAAACCATAACTGGTTGATTCGAGACTCTTACATTAGACACGCGGGCGATGATGGTGTTGAGAACGATTGGATGACGTCCGGAACCATCGACGGCGTACTTATTGATTGGGCCTATACAGGCATTTCCTGTAGAGCTGGTGAGAGCCAAAGGAACGACTTGTCCAGTATCACCCCCGGTACGATAACGATCAAAAATAGCCTCATCCGCCTTAGGAAACAGAAGTGGGGTTACAATAACGCAACTAATTTGCACAATCATTTGTTCAAGTGGGAACAGGATCAACCGGATAAAGGCTACGTCGCCAAGAAGGGGTGTAAGTTAAGGCTCATAAACAACGTGTTTATGGTCGACCAGAATGCGGGTTATTTGGATCCAGCTCAAAATCCCAAAGTCAACTATGGGCAGGTGCTCGTCGAAAGTAGCAACAACATCCTGATTTGGAGTGGACCAGAAAGCGCTTTGCCGAATAGTTATAAACAAGCCAATCTACCGTCGGGTTTTACGCTCAAAATGGGATCTGAAGGCGCAAGCATTTGGAACACGCGTCGTAACCAGTGGTTTGATTACTACAAGCAGTTCGGCCTCTTCCAGAATTACAGAACGTTTCAAAAGCTCTATTAGTGACCACACAAGAAGACCCCCCTGGCAGGTTTATGCTGCCAGGGGTCTTTGAGTTTAGCAGATAGCGCAAGTGCTTTTGCTTAAAGAGTACATTCCTACATGCGCAACAATCTGCTTCGAGCGTACCGGACTGCTGAAATATTGTGCGGTTGTCTTTACCTCAACTCTCACGCGGTGTGATCGACCGCGGCTGCTCACAGAGAAGACGCTTTGTGTCTCTTTCACCCTGAGTAGGTAGTAACAATATGACAGAATTTACGCCCCCACCACTACCGGCTCGAGCACCGTCCGCAGGGCCGCCTCGAGCTTGTCGAGACCCTCCGAAAGCTCCGCGTCCGTCATGCGAATGGGCGGCAGAAGCCGGATGACGTTGCCGTAGGTGCCGGTCGTCAGGAGCAGCAGGCCGTCGTTGCGAGCGTGCTCCAAAACCGCTTGAGCTGCCTCGGGGAAGGGGGTCTTCTGGTCGTCTTTGACGAACTCGATGCCGACCATTGCGCCAAGGCCGCGCACGTCGCCGATGGCGCTGAGTTCAGCCTGCAGGGTGCGAAGCCGCGCCATCGCCCTCTCGCCGATCTCCCGGGCGCGCTCCAAGAGCCCCTCTTCCTCGATGACCTCCAAGGTCGCCAAGGCCGCCGCGCAGCTCACCGGGTTGCCGCCGAAGGTGCTGCCAATCTGCCCTGGCGAGAGCTGGTCCATCACCTCGGCTTTGCCGATCACAGCCGAGAGCGGAAAGCCCGACGAGAGCGCCTTGGCCGAGGTGATGAGGTCGGGCTCGAGCCCGTAGTGGTCGACCGCCCACCAGGCGCCCGTGCGGCCGATACCCGCTTGCACCTCGTCGTCGATCCAGAGCGCGCCGATCTCGCGGGCGTACGCGGCAACACCTTTTAAGAACGCGCCAGGGGCGGGGATAAAGCCCCCCTCACCGGCGACGGGCTCGAGGATAAAGGCGGCGACTTCGCTCTCGCCGACAGTGGTTTTGACCTGATCTTTGAGCGCGGCTAGAGCCCGCTCGGCGAGCTCCTCCTCGTTTCGAGCGCCCCAGGGGTTGCGGTAGAGGTAGGGGTACTGGGCGCGGTAGATCTCGGCGGCGCGGGGGGCGAACCCCATCTTGTAGGGGTTCCATTTGGCGGTCAGCGAGAGCGCCATGTGGGTGCGGCCGTGAAAGGCGTGGGTAAAGGCGACGATGGCGGGGCGCTTGGTCGCGGCGCGCGCGATCTTGATCGCGTTCTCGACCGCTTCGGCGCCCGAGTTGACCAGAAAGGTCCGCTTCGGCGCGCTTCCCGGAGCGAGCGCGTTGAGCTTTTCGGCGAGACGGACGTAGGTCTCGTTCATGCCGACGGCGAAGCAGAGGTGTTGAAAGGTCTCGGCTTGTTTCTTGACGGCCTCGATGACCTTGGGGTGGGAGTGGCCGACGTTCATCACGGCGATGCCGACCGTCCAGTCGAGGTACTTGTGGCCGTCTTCGTCCCACACGTAAGCGCCCTCGGCGCGGGCGGGGTAGATAGGGTGGGTGGAGTACGCCGCGCGCGGTACGGCGTGCCGGCGGCGCTCGGCTAGGCTTTGGTTGCTCATCGAAACCTCCAAGGCTGAGATGCTTTTGATATGTAAAAACCGGTGGCTTTTTTGTTCGTATTTTTAGGTGATGCAGCCTTTAGGCTTAACTTTGCTTACTCATCATAGCACGTTCACCTGCCGCTGTGAACCCCGCAGGCGAGACGTCCTCAAGGCGCGCGCGGGGTATAGACTAACGCATGGACCTGCGCGCCCTCATCTTCGACATGGACGGGACCCTTATCCACACCGACGACCTCCACTTCGACGCCTACGCGCGCGTCTTGGCCGACGAGGGGGTCGTTTTAGAACGCGAGTTCTACAACACGCAGATGAGCGGTCGCCCCAACCTCGACATCCTCCGCGACCTCTTTCCCGAGCACACCGACGAGCGGCGCCGCGAGCTGATGCACCGCAAGGAGGCGGCCTTCCGGGCCTCGTCGGGGGTGTGGGAGACGCTCCCTGGGCTTTCCGATGTGTTGGCGTGGGCGGAGCGGCAGGGGCTCGCCCGTGGCCTTGTGACCAGCGCGCCGCGCGAAAACGTGGCGTTTTTGCTCCAAGCGGTGGGGCTCGAGGGGGCGTTTAGACCGCTCGTCTACGCCGACGAGTTGCCGCGTGGCAAACCCGACCCCCTACCCTACCTCACGGTGCTGGACGAACTGGGCCTCTACCCGGAACAGGCGCTCGTCTTCGAGGACTCGCTCGCCGGGGTCGCGTCGGCGGTCGGGGCGGGGATCTCGACGGTGGGGGTCGCCACGACGCAAGACGAGGGGGCGCTCGCGGCCGCCGGGGCGACCTTGGTCATCCGCGACTTTAGCGAAGCGGCGCTCTGGGAGGTGCTGCGGGCCGCCGAGCGCGGCTAAAGCTCGGGAAGTTGCGCCACAAAAGGCGGCCGACACTGTATGACGCCGGGGTCGTCGACCAGCTAACCTGCTCGAAGTAGCGGCTTGCTTTAAAACCGAGCGTGAGTGCGCACCGCATACGCTTATACGCTTTTGCTTCGACGACTGAGCGAAGAGCGCGTGAAAACGATTTGGTAGCTATGGCCAAGCAGACGTTTCGTCTCGCTTCAGGGATGAAGGCAAAGCTGTATCGGCGCCTTTGGACTGTGCGTGTCAAACCCGTTTTGCGATTTGCGGGTCGAGCCAGCTACCCAAGGACGCTGCCCCAACCGTCGGGGCAGCGTCTAGCCAAGGGGTGTCTTAACGGTAGTCGGCGTGAGCGCGTCTAGCGGGACGCGCGGGCTACTGCGCCGCGCAGTCGTTGGGGGGGGTCTGACCTACCGTGAGCGCGCGCATCCACGCCAACGTGGCCTCCATCGCGACCCAACGGGTGTCGTGCAGCACACCCTCGTAGATGGGGTAGTGGACGGTGGCGCCGGTTGCGCAGAGCTCGTCGACGTAGCGGTTTTGGCTGCTGAGGCGCACCACGGTGTCGTTTTCGCCCTGGGTGAGCTTGACCGGTACCCCGTGCCCGGCAAGACCCGGCTTGTTCTCCTCTAGGGCCGCGTGAAAGGCGGGAAACGCCTCCGCGAGCCCCTCGCCGTAGAGCGCCGCGATAAAGTCGGGTTGAAAGAGGGCTTCGGGTTCGCGGGGGAAGTTGCGCTGAATGCCGTCGACGCAGTTTTCGGTCACTTCGGCGAAGAGGTTCTCAGCGTAGTAAGGGACCAGGATCTCGGCGGGGTCGATCTCGGGGTAGAGGCGACTCATGACAAAGACGATGTAGGGCGCGGCGACCTGCCAGTCGCGCAGCAGCGCCTCTAGGTCGGCCGAGGAGCCGTAGCCGATAACGCCGGCGAGTTCAACGTCGGGCGCGTACTCGGCCCACAGGTCTGCGCCCGCCAGCGAAGCGTGCCCCCCCCTCGAGTACCCACCGAAGAAGACGGGGCCCTCCGGCGCCTCGGGGCGCCTTTCGGCGAGAAACTGCTCGAGCGCGCGGGCGCCGTCTAACATCACGTGCGCCTCGTCGCGCGAACTCATGTAGGGTTGAATGCGCTCGGGGTCGCCGAGCCCCAGGTAGTCGGGTAGCAGCGTCGGGACGCCGAGCGCGGCCATCGCCGAGCCGTAGGTCAGGTAGTTGGAGATAACGACCCCATCGGTCAGCTCGCGCGAGGGGGCGCAGCGGTCGACCAGACCCGTCGTGCCGGGGCCGAAAATGTAGCGCATCGGCTCGAGCACCTCGGCGGGTAAAAAGAGCTGTGCGGTGATGATGACGTCGTCGCCGTTGCGGTCGACGCTCGTGTACTCGACCAAAAAGGCCTCGACGTCGACCTGCGCCTCTGGGAGGGCCGTACCGTTGGCGGCCGCCTGCGCCGACGTGGCGATGTCCGAGGCGGCGAAGGTGCTGATCAGCTCGGCGGAGACGAGGTTGCCGGTCTGTGCCCAGCCAAGGGCGCTCGCGGCGAGCGTGGCACTTAGGCAGAGGGGTCGAAGGGTTCGCAGCGGAAGGGTTGGCAACATAGTGAGGCTCGCTTTCGGTGAGATAGCATCCCCCTAGAGCCTACCGCCCTTTGATGTGAAAACACTGCCCTGCACCGCACAGAAACTTCGGAGCGGGCGGGGTTAGAGGGGCTAGGAGGGTGCGCCGCTTAGCGGCTACAAGCCGCAGGGCGGAACCGCTAAAACTGTAGGGTGCGCCCAAGTGCGCTAGCGCCTCCGACCTCTACGGTAGGTGTGCTCATGCTGAACTCCAAGGAGGTGTTTGCGATGCTTAGGCGACTCTTGTCTGTGGGTTTGAGCCTCTTTTTCGTAGGGCTGTACGCGTTCGGGGCGGGTGCGGGCGGTCAGGTGATCAACGAGACCGTCGGGTTGACGATGTTCCCAGGCGCCAGCGAGGTCGAGATCGCCGAGGACGGGCTTGACACCACGGTCCGCTTTAGCGCTGAGGCTTCGCTCGAGGAGGTGTACGCCTTTTTTCACGACGAGCTCACCGCGCTGGGGTGGGAGCGCACCGATCTGGAGACCAGCGACGACGAAATTGAGGCGACCTATCGGCGCGAGGGGCGCGAGCTGGAGTTCGAGCTCGAGCGGGACAACGGCCGCTACGTGCTCGAGCTCGACGTCGACCGCGACAACCCCGCGGTCGGCCGCGAGGACGCTGGCAGCGGCAGCGCCCGCGATGATCACGACGACGATCATGACGACGACT
Source organism: Truepera radiovictrix DSM 17093 (assembly GCF_000092425.1). Lineage (NCBI taxonomy): Bacteria > Thermotogati > Deinococcota > Deinococci > Trueperales > Trueperaceae > Truepera > Truepera radiovictrix. The sequence goes on from NC_014221.1 coordinate 1,182,935, forward strand.
AGCGCAGCCCGCTAAACCCCCTTGGGCGCCCGCGTGGCGCCTTTTTTGCTGGGCTTTCGGGCACTATGCTAGCCTCATGACGGGTTCTGCAAACGGTGCACCCCCTGTCGCGGTCTCCTGGGAGGCCGGCCTCGAAGAGGCCGCGCGAGGGCTGGCGGCGCGGCTCGGTCTACCGCTGGCACTCCCGGGCCATGAGGTCGCCCCCTTGCACCTGCACCTCGGTGCGGCGCGGCTCGAGCTGCGCGAAACCGGCTTAGAGGCCGCCGGGCCGGTCTACGCGGACTTCACTGCGGGCCGCGCCGATTACCGCCGGCGTTTCGGCGGGGGCAGCTCGCAGCTCATCGCCCGCGCGGTGGGGCTTCGGGGCGCGGTTAAACCGCACGTCGTGGACGCCACGGCGGGGCTCGGCCAGGACGCCTTCGTGCTCGCCTCGCTGGGCGCCACGGTGACGCTCATCGAGCGCTCGGGGGTCGTCGGGGCGCTGTTGGACGACGCCTTGACCCGCGCGCGCGCGCACCCCGTCGTCGGGGAGATCGCCGCGCGGATGCACCTGGTTCTCGGGGACGCGAGGGAGGTCTTGGAGGGGCTTAAGGGCACGGAAGCGCGCCCCGACGTCGTCTATCTCGACCCCATGTACCCACACCGCCGCATGCGCGCGCTGCCGAAAAAGGAGATGCGCGTCTTTCGGCGTCTGGTTGGCGATGACGCGGACGCGGAGGCGCTGCTCCAGGCCGCGCTAGGGTGCGCCCGCTCCCGCGTCGTCGTCAAGCGTCCGCGGGGGGCGCCCGCGCTCGGCGCACGGCCGAGCGGACACCTAGAGAGCAAAAACACCCGCTTCGACCTCTACGTCCTACCTGGCGCCCCGAGCGACGTGTGAGCTTGGCCGAGCGGCGCAGGGCGTCTAGCAGCGTGTTCTGCAGCCGCTTAACATGAGAGCGGGCGCCGCTGCTGTAAGATTTCTGTCAGCTTGCCCAGGTAAGCTCTTCCGTAGCGGGCGCTCCACGATTTATGCTGCCCAGCGACTCCGGAGCGCCTCGCCGAAAGCACCTCCTCGTGGGGGTGCTTTTTGCTTGCGGCTCGGCGGGTGTCGCCGTGACGCGTGTCCATGACCCGTAGGTGTCCCGTAGGTGTGAGGTGCGCGCGACGAGGCGCAGTCGTCGCTAACCCTCGGCAAAGCGCTCGAGCGGGGTCGGCGCCAGCCGCTGTCGCGCTCTTTCGTGACCCCGGCTGCGGGTGAGGTCGAGGTTTTAGGGCGCCGCAACGCTGGCTGCGCCTGTGGTAGCGTAGCGCTCATGGAAGCGCCCTACGCGCAGACAGAACCCTCCCGCGACGCCTACGACGCCGTGGTGGTCGGCTCGGGACCCAACGGCCTCGCCGCCGCGATCACGCTCGCGCGCGCGGGGCTCTCGGTAGTGCTCCTCGAGGCCAAAGACGCCCCTGGCGGCGGTCTGCGCTCGGCCGAGCTGACCCTGCCGGGTTTTACCCACGACCTCTGCTCGGCGATCCACCCCTTCGGGCGCGCCTCCCCCTTTTTTCGCTCGCTCCCCCTCGAAGCCTACGGCCTTAGCTGGGTGGAGCCGCCGCTGCCGCTCGCGCACCCCTTGGGCGGCGGGGACGCGGTGGTGCTCGAGCGCTCGCTAGAGGCGACGAGCGACGCGCTCGGCCGCGACGGGGCCGCCTACCGTTGGCTGATGGCGCCCCCCGCGCGCCACTGGGAGGCTTTAGCGGACGACATCCTCGGCCCGCTATTGCGCGTGCCGCGCCACCCCGTAGCGCTGGCGCGCTTCGGCGTGCGCGCGGGCCCGAGCGCCTCCTGGACGGCGCGGGCGCTCTTTCGGGAGGAGCGCGCGCGCGCCCTTTTCGCCGGCCTCGCTGCCCACACCATCTTGCCGCTGGAGCGGCTCACCACCTCGGCGATCGCGGTGGTTCTGGGCGCCCTCGGGCACGCGGTGGGCTGGCCCTTTCCGCGGGGGGGCGCGCAGAGCCTCGCCGACGCGCTCGTCCGCTTTTTCACCGCGCTCGGGGGTGAGGTGGTCGTCAACGCCCCCGTGCACCGCGTTGACGCCCTGCCGAGAGCGAAGGCGGTCTTTTTCGACCTCACGCCGCGTCAGCTCGTCGCCATCCTGGGCGAGCGCCTCCCCGCGCGCTACCGCCGCCGTCTGCTGCGCTACCGCTACGGGGCGGGGGCGTTCAAGGTGGACTACGCGCTGAGTGGCCCCGTACCGTGGCTTGCCGAGGCGTGTTCGCGCGCCGGTACGGTGCACTTGGGCGGCACCCTGGCGGAGATCGCGCACGCCGAGCGCGAGGTGGCGCGCGCGCGGCACCCGGCGCGCCCCTACGTGTTGGTCGCGCAGCAGAGCCTCTTCGACCCCACGCGCGCGCCCGCGGGGCAGCACACCCTCTGGGCCTACTGCCACGTGCCGCACGGCTCGGCGCAGGACATGACGCGCGCCATCGAGGCGCAGCTCGAGCGTTTCGCCCCGGGCTTCGGGGCGCGCGTCATTGCGAAAAGCGTCCGCACCCCGGCTGAGCTCGAGCGTTACAACCCCAACTACCTAGGGGGCGACATCAGCGGCGGGGTCAACGACCTTCTGCAGCTCCTCGCGCGCCCCGTGCTGCACCCCAACCCCTACCGGACGCCCGCCACGGGGGTCTACCTCTGCTCGGCGTCGACGCCGCCGGGGGGTGGGGTGCACGGGATGGCGGGGTTTAACGCCGCGCGGCGGGCGCTCGCCGAGGTGTGGGGCGTAGGGGCTTCAGCCGGTGAGCCGTAAGCCCCGCGGGTAAAAGTTCTTCACCGTCCCCTTGACCCGTCGCCCCCAGCCGAGCGCGAAACCCAGGGTGGTCACGAGCAGCCAGCCGTCCTCGCCGGAGCTCTCGACGACCTCGCCGCGCCGGTAGCTCCCAAGTCGGGGGTCTTCGGGGGCGAGCTCGAGCTGACGCGCCGCCGCGACCGCCTCCGGGGGGAGCGCGAGGGCGAGGCTGTGCGAGGGTTCGAAGCGCCCCTTTTTAGGGGTGCCGAGCCAGAGGCCGCTGCGCAGGACGCGCAACCCGCGCCCCTCGGGGGCCGCCTCCGGCAGGGCGACGAGGCGCTCGCCCTGGAGCTCGAGCGCGCGGTCGGCGAAGGGGGGCGCGGCGCGGAACGTGTCGCGGCAGAACGCCTCCCATGCGTCGCGGACGGGGCGCGGGAGGGCAGGGGGGCGGCGGGGGGCGCGCGCGCCCGAGGGGGGCGTGCCCTCCGGCGCGCGGTGGAGCCGCGCGACGAAGTGTCCCTCGCCGGGCGCGCGGTGCGGCCAGAAGCGCGCGGCATGCGCCAAACTCGCGTCCGCTTCATCGGCGGCCCAGTCGGGGCGGCCCGGCGCGGCGCCCGGCAACGTCAGCGGTGCGAGCGTAAACTCGGGGTGCGCGCGCAAAAACGCCGCCACGGCCCCCTCGTTCTCTTCGGGGGCGAAGGTGCAGGTGCTGTAGACGAGCACCCCCCCCGGTTTGACGAGCGCCGCCGCCTCGCCGAGGAGCGCGCGCTGCCTGAGCGCGCAGCGCGCGACGGTCGCTGTGCTCCACATGGCGAGCGCGTCGTCGGATTTGCGGAACATCCCCTCACCTGAACAGGGGGCGTCGAGGAGGACGTAGTCGAACAGCCCGCCCCAACGCGCCGCTAAGCGCTCGACCGGTTCGCTGACGAGGAGCGCGTTCGGAACGCCGCAGCGCTCGAGGTTTTCGCCGAGCGCGCGCACGCGCCCGGGAACGACCTCGTTGGCGACCAAAAGTCCCGAACCCCGAAGGAGCGCCCCGAGGTGCGTCGCCTTGCCGCCGGGGGCCGCCGCGAGGTCGAGCACCCACGCCCCCGGCTCGGGGGCGACGGCCTCGGCGACCGCCATCGCCGAGGGTTCTTGCAGGTAGTAGACGCCCGCGGCGTGCAGCGGGTGCAGGCCGGGGCGGGGGGCGCCCTCTGGGACGCGCAGCCGGTAGCCGCTGCGGCACCAGGGGAGACGCTCGAGCGGCCAGGGCGAGAGCGCCTCGAAACGCTCCGGCGCGCTCTTTAAGGTGTTGACCCGCAGACCGACGTGCGGCGGCCCCTGCAGCGCCCCAAAGAGCGCCTCGGCTTCGCCCCCCAAAAGCGCCTGCATGCGGGTTCGGAACTCGAGGGGGAGGCTCACGTCTGATGGTAACAGGGTGGCGGTGTCGGGGCAAACAGCGTAGCGCCACGTACGCTGCGTAGTTCGCTCGGGGCTTCGGGTCACCCGTGTGCGTTCTTTTGGGGCCGAAGACGACCGATGGTCCGGTGTCCAGCGAGTGCATACGGCTGGGTAGTCCGCAGGCTGCAAACCCCCGCCGAAACGGTCTTGACGCGTTGACACAGGTTGAAACGGGGACGTCAACAGGACCCAGAGCGGTTTGCCTCTGTTGAGGCTAGCGGCGTTGTGGTAGCAGCGCACTCAACGCCCGTTGCGTAAACACCATCCCGCCGTGAGTTCTACCGCGTCCGAAGACGCGCAAGGTTCTAACGCCTTGAGCGCCCTAGTGCACGGTAGAGTGGGTTTATGAAGCTGCTTCACACCGCCGATTGGCACGCCGGACGGGTGCTGCACGGTCAGAGCCGCACGCCGGAGGTGCGGGAGGTGCTGCGCGAGATCGCCGAGCTCGCCCGCTCTGAAGCGGTCGACCTGGTGCTCGTCGCGGGCGACCTCTACGACACCAAACACCCCACCCCCGACGCCGAGGCGGCCGTCTACGAGTTTTTCGGGACCCTGGCGCAAGCGGGGATCCCCAGCGTGGTGATCGCAGGCAACCACGATTCGCCGGTGCGCCTCGACGCGGCGGGTGGGCTCTTGGGGCTCGCTGGGGTGCGGGTCTTGGGCAACGCGCGCGTCGCCCAGCAGGGCGGGGTGTTCGAGCTCTACGCGGGTGGCGAGCGCGCCCGCATCGCCGCGCTGCCCTTCGTGTCGGAGCGGCGTATCGTCAAGGTCACCGAGCTTTTGGAGGAGGACCCCGGCAGGTGGCGCGAGCGCTACCGGCAGGGGATGCGCAAACTGATTCAAAACCTCACGGCCGAGTTCCGCACGGACGCGGTCAACCTGCTGCTGCTGCACGGCACCATGCGCGGGGCGACCCTCGCCAACTCCGAATACCAGTTTCACTGCACCGACGACTACACCTTAGACGCCGACGTCTTCCCCGAGGCGTGCAACTACGTCGCGCTGGGGCATATCCATAAACCCCAAGGGGTTGAGGGGATGCCGGAGGAGGCCGCGCGCTACGCCGGCAGCCCCTTGCAGCTCGACTTCGGCGAGGTAGGGGACACGAAGTACGTCTACCTCGTGGAGGCCAGGGCGGGCGCGCCCACGCGGATCCTCAAAGCGCACCCGCTCGCTGCGGGGCGGCGCCTCAAGGCGGTGCACTGCAAGCGCGACGAGCTCGACCGGCGCCTCGGTGAGCTCGAGTTCGACGGCTGGCTCAAGCTCTCGGTCGCCCTGGAGCGCCCCGAACCGGGCCTTAAAGACCGTTTAAAGCGCGACTACCCGAACCTCTTGGTGGTCGAGCAGCGCCTCCCCGAACGGGGGCTCGAGGGGGGTAACGGGATTGACCACACCCGCGTGGAGCTCGTCGAAGCCTTTGGGCAGTTCTACCGAGACACGCGTGGGGAGGCGCTGCCGGCGCCGCTAGCGGAGGCTTTCGGGGAGCTCTACCGCGCAACTGACCCGCTCGCCGACGAGCCGTCGCCCGCTGAGGGGGCGGCGTGAGGCCGCTCCGGCTCGAGCTGCAGGGCTTCGGGTGCTTCCGCGAGGTGACAGCGGTCAGCTTCGACGACCTCGAGCTCTTCGCCATCTCGGGGCCGACGGGGGCGGGGAAGTCGACGCTGCTCGACGCGATGACCTACGCCCTTTACGGGTCGACGGCGCGCCTCGGCAGACAACCCGGTACGACCCTCTTTAGCGCCGGCAAAGAGCAGCTCGCGGTGGCTTTTGAGTTTGCGCTCGGCGCGGAGCTCTACCGCGTGACGCGCGTCGCCGAGCGCAAGGGGGGGCGCAGCCCCAAGAGCGAGGTGCGCCTCGAAGCGTTCCAGGGCGGGGTGTGGCGGCAGCTCCCCGAGAGCGAAAAGATCGCCGAGGCCAACCGCAAGGTCGAGGCGCTCGTCGGTCTCGACTACGACTCGTTTACCCGCGCCGTGCTGCTGCCGCAGGGCGCTTTCGATCAGTTTCTGCGCGGCAGCGCCAAGGAGCGCATAAAGCTGCTCACGAGCCTTTTGGGGTTGGAGCGGGTCGAGCGGATGCAGCGCCTCGCCGGTGAACGGGCGCGGCTCGCCAAAGCGCGGATGCAGGGCCTGACGGAGCGGCTCGAGGGGGACTACGCGGGGGTGACGCCGGAGCGCCGCGGGGCGCTCCGGCGCGAGTTGGAGGCGGCTGAGGGGTCGCAGCGCGAGCTCACGGCGCAGCGCGCCGCGCTCGGCGAGCGCTTGCGCGACCTCGAGGCGCTAGCGGTGCTGGCCGAAAGGGCTCAGTGCGCCCGGGCGCGCCTCGAGGCGCTGCGGGCGCAGGCGGCGGAGATCGCGGCGGCGCGCCAGGCGCTCGAGCACGCCCGCGCCGCTCAGGCGCTCGAGCCGCCGCTGGAGGCCGAGGCGGCGCTGCGGGCGCGGCTCGAAGGGGTGCGGCGCGAGGCGGCGGCGTGCGCCGCTCGCGCCGAGCGCGCCGAAGCCGAGCTCGAGCGCGCGCAGGCGGCGCTGCAGGAGGCGGCCGCCGCCCACGCGCGCGTACCCGAACTCAGCGCGCAGCTCGAGGGGCTCGCCGAGGTGCGCCCCCTGATGGCGCAGCTTAGGGCGCGCGGCGGCGACTTGGCGCTCGCTCAAGAGACGCTGCCAGCGAGCCAAGCGGCCGACTGGGACACCGCCTGGGACGCCCTAGGGCGCCTCGAAGCGGCCCTGCCGGGGCTGAAGCGCGCCCAAGAGGACGCCCAGGAGGCGGCGGCCGCCGCCGAGCGCGCCGAGCGCGCCGTGACCGAGACCGAGGCGACCATCGCGCGCACCAAAGAGCAGCTGCGCGTTACCTGCGAGGAGGGCAAGGCGGCGGGGGCGCACAAGGAGCGGTGCAAAGAGGCGCTCGAGGCGGCGCGGGCGCAGGACCAGGCGGCGGCGCTGCGCCCGCACCTGCACGTCGGGGAGCCGTGTCCGGTCTGCGACCAGGTCGTGCGTGACCTCCCGCCGCCCCGTCCGAGCCAGGTCGCGGCGCTGCAGCGCGCCTTTGACGACGCCGAAGCGCGCCTCCAAGCGCTGCGCGAACGCTACCAGGCGGAGAAAGGGCGCTTGGGGATGCTTCGCCAAACCCTCGACGACCGCCGCGAGGCCCTCGAGCGCGCTCAGGCGCTCCGAACGCGCCAGACGGCGCGCTTGGCCGAAGCTGAAGCCGTCTTTCGCGAGCTCGGTACGACCGACCCCGAGGCGTTGGCGCGCCTTTTACGGGCTCGCCGACGCGAGCTGTTGGTGCGCCTCGCGCAGCGGATCTGCGAGCGGACCGGTGGCCGCGACCCGGAGGTCGCTTACCGCGCCCTGAGCCGCGAACGGGGGGCGCTCGAGGCGGCCCTGCGAACGGCCCAGAGCGCTCTGGCGGAGGCGAGAGCGGCGCGCGAGCGCGAGCGCGCCGCAGCGAGCGCCGCGGCGTCGCGGCTGCGCGACCAGGAGGCCGAGGCCCTCGCGGCTGCGCAGCGCCTCTCGGAGGCGCTCGCGCAGAGCCCCTTTAAAGACGCCGCGGCGGTGCGGCAGGCGGCGCTAGCCGCAGATCGCCAAGCGGCGCTCGCCACCCGTCTGGAGCGTTACGCGCGCGACCTCGAGGCGGCCGAGCGGGAGAGCGCTAAGTTCAGCGCGGAGCTCGCGGGGCGCACCTTCGACGCTGAGGCGCTCAGCGCCGTGCGGCGCGAGCTATCGGAGACCGAAGCGGCCCTCGAGGCCGCGCAGCGGCGCGTCGGTGAGCTCTCGGGCGAGCTCGGGCGCCTCGAAAGGCAGCTGGAGCGGGCAAAGGCGCTGCGCCAGGAGCTCGCGCAGGCGCGCGACGAGGCGAGCCTCTACACCGAGCTCGACCGCGACCTGCACACCCAGCGCTTCCCCTCGTACCTGCTCGACCGGGTGCAGCGCGAGTTGGCGCTGCGCGCCTCGGACATCTTGCGGCGCGTGACCGACGGGCGCTTCGATCTGCGCTTCGAAGGGGGTGAGTATAGCGTGCTAGACGCCTGGAGCGGTGAGCTGCGAAGCGCCAAAACCCTCTCTGGGGGCGAATCGTTTATCACCTCGCTGGCGCTGGCCTTGGCGCTCTCCGACACCCTGGCGGGCAGCACCGCGCTGGGCGCTCTGTTTCTCGACGAGGGCTTCGGCACCTTAGACGCCGAGACCCTGGACGCGGTCGCGGGGGTGCTCGAGTCGCTGACCGTCACCGGCCGCATGGTCGGCGTGATCACGCACGTCCAGGAGCTCACCGAACGTCTCCCCGCGCGGCTCATCGTGCGCAAGACGCCGGCGGGGTCGGTAGCGGCGTGGGAGGTCTGACGGGTCACGCGCGCACTCTCTTGCGTACCGGAGCGCGTCGCTAGTGGCGCGCCCGAGTCGGTAGTGCGAGCCGAGCGCGCTGCCAGCTCGGCGGCACCTGCTCCCGCCCTGGGCCTAGCGCCGCAGGGTGAAGGTGACGTCTTGCATCGTGCGGAGCCAGCTGCGTAGCGACACCAAGTCGCCGTTGTTGCGCACCATGATGTCGTCGCCGGCGGCGCTCACGAAGCCGCTCAAGGTGACGACCTGCGCTTCACCACCCGAGATGTCCGCGGCGCCACCCGTGCTGATGAGCAGCACGACGCTCGCGAGCGGCTCGAGCTCCGCCTCGAGCTGCAACCGGTAGTCTTCGATCACGGCCGTGTCGAGGACCTTGGTCAGGTTGGGTAGGGCGAGCTGGACCTGGGTCCCCTCACCCAAAAGGCTCAGGTCGCCGAGCGCGTGGCACATCGCGAGGTGCAGCACGAGGCCGATGAACGCCGATGTCACCGGTCACTCCGCGAACGCAACGGCCACACGGGCGTCTGTGCGTCGCCACGACGGGGCGCGGGTGGACGAAACGGGCGTATGGGTATCAAGGTACCCACACAATAGAACCTCGCCCTTGCGCGATGCTGAAGGGAAGATGAGAATGCCCCGTGCTTTTGTAAAGCGCGCGGGGTGCGGTGAGGGGGGGCGCTTGGAGGGCGCGACGCGAAGATGCTAGGCTACGGGCGTGCGCTTGGCCCTAGCTGTAGCCTTTCGTATGCGCTCTGCTGCTCGAGCGGCGGCGCGCCTAGCTGTCCTGACGCTCCTCGCCCTGGCGCTGTTCGGCTCTGGAAACGCTGCGGCGATCTCCTACACGGTCCAGGTCGCAGCGCTCTCCGACGAGGCGGCGGCGCGCGGCCTGTTGCAGACCCTGACCGAGGCGGGTTACCCCGCCTACTTGGTCAGCGTTCCCGGGGAGGCGCAGACCGTGTTCCGCCTGCGGGTGGGGGCCTTTACCGACCGCGACGCCGCGCAAGCCTTTGCGACCGCGATGCGCGGCGTCGGCGGGACGGTGCCGGTGCCGGCGCTCGCCGAGGGCATCCCACGGGACCTCATCCCGCTCGAGCCGCGCCTCGTCGCGCGCTACCCCTTTGACCCCGCGTTCGACCGCTTCGCGGTGGTGCCCTGGGGCGAGGGGGGGGCGGCGCTGCGCATGCAGGGGCGTTTCGAGGACGAACCCCTCGAGCCGACCTACCACGTGCTGACCCCCGAGCTCATCGGCGCGCCCTTTCGCGCGTGGCGCGCGGCCCCCTCGCGAGCGGGCGGCGGGCGGCCCGGGGTCGTCGAACGGGTGACCAACCTGTGGCTTTTCGACCCCGACGCGCCCTATGCGGGAGACGGCGCTTTAGACGCCTACGGCGAGGCGCAGCTGCGCGAGGCCGCCGAAGCGCTCGGTCTGACCCCGGACCAGGTGCGCTCGTACCTCTTTTATGAACCGGGGCGTGGCGCGCCCTTTCTGGTAGTCGCCGAGCGCTACCGGCCAGCCGAGGGCGCCGGTGGGCGCTACCCTGCCCTCGGCAACCCGCGCGACGCAGCCATGCCCGCGTCCGGCCCCGAGCTTACCTGGTTCGGTCGCGCCGCGCCCGAGGGGTTTCCAGCGAGCGTCCCCGAAGCGCTCTTCGAGCTCTCCTCGGTCGTCACCGAGATGGGGCCGTCCCGCGACGACGCCGCCACGGAGGCCGTCTCGGGGGCGTCGTGGCGCGCACGCCGCGACGGTGCCTACACCCGCCTCGAGGTCGGGGGGCGCTCGTGGCGCGCGCTCGTCGGGGTGCCCTTGTGGGCGAGCGGCGACGCTCTGCTTGTGCTCGAGGGTGAGGACGTCGTGATCTACGACCTCGAGCACGAGCCGGAAGGCGCGTCGGGGACGTAGCACCAAGAAGCGGGGCCCTCTCGCTTCACGCCCTTCGCGCGCCCCGTAGCGGGTGCCGGTCCACCACGCGAGCGCTGCCCCGAGCGTTACCGTCTGGAGCGCCTGTTGGACGTGACCCCATCGATGAGACGGGGCATGAACGTCACAGGACCTAGGAGACCGCCTCGGGGTGCAAGATGTCGGCTTCGGAGCGCGAGACGTGCGCGTGCGCTTCGCGCTCCGCGAGGTAGCGCTCAGCCGCCATCGCCGCGCGCGTCCCCGCCCCGACGCTCGTACCGAGCTGACGGTAGATCTCATCGGCGACGTCGCCGGCGGCAAACAGCCCCTCGACGTTGGTGTAGATCTCGTCGCGGACGTCGATGTAGCCGCTTTCGCGAAGCTTGACGAGGCCCTCGAGGTAGGCGGTGTTGGGGACGTGACCGATGTAGACGAACACCCCGTCGGCGGCGAGCACGCTGCGCTCACCCGTTTTGAGGTTGTGCAGCCGCACCCCCTCGACCTGTTCGCCGCCCAGGATCTCCTCGACGACGCTATTCCACACCCAGTGCATCTTGGGGTTGGCAAAAGCGCGCCGCTGCGCCTCTTTGTTGGCGCGCAGTTCGTCGCGGCGGTGAACGACGCTCACGCGCTCGGCGAACTTGGTGAGAAACATCCCCTCTTCGACCGCCGCGTCGCCCCCACCGACGACGACGACGTGTTTGCCGCGGTAGAAAAAGCCGTCGCAGGTCGCGCAGGTCGAGACGCCGCGCCCGTAAAAGGTGTCCTCGCCGGGGACGCCCAGACGGCGCGGGTTGGCGCCGGTGGCGATGATGACCGCTCGGGCGTGGTACTGCGCGTCGTAACCGGTCACCAAAAACCCGCCGTCTTGCGGTTCGACCCGCTGCACCTCCTCCATGAGGATCTTCGCGCCGAACTTCTCGGCTTGGCGTACCATCCGCTGCGACAGCTCCGCGCCGCTAATCACCTCGTCGAAGCCGGGGTAGTTCTCGACCTCTTGGGTCTGCGCGATCTGCCCCCCCGGCAACCCCTTTTCGAGGATCAAGGTGCTGAGCTGGGCGCGCCCCGCGTAGATGCCCGCCGTAAGCCCGGCGGGGCCACCCCCGACGATGATGACGTCCGCTCGCGTGATCTGGGTCGGTTGCGCGTCTCGTTGTCCGTCCGTCACGGTCTCCTCCTACGTTCAGGCTAGCACGCCCCCTCACGGGTTCCGGTCAAACCCCGTACACAGCAACCACGGCGCAGCTTCTACCCAGCGCGGGTGAACGTTCGGCTCCGGCTTTACCGAGAGGAGCGCGCGTACGCAGCCGCCCGCGGTGGACACGGCGGTGCGTTTGCAAACGGTACGCTTGCATGGAGGCTTGGGGCGTCTCGCGAGCGCACAAGGGTGTCTTCGCGCAGCGGGTGGAGGCTAGCGCTCAGCAGCGATGTGGCAGCGCACAGGGCGCGCGGCGCTTTGTGGCTCGAGGTGCCGACGAGGTAGCGCTTAAGCATGGCTCAGGAACCTGGATTCGAACCAGGACTAACGCATCCAGAGTGCGTCGTGCTACCGTTACACCATTCCTGAATGTCGTGCGGGCCGCCGCGGCAGCCTACCGGGGCCCAACTAGCGCCAAGTATACCGCAACCCGCCAAGGGCGTGTTGGCGGCCGCTACGCGTCGGTGTCGGAACCGAGCGTCGCGCCGAACGGCGAGCGGTCGAACTGCTGGTGACGAAACATCTCGAAGATGGCGTCAAAGGCGGCCCTGGTGTGCGCCTCGCGCCCCCAGCGGCGCAGCAGCGCGCTCTGGGCGAGCACGGCGGAGCGGTGAAGGGCGCGGTAGAGGGGACCCCGAAAGCGCTGCGAGAGCCGGTAGCCGCCCCGGTACCCTTCGATGAGAAAGCGCGGGTCGCGCGGCGTCGAGGCTCCGCCGAGGTGGACGACCTCGGTGGCGACGAGGCGGCACGTCCACCCCGCGCGCCACAGCCGAAAGCACCACTCCATGTCCTCGTTGTAAAAGCGCAAGGAGGCGTCCATCCCGCCGACGTGCGCAACCGCCCGCCACTTCAGGACTTGCAGACACCCCGAGAGCCAGGGTACGGGGAGGCTCGCGGGCTCGCCGCGCTGCGCGGCGAGCCGCCGGTAGAGAAGGGTGTACGTCGGCCCTTGGTGCTGGCGCCGGCCGTCGGCGGTGCGCGCGACGGGGCCGGTCATGGCGACCTCGGTGGGCTCGAGCGCCGCGAGCAGGGCCGGAAAGGTCTCCGGCGTGACCCACACGTCGGCGTTCATGTGCGCGACGAAGGGGGTGCGGACGAGGCGCAACCCGCAGTTGACCGCGTGGGCGAGGCTGTGGTTGGGGACGCCCAAAAGTTCCGCCCCCAAAAGCCGTTCGCGGAGCGCCGGCCGCTCGCTCGGGGGGCCGCTGTCGACCACGATGACGCGCGCCCCCACCGCGTAGCGCGCCAGGCGCGTCAGGCATTCGCCGAGCAGCTGCGGCGTGCGGTGGTGGATGACCAGGATGGTGAGCGCTTCGAATGTCGGGGCGGTCAGTTTGGCTCCTCGTCGGTCTACCTCTAGCTCCGGGTGGGTCATGGGGCCCGCGGCGAAGCCCATGGTGACGCGGGGCTGAGCATAGCACGGCGCTTTGGTGACGCGCCGCGCGAGGGGGCGACGTGCTCCCCTACACATGCCGGCGGGTACACAGGCGCCTAATGAAGCCCTTTCGTATACTGAAAGGGTGAGCGACCCAACCAGCGACCCGACCGCTGCGCCCTTATCCGTTGCGCCGCTCTCCGCGCCGACTGCTGAGCGCTCGGCCCCCGCTACGCGGATCGGGGTCGCGTTGGGGGGTGGGAGCGCTAGGGGCTACGCCCACATCGGCGCGCTCGCCGCGCTCGAGCGCCACGGCCTCGTCCCCGACCTCGTCGTCGGCACGAGTTTCGGCGCCATTATTGGCGCGCTCTACGCGGCGGGCCTAAGCCCCGCACAGATCGCCGAAACGGCGACGAGCGTGCGCTTGCGCGACCTCTGGCGGGTGCTCGACTTCGGTCTGCACCGCGCGGCGCTCTTTCACGGCGACCGGCTCGAGGCCTACCTCGACGCGCTTTTGGAGGGGCGTCACTTTAGCGACCTCACGCGCGACTTCGCCGTGATCGCGACCGACCTCACGAGCGGGGAGCGCGTTACGCTGCAGTCGGGCCCCTTGGCGCGCGCCCTGCGCGCGAGCGCCTCGATGCCGGGGGTTTTCGCGCCGGTTCCGTGGGAGGACAGAAGGCTCGTCGACGGCGGTTTGGGGTCGCCGATGCCGCTAAGCACCCTCGAGGGTTATGACGTCGACCTCGCGATCGGTATCGGGGTCGGGCTCGAGGGGACCGAGTCGGGGGCGATCCGCCTCGCGCAGCGCTGCCTCAAAGCGCCGTGGGGGCAGCGGGTCTACCTGTCGCTGCGCGACCGGCCTGGAGATCACCCGCTGCGGCAGCTCGGGCGCTCGTTCGCGCACACCTTGACCGCGTGGCAGAGCGCTCAGGCGCTCTCCGAAGAGGACCTCTACGTCCACGCCAAACCGCCCATTCACTGGCTCAACTTTCACCGCGCGCAAGACGCCATCCTCGCCGGCGAGGCGGCGTTGGAGCGCTTTATCCCGCGCATCCAGGGGGCGCTCGAGGCGCTCGCTTCGGATCGCGAACCCGTGGGTTTGTAGCGCCTGGCCGGTATGGTCCGTAGCGCTGTCCGTCGGCGACCTGCTCACGTCAGGGGTGTCGGGAGAGGGGTGTGAGGCGCGTCGTCGCGCCCGCACCTTTGGAGGTCGTTGGAGGTCGGTACCGGTGGTCCGCCTCGCGTGCTGCTGCCTCCAACCGCCAGGGGGCCCGCAGCACGTGACCCGTGGTCGTGTGGCGGTCATGGGGGCGCTTTCAAGGGGGCTCCGTGGGTAGCGGCCAGAGCCCCGGGCGCCGCCGCGGCGAGCGTCGCGAGGTAGACGCGCGCGGCGCCGGCGGCAAAGAGGGCGAGCGCGCATTCGGTGGCGGTTGCGCCGCTCGTGCTCACGTCGTCGACAAGGAGGATCCGCTCCCCCGCGAGCGGGGCGCAGCGGAAGGCGCCGGCGACGTTGTCTGGCCGCGCGGGGGCCGCGAGGCGGGCCTGCTGACGCGTTCTGCGCGTGCGCCGCAGCACGGGGCGGTAGGGGAGGCGGAGGTGCCGCGCCGCGACCTCGGCGACCAAGGCCGACTGGTTGTAACCGCGCGTGAGCCGCCGCAGCGGGTGCAAAGGGACGGCGCACACGGCGTCGAGGGGCCAAGCGGCGCGCGCGACCTCGAGCGCGAGGCGCGCGCCGAGGGGTTCGCAGAGGCGCCGCGCGCCCCCGAACTTAAGGGCTCTTACGGTGCGCGCCAGAGCCCCCTCATAGGGGCCGAGGCTGAGGGCAAAGGCCTCTACGCGCGGGGAGAACAGCGTGGCCTCGCAGCCCGCGCAGAGACCCGAAGCGCGCCCGGGGGCGCTGCGGCAGGCGGGGCAACGCAGAAGGGCGAACACCCCGCAGTGTAGGGTGTCGGGGCGCGCGGCGTGGTGGCGTTTTTGGTATGGCGTTCGGTGTAGCCGTGACGGGTGCTGCGTCGCGCATGGCGTTACGTGCGGCGGCTCGCCGCTTGGCTGAGCAGCTCGAGGATGTGCGCCGCGGCCTCCTGGCCGGGGAGCGCTGCGAGCGCCTCGCGGAGCAGCGCCAAACCGCGCGCGGCGCGCGCTTCGGCGACCCCTTGCGCGTAAGCGAGCGAGCCGCAACGCTTGAGCTGTTCGAGCACCGCGAGCATCTCCGCGCCCTTGGCGCTGCGCGGGCGGGCGAGCGCGCGCCGCGCAGCGTCGGCCTCGGCGGGGGGGGCGTGCGCAAAAAAGTGGGCGAGCACGAGCGTCCGCTTCGCCTCGAAAAGGTCGCCGGCAAACTCTTTGCCGTAGGCAACGTCGGCCATGAGGTTGAGCACGTCGTCGCGGATCTGAAAGGCGACGCCCAGATCCTCGCCGGCTCGCCGCAGGCGCGGGTCCGGTTCGGCGCCGGCGCAGAGCGCGCCGAGCTCGAGCGGCCCCACGACCGTGTAGTAGGCCGTTTTAAGGGTGACCATCTCCAGGTACGCCGCTTCGGAGATCTCGAAGCGGCCCTCGGCGACCCACGTCAGGTCGAGGTGTTGCCCCTCGGCGGTGCGCGAGATCATCCACTCAAACGCCTCCAAAAGGCGTGGCAGGGTCTCGGGGGCGGCGCGCGCGTCGCCTCTTAGCTCGCGCAGGAGGGTGCGCCACATGTAGATGTGCAGCGCGTCCCCGACGTTGAGCGCCACCGGCACCCCGGCGGTGCGGTGGAGCGCTGGGCGTCCGCGCCGGTCTTCGGAGTCGTCCTCGATGTCGTCGTGGATCAACACCCAGTTCTGAAAGAGTTCAAGAGCCGCCGCGACGTTGAGGCCCCGCTCCCACGGCGCGCCGTGAGCGGCGGTGCTAAGGAGCAGCAGGGTGCCGCGCAGGCGTTTGCCGCCGCGCGCGGGGTAGTCGCGTAAAAGCGCGTAGAACGCGCTTACGTCGGGGTGCGGGTGCGTCTGGGGCAGCTCACGGAAGATGGCCTCGTCGAGCGCCCTTTGAAGCTCGCTTAGCTCGAGCATGGGGGGGCAAAAAGAGAGGGCGGCGTCACGGGTTCGAGTATAGCCCGCGCCGCCGAGGGGGGCAGGAGGGTGTGCGGGTGGGCTAGTCACGCCCACAGCTACCGGATCCTACCGGACTAAGGTGTCGCTCCCAGAGGGCCGCACGGAAGCCAATGTAGCAACCCCCGGCGCCGCTTTGGTCATGGCTTACGTTTAGGTTTTTGCTTACGTGTAGGTGTTTGCTTACGTGCGTTCTGGGGGCTGCGGCACCGGTGACCTGAGGCGCCCGTTGCAGAGGCTGCGGTAGAGTGGGCCGCGTGAACGTTCGTGGGTCGATACGGATGCCCAGGGGGCCGCGCGCGGGGGCGGCGCACCGCGCACAACCGCCGGGCCGAGCCGGCGCGCCGCGCTACTCCGCCGGGTTCTTCGTCGGCCGTGAAAGGCAGGGGTGATGGGGGCAGGGCACGGTGGCGAGCCGACCAAGCGGGTCGTCAGCGTCTCGCTGTCGGCGGCGAGCCGCGACGTCGAAGGCACCCTCGAGCTGCTCGGCGAGACGGTGGCGCTGAGGCGCGTCGGTACCGACGGCGACCGCGCGCGCGCGGCCGCGCTCATCCGCGAGCTCGACGGCACCGTCGACGCCATCGGTCTGGGGGGGATCAACCTCTACGTCTACGTCGGCAGCACCCGCTTCCGGCTCCGCGACGCCGCGCGCCTAGCGGCGCTCGCCCTGCGGACACCCGTCGTCGACGGCTCGGGGCTCAAAAGGAGCCTAGAGGGCCGCGTCGTCGCCGCGTTGGACGCGCGCGAGCGCCTCGCCGGCCGGCGCGTGCTGATGGTCTCGGCGGTCGACCGCCACGGCATGGCGCAGGCGTTTCGGGCGGCGGGGGCCGAGGTGCGCTACGGCGACCTGGCGTTTTTGGTGGGGGTGCCCTACGTGCTGCGGAGCGCGTGGACGCTCCAGGCGCTCGGTTACGCGCTCGCGCCGATCGCCAAAGAGCTGCCCATCGAGCTGCTCTACCCGACCGGCGCGGCGCAAGAGCGCGAGCAGCGGGGTTGGGTCGCTGCGCGCCTAGGCGCCGCGTACGCTTGGGCGGAGGTTATCGCGGGGGACTGGCACCTGATCCGGCGCTACTTGCCGGAGCGTCTGACGGGCAAGGTGATCGTCACCAACACCACCACGGCGGCGAATGTGGCGCTCCTTAGGGAGCGCGAAGCGCGGCTTCTGGTCACCACGACGCCGCGCCTCGGCGATAGGAGCCTTGCGACGAACCTGCTCGAGGCCGCTTTCGTGGCCGTGTCGGGGGGGGAGGCGCTCACGCAAGCGGCGCTAGACGACCTCGTCGCCCGTGCGGGGTTGTGCGGGACGTTTACCGAGCTGCAACCCTGAAGCCGTGTTCTACGGGCGAGGCTGCCGCTTTCAAGGGACGAGCGCGCGGGTGTTAGACTGCTTGCGTGTCTGGTGCAGAGCACCTTAGGAGACTCGGGGGCAAAGCACCTTGGGGGCGGCCGCGGTGCGCGCGCGTGCACCCGCGGCGCCCTCACTTCTGCGGAGGCTAGCGATGATCAGCGTAACGGAACTGCGAAACGGCACCAAGGTCGAGATGGACGGCGGCCTGTGGGAGTGCCTCGACTACCAACACCTCAAAATGGGCCGCGGCGGCGCCAAGGTCGTGACGAAGTTTCGCAACCTCGAGAGCGGCGCCATCGTCGAGCGCACCTTTAACGCCTCGGAAAAGCTGCAAGACATCTTTATCGACTACCGCAAGATGCAGTTTCTCTACTCCGACGGCGACACCTACACCTTTATGGACACCGAGACCTACGAGCAGCCGACCCTGACGGCCGAGCAGATCGGTTCGTCGGCAAAGTTCCTCAAGGAGTCCATGGAGGTCACCGTCGACTACTACGGCGACAAACCGCTCAAAGTCACCCTGCCCAACGTCGTCGAGCTCACCATCACCCAGACCGACCCGGGGGTCAAAGGCGACACCGTCTCGGGAGGGTCGAAACCGGCCGTGCTCGAGACCGGCGCGACGGTCGCCGTACCGCTCTTTATCGACCAGGGTGAAACGGTGCGCATCGACACCCGCACGGGCGAGTATCTGGGGCGGGCGTGATCGCCCCCAAAGCGCGGCTACAGGGGGGCGACGAAGGGGTGAGGCATGGACGTTAAGGACCTCAAACGGCTGCTCGAGTCAGTCCGCGAGTCGGACATCAGCGAGCTGGTGCTCGAAACCGGCGACTACAAGCTGAGCGTCAAACGCGGCGGCGAGCTCGCCTACGCCCCCCCCGCGCCCGCGCCCGCCGCCGCCGCGCCCCCCCCGGCGACGCCAGCCGCCCCCCCCGCTACCCCCCCGACCGAGGCCCCGCCGGCCGCTGCGGAGGCGGCTGCAGGCAACCTCGTCGAGGTCACCGCCCCGATTGTCGGCACCTTTTACGCCGCCCCCAGCCCCGACGCGCCCCCCTTCGTCAAGGTCGGCGACCGCGTCGAAGCCGGTGCGGTGTTGTGCATCATCGAGGCGATGAAGCTGATGAACGAGATCGAGGCGGAGGTCGGGGGCACCGTGCGCGAGATTCTGGTGCGCAACGAAGAACCGGTCGAGTACGGGCAGGTGCTCTTCCGGCTCGAGCCGAGTTAGCGCGCGGGGGCGACGTAGCGATGGTAAAAGCTGCTCACTCTCCAAGAAAGTCGGTAGTCAGCCGTCAGAAGTCAGCGTGGACCTCGCCTACTGACTTCTGGCTCCTGACTACTGGATACTGATGTTTAAAAAAATCCTCATCGCCAACCGCGGCGAGATCGCTCTGCGCGTGCTGCGCGCCGCCCGCGAGCTCGGGATCAAGACCGTCCAGGTCTACTCGACCGCCGACGAAAACTCGCTCCCCGTGCTTCTAGCCGACGAGTCGATCTGCATCGGCCCCCCTGCCTCGGCGGGGTCGTACCTCAACGTGCGCAACCTCCTCTCGGCGGCGCTCGTCACGGGCGCCGAGGCGATCCACCCCGGGTACGGTTTCCTCAGCGAAAACGCCGAGTTCGCGCAGAAGTGCGAGGAGCACGGCATCACCTTTATCGGGCCGCGCCCTGAAAACATCCGCGCGATCGGCGACAAAGCGAGCGCGCGGCGGGTCGCGCAGGAGAGCGACGTGCCGGTGGTGCCGGGTTCGGGGGCGCTCGCCTCACTAGACGAAGCCAAGGCGTTCGCCGCCAAGATCGGCTACCCCGTGATCCTTAAAGCCTCGGCCGGGGGGGGCGGGCGCGGGATGCGCATCGTGCGGAGCGAAGAGGAGCTCGCGCGCAACCTCGCCAACGCCCAGGAGGAGGCGCGGGCGGCTTTCGGCAACGGCGAGATGTACATGGAGAAGTTTTTGGAGGAGCCGCGCCACGTCGAGATCCAGGTGTTCGGCGACGGCGAGGGGCACGTGATGCACTTTTTCGACCGCGACTGCTCGATCCAGCGCCGCTACCAGAAGGTTCTGGAGGAGGCCCCGAGCACGCTTGACACGGCGCTCAGGCTCGAGATCGCCGAGGCGGCGGTGCGGCTCGCGCGCCACATCAACTACCGCGGGGCGGGCACCTGCGAATTCCTCGTCGACCGCGACGGTTCGTTCTACTTCTCCGAGATGAATACCCGCATCCAGGTCGAGCACCCCGTGACCGAGATGGTCACCCGTTTCGACCTCGTGCGCGAGCAGTTTCGCGTCGCCGCGGGGGAGGGGTTGTCGCTCGCGCAGGAGGACGTGACGGTCTCGGGCCACGCCATCGAGGTGCGCGTCAACGCCGAGGACCCCGACCGCGACTTTCGCCCCTCGGCCGGGACCTTGACCGACGTGCACTGGCCGGGGGGGCCCGGCATCCGGGTCGACTCGCACGTCTATGCGGGGTACCGCATCCCGCCGCACTACGACTCGCTGGTCGCGAAGATCATCGCGTGGGCGCCCACGCGCGACGAGGCGATCGCCCGGATGCGGCGGGCGCTGCAAGAGACCGTGTTAGAGGGCATCAAGACCACCATCCCCTTTCACCTGCGCGTGTTGGACAACGCGTTTTACCAGCGTGGGGCCGTCTACACCACCTTCATCGCCAAACGGATGCAGGGATAGGGCTCAATGGATAGGGCTACACGAGGAGAGACCATGCGCGACCCTGACCCCCCACCCCCCTCCCCGACGGGCGCGCCCCTAGCGACCCGCGACTTAGACCTCGATATCGCTCAGGACGTGCTCTACGGCATCGCGCAGCTCGCTTTGGAGGGCGTCCACGGCGTCGTCCCGGCCTCCCCGCCCGCCCGCATGGGGGAGCTACTCACTGGACGCCGCACCAAAGGCATTGAGATAGAGCGCACCGGCGACGGACTCGTGGTTAACCTCAACGTGCACATGCGTTACGGGCTCGAGATCCCCAAAGTCGCTGCCGAGGTGCAGCAGACCGTGCGCGAAGCGATCGCCTCGATGACCGGCATGCGGGTGCGGAGCGTCAACGTCACCGTCGAGAAGATCGACCCCCCCGAGGAGCCCGCAGCGCCCCCCGTAGTGCGTGAGGACGCCGGCCGTGGCTAGGCGCCGCGCTCGCGAACTGGCGTTTCGCGCCCTTTTCCAGTCCGAGCGCGGCGGCGAACCGCTTTTAGAGGTCTGGGAGGGCATCCGCGACGACGTTACCGAGCAGCCGCCCGACGAGGCGGAAGAGGCCTACGGCGACCCCTTGGAGGAGGAGGGGTTGGCGTTCGCCGAGCGGCTCCTGCGCGCGTTTCACACCCACCGCGAGGAGGTCGACGCGCGGCTCTCTGAGGCGCTCGAGGGGTGGACGTTCGCGCAGATGGCCCAGACCGACCTCGCCGTGCTCCGCCTTGCTCTGACCGAGATCCTCTTCGAGCCGGAGGTGCCCAAAGAGGTCACCATCGAGGTGGCCGTGCGCATCGCCAAGCGCTACGGCGGCGAGGAGTCGGGCCGCTTCGTCAACGGCGTGTTGGGGCGGCTCTACCGCGAGGTGCGGGGCGACGCGCCAGGCGGCGAAGGTGCCTCCCCCCTCGCCGACGCGGTGCGGGAGTAAGGTGAGCGCCACGACGCTTGACGGCAAAGCGGTCGCCGCGCGGCTCAGCAGCGAGCTCCGGGCGACGTTGTCCACACTCCCCTTTAGCCCGCAGCTCGTCGTCGTGCGCGTCGGGGAGGACCCGGCGAGCGTGTCGTACGTGCGCGGCAAGGACCGCACGGCCAAGGCGCTGGGCTTACGCTCACGGGTCGAAGCGCTTCCGGAGGCTACCGACCAGGGGACCCTGATGCAGCTTGTGCAGGCGCTGAGCGCCGACCCCGACGTCGACGGCATCTTGGTTCAAGACCCCTTGCCGCCCCACCTGAGCATCCGACCCGTACAGGAGGCGATCGACCCCGCCAAGGACGTCGACGGTTTTCACCCCGTCAACGTCGGGCGGCTCTGGAACGGCGAGGAGGCGCTCGTGCCCTGCACCCCGGCTGGGCTCGTGCGCATCATGGACCACTACGGTCTCCCCATCGCGGGGCGAGAGGTGGTGATCGTTGGGCGTTCGACCTTGGTGGGCAAACCCGCCGCCGCCCTCTTTTTGGGGCGCCACGCCACCGTGACGGTGGCGCACTCCAAGACCCGTGACCTGGCTACCGTGACCCGCCGCGCCGACATCTTGGTGGCCGCGGTCGGTCGCCACGCGCTCATCACCCCCGAGATGGTCAAACCCGGGGCGGTGGTGCTCGACGTCGGCATCAACCGCGTAGACGGCAGACTCAAGGGCGACGTGCACCCAGGCGTCGCTGAGGTCGCGGGGTACCTGACACCCGTGCCCGGCGGCGTCGGCCCCATGACGGTCGCTATGCTCATGCAGAACACCGTCACCGCAGCGTTGCGGCGCCGCGGGGACGGGCCCGTGGGGGTGCGGTGACGCCGCCCATCCGTCTCTTTGACATCACGCTGCCTCACGAACTGCAGCTCGAGCTCGAAGCGCGGGTGTTGGAGACGCTGCGAACGGGCGCGTTTATCCTGGGCGAGCGCGTCGCGGCATTTGAGCGCACTTTTGCCGCCTACAGCGGGGCGGCTCACGCCGTCGGCGTCGCCTCCGGGACGGACGCGCTCGTGTTGGCGCTGCGGGCGCTCGGCATCGGGCCCGGCGACGAGGTGATCGTCCCGGCGCTCTCGTTTTACGCTTCGGCCGAGGCCGTCCTGCTCGTCGGCGCGGAGCCAGTGCTCGTCGACGTCGACCCGCACACCCTGACGCTCTGCCCGGAGGCGGCCGCGGCGGCCCTCACGCCGCGCACCAAAGCGCTCTTGCCCGTCCACCTCTACGGCGTCCCCGCCGACATGCCCGCGCTCGCCGCGCTCGCCGCGCAGCACGGCCTCAAGATCATCGAGGACGCGGCCCAGGCGGTGGGCGCTACCCTGAACGGCCAGCCCGTCGGGAGCTGGGGGGACGCCTGCTGCTACTCCTTTTACCCCACCAAAAACTTGGGGGGCGCGGGCGACGGTGGTCTCGTCACCACGCCGCACGAAGCGGTCGCGGCGCGCGTTCGGCTGCTACGCGTTCACGGCACCACGCGGCCGTACTATCACGAGGCGGTCGGTTACACCTCGAGGCTCGACGCGCTGCAGGCGGTCGTCTTGAGCGCTAAGCTGCCCTACTTAGAGGCCTGGAATGCCCGCCGCCGCGAACTGGCGCGGCGCTACGACGCCGCGCTAAGGGCGCTCCCCGTGCGGCTCCCGCGCCACCAGGGGGGGGTGTATCACCTCTACGTCGTGCGCGTCCCCGAGCGCGACCGCGTGATGGCCGCCCTAAACAGCGCCGGTGTCGAGGCGCGCGCGTACTACCCCCACGCGCTCCCCGACCTCCCGCCTTTAGCGGGTAGAGCATCCGGCCCCTGTCTAGAGGCGCGGCGCGCCGCCGCCGAGCTGCTCGCTCTGCCCATGCACCCCAACCTGCGCGACGACGAGGTCGACAGGGTCGTGCAGGCGCTCGGTCGGGCCCTCCTCACGCTTTCGCGCTGACCCCCGCTTCGTGTGGGCTGTGAAGAAGCCCACAAGGTCAGCGTGCTAGGCTTAAACTGTAAGAATCTCGTAAGCCACGGAGTGCCATAGTTGCCTCAGGAGACCTCTATGGACGCGCTAATCAAACCACTTCAACTGCAGCAGACCCAAAAAGGGTTAATAGTTAGGCGTCAAGGGGAGTGCATAGAGGCTGTAAGCTCGAAGGTAACAGATATTCGCCTGCTTACCGCACATCAGCAAGTAGAGATCATTGAAATAAGTTTAAGGAAGGATGCACGTTTAACGCTGGTTCCTAGTGGATCAGCTGTTGAAACATATTATGTTCTAGCGGGTTATCTGACTTGCACTGTCTCAGATGGACTTAACACACTTAGTGCTGGTGACCATGTCATTGCACAGGCCCTTGAGGAGCCAGCTATCCTTTCCGCAATCACTGAAGCGCGGATACTTTATGTCACGTCACAGCCTCAGTTTCACGAAATAAGTGAGGATTTAGGGCAACTTCGCAGACTTTCTGTAGAAGTAGAGATGAAGGATGGCTATACCGCCGATCATTGCGACCGTTTACAAGCATTGTCTTATGCTACGGGCTTAGAGCTTGGCTTAAGTACTAGCAGATTGCGGTTACTTGACCAAGGCGCTTACCTGCATGATGTTGGTAAAATTAGCGTCCCTATTGAAATTTTACAAAAACCTTCTTCTCTCACCTCTAGTGAGTGGGATGCTATCAAGCGTCACCCCACCGCTGGCAGGGAGCTATTAGATAAAACATTTATGAAGGAAGCAGGTAAAATCGTTGAACAGCATCACGAACGTCTTGATGGCAGTGGTTACCCCTATGGTTTAGCTGGCAGTGATGTGCTCATTGAAGCAACTATTGTGGCTGTGGCCGATACGTATGATGCAATGACCACAGATCGCCCCTATCGCCGCGCGCTATCTCGAGATGAAGCACTCGCAGAAATACAAAAATACGCGGGTGTACACTATCCCAAAGAAGTGGTGAGAGCGTTTATGTCAGCCATTAAAAAGCTAGAAAAGCTTTAGTGTAGTTATGCAAGGAAGAGACTGTCAAGTGCACAGCTCACCAATTCGTGTGAAGAGCGTAAGTGTAAAGTTTTACGCTCGCGTTTTTCTTACCTTGCGCTAGAGTAAGTCAACGAAGGCGAATGCCAGAGCGTCTTCGCGCGGGGCGCAACTCAGACGTCCCACAACTTATGCACAAGGAGTTGGTGGACATGGTTCGGAACAAAATCGTCGCAATGTTGGTTGTTGTTGGGTTGCTCTTTTCCTCTGCTGCGTTTGCCAATACGTCCGCTTCAAAAACGGCGGTATCGGTTCAAAAATTTGAGGTCAACAAGTAGCGCCTAAAGCAAATACTGCTAGTTTATAGCGTCAAAGCTAGAGCCGAGAAGCCTCGGCTCTATTTTTGTGCATTTTCCCACACCTATAACCTCGAGTAAGATTTCCGTCATAGTTGAAGGCGTAAACTTTCTCTCAAGAGGCAGCCCCCTCCGAACCATGCCTCCACCCGCCCCTCACTCCGGAACTCTGGCCCAGGACCTGTGAGGGGATTTTTACCTCTACCCCTACTTGAACACGCCGTTTTCCTGAAACAGCTCCCCGTCTAGGTAGATCGCCCCACCCTGCCGCAGGTCGCAGATCATGTCCCAGTGGATCGCCGAGGCGTTCGTGCCGCCGGTCTCCTCGTACGCTTGCCCGAGCGCTAGGTGCACGGTGCCGCCGATCTTCTCGTCGAAGAGGATGCTTTTGATCGGCCGCTGGATGCGGCTGTTCGTCCCGATGCCGAGCTCGCCCAAGTAGCGCGCGCCCTCGTCGGTGCCGAGCTGCGCTTTCAGCAAGTCTTCGCCCTTTTCAGCGGTGGCGTGAACGACGCGGCCCTCCCTGAACTGCAGGCGGACGCCCCGCACCTCGACGCCGCGAAGGGTGCTGGGGACGTTGAAGGTGACCGTGCCTTCGGCGCTACTCTCCAAGGGGCCGGTAAAGACCTCGCCCGAGGGCATGTTGCGGCGCCCGTCCGAGTTGACCCAGCGGCGCCCACCTACCCGCAGCCGGAGGTCGGTGCCGTCGCCAATGATGCGGACCTCGTCGGCGCGGCTCAGCCGTTCGATGAGCGCAGCTTGCTGCTCGCGCAGCTCGAGCCACCGCGCGGTGGGGTCGTCGTCAAAGAGAAACATCGCGTCGTAGACGAAGCGTTCAAAGTCGTCCAGGCTCATGCCGGCGTCCTGGGCGCCCGAGGCGGTGGGGAAGAGGGTGCCGCACCACTTCGTCTTCAGCCGCAGGTTCTGCACGGGGCGGTTGCGCGTCTGCAGCTTGCCGAGCTTTGTTTTGTCGGCGCTTTGCAGCGCGCGGCTGTTGGTCGGCGCGGCGACCCGAAGCCAGGCGTGCGTGTGCCTTATCTCGGCGAGCTCGAGGGTGGGTTCGGCGGTGAAAAAGGCTTCCGGCGCGCACGCCAGGAGGTCTTCGGTCAGTTCGGGGTAGCTGACGCGCAGGTGCGGCACGCCGCCCCGCGCGAGCACCGCGCGCACGAGCGGCCGCGCGAGCGCCATGGCGGGGGACTCAAGGTTTAAAAGGACGTTCTCGCCCGGTTGCACGTCCATGCAGTACGCCACGAGCAGGTCGGCGTAGCGTTCGTGAAGGGGGTGGATCATAGGTCCACCCTAGCACGGGGCGCTGCTAGCGTCGGGCGGCTACAGGGGCGCGTCCCCCGTCACCGCGCGACGTTAAAGACATTGCTGCCGAGCGCGACGAGCGTGCCGAGCTCGTCGTGCAGCTCGCTGCGCACCACCACGACGCGGCTTCCCGAGCGCATGACGTCGCTGGTGGTGAGCAGCTGCACCCCCGCGGCGGGCTTTAAGTAGTCGACGCGCATGTCGATGGTGGCGACGCCGGGGATCCTCTCGGGGTCGCCGACCGCTACGGCGGCAGCGGCGCCGGCGGTGGCGTCGATCAGCGCCGAGAGGAGGCCGCCGTGCGGCATACCGCGAAGGGCGTTGCCGATGTGTTCGGGGCGCAGCTCGAGGCGGCTCACCACCTGCGCCGGGGTGCGGGTAAAGCGCTCGAGCTTGAGGCCCAAAAGCTTGTTGAAGGGGATGAGTTCCTCGAACAGGGTGCGTAGCGCAGTTTCGTCCACGTCGCCGAGCATACCCGCTTCTGCGCGCTTTGGCGGTGGGGGTGCCGGGCGGCGTTGTAGTCAGCGGTGAGGGGTGCGGTCCGGAGGGCGTATGTGTGATGCGTGGGCAAATGATGAAAAAGCTGACACGAGAGGTGCCGATTTGGCGTAGACTCGAGGCACCTTAGCGCAAAGGAGATGTAACCGAGAGGGTGACCGAAGAGGCGTAGCCAGGACCTTGAGCACGCGGTGGGGTTCCCAAGGGGTGCAGCCCGGCGCACGACGCGCCGTGAAGACGGGAGGTCGGGGATGATCGGTCGATTCGGTTGGGCGGTGTGGGTGGCGGTCGTGCTTTTCATCAGCGCTTGTCGCGCGCCGGCTGACGTGCCGGCCGCGGCGCCGTCGCCGGACGCGCTAGCGGTTCCGAGCCAGTTCGAGGACGTTCGGCTCGCCTCGCTCGAGGCGCCCACGGCGCTCGCCTTTACGCCCGACGGGCGCCTGCTGATCACCACGCAGACGGGGCAGGTGCGGGTCTATCAGAACGGGTCGCTGCGCGCGGCGCCGCTTCTAGACCTCAAGGGGCAGATCTGCACGAACGGGGCGCGGGGGATTTTCGGCATCGCGGTCGACCCCAACTTCGCTACAAACGGGTTTATCTACCTCTACTACACCTTCGACAAAGCCGGTACGGGAACCTGCGAGCGCGGCCGGAACGGCAGGGCGGTCAACCGCGTCTCGCGCTTTACGGTTTCGGGCAACGCGGCGGCTTTGAGCAGCGAAAGGGTGCTGATCGACAACATCCCCGCGCCCTTTGGCAACCATAGCGCCGGGGACGTCGCGATCGGTAAAGATGGGCTTTTGTACGTCACCGTCGGGGACGCGGGGTGCGACCCGAGCGGCCGTAGCGGGTGCTCTGCCGAGAACGCCGCCGCTAGGGACCGCCACACGCTCCTCGGCAAGGTCATCCGCATCACCCGTAGCGGCGACGTCCCGCAAGGCAACCCCTTTAGGGGCGTCGACAGCGTCCGCTGCAACCGCGGGAGCGCCGCGCCGGGGAGCGTCTGTCAGGAGATCTTCGCGCTGGGCTTGCGCAACCCCTTCCGCTTCGCCTTCGACCCCAACAGCAGCGGCACCCGCTTTTTCATCAACGACGTCGGGCAGGCGGCCCGCGAGGAGATCAACCTCGGCCGCGCCGGGGCAGACTACGGTTGGAACGTGCGCGAGGGCAGCTGCAAGGTGGGCGGCACCGACTGCGGAGCCGCGCCGGCGGGGATGACGAACCCCATCTTCGAGTACGCCCACGGGGCGAGCGGCCTCTTCGCGGGGTGCACCTCCGTGACGGGGGGTGCGTTCGTACCTAGAGGCGTGTGGCCCGCCGCGTTCGAGGGCGCCTACCTGTTTAGCGACTACGTGTGCGGCAAGATCTTTGCGCTCACCCCCACGGACAGCGGGTACCGCGCCAGCCTCTTTGCCGACGGGCTCGGCAACAGCAGCGCCATTCACCTGCGTTTCGGCCCGCACGGGGGTTCACAGGCGCTCTTCTACACCACCTACGCGGGGGGCGGCCAGGTGCGCCGCATCGCCTACACCGGCGCACTCAACCGCGCGCCCCAAGCGGTCGTGACGGCTAGTCCGACCTCGGGGCCGGCGCCTTTGCGGGTCACCTTCGACGCTTCGGGGAGCCGCGACCCGGAGGGCGAGGCGCTCAGCTACACCTGGCGTTTTGGCGACGGCGCGACGGGCAGCGGGCCGCGCGTGACGCACACCTACGCCAAGGGCGACTACACGGCGACGCTCATCGTGCGCGACCCGCAAGGCGCCGAGGGGCGGGCGGTGGTGCGTATCAGCGCGGGCAACACCCCGCCGCAGCCGGTGATCACCGCCCCCGCGCCGGGCGCGCTCTTCGGGGTCGGCGAGCGGATCACGCTGCGCGGCGCGGCGACCGACGCCGAGGACGGGACGCTCTCCGGGAGCCAGCTGAGCTGGCGGGTGCTGTTGCGCCACGACGACCACACGCACCCGTACGAGCGCGCGACCGGGCGCGAGGTGACGATCACCATGCCCCCCCCCGAGGATCTGGCGGCGACCACGACGTCGTTTCTCGAGGTCTACCTGAGTGCGACCGACAGCCAGGGGCTGAGCCGCACGGTGCGGCAAGACGTCCACCCGCGCATGGTCGGGGTGACCTTCGACACCGAGCCGAGCGGCCTCAAGCTCACCGTCAACGGGGAGACGCTGACGACCCCCCGGACGATCGCCTCGTGGGTGGGGTACCGGCTCAACGTGCGCGCGGACGCGCAGACGACGCCCGACGGCCGGCGGGCGACCTTCGCCGCTTGGTCGGACGGCGGCGCGGCGGCGCACACCATCACCACCCCTAGCGCCGGGGGGCGCTACACGGCGCGCTTCGACGTCGCCGCGTCGGGGAGCCAAGCGGTCTCGAGCTTTACGTTGATCAATGCCGACACGAACCGGCCCATCGCGGGGTACGACCCCATCCCCGACGGCGCCACCTTGGACCTCGCCGCGCTGCCCACGCGCCGCCTCAACGTGCGCGCCAACACCACCCCGGCGCGCGTCGGCAGCGTGCGGTTCTTCCTCAACGGCAGCCTCTACCGCACGGAGAACGGCGCCCCCTACGCGCTCGCGAGCGATACCCGCGGCGACTACCACCCCTGGACCCCCGCGCGCGGCACCTACACCCTGCGCGCCGTGCCCTATAGCGGCTCGAGCGGGGGCGGCGCGGCGGGGACGGCGGGGACGGTGCGGTTTACCGTGAGGTAGGCGACCCCGGCGCACGCTACCTCGGCGCACTCTACAATCGGCCGCCAGCGCTCGGTGCTACAATGGCGGCCGAAAGGTGGGACGATGACGCAAACGCGACTGGACGCAAGCTTGAGCGGAACCTTTTTGCTGGGGGGCGACCTCGAGGTCAACCGCCTCGGTTTCGGGGCGATGCGGGTCACCGGCAAGGGCATCTGGGGCGAACCCGAAGACCGCGACGAGGCCCTGCGGGTGCTGCGCCGCCTCCGTGAGCTAAACGTCAACTTTATCGACACCGCCGACTCCTATGGCCCTTACGTCAGCGAGGAGCTGCTCTGCGAGGCGCTGCACCCTTACGAGGGGATGGTGATCGCCACCAAAGGCGGCCTCACCCGCCACGGGCCCGACATCTGGCGCCCGGTCGGGCGCCCGGAGTACTTGCGGCAGTGCGTGTTGATGAGCCTGCGCCGCCTCAAGGTCGAACGCCTCGACCTCTGGCAGCTCCACCGCATCGACGCCAAAACGGACCGCGACGAGCAGTTTGCGGAGATCGCCAAGATGCAGCAAGAGGGCCTTATCCGGCACGTGGGTTTGAGCGAGGTGAGCGTCGAGGAGATCGAAGCGGCGCGGCAGCACTTCGAGGTGGCGAGCGTGCAGAACCTCTACAACCTCGTGACGCGCGGGAGCGAAGCGGTGCTCGAGTACTGCGAGCGCGAAAGCATCGCCTTTATCCCCTGGTTCCCGCTGGCAGCGGGCAGCCTCGCGCGCGAGGGGAGCGTATTAGACGAGGTCGCCAAGCGCCTCGGGGCGACCCCCTCGCAGGTGGCGCTGGCGTGGGTGTTAAAGCGCAGCCCCGTGATGCTGCCTATTCCCGGGACGAGCAAGGTAGAGCACTTGGAGGAGAACGTGGCGGCGGCCGGGCTCGAGCTGAGCGATGAGGACTTCCGCGCCCTCGACGAGGTGGGCCGGCAGGAGTCGGAGCGCCTCGCGCGGGAGAACGCGGCTTAAAGGGGGGGTGGGCGTGTTCTAAGCGGTCGGTTCATGAGCACCCTGCACGCCCCCACCCAACAGGTAGCGCGCGTCGCTTGGCGAGCGCTCGCGCTCTACCTCGTCATCACCTTTGCGTGGTCGTGGACCCTCGGCGCGCTACTGATTGCTAGCGCGCGCGGCGCGCTGGCGCTACCCATGGCGCTGCACTACCTCAGCGCCTACGGCCCAGCCGTCGCCGCTGTGACCGTGACCGTCGCCGTCGGCGGGCGCCGGGACCTAAAGGCGTTGGGGCAGCGGATCGTCAAAGCCGACGTCGGCGCGCGGCTCTGGTTGCTGACGCTGGGCACGCCGCTGGCGCTGGGGGGGCTGGCGGTCGCCGTGTACGCCGCGCTCCACGGACTCGAGGGCGCGTTCTCACGCTTCGGCGACCTCGAGTACCTGGGGCGCGTCGGCGTCCCGGCGGCCCTCGCCGTGTGGCTGGCAACCTACGGCTTCGGCGAGGAGATCGGCTGGCGCGGCTTCGCCTTTCACCACCTGCAGCGCCTCGGTTGGGTGCGCGCGGCGGTGCTCGTCGGCGTGGTGTGGGGGCTTTGGCACCTGCCCTACTTTTTGTATAAACCCACCTTCGTGGCGCTGGGGCCGCTTGGCTTCGTCGGTTTTCTGGCGAGCATCACCCTGGGCTCGGTGCTGCTCGGGTGGTTTTACCGCCAAAGCGGCGGGAGCATCTTGATCGTGGCGCTCTGGCACGGCCTTTTCGATTTCGTCAGCGCTTCGCCGGTCGCCGCGGGTCCAGGCAACGCCGTGATCAGCGCGGCGGTGATCGTCTGGGTTCTCGTCATCGTGCGGCGGGCGCGTCGCGCGGAGTCGGCGAGCGGTGCGGGGGAGCCCAACTAGCGCGCGGCAAACCGGACCGCCGCTCTCCGCCCTGCGTCCCGCCTCGAGAGCCGCAGGGCGCGCGGACGCTCCTACACCATGGGTCGCCCGACCGCTCGCCGACGGCGACCCGGGCTTTGGGCGTAGCGGCGACCGGCGCACCTGTTACCGGCCGCTCATCCGCCCGATGTCGCGATGTCACGCTGCTAGCGACCACGGCGGTTTTTGGGGCTGCTCGTGAGCTGTGCCCGACGGAGCGCTTGCCGCTCAGGGACACCCCGAGCGGCGCCGCGCGTTGTTATAGCTGGCGCGACGGCACCGCTACTCCTGCCGCCGCGGGTCGAGCGCGTCGCGCAGGGCGTCGCCGACCAAGTTAAAGCCGAGCACCACGAGGATAATGGCGAGCCCCGGAAAGGTCGCCACGTGTGGGGCGGTCGCGAGGTACTCGCGCCCGCGCGCGAGCATGAGCCCCCACTCCGGTTGCGGCGGCCGCGCGCCGAGACCCAAAAAACCGAGCCCGGCGGCGAACAAGATGGCGACCGCCATCTGCAGGCTCGACTGCACGATGATGGGGGCGAGCGCGTTGGGGATGACGTGTTGGATAAGGATCGGCACGTCTTTTTTGCCGAGCGCTTTAGCCGCTTCGATATACTCGCGGCTCCTGACGGAGAGCACCGAGCCGCGCACGAGCCGCGCGTAGATGGGGATGCTGGCGATGCCCACGGCGATCATGACGTTGGTCAGCCCGGTGCCGAAGGTGGCGACGAGGACGATGGCGAGGAGGATGCCGGGAAACGCCAACATGACGTCGATAAAGCGCTGCACGACGAGGTCGAAGGTGCCGCCGTGGTAGCCCGACAGCGCCCCGATGGGCACGCCGACCGCGATGCCGATGGCGACCGCGATCAGCCCGATAAAGAGCGAGATCCAGGCGCCATGGACCAAGCGGCTAAAGACGTCGCGCCCCTGTTCGTCGGTGCCGAGGAGGTGAAAGCGGACGTTCGCCGGCCCGTCGACCCCGAAAAGGCGCACGTTGCTCGAGACGAGCCCGAAAAACCAGGTCCAACGCGCCCCCTCGACGAACCACCGCACCGGATAGCGCTCGCTCTCGTCGACGACCACGCCGCCGGTTGGGCTGCGCGTGACGGGGCTCACCCAGAGGCCGAACGCGCCATCTGGCCCCGACCAGTGCACGCCGACGCCCGGGGGGATGTAGGTGGTGCGGAGGCTCTGTTGGGTGGGGCTGTAGGGGGCGATAAAGGGGGCGAAGAGGACCACCAGGAGAAAGACCGCGATGATAAAAAAGCCGATGCGCGCGAGCGGGCTGCGCAACAGGCGCCGCTGCCAACCGCGGCGCGCACGCACGCGCGCGCTCGTCTGGGGCTGGCCGGGGGCGCCGAGGCCGCCCTGTTTGGTGACGGGTTTAGTCATAGCGGATCCTCGGGTCGATGAGGGCGTAGAGGAGGTCGACAAGGATGTTGATGACGATAAAGCTCACCGAGATGAGCAGCACCGCGCCCTGCACGACGGGGTAGTCTCGAGCGAGAATCGAGTCGACGAGCAGCCGGCCGATCCCGGGCCAGTTAAACACCGTTTCGGTGAGCACGGCGCCGGCCATCAGGGTGCCGAACTCGAGCCCGCCGACGGTCACGATGGGGATGAGCGCGTTGCGCAGCGCGTGCTTGTTGGTCACGACGCGCTCCCGAAGGCCCTTGGAGCGGGCGGTGCGGATAAAGTCTTGGCTCAAGATCTCCAACATCGACGAGCGGGTCATGCGCGCGATAATGGCGGTGCTGCTCACCCCCAAGGTCACGGCGGGCAACACCACGTGCGCGAGCGTGCCCCGGCCCTGGACCGGGAACCAACCGAGCTGCACGCTAAAGTACAAGATAGCCAGCAGCCCGAACCAAAAGACCGGCATCGACACGCCGATCAGCGCGATGAGCGTCACCGTGACGTCGGCGACGCTGTTGGGCCGGAGCGCCGAGATGACGCCCGCCGGGACGCCGATGAGAAGGGCGATCAGGATCGCTGCGGAGGCGAGCTCGAGCGTGCTCGGGAAGTAGCGCGCGAGCTCGTCGATGACCGGCCGCCGCGTGCGGGTCGAGTTGCCGAGGTCGCCCTGCACCAGGTCGCGCATAAAGATGCCGAACTGCACGTGGGGCGGCTCGTTGAGCCCGAAGCGTTCGCGGATGCGCTCGACGGTTTCGGCGCTTGCGAACTCCCCGGCGAGCAGCACGGCCGGGTCGCCGGGGGCGAGGCGCACCATGGCAAAGACGATAACGATCACCCCGAGGATCGAGGGGAGGGCGATGAGCGAACGCCGTAAAAGATAGCTGAGCATATCACCTTCTGAGTTGCGCGGTAGGGGGCGGGCGCGCTGAGGCGGAAAGAGGGCGCGCCCCCTTTAGGCGCGCCCCGGAGCTTGCAACCGCCACCTGTGGGCCCTCGGGGCCAGGTGGCGCCTCGCCGGTTGCGTGTTTGGCGTCGCTCCTTAGCGGAAACGCGCGTTGTAGGCGAGAACGCGCTCGGTCGGGTGCACGATGATGCCTTCGACCTCGTCGCGAATCGCGGTGAGCTGGCTTTCGCTATGCAGGAAAAGCCACGCCGCGTCGTCCCAGATGATCTGCATCGCTTCGGCGTAGAGCGCTTCGCGCTCGGCGGGGTCGGTGCTCGTGCGGGCCCGGTCGAGGAGGCTGTCGACCTCTTCGTTCGAGTAGAACGCACGGTTCGAACCCGTCGGGACCCACTGGTCGGTGTGGAAAAGGGCGTAGAGACCGTAGTCGGCGTCGCCCGTCACCGTGCCCCAGCCGAGCATGGCGAACAAGACGTCGTTCTCCTCGGGCGGCCGGTTGGTGAGCTCGAGGTAGGCGGCCCACTCGAGCGTTTCGATGGTGGCGTTGATGCCGACCTCGGCGAGCTGGTTCTGGATCGCCTCGGCGATCTGGATGTCTTGGAGGTAGCGGCCGCTCGGGCTATACATGGTGATGTCGAGCCCGTTTTCAAAACCCGCCTCGGCGAGCAGCTCGCGCGCCCGCTCGGGGTTGTACTCGTACTCGCCGACCGGGGTGTAGCCGAACACGCCGGGGGAGATGGGGGCGTCCGAGACGCGGGCCGCGCCGCCCAGCAAAAACTCGGTGATCTCCTCTTTGTCGACCGCGTAGTTGATCGCTTGGCGCACGCGCACGTCGTTGGTGGGTTCGCGGAGGGCGTTGAAGTACATGTAGATGGTGCGCACGCTGCTCGTGTTCTCGACCGTGATGTTGGGGTTGGCGTCTAGGCGTTCGACGTCTTGCGGCGGCACCCGCACCGCGACGTGCGCCTCGCCGGTCTCGACGAGCGCCATCCGGCTCGTGCTCTCGGCGGCGGTGATAAAGCGCACCTCGGTGATCTCAGGGCCCTCGTTCCAGTAGTCCTCGTACGCCTCGAGGGTGATCACGCCCTCGCCGCGGTCCCAGCTCACGAAGCGGTAGGGACCGGTGCCGACCGGGTTGTCGCCGAAGTCTTCACCGGCGGCTTCGATGGCGGCGGGGCTCTGCATCGCGGTCGAGGAGTGGGTAAAGTGCGCGAGCAGCGGGGCGAACGGTTCGTCTAAGGAGAGCTCGAGGGTGAGCTCGTCGATGACGGTGATCTCGCTGATGGGGGCGAGCAAAAAGGCGAAGGCGAAGGCGTTGTCGGGGTCTGTGAGCCGCTCGATGTTGTACTTGACCGCCTCGGCGTCGAGCGGCTCGCCGTCGTGGAAGGTGATGCCGTCATGGAGCGTCAGCGTCCAGGTGCGCGCGTCTTCGCTCACCTCGTACGACTCGACGAGCCACGGGACGATGCTGCCGTCGGGCTCGAGCTTAAAGAGGGTTTCGCTGATGTGGCTGATGACGGTCGCCGAGGGGGAGTCGGTGGCGTCGTTCGCGTCCAAGGTGACCGCGTCGGTGCCCTGGGCGATGATGAGCGGTTGCGCCCAGGCGGTGCCGAGGCCGAGACCGGCAGCGAGGCAGAGATAGCGAAGCGTTTTCAACGGACAACTCCTTTCGCTTGGGGGCGTACAGGTGTACCGTCGTCTGCGGCGCGGCGAGGGGGCGCGCAGACCCCGTGGCGGCGGGGCGCCGCTTGGGAGTTTATACACCGTAGCGCTGACCTCAGTTAACCCCGTCCGCCCCGAGACGTCAATACGTCCTCGCTGCAGCCGTACACCGGCGCGGCAGGCCCACAGGGTGCTCAGCCGAAGCGTACCCTGAAGCGCACGAGGGCTTTAAGGGTTCGGCGCGTCGCTGGGCTAGCTGCAGAGCGCTGTGATGGCGTCGGTCGCGCCTGCTGGCCGCGAACTTTTCTAAACCGCCCCACGCGCGTCAGCACCGGCGCCTTTAGCGCGCGCGGCTGCTGTTACGATGTCACCGATGTCACAAGGCTGACGTCAAAAGGTTCAGCGAAAGGCTCTAGTGCTGCCGCGCCGCCTCTTTGATGGCGTGGGTCGAGAAGCCGAACTGCGGCCCGTGGCGTTCGCCCACGTCGCTCAAGATGGCTTCGGCGAGCTCGGCGAGCGTCGTGCCCCCGACTTCAACCCGCATCTTGAGCCCCTGCCGGAGGTCGTCGAGGGTGCGGTCGTCGAGCAGGGTCTCGGTGCCGTACTTGAGGACGTTCGGGGAGACGAGCAGCAGATCCGCTTCCCCCGGCCTGATCTGCGTCAAAAAGTCGCGCCCCGCGAGGAGCCCCGCGACGGTCGTGACCTCGCCGAAGGTGCGGTTTTTAAGGGCGCGGACCTCGAGCGCCAACCCCTCGATCGCGCGCAGGGGGGCGACGGCGCGCGCCAAGACGGGGGCGAAGAGCTTGCCCGTTCCCAAGATGACCTTGCGCGGCCGCTCCAAACGCGTCGGCAGCGCGGGCAGCGGCTCGCTCAAAAAGTCCTGCACCATCCCGACGCCGTTCTCTAACATCGGGAAGCCCTCGTAGGCGTCACTCGCGGGCAGCGGTTCGTCGGCGAGCAGGTAGAACTCGTCGCTCGCGAAGACAAAGCGCGTCCCACGCGCCTCGAGCATCCGCCGCTGAAACCGGTGCACCCGCCGCAGCACGTCGCGCGCCTCTTGGGGGGTGTACGGGCGCAGCTCGGGGAGGTTGCGGCGGTGCTCGGTAAGGCCGACGGGCACGCACGCCACCGCCTGGACGTTGTCGTACGTGGCGAGGTGCTCCAGGGTCTCGTCGAGGTGCTCGCCGTCGTTGCGGCCCGGCAGCAGCACCATCTGCGTGTAGAGGTCGATGGGCTCCAAGCGCTGCAGCATCTCCCGGATGCGGGTTGCGCGCTCGTCTCTAACCTTAAGGCGCCACCACTTCATCATGTCGCGGCGCAGGTCCTCGTTGACCGTGTGCACGGAGACGTAGAGCGGCGAGAGGTGTTCGTCCAAGATGCGCGCGATGTCCTCCTCGCTCAAGTTGGTGAGGGTGACGAACGAGCCGTACAAAAACGAGGTGCGAAAGTCGTCGTCCATGATGTAGAGGCTTTTGCGAAAGCCCTTGGGCATCTGGTGGACGTAGCAGAACTCGCACTTGTTGGCGCACTTTTTGAGCCCGTCGAAGATGACCTCGGCGAACTCGAGCCCGGGGTCCTCCCAAGCGACCGCGAAGCGCACCTCGCGCCCGGTGAGAGGGTCACGCGCGTCGAGCGTGACCTCGCCGCGCGCCAACTCGCGGCGGTAGGCGAGGACGTCGGTCACCGCCCCCCCGTTGACCCGCAACAGCTCCCACCCGGGGCGCACGCCCGCTCGGTAGGCGGGCGAACCGCGCTGCACCTCGGAGATGGTGGCGGGGTAGAGGGTCTCTTCGGTCGGGGGGGCGGCGAGCGGCATAACGCACTAGTTTAGCAGACCCCTCCGGGGGCGTCCAAGCGCAGGCTACGTTGCTCTCGCGCGCACGAAGCTTTGCGGGGGGCTCTACAGAGGGAAGGCGACGCCGAAACAGCCCTCGAGCGTCGGCCAGAACCCAGCGCTGAGGCCCGCAAAACTCCGCACGTACGTCCGGACCTCCCCGAAGGGGCGGGGGGCCCCGAGGTAAGGTTCCTCGTCGACGACGTACTGCCCACCCAGGATGACGCGCAGATCGCTCCCGCTCGGAAAGTAGAAGTAAAAGCTCGCGCTAGCCCCTACCCCCGCGTAGAGCTCATAGGTCGGGGCCTGGGAGAAGGTGTAGAGAAAGTCGACGCCCAGCTGGCTCGCCACCAGCAAGGTCTCCAGGGTCCCGCGGACCGTCAGGGTGTCCGTCAAGGGGCCGCCGACGTGCAGCGCGGGGAGGGGCGGGAAAGAGGGCAGACCCACTGGCGCGTAGGAGACGCCTAGACCGACGTAGGCGCCTCGTGGCTGCGGGCTCTGCACCTGTGCGCTGGCGGCGCTCAGCCACAAAAATCCCACCAGCCATACTAGAAGGGCGGCACGCTTCATTCGTCTCCTTAAGAGAGCGGTTTGGAGGAGTGTAGCACATCCCAACGGTCTACGAGGGGGCTGCTTGACAAAACTTGTTGCAACATCTATCGTTTAAACAACTATATGCGGGAGGTGAGGACGTTTAGCGCAGACATCCGCAACGCCATCAAACAGGCCAAACCGTTCGCGAGCCTCGAGCACGAGCTCTACCTGACGCTGCAGCGGCTCGCGGGGGAGCTCGGCGCCGAACTCGGGGAGCTCTTTCGCGCGGCGGGGCTCAGCGGGCCGCAGTACAACATCCTGCGCATCCTGCGCGGCGCCGGCGCCGCCGGGCTCCCCTGCAGCGAGGTCGCCGAGCGCCTGGTGACCAAAGCGCCCGATGTGACGCGGCTGCTCGACCGGATGGAAAAGCGGGGTTGGGTGACGCGCTGCCGGCACGCCGGCGACCGGCGCGTGGTCACCGCCCGCATCACCGCGGCGGGGCTCTCGCTCCTGGCGGCGCTCGACGCACCGGTCGCGGCGCTTCACGAGGCGCAGTTCGCCCACCTGACGCCGGAGCAGCGGGGGGGATTGCTCGAGCTGTTGCGGGCGGCTCGAGCCCGCCCCGGCGAAACCTCTCAGCCTTGACACGCAAAGGAACCTCTATGTTGACCCCTACTCACCCGACTTCGGACGCCTCTGCCGCGGCGACGCGGCGGCAGTTCGGCCTGACGCCGCTGCGCGTCACCGTCGGCCTGGTCTTTTTCGCCCACGGCCTGCAAAAGTTCGGCTTCGGCGTCGCCGGCACCACGGCGGCGTTTACGCAGCTGGGGGTGCCCCTGCCGGAGTTGTCGGCGCCGCTTGTTGCCACCGTGGAGCTCGTGGGCGGCCTGCTGTTGATGCTGGGGCTTTTCACCCCCGTCGCGGCGCTTCTGCTCGCCTTCGTCGCGCTCAGCGCGACGCTCCTCGTGCACCTGAGGGCGGGCTTTTTCGCGCCGGACGGGGTCGAGTTTACCCTCACCCTCTTCGCCGCGACCCTCGCGCTCACCCTCACGGGCCCGGGCGCCCTCGCCTTGGACGGGTGGCGGCGTGGGCGCGCGCATGAGCCCAAGTAACGCGCCTTTGCCGCCCTACACCCTGCCCCCAACGACCCGGCTCGGGCGGGTGCGGCTTCAAGTCAGCGACCTCGCGCGCTCGCTGGCGTTTTACGGCGACCTCCTGGGGTTTACCGTGCTCGAGCGCGAGGCGCACCGGGCGGCGCTCGGGGTGGGGGAGGAGGTGCTGCTCGAGCTCGTCGAGCGCCCCGGCGCCCGACCGGTGCCTAAGCGCGGCAGGTTGGGCCTCTACCACGTCGCCGCGGTGCTGCCTGGGCGTGAAGCGCTCGGCCGCGCCCTGCGCCACCTCGAGCGTGCGCGGATCTCCTTCGGCGCGGCCGACCACGGGGTGAGCGAGGCGCTCTACCTGAGTGACCCCGACGGGTTGGGGTTGGAGCTCTACGCCGACCGCCCCCGTGACACCTGGCGCTGGTCGGCGGGCGAGCTGCAGATGACGACGGCGCCGCTCGCCGCAGAGAGCCTGCGCCGCGCCGCCGGCGCGGCGGCCTGGAGCGGTATGCCGGCCGGGACGGCGATCGGTCACCTCCACCTGCAGGTTGGCGACCTGGAGCGGGCGGCGGCCTTTTACGAGGGGCTGCTCGGTCTGACGACCACGGTGCGCAGCTACCCCGGGGCGCGCTTCCTGGCGGCGGGGGGTTACCACCATCACCTGGGGCTCAACACCTGGGCGGCGGGCGCCACCCCGGCCGCAGACGACGAGGCGCGGCTGCTCGAGTGGTGCCTCGTGCTGCCGCGCGCAGCGGACGTCGCGGCGCTGTCGGAGCGGTTGGCGCGCGCGGGCGTGGCGCACCGCCGCGCCGGGCCGGCGGGGGTGCAGGTCGATGACCCGTGGGGGACGACGCTCCGGCTACTGAGCGAAGTGCGCTAGGTTGGGTAGCCCGCGAAGACCTCCCGAAGGGCCTCGACGCCGCGCGCGTGCGCCTCGACCGTGACCTCGATGTCGCGGTGATAGCCGCCCCCCATGGTGTAGACCACGGGGACGCCGGCGGCGCGCAGGAGGCCGTACACGAAGCGGTCGCGCGCCTCGGCGCCCGCGAGGCTCAGCGCGGCGCGGCCGAAGCGGTCGCCCGCCAGGACGTCGGCGCCGCCCACGTAGAGCGCCAACTCGGGGCGAAAGCGCGCGACGGCGTCGGGGAGGGTGGCCTCGAGCCGCGCGAGGTACGCCGCGTCCGTCACCCCGTCCTCGAGGGGGACGTCGCACGCGCTCCGCTCTTTGTGAAACGGGTAGTTGTGCGCGCCGTGCACGCTGTAGGTAAAGACGTGCGGGTCGAAGGCGCAGAGGTGCGCGGTGTCGTCGCCCTGGTGCACGTCGAGGTCGATGATCATCACGCGCGCGGCGAGGCCGCGCTCGAGCGCGTGGTAGGCCGCGACCGCGAGGTCGTTAAAGACGCAGAAGCCCTCGCCGCGGTCGGCGAAGGCGTGGTGCGTGCCGCCACCCAGGTTGACCCCGTACCCACGCGTTCGCGCGTCGTAAAGGGCCGCCAGGGTGCCGCCGACGGTGTGGCGTTCGCGCGTCAGCAGGGCGCGCGACTGCGGCAAGCCGAGGCGCCTTTCGGCCTTGGGGGGGAGCGCGAGGGCCTCTAAAGCGGCCAGGTAGGCCGCCGTGTGGACGCGGGCGAGGTCCTCGCGGGGTGCGGCGGGCGCCTCGTCGACCTGCCACCCGAGCTCGCGCAGCCGCGCCGCGAGCTGCGCGTACTTCTGCGCCGGGAAGCGGTGCCCCGGGGGCAGGGGGAGGGGGAGGTGCGCTGAAGAGAACGCTCGAGGCGCGTAAGGTGGCGGGGGGGTGAGCTGCACAGCCCTAGTCTCGCCTGTAGGGGCGGCGTGCACCGTAAGGTACTCGCCCGTCGACCTACGCGGAGCTACACGCGGCGCCTAGATCTCGCTGTCGGTGCCCGACGGGCCGCGGGCGCTCTGCGGCACCACGAAGCCGTGAACCGGCGGCAGGGTGTCGAAGCGGAGCCAGTCGCCGGCGGCGACGTCATCGGGCAGTTCGGCGAAGCTGCCGGTGACGAGCGGTACCCCGGCGTCCACGACGACCATCCGGGCGCGGCGCAAGAGGACGAGCCCGCGAACGTGGAGCCGGCTGAGGCCCGTGACCTTGAGGCAGCGCTCGCGGAGCTCGGTCTTCTCGACCCGCTCGGTGACGGGGTGCAAGATGAGCTGCGCGGCGCCGGGGCGGGCGCTATAGGGGCCGGTGCGCTCGAACACCCCGAAGATCACCCCCGCAGCGCTGCACTCGAGCAGGGGGCTCCCTTCCGTGTGGGCGAAGAGCTGCACAGACGCAGCGTAGGGGCGCCACTGGGCGAGAAAGCTCTCGACGGACTCCTCGAACATGGCGCCAGTCTACCGCGCCCCTGCACGCCAGCGGCGAGGTGACGTGCGGCGCGTGTGGGCGGCTCGAGCGCCTCGAACGGAAGCTCGCGGGTGCCCCGAGCGGTGTCGGGGCCGCGGCGAGGTGTGCTAGAGTGAGGCAGTGAACGTTTCCCCCCCGCACGTGACGCCGCCCAGCCGCTTGGCTCGGCGGCGTTTTCGCGTTTGGGCCCCCTAGCCGCTTGCGCTAGCGGGTGCTGCACGCGTCGCGGGCTGGGGTGCAGGAGGGTGCATGCTCGACAAGCTTAACCAGGTTCAGCTCCGCGATTTGGACCTCGACGCGCTGCGCGAGGAGCGTGAGCGGACGCCAGAGGAGCTGCTCGCGCTGCGCGAACGCAAAGAGCGGTTACAGGGTGAGCTCGCGCGGACGCAGGAGAAAGCTGGGGCGCTCCGGCGCGAGGTGAGCCAGAGCGAGCTCGAGATCCGCTCCCTCGACGAGCGCCGCAAGGGCGCCTCGCGCGCCGCGCTCGAGGCCAGCTCGCCCAAGGAGGCGTCGCAGTACCAGAACCAGGAGCTGCAGTTCGCGACCCGCTTGCAGGAGCTCGAGGAGGACACGCTGCCTCTGATTGAACGCCTAGAGGCGCTCGACGCCGAGGTCGCGCGGCTGCAGGGCGAGCTCGACGCCCTCGAGCCCGAGCTGGAGGCGAGCACGCGGGCCGAGGAGGCACGGGTGAGCGCCCTTGAAGCGAAGATCACCGCGCTGACCGAAGAGCGCGAGGCGCTCGCGGCGTCGGTCGACGCGCCCTTGCTGAGGCAGTACGAAGGGGTGCGCCGCGCCAAACGCGGGGTCGGGCTGGTGGAGGTCGTCGACGCGCAGCGCTGCGGTGGCTGCAACGTGCGCCTCCCCATCCACGTGGTGCAAAAGGCGCGGAGCGCGCGCGGCGTCACGCGCTGCCCGAGCTGCGGGCGCATCCTGTGGGTGAAAGCGGCGTAAGGGCGTCGCTCGCCCCCCAAACTGGGCGAGCTCGGCGTCCTTGCCGAGGCGGTGAGCGTGGGTACCGCGCTGCCGCTCTTTATGGGGCGAGCGCGGCAGCGCGCTGCGCCTACGTACCCCTTGATGACAGGCTACGAGAGCCTCGCCCGCGTCACGCAGGTCGGCGAAGGTGTCGACCGCGCGCTTGTGGGTAGGCGATTGTAGCGCCCTACGGCCACCACACGGCGGCGCTGCTAGACGAGGTGAGTCGCATGCTAACGATGATGCGCCGCCGGGAGCGGGAGAATCGAGAGAGGTGAGCGAAAAGGAACGAGCAGAGAGAGGTTGCTCTCATACCTCGCTTCTCACGCTTTTCCCCCTCTTTTCTCGTTTCTACAAAGGCACGCAGGGCTTGGCCGAGGCCGTGCGTTGTGAAGGTCGATGCTGCGTGCTCTCAGACGGCAACGTGGAGCCGTTGGTTTTGGAACCTCACGTTCTCGAGCACGAACTCAGCGTCGTCGCCTCCTCAGACGTTAAAGGCTACACCGGCCACGCGGGGGCGTTCTGGACCTATTGGCGGAAGACGAGAGCGCCTCTGGCGGCGCTTTTCGGGTGGCGCGTCGCGGCGCCGGAGCTGCCAGGAGCGTTTGAGCGGGCGGCCTGTGAGCCGCCCGTCAAGATCTTCGTCTCTTAAGACTGAGCTGCGCCAGCGTTAGAAGTTGAAGTCGGCGATGTTGCTCGCGTCGAAGATGAAGGGGTCGCCGAGCAGGATCTGCAGGCTAATGTCGTCCTCTGTAACGGTGTAGCTGCCGAGGCGGCCGGCGTCGATCGTGTCGCCCGCAGCGACCTCGCCGGTAGCGGCGGCGACGGCGGCGTAGACCGATAAGTAGCCCAGATCGATGGGGTTCCAGAGGATGACGTCGCGCACCGTGCCGTTTTCGACGAAGGGCCGCATCTGCGTCGGGGTCGAGAGCCCTACCACGGCGACCTCGCCCGAGCGGCCCGCTTGCGCGACCGCGTCGGCGGCGCCGGGGAAGGCCACCGACGAGAGGGCGAAGATCCCCTCGACCTCCGGGTTGGCGTTAAGGACGTCTTGTGTCGCCTGAAAGGCGCGCTGCTGGTCTTCGCCGGGGGCGCGCGTATCAATGATCCGAAACTCCGGATAGTCCGAGGCGATTTTCGCCTCCATGGCGGCGATCCAGGCGTTCTGGTTGGGCGCCGTGAGGTCGCTCGTGATGATCGCTGCTTGGCCGTCCGGGCCGATCTGGTCGACCATGGATTCCAAAAGCGCCTCGCCGATGCCCTGCGCGGTCGCCTGGTTGACGAAGATGTCGCGCGCGTTCGCGTCGGCGTCCCAGGTAATGACGGTGATGCCCGCGTCCATCGCCCGTTGCAGCGCCGGGGCGAGCGCCTCGGGATCGTTCGCGGCGACCGAGATGACGTCGACTTGGGCGGTGATAAAGTTCTCGATCAGCTCGACCTGACGGTCGGCGCGCGCCTCGGTCGGCCCCTGATAGATGAGCCGCACACCGAGCTCTTGTGCCGCCTCCTGAGCGCCCTGCTGGGTGGCGTTAAAGTAGTCGATGCCGACGAGTTTGGGGATCATGGCGATGGTGATCTCTTCTTGCGCCAGCGCGACGCCACCAACGGTGAGCAGAGCAGCGAGAAAACGTTTCATAGAGCCTCCTTGAGGGCGTAGGTGGGGTGAAGGGCCGGGTAGGGGAGAAAACCTTGTGACTTGCCTTCTAAAGCCAACCTCCTTAGGCGCGGCTCGCGCCCCAACGCGCGAGCTGGCTGACCAGCACCGCGAAGAGCAGGATCGCTCCGACCACGATGTTCTGGATTTCGGTGGGGACAAAGGCGAGCGTCAGGCCGTTACGCACGACCGCGACGAGCAAAAGCCCGAGGACAGTACCGCCGACGCCGCCCGTCCCGCCGGTGATGGCGGTGCCGCCCAAGATCACGGCGGTGATCGCGTCGAGCTCGTAACCGATGCCCGCGTCGGCGCGCGCCGAGGAGATGCGCGCGACGAAAACCCCGCCCGCGAGCCCCGCGAGGAGCCCCGAGAGGGTGTACACCCCTAACAGCACGCGCCCGACGGGCACCCCGCTAAAGCGCGCGGCGGTGACGTTGTTGCCGATCGCGTAGACCATGCGCCCGAAAGTGGTGCGCGCGAGGAGAAACCAAACACCGGCGGCGACCCCGAAAAGGACGAGCGCTTGTAGCGGCACAGGGCCCAAGTAGGCGCGGCCCAAAGCGAGAAACCCTTCGGGAAAGGCGCCGAACGAGCGCGCTTGGCTGATGCCCAGCGCGAGGCCGCGGTAGATGGCGAGCGTTG
Organism: Truepera radiovictrix DSM 17093; assembly: GCF_000092425.1. Taxonomy (NCBI): domain Bacteria; kingdom Thermotogati; phylum Deinococcota; class Deinococci; order Trueperales; family Trueperaceae; genus Truepera; species Truepera radiovictrix. The sequence goes on from NC_014221.1 coordinate 1,226,830, forward strand.
CCAAGGTGACGATCAGCGGTGGGATGCCGACGCGCGTGATGATGAGGCCGTTGAGAAGCCCCAAGAGCGCCCCCGCGAGGAGAGCCAGCGCGAACGCCAGCCAGACGTTGAGCCCGAGCGAAAAGGTGAACCCCAGCAAGATCGCGCAGAGCCCCAGGATGGAGCCCACCGAGAGGTCGATCCCAGCCGTTAGGATGACGAGGGTCATACCGAGGCTAATCAGGCCGATCTCGGTGCTGAAGCGGAACACCTCGGCGAAGTTGCGCACGGTCAAGAAGGCGGGCGAAAGGCGGCTCATGATGATCACGGCTACTGCCAAGAGCGCGAGCAAGAGGAGTTCGGACGGCAGGCGCCGCCAGAGCGGGACGTGGCCCCGGCCTTCCCTGGGGAGCGGGGGGGCGTCAGGTCGGGACATCTAGGGGCTCCTCGACGTGGGTGCGGCTGAGGGGGGTGCGGCGGCTCCGGATGGCGTCGAGCGTCACCGACACGAGGATGAAAAGCCCCTGCAGCGCCCCTTCCCAAAAGGCGGAGATGCGCAAAAACGTCAGCGTGGTGCCGGTCGCCGAGACGAGCAGGGCGCCTAAAAAGGTGCCTAAAAGCGTCCCCGAACCCCCGAAGATGTTCGTCCCGCCCACGACGACTGCGGTGATGACCAGAAACTCGAAGCCGCTCCCGGTGTTCGATTGAATGGTGGTAAAGCGCGTGGCGAAGGCCATCGTGGCGACCCCGACGAGCGCCCCCTGAAAGACAAAGACGCTCAGCTGCGTCCAGCGCACGGGGATACCGGCGAGCCGCGCCGCTTCGGGGCTCGAGCCGAGCGCGTAGACGCTCCGGCCCCAGCGCGTGTGCGACAGCAGATACCAGCCCAGAAGCGTCACGCCCGCCATCAGCCACACGGGGATGGGCACGCCCAGCAGGGTGCCGGTGCCGAGCGCGCGGAAGTTCGCGGGGAGGTCGTAGATCCAGCTGCCACCGGTGATGAGGATGATGGCGCCGCGAACCACCGCGAGCGTGGCGAGCGTCACCACGATCGAGTGCACCCGCACGTACGCCACCAGCGCGCCGTTGACGGCCCCGAGCGCCGCGCCGGTAGCGACGGCCAGGAGAAAAACGGCCGGGATGGGGACGCCCGCTTTGGCGCTGTAGCCTGCCACGGTCGCGCAAGCGGCTAGAATCGCCCCGACCGAGATGTCGATCTGGCCCGTGAGGATAACGGCGGTCATCCCGACGGCGGCGATCATCAGGTAGGACATGTTGACGAGCAGGTTGAGCGCGTTGCTGGTGTTGTAAAACCCGGGGGCAAAGAGCGCCAGCAAAAGCGCCAGAAAGGCCAGAAAGACCGCGACCGACAGCTCCCGCGACCTCACGCTACCGCCTCCACGGCGGCGCCTGCTCGGGCGCCGGTCGCCGCGCGCATCACATCCTCTTGCGAGGCGCCGCGCGGCAGCTCCGCGACGATTCGACCGCCGCGCATCACCAGAATGCGGTCGGCCATGCCGAGTACCTCCAGGAGTTCGCTCGAGATCATCAGCACGCCGAGTCCCTGCGCCACGAGCGCGTCCATCAGGCGGTGAATCTCGGCCTTCGCGCCGACGTCGACCCCTTGCGTGGGTTCGTCTAGGATGAGGAGTTTGGGCTGGGTCGCCAGCCACTTGCCGATGACGACCTTTTGCTGGTTGCCCCCCGAGAGGTTGCGCGCCGCCATCTCGCCGTTGGCGGGGCGGATGCCGAGCTCGGCGATCGCCTCGCGCGCGCGCGACGCCTCCCGCGCGAAGTCGAGGCGTGTGCCGAGCCGCAAGGTCGCGAGCGAGAGGTTCTGCTGCACGCTTAAAGCGCCGATGAGCCCCTCCTTGCCGCGGTCCTCGGGGACCATCGCCAGGCCTTGGCGCACCGCCCGCCGCGGGTTGCGCGGCAGCGGCTCCCCGAGGAGCGTGGCCGTCCCGCTCGCATAGGGGTCGATACCGAAAAGCGCGCGCGCGACCTCGCTCCGCCCCGAGCCGACGAGCCCCGCAAGCGCCACGATCTCGCCCTCGTGCACCCGAAACGACACGTCCTTGAAAGCACCCGGTTGGCTGAGACCCTGGACGTCTAGCAGCACCCGCCCGGGAGGGCGCAGCGTGCGCGGGTAGAGCGCCTTGTGGACGCGCCCGACCATCTTGGCGATCAGCCAGTCTTGGTCGATCTGCGCGACCCGGCCCCAACCGACCGCCTCGCCGTCGCGCAGCACCGTGACCTGCTGGGCGATCTCGAAGATCTCCTCCAAGCGGTGCGAGATGTAGATCATGCTGACCCCTTGCGTTTGCAGTTCGCGCAGGGTGACAAACAGGCTCCGCACGTCGCGCTGGGTCAGGGCTGCCGTGGGTTCGTCCAGGATGAGAAGGCGCGCTCGCTGCAAGAGGGCCTTGGCGATCTCGACGAGCTGCGCCCTGGCCTTGCCGAGATCCCCTAGGCGTGCGTTAAGGGGTAGCTGCAGGTTGAGGCGCCTCAAAAGCGCCTCCGCTTCGGCGCGCATCACGCCCCAGCGGATGCGGCCCCCCCGCGTCGGCTGCCGCCCCATAAAGAGGTTCTCGAGGACGGAGAGGTCGGGAAATAGGCTCGTCTCCTGGTGAATGGTGGCGATGCCGGCCGCCTGGGCGTGCCGTGGCGAGCTGAAAAGAACGCGCTCGCCGTCTAGGACGATCTCGCCCTCGTCGGGGCGATAGACGCCCGAGAGCACCTTGATCAGGGTCGACTTGCCCGCGCCGTTTTCGCCGACGAGCGCGTGCACCTCCCCGGCGCGGAGGGTGAACGAGACGCCCTTAAGCGCCCGAACGCCCCCGAAGCTCTTGCGGATCCCTTCTAAGCGCAGTAGATCCATGACCCGTAACCATCTGCGACGCGCTGCGGCGACCCGTACACGTCAGCACCAAAGCCGTAGCGACACGCCCTGCTCCGCTCCCACGCCAGCGACAACGCCCGCCTCCTTCTCTGTAAAAGCGCCCTCAGCTTAGCACGGTGCCGGGTGTGGTGCAAGATTATGTTGCCTTCTGTGATTCTCTGTGAGAGTAGCGGCTGCACCCACCACCCTTGCCTAACGAACGCTTGTTCGGTATACTGGACCCAATGGACCGCCGTAGCGAAATCCTTACCACCGCCGGTCATCTCTTCCGCGAGCGCGGCTACCACGCGACCTCGATGCGCGACATCGCCGCCTCGCTCGAGCTGCGCGGCAGCTCGCTATACGCGCACATCGATTCCAAAGAGGAGGTGCTGTGGGAGATCGTCAACCGCGCCGCCGACGCTTTTTTAGCGCACGCCGAAGCGGTCGAGGCGCGCGCCCTGGCGCCCCGCGAGCGCCTGCGCGCCCTTATCGCGGGGCATCTGCAGGTGATCGTGCAGGAGCTGCCGCGCGCCACGGTCTTTTTCCACGAGTGGAAGTTCCTTTCGCCCGAGCGTCGCGCGCAGGTCACCGAGTGCCGTGACCGCTACGAGGGCTTTTTTCGGCGCGCCGTCGAGGCGGGGGTCGCGAGCGGCGACTTCGCTACCGAGGATCCGAAGCTAGCGGCGCTCTTTATCCTCTCCGCGCTCAACTGGACCTATCAGTGGTTTCGTGAGGGGGGCGAGCTGGCTCTGGAGGCGCTGACGGAGCGCTACACGAGCCTCGTCTTAAACGCTCTAGGAGGATGTCCGTGACCATAGCAGGAGTGGAGACCGACCCGGCCTACGAGGCCAAACTCGCCGCCTTCGAGGCGCGCATCGCCGCGGGTGAACGCATCGAACCCGGTGACTGGATGCCCGAGGCGTACCGCAAACAGCTCATTCGCATGATCAGCCAACACGCGCACAGCGAAGTCGTCGGGATGCTCCCCGAGGGCGAGTGGATCGGCCGGGCGCCCAGCTTGCGCCGCAAACTCATCTTGATCGCCAAGGTGCAAGACGAGGCGGGGCACGGCCAATACCTCTACCACGCCGCCGAAACGCTCGGCGCTACCCGCGAGGAGATGACCGAAGCGCTGCTGACGGGCAGAGCCAAGTACTCTTCGGTCTTTAACTACCCTACCCTCACCTGGGCGGACGTCGGCATGATCGGTTGGTTGGTCGACGGCGCCGCCATCAAAAACCAGACCATGCTGGCGCGCTGCTCGTATGGGCCCTACTCGAGGGCGATGGTCCGCATCTGCACCGAGGAAACGTTCCACCACAAGCAGGGCAAAGAGATGGTGATCCGCTACGCGCAGGGCACCCCTAAACAGCGCCAGATGGCGCAAGACGCCCTCGACCGCTGGTGGTGGCCCAGCTTGATGATGCTCGGGCCGCACGACAGCGACTCGCCCAACACCCCGCAGCTGGTCAAGTGGGGCATCAAGACCAAAACCAACGACGAGGTGCGTCAGGAGTTCATCGCCGAGCACGCTCCCGAGCTGCAGGAGGCGGGGCTGGTGATCCCCGACCCCGAACTTCGGCAGAACCCCGACGGCACCTGGCACCACGGACCGATCGATTGGGACGAGTTTTGGCGGGTCGTTAGAGGCGACGGTATCTGCAACAAGGCGCGGCTTGAAGCCAAGAATAGGGCGCACGACGAGGGCCGCTGGGTGCGCGAGGCGCTGCAGGCCTATAGCGAACGCGGGCGCGCGCAGGCCGCCTGAGACGATGGAGACGCAGTGGCCCCGCTGGGAGGTCTTTAAACAAGACGCCCCCAAGCGCCCCCACCAGGCGATCGGTACGGTGCACGCCACCGACCCCGAACACGCCCTTTTGGTCGCTCGCAACGTCTTCGTGCGGCGCCCGAGCGCTGTGAGCCTCTGGGTCGCACCCGCGGACAGGGTCCTGACGGTGACGCAAGAGGAGCTGCAGGGGGGGCGGCGAGAGGAGGCGAGTGCGGCGAAAGACGCGCAGCGCTTCCAGGTCTTCTGCAAAACGTCGCACAAGCAGTCGCTCGCGTTTGCCGACCACCAGGGGGAGGTGCGCGCGCGTTCCCCTTGGGAGGCTCTGGCGCGGGCACAGGAGACCTTTGCGGTCGCTACCCCGCTCGCCTGGATGATCGTCCCGGAAGACGCCATCGTCCGCACCCGCGACGAAGACGCGCCGAGCTGGTTCGACCCAGCTCGCACAAAGACCTACAAGCAGCAGTCCGCCTATGGGACGGTCAGCGCCGCCCCCAGGGCGAAGGCGCGGCCCGGGGGGGTGTGATGGACGACGCGCTCAAAACAGCCCTCATCGCCAAGCTCACCGCGCTAGCTGACGACGAACTCGTCCTCGCGCATCGCAACGCCGAGTGGACGGGCCACGCGCCCATCCTAGAAGAGGACATCGCGCTCGCTAACCTCGCGCAGGACGAGCTCGGCCACGCCACGCTGTGGTACGAGCTGCGCGCGGCCTTGGACGGCAGCGACCCCGACCGCGTGGTGTACTTCCGGGACGCGTCCGCGTACCGCAACGTCCCGCTCGTGGAGCTGCCCAAGGGCGACTGGGCGCTCACCATGCTGCGCCAGTTTCTCTTCGACGCCTACGAGTGGGTGCTTTTAGAGCGCCTGGAGGGGAGCGCCTACGCGCCCATCGCCGAGGCGAGCGCCAAGATGCGCCGCGAGGAGCGCTTTCACCTGCAGCACGCGCGCGCTTGGGTCGAGCGCTTGGGGCTCGGTACCGAGGAGTCGCACCGGCGCATGCAGGAGGCCCTGGGGGTGTTGTGGCCGCACACGGAGGCGCTCTTTACGCCCCTAGCGGGGGACGCGCAGCTCGTCGCGGCGGGTTTCGCGCCCGACGTGTCGGTGCTGAAAACGCCCTGGTTGGCCCTCGTCGAGCCGCATCTCAAGGCGTCGGGGTTGCGCGTGCCGGGGTTTCAGCGCACCCCCTACGGGCGCACGCGTCACACCGAACACCTCGAGGCGCTCCTTGAGGAGCTGCAGGCGGTAGCGCGGCTCGAGCCCGACACGGCGATCTGGTAGGAGGTAGGATGACGCAGGCTGCCGCGCAGACGCAGAAGACGCCGGAAGAGGTGTGGGCGCTCCTTGAAACGGTGATGGACCCGGAGTTGCCGGTGGTCTCGGTCGTCGAGTTGGGCGTGGTCCGGGAGGTGATGGTCGAAGGGGGGCGCGTTCGCGTCACCCTCACCCCGACCTTTTCGGCGTGTCCAGCGCTGCGGGTGATGCAAGACGAGATAAGAGGGGTGCTCGAGCCCTTTTTCACCGAGGTCGTCCTTGCAACGAAGCTGTCGCCCCCCTGGAGCAGCGACTGGATCGCCGAGAGCGCGCGGGCGAAGCTGCAAGCGTTCGGGATCGCGCCGCCGCAGCCGAGCGCTGAGCTGCTCTCGCTGCAACCCGCGCCGACGCCCTGCCCCCGCTGCGGGTCGCTCGACACCGAAGTCAAGAACACCTTTGGGCCCACGCTGTGTAAAGCGCTCCTCTACTGCAACCGCTGCCGGGAGCCGTTCGAGGGGTTTAAGGCAGTGTAGAACGGCGCGCGCCACGTTAGCGGCCGAACACGCGAGTACAGCCCAGGCTAGGGGGCGTCCGGCGCTGAGCCGCTCGCTTGCTGCTCTTCCCCCTCGGCGAGGAGGAAGAGCATCGCAGCAGAGAGGTTCATCTGGCCTGCAGCGTAGTTGTTTTCGGAGGTGAGCTCTAACTCGTCGTAGGCGCGGCGCACGAGGGTCTCGAGGCGCCCCGTGGGGTCCCACTTGCCGATCGTAGCGTAAGGGAAGTTGACGAAGTGAAAGGCGACGCCCCTAGTGCTGCGGCTGCGGGTTGGCCGCAACCCCGCTTGGTATTGGCCGCCGCAGATGTCGCCTGCAAACGATCGGTATCCGTCACGCACCACGAGCTCCGTCATCGAGGTCGCGACGCGCTGCATAAAGGCGTCGTCGAAGACGCTAAAGCCCTCCATGGCGAGGTCTTGAAACGCCTGAAAGGTCAGCTGAAGGTAGACGAACGGTTGACAGCTAAGGACATCCCCTCTAGCTTCGGGCAAAAACCGCTGGTTCCAGACGTAAGCGGGGCCGCCAGGGGTGGCGACTTCGCGCACCTGAAGGGGCACTTGCCGCGCCATCCGCTCGGCTTCGGCGTAATATGACGCGTCACCCGTTAGGCCGTACATGTAATAGTGAAAGCGGATCCACTGCACGTAGGGGTGCATGAGGTCACGGCTCAAAAAGGGAAAGCCGCGCGGTACGTCGTTGCGCCTGCGCCACTTGGCCTCGAAGTCGTTCTGGAGGTAATCCGTCCAAAACGCCGCGCGCTCGGCGTAACGCGCGTCGAAGTCGGCGTTGGCCTTAAACGCGTAGGCTACGGCGGCGACCATCGAGTGCGTGAGAATCTCGTCCATTTCGTGGTAATCATCGCCGATGAAGGCGGCGCTATCAGCGCCCGTAAGTGTCAAATAACGCCAGTTGCGAAAGCCGTCGGCGTTGTAGTCGCGCAGCTCGCCGGCGGCCAGCTGCATAAGGCGGTCGACTTCGTCGAGGATGGCGAGGTCGCCGGTGACCCGCAGTACCGTCAGAAGGCTCGTCACGTAGACATTGAAGTGCCTACCGAGCTGGAAGAGGTCGCCGCTCGAGGCGAGCGTCTCGGGGTTGTAGAACCTATCCGTCGTATTGACGTACTCGATACCGTTCCAGAAGCGGCTGTGCCAGAGCCGCATCTCGCGTGGTAGATGTTCGGGGGAAAAGTTTGGGTCGCCGCGCAGCGAAAAGGTGGGGACGGGCTCGAGGGGAAGCGGTTCGAGCGTGACAGCTTGGGCTCCCACAGCAGGCAAGGTGCAGCTTGTCAGAAAGGTGGCGAGCAAGCAGCCGAGCAGAAACTTCATTGCTACAGCCTAACCCTCTACCGTGATAGCCGTGTGACGGTCGGGTTGACTGGTAGTTGGCAGTGCGCTCGAGGGGTGTGGCCGATTACTCATCATAGCTCGAGACCGCAGCCCGCTCCTGCGTAAACGCGGCGACGGGGCTCGGGGTAGGTTCGACCGAGGGCTCGAGCGAGGAGGTGCGCCGCCGGTACCACGCGCTGGTCTTGTAGTAGTCGCGGTAGAGCAGCTGTAAAAAGGCTGTGACCGGAATGGCTGTAATCACGCCCCAGAACCCGAAGAGCGCCCCACCAGCGGTGACGGCCGACAAGATGGCGACGGGGTGAACGTCGACGCCTTTGGAGAGCAGCATCGGCCCGAGGATGTTGCCGTCGATCTGTTCAATGGCGAACATCACCAGCGCGGTGATCAAGGCGAGCTGCCAGGAGACCGTAAGCGCCACGAGGGCCTCGATCATGGTGGCGATGATAGGCCCGATATAGGGCACGGGGTTGAGCATGGCGTTGATCAACCCGAGCGCCAAAGGGTTCGGGACGCCGAGGAGCGACAAGACGGTCGCCGAGACGACGAACATGATACCGGCCTCGAGCACCTTGGCGCGCAGGTAGCCCCCTACGGCCGCGTCGAGCTTCATCCCGAGGTCGCGCGCAAGGGGTTGCCTACGTTCGGGGAAAAGTTCGTAGAGGCTCTGCCGGATGGTGGGAAACCCGGCCATGGTAAAGGCGATAAAGACGAACAGGATAAAGAGGTTGAAAAACCCCGTGACGAGCCCCTGGGTTCCCTGGATAATCTGGCGCACGAGGGTGCGCGCGTTCAGTTCGAGCCAGTTCAGGACGTTTTGCCGCAGGTCGCTCCAGAACACGAGCAGCTCCTGCTGGTTGTCGGCTAAAAGGTTGAGGTTTTGTAGCCATTCGGGCGGGTCTTCGGACTGCAGCCAGCTGGGGAGTTGGGTGAGCGAACGGCCCAGGGCGGCTGGCAGCTGCGCTAAGTCGACGAGAATGCTGCTAAGGAGCAACAACGCGACGATGACAAAGAGCACGAGCGCCGTCATGATGAGCGAGACGCCTACGGCGCGCGGCACGCGGCGGCGTTCGAGCCGCACCAGAAGCGGGTTGACCAGGTAGGCCACGAGCAGCGCGATCAAAAAGCTGCGCCACGCGAGCCGCGTCAAGTTGAGCACGTAAAGGGCGAGCGCGACGCCGGCGACGATGATGAGGGCGCGCAAATATACGTTGTCCCAGATGAGCCTTAAGCTCTTCACGAGGTCTCCTTATCGCGAGCGGCCCATACGCTTAAACCCGCACCCGTGAGGCGCTCGGAGCGAGGGCCATGCAGCTAGACGCCTCCTCGAGCGTTCCCGTGGGGCCGCTAGCACCGCCCGCGGCGCTATACCGGTGACCAGGAGCATCCTTGGGTCGTGCGCGCTCACAGCGCTTCGTCCACCGAGCGTGCTCGCCAGGTGTTGTGACACCTAAAGGTACTGCTAAAGGCGTTGCAAACGACATAACAGAAACGACATAACAGGTGGTGTGCAAAATGCATGTGTTAACGTGTGCCAACGTGGGCGTTTATATAGATGTGGTCGACGAGAGAGCGCACATAGCGACGTCAAGGGTGCCACTGGTACGCCCTCTATTTTACACACGCTTTGGCGAGGGGGCGTCAACCGTGCGCTAGCGAGGGGGTTGCCCCGCGACGCTCATCTTGCGCTAGGGCCCGGTGCGCGCGAGCAAGAAGAGAAAGTACGGTGCGCCGATGGCTGCAACGACGATCCCTACGGGGAGCTCGACGGGTGCAAAGAGGTTGCGCGCCAAGGTGTCGGCGATGACCAAGAGCAGGGCCCCCGAGAGCGCCGCAGCGGGTAGCATCACGCGGTGATTGGGGCCCACGAGCCGCCGCGCTAGGTGCGGTGCCACGAGGCCGACGAAGCCGATCCCCCCCGATACGGCCACAGCCGACCCGGCGAGCGCGACGGCGATGCCGACGAGGAGGAGCCGCTGCCGCTCCACGCCGGCGCCTAGGCCGGTAGCGACGTTTTCCCCCAAGTTGAGCACGTTGAGGGTGCGGGCCTTGGCGAACGCGAGCGGCGCGAGGAGGGCCGTCCAGGGCAGGAGGGCCACGACGTAGCGCCACGAGGTGCCGGCGATGGTGCCCTCCAACCACGCCACCGCGTAGCTGTAGAGCTGCTGGTCGAGGCGCAGCGACAGGACCAGCATGGCGGCTCCCAGGCCGGCGTTGACGGCGATACCGACCAAAAGCAAACGACCTGGGGTGACGGTGCCACCTTTGTAGGCAAAAGCGTAGATGAGCACTGCCGCCCCCGCCGCTCCCACGAAAGCGGCAGCGGGCAGCGCAAAGGCCGGTGCGGTGCCCGCTGCCGTGAAGTAGAGAAGGGCGACGACCGCCACCCCTGCGCCCGCGTTGATCCCTAGGATGCCGGGGTCGGCGAGCCCGTTTTGCGCCACCCCTTGTAAGATGCTCCCCGAGAGCGCCAAGGACACCCCGACGAGCAGGGCGAGGACGATCCGAGGCAGCCTGAACTGGTACAGCACGAGCTCCTGCTGGTCGGTGCCCTGGCCCAAAAAGGTCTGGAGAACCTCCAGCGGACCGATGCGGATAAAGCCCAGGTTGAGGCTCAACAGGCACGCTGCGACGACGAGCCCCCCCAATACGAGGAGCGTGAGCGCCGGTCTACTAGGTCCACGCGAGCCGCGCCCGTACCCCCACAACCGACCGCGCGCGCTGCGGTCGCGGGGCTCGGGGTGGTGCGGGTGACGAACCTCGCGCACGGGGTCGCCCATCACATCCCCCGCTTGTCGCGCCGCGCGAGGTAGAGAAAGAAGGGGACGCCGACGAGCGCGGTCAGGAGCCCGACGGGGGTCTCGAAAGGGGGGTTGACCATGCGGGCGCCTAGGTCGGCTAGAACCAGCAGAAGCGCCCCCAAGAGCGCCGACGAGGGGAGGATGAGGCGGTAGTCGAGCCCGACGAGCGCGCGCGCGACGTGCGGCACGACGAGTCCCACGAAACCGACGCCTCCGGCGACTGCGACCGACGCGCCCGCGAGGAGCAACACCACCACGGTGCAGAGCGCCCTGACGAGCCCCGTTCGGAGCCCGAGCCCTTTGGCTACGTCCTCACCGAGGCTGAGCAGGGTGACGCTGCGGGAGAGCGCGAGGCCGCCGACCATCGCGGCGCCAAACCAGGGCAGCATCAGCCGCACCTGCTCCCAGCGCGTCCCCTGCAGCCCTCCAGCGGTGTAAAAGAGGACGTCTTGCGCCAGGTTAAAGGTGATGATGAGCCCCGAGGTGAGCGAGGCTAAAAGCGCTGCGACCGCCGCTCCGGCGAGCGCCAGCTTGACCGGGGTGAGGCCACCTCTGGCGAGCGAGCCGACGCCGTACACGAGCGCGGCTCCAAACCCTGCCCCGCAAAACGAGATGAGGATGAGCTCCGTGTAGCCCGTTCCCGGCCGCAGCACGAAGGTGAGTACCAGAAACAAGCTGGCGCCGGCGTTGAGCCCTAGGATCGAGGGGTCGGCGAGCGGGTTGCGGGTCATCCCCTGCATGATGGCCCCGGCCACGGCGAACGACGCACCGACCATCGCGCCGCTAAGGACGCGCGGCAAGCGCACCTCTTGGATGATCTGGTGCGCGGTGAGCTCCGGGTTGGGCGTAAAGACGGCCGCCCAGACGGTTTTGAGGTCGATGGTCGCGGCGCCCACCGACACGGACCAGACGAGCCCGGCAGCGAGCGCCGCGAGGCAGCCCAGCATCAAGAGGGTCGCGGCGAGCGGGCGGGAGCGAACGTCGGGGGAGGCGGGCTCGAGGCTGCGGTTCATGGAAGGTTACTCACCCCTTGGCGCCCCGCTCGCGCGGGTGTAGTGCTCTAGGTAGATCTCGAGGTCATCTAGGATGCGTTCCGCCGCGCCGACGCCGACGCCCAGCATCCAGATGTCTTCGGCGACCTCGTAGACGCGCCCCCGTCGCACCGCCTCGAGGCCCGCCCAGAGCGGCCCGCTGGTAACGCGCGGGTAAGCGGTCTCCGCTTTGGGACCGTACACGCTGACAAAGAGGACGTCGCCGCCGATCTCGGGCACGCCCTCCTCGGTGATGCTCGCCGCAAAGCCGTCGACGTCACCCGACGGCGGCCGCGGCAGTCCGGCGTCCGCCAACACGCTACCGCTAAAGGACGCTCTTTGATAGACGCGGATTTCGCGGGGTAAAAAGCGCACGACAGAGATCGTGGGTGCTCTGTCGCCGAGCCGCTCCCGAAAGGCCGCCGCGCGCGCTTCGTAAGCCTCCAAGAGCGCCTGCGCTTCGGCCGCGCGGCCGAGCGCTTCGCCGTGCAGCCGCAAGTTCTCCTTCCAGGGGGCGCCGACGGTTTCGGTGAAGACCGTCGGGGCGACTTGTGACAGCTGCGCGTAGAGCGCCTCGTGCCGCAGCTTGCTGCCCAAGATGAGGTCGGGTGCAAGGGCGGCGATGGCCTCCAAGTTGGGCCGATCCCCCAGACCGAGGTAGGTCGTGCCCCCAAGCGCGTCCGCTAAGTAGTCCGGCCAAGGGTCATCGGCGCCGAGCCACGACCCCGCACCGACGGGCGCTAGCCCGAGCATCACGGCGCTGTCCAGTTCGCCGGTCTCGAGCGCGACAACGCGCGTCACGGTCTCCGGCACGCAGGTGTTACCCATGGCGTGCGTGACGAGCCGGCCGCTACACGCCTGAGCCAGGGCCGCGTTGTGGACAACGCTGAGGACAAGCAGGAGCCCTAGGGCGAGGGTACGTTTGGGGTCTCTCATCGCGTCGTGCTTCCTCCCGTTCCCGCTAGTTCAGCTGGCGACAACCCGGCTGCGCGGCGCTTAGCGGTGGGGCTGCCGTGCGGCTGTGAAGGCGCTCCTGAGACCGCGCCAGCATCTCGCGAAAGGCTTCGAAGTCGGGCGGCGACAAGCGCAACCCCACCGAGAGGAGCCAGACGTGCACCGCGCCCGCTGCGGTGCTCACCTGTAGGTCTCCCGGACTGCCTTTGGGGGGCGCCTGGAGCGCGCGCACGACACCGCTGAGGTCCCCTTGGTGGAGCCGGATGGTGGCGTTGTCCCAGACCAGGTGCAGCGCGCCGCAGGTGCAGAGGGCGAGAAAGCGGGTGTCGCCGACTTTGGCGAGGAGGGCGAGGGGGCCGCACATGGCGTTAGGCGCCGAGCGCGGCGCGCGCGGCGGCCGCGAGACGCACCATCTCGTCGCGCACCCCTCGGGGGTCGTTGACGGGCCGCTCGAACGCCAAGCGGACGGTCTTGACGCGCTCCTCCTCGTCCGCGCCCCCTCGCACCTCGAGGTCAAAGCCGTAGCGGTCGAGGCCGAGCATGGTGGCCCTAGCAGCCCAGGAGACGCCCACCAAGGCGCGGGCGTAGGCCACGAGGTTGTGCGCGTGATCCCCATTCATGTGCGCCAAGATGGCGGGGGCGGCGCGCCGCAAAGGATCGGGTTCGGCCCGCCGGTACGCCTCCGCGTCGACCCACCCCATGCGCCCGAAGCCGCCGATGTAGAAGGCGCGCTGCGGGCGCAGGCGGTAGCGGTGAAAGTCGGCGAAGCCGCTATAGGCCGCGGCGCTCGGGTGCAGCTCTAGGTAGGCCGGTAACAGCGCTGGGTCGGGTTCAGGCTCGAGCACCCCGATGAGGCTGAGGCGCGCTTGCGCCAGCACGCGCTCGCTCTCTAGGTCGGTGGCGACGAGCAGGGAGGCTTTGGGGTCTCTTTTAAGGTTTTTGGTGTGTTCGGCGAGGTCGCTGAGCAAAAAGAGCGCGTCGCCCCCCTCGAGCGGTAGGAGTTCGACCACGGAGGTGTAGGGGTAGCCGCGCGCGTCGGAGGTGGCGAGCACCCCGTGGCGGCTCCCGGCGAGCAGCGTGCGCGCGGCCTCGGCGTAGGAGGGGCGTTTGGGGTCGGGGCGGGGGGGACCTTTGGCGTGAGGTTGGGGGTCGAGCATCGCGTCTCCTTTCGCTTGGCTACACTTCGGGGGTGATCCGGTCAGCTCTGGGTAGGGGGGCTACGGACGCGCTTCCGTCAGCTCCAGCTGCTGAGACGATGAGCGGGCAGTCCAGACAGGGGTGCGCCACGACGCGCACGGGCGTCTCGAAGGTGGCGTGCAGGGTCGCCTCGGTGAGCACCTCTGCGGGCGCGCCCCAGGCGACGACCGCCCCGCCCCGCAGGAGGAGCACGCGGGTCGCGTACTGCGCCGCGAGGTTGAGGTCGTGCAGCACCGCCAGCACCCCGGCGCCCTGCGCCGCGAAGCGCCGAGCGATCCCCAACGCAGCGTGCTGGTGGGCGAGGTCTAGGTTGTTGGTGGGTTCGTCGAGCAGCAGGTAGCGCGGCCCCTTGTTCTCCCAGATCTGCACGAGCGCGCGCGCGAGCTGCACGCGCGCCTTTTCGCCGCCCGAGAGGCTCGGGTAGCGGCGCTCGCTGAGGTGAGCGGTGTGGGTCTCGCGCATCGCCTCGAGGGTGAGGGCGTGGTCGGCGGGACCCTCGCTCCCGCGTACGTGCGGGTGGCGACCCATGAGGGCGACCTCGAAGGCGGTAAAAGGAAAACGAAGGAGCGCTTCCTGCGGCAGCACGGCGCGGCGCTTCGCCTGCTCGAGCCGCGGCACCCGCCGCAGCGGTGCGCCGTCTAACGTGACCTCGCCGGCACTCGGGGGGAGGTCGCCGCAGAGCACCTTGAGGAGCGTCGACTTACCCGCCCCGTTGGGGCCGACGACGGCCAAAAGCTCGCCGGGGTGCACCGCCACGCTCACGCCCCGTAGGAGCGTGGCGTCGCCTACGCGCACCGAGACCTCGCGCGCGGCGAGGCCCGACCCGGACGATGCGGGGGTGCGGGGTGGTGCAGGCAGGGGGCGCGTTACGCTCACCCGGAGACCCCCCGCCCGCTTCTGTCCCGCAGCAGGAGCCACAAAAAGAAGGGGCCGCCTACGAGCGAGGTCACGATGCCGATGGGCAGCTCCGCAGGGGCGACGACGGTGCGCGCGAAGAGGTCGGCGAAGAGCAGCAGGGCGGCGCCCAGGAGCACCGAGCCAGGTAGCAGCGTCCGGTGGTCCGGCCCCAGAGCGAGCCTCAGCAGGTGCGGCACCACGAGCCCCACGAAGCCGATAATGCCCGAGACCGACACCGCCGCCCCCACCGCTAGGGCGGTGAGTACGATGATGGCGGCTTTGACGACCTCGACCCGTACGCCTAGGTGCCCCGCTTCGGCTTCGCCCAGCAAAAAGGCGTTGAGGGGCCGCGCGAGCTGCGGCATAAGGAGGATGCAAAGCAGCAAAAAGGGCGCGGCGGAAAGGAGCGCGCGCCAGGTCACTCCGCCCAGGCTCCCCAAGCTCCAGAAGGTCAGGTCGCGTAGCTGCGCGTCGTCGGCCAAAAAGGTGAGAAAGCCCGTCGCCGAACCCGCGACGGCGTTGACCGCGACCCCCGCGAGGAGCATCGTGGCGACCGCCGTGCGCCCCTGCGAGGTGGCGAGCGCGTAGACGAGCAGCGTCACCAAGAGGCCGCCCACAAAGGCCGCGACGGGTAGCAGCCACGCCCCGCCGACGCCTAGCGCGCCCCCCAGCACGATCACGGTCGCTGCCGCGAGGGCCGCGCCGGTCGAGACGCCCAGGAGGCCGGGGTCGGCCAGGGGGTTGCGGAAAAGCCCCTGCATGGCGGCGCCGGAGACCGCCAAGGCCGCCCCGACGAGCGCGCCCAGCGCCACGCGCGGCAGGCGAATGGCGAGCAGCACCGCCGCTTGCTGCGTCTCGAAGGGGACGTCCAAGGGGACACCGAGCCGGTCTAGCAAGATCGCCGCGACCTGCGGGGGCGCGATCCGCACCGCGCCGAGGCCGACGTTGAGCAGCACGGCGGTCACGAGCAGGGCGCCGAGCACGCCGAGGACGAGGCCGCGGCGCGGAGGTCGGGTGGTCGCGGCGGGGTGCTCGCGCGCGGGGGCGTAACCGGTCACCGCTCTAGCGCGCCCCTCCGGCGAGCTGCGCTTCCGGGTAGAACGCCTGCGTCAGCTCCCGGACGGCCTGCCCGACGCGCGGCGTAAAGCCCAGCAGGTAGAGGTCGTCGAGCGCGACGATGCGGCGCGCCGCCCAGGCGGGCGTCTGGGCGAGGCCGGGGAGCGTCCCGACCCCCTCGACGCCGCCGACGCTCTCCAACCCACGCGCGAGAAAGAGCAAAACCTCGGGTGCAGCGGCGACGGCCGCCTCCGCTGTCAGCGGTTTGTACCCCTCGTATTCGGTGACCGCGTTGGCGCCGCCCGCGAGCGCGATCATCGCGTGGGCGCTCGTACCCGTCCCCGAGACAGAGAGCGCGCCCGCGCCGCGCGCGTAGATAAACATCACCTTGGGCGCGCGGTCTGCGCGCGCGGCGTCGGTAATAAGGCGCGCCTCGAGCACGTCTAGGTCGATCTGCCGCTTGAGCGCCTCCGCGCGCTCGGGTACGCCGAAAAGGGCCGCTACGAAGTCGATCTTGGCTTTGGCCCCCGTTACGCTGTCCTCTTGGGGCACCGTGACGAGCTGAACGCCCGCCTCGCCGAGCTGCGCGAGCACCTCGGGCGGCCCGGCGTCTTCCCCCGCCAGGATGAGGCTGGGGTTGAGGGCGAGGACCCCCTCGGCCGAGAGCTGCCGGACGTACCCCACCTTCGGCAGCGCGGCGACCCCCTCGGGGGGGTAGAGGCTCGAGGTGTCGACGGCGGCGAGCGTGTCGCTCTGCCCCAGGGCGAAGACGATCTCGGTGAGGTCGCCGCCCAAGGTGATGACGCGGCTGAGGTCAAGGGTGCTGGGGTCGATCTCCTGGCCGCGCGCGTCTTGCAGCGTCTGCGCGAAAGCGCTCGCGAACAGCGCCCACAGGGTGGCGAGAACCTTGAGAACCTTGGGTGTGCGGGTCATCTCCTCCTCCTAGTCCTTGTGACGTGCTTGTGTACACGTGCTCAGCCGAGGCGTTGCAGCCCCTGCGTGGTGGCGAAGGCGGCGAGCTCGACGGCTAACGCCGCCGCGACGAGCAGCAGGAGCCTAAGCCAGAGGCTCCCAGCGCGCCCCTTCACCGCGACACCTCGACCCCGAAGGCCGCGAGGATGTCGCCGAGCTGCGCCCGCCGCCCCAGGGGGCCGTTGGCCGTCCACACCGACGGGTCGACGACGCTTACCCGCCCCTCCTGGACCGCCTCTAAGTTCGTCCACGGGGGCGAGGCGAGGGTAGTGTCGGCGAGCGCCGGGTCGTTGACGGCGACGAAGAGGTGCGTGGCGCCGAGGTCGGCGACGACTTCGGTGGACAACGGCAGCGGCCCCGTAGCGTCACGGTTTTCCGCGACGAGCGGCGCGGGGGTGAGCCCCAGGTCGCGGTAGAGGAGCGGGGCGAGCGCGTACGGGTAGAGGATGGGGCCGCTGGGGGTTAAAAACACCGCCGCGACGCGGGCCGCGCCGGCGGCGGGGGCGAGCGCCTCGCGGGCCGCGGCGACGCGCGCGTCGTGCTCCGCCAAGACCCTCTCGGCTTCGGCCGTGCGCCCGAGTACCTGCGCGACCGCTAGGAGCTGGGTGCGCATCCGGTCCTCGCCGGCGGGCGCCAGCGGCAGCGCGACCGTGGGGGCGATCTGCGAAAGCTGTGCGTAGCTCTCGCCGACGAGTTCGGTGGGCGCCACGATGAGGTCGGGCGAAAGGGCGAGGATGGCCTCGAGGTTAGCGCCGTCGCTGCTGCCGACCTCCGCGGCGTCCGCCAGATAGGGCGTCAGGTAGGCGTTGCTGGCGCCGAAGTAGACGCCGATGCCGACCACCTCGGCGCCGAGCGCGAGCGCCGCGTCGGCGTGGCCGGAAAAGAGCGCGACGAGGCGCGCGGGCCGCAGCGGGACCCGCGCCTCGCCGAGGTCGTGGCGGACGAGGCGGGCCTCGGCCCCCTCCTCGACCTCGAGCGCCAGCGCGAAGGGGAGGCAGAGGAGCGCGAGGGTCAGGGTGAGGCGCCAGAGGGCGCGTCGAGGGGTGTTCATAAGACCTCCTGGGTGTTGGGTGCTGGCCTACGCGGCGCGTCGCCATCTAAAAGCCTCCCGGTAAGCCACGCCTCCGCCTCGCGCAAGGTGGCGAAGGCGCGCATGGGCGCGCCGAAGACCTTGGGGCCGTTCTGCGCGACCGTAGCGGCGTAGGCCGCGCGCCTTTCTGGGTCGGCGACGACGAAGGCGACGCCGCGGCAGAGCCGCCGCATGGCCTCCCGGTGCCCCTTGACGCCGAGCGCGTAGGCGCGGTGGCAGCGACGTTGAGAGCGCCACGCGGCCAGGACCCTTGACGCCGAGCGCGTAGGCGCGGTGCGTCTCGGGGGGGAGCGCGCGCGCAAACTGCGCGGGGTGGGTGACGATGGCGAGCGCGAACGGCTCCTCGCGGCCGAGGAGCGCTGCAATGTCCGCCAAAAACGCCCGCACCTCACCGTCGCCGTAGGCGTCGCTGTAGCGCACCACCGCGAGCGGCCAGCGCCGCGTGTCGGTGAGCGTCGCCGGGGTCACGGCGCGCCTCCCGTGCGGCGAAAGTCGACCAGCACCGCGCTCAGCCCCCGTCTGCGCCGCCCCTGGGGGACGCGCTCCGGCACGCCGTAGAAAAAGGTGCCGACGACCTCGGTCGCTTCGGGGGGGGCGGCGTGGCCAAGGAGCGGCCAGAAGGCCTCGTGCTCCCACACGGCGGCCGTGCTCCACTTGCTCCCCAACCCCGCCGCCCAGAGGTGCAGCATGAGGTTCTGCGCGGCGCAGCAGCACGCGGCGTAGTCCTCCTTGCGCGTCAGTGCGTCCGCGCCTGGGGCGCTCGAGCACGTCAGCACGAGCACGCCCTTGGCGCCCCCCCACTCCTGGCGTTTGCGCGCGACCCGCTCCGGTTTGGCCCCCTTGCGCGCCTGCAGCTCGGCCCACAGCTCGCCCAGACGCGCGATGCGCTCCCGGTCCAAGAGGTAAAAGCGCCACGGCTCGGTGAGGTGGTGGTTGGGCGCCCAGCGGGCGGACTCGACGGCCTCTACAACCGCGGCGTGGTCGGGCTCGAGGTCCGCAAAGCTCCCCTGCGAGACCGTGCGCCGCTCCCGCAGGAGGTGGGCGAGGTCGGTCGCGTCGCGGGGCGTCGTCACCGGCCCGCCTCCGCCGTCTCGCCGGCGGGCACCTGGGTGGTGGGGTCGCCGTCGATGGCGGCCGCCAACCTGGGTACGAGCCCGTCCAAGAGGTACGGCAGGCTCAAGGGGGTGACGAACGACGTCGCGGCGCCCAGCGGGTCGGTGTAGGTCGCTAGAAACACCTCGCGCCCCTGCTGGTGCACCCTCAGGTTCCGGTAGAGGGGGTTGGCGAGCGGCTCCGCGTCGGGGTCCGCGTCGAGCCAGAGGAGCACGTCGACGTCCAGCAGGTCGATGCGCTCCATGCTGAGGTTGCCGCCAAACGACCCCTCGGCGATGGCGCCCAGGCCCTCCGGCAGCCTAAAACCGAGGTCGGTGAGCAGGCGGCCGCGCAGGTCCTCGGGGCCGTAGAGGTAGATGCCCTGGTAGGGGGTCGCCACCACGGCGGTTGCCCCGACGAACTCGGGGTGCGCCTCCTGCACCGCTTGAAAGCGCGCCTCGACCTCTGTAACGACCCGCTCGGCCTCCTCGGCCTTGCCGACCGCGCGCCCGACGGTGCGGGTGAGCTCCTGCCACGGCACCCCCCAGTCGACGTAGGCCGCGGGTTGCGCGACCGTCGGCGCGATCTGCGAGAGCTGCGCGTACTGCTCGGGGGTCATGGCCGAGTAGAGCCCCAAGATGAGGTCGGGCTGCAGCGCCAGGACGCGCTCGAGGTCGACCCCGGTCTGGGTGTTGCCGACGACCTCGGGCAGCGCGCCGCCGAGCTCGTCCAAGCGGGGGCGGGCCCACGGCCAGATGCCGTTGTCGTGGTCGCCGCTGATCCACTCGGTCACCCCCACCGGCGCGATCCCCAAAGCCAGCAGCGCGTCCTGCTCGACCGCGCCGACTGTCACGACGCGCTCGGGCGGGCGCTCGATGGTGGTAGCGCCGTAGCGGTGCTCGAGGGTGACGGGAAAGCCCGCTTGGGCGCTCCCCAGGGAGAGGGCGAGGAGGAGTGAGAGGGTCAAGAGGTGTCTCATGGAGGGTCCTTTCGTGAGGGGTAGGCGTGATGGGGTGATGGGGCCTGAGGGTCTACGGCTCTAAAGGGGAGGGGCCAGCTTCAGGGCGGCGCGGCGGCGCTAAGCTGCGCGACCCGGTACTGCGGGTACGCATAATCCTCCTTGCTGGTCGTGCTGTGGGGGGTCGTGACGCTCGGCGCGAGCTCGACGTGCGCTTCAAACGCGCCCGCCGTACCGTCCGGGCGCCAGAACTCGAGCCGCACCCGCTCCCACGCGCTTTCGCCGGCCTCAAGCAGCGCGCCGCCGCGAGCGAGCGTCAGGCCGCGCTTTTTGACGTCCAGCCACCCCCACCCCTCGCGCCGCCACACCTCGCGCTCGGCCGCCTGCAGAAAGCTCGAGTCGAGCCCCGCCCACCCGCGGTAGTGGCCGCAGAGCCTTTCGACGTCGCCCGTCAAGCTGAGGAGCTGCGCGGCCGCGTCCCCCTCCAGGTACCCCCAGGCGCGAGCGCTGGGGAGCTCCAGAAGGGTCGGCGCGAAGACGTGACCGCCGAAGTGCGTCACCCGCCAGACGCGCACCCCGTCGGGCGCCGCGGCGCGCAACCGGCGAAAGAGCGGAAAGCCGAACTTGGCGCACGCCGCGTCGACCGCGCCGTGGGTGCAGACGAGCAGGTCGCGCGTGCTCTGCTCGGGTTCGCGGTAGCGCTTAAAGGCGCCCAGCGTCTCGGGCTCTAGCAGGAGCGCCCAGATAAGCGGCCCGAGGCGCGCTTCGGGGAGCCGGTAGCGCTCCCCGACAAAGTGCGCGAACGGCCCCTCGGGCCGGCGGTGAACCATCACGAGGCGCTCGCCGGGCACCGAGTACGCGGGGTCGGGGGCGACGGCCAGGGGGCGCAAACGGGGGCGCGGGGTGTGGGGGTCGCCGTACCAAAGTTCGATGAGCCGCCGCACCTCCGCGGGCACCCCCGGGCTGCGCCAGAGGTCATACGGCCACGGCAGGGGCAGCTCGAAGGTGACGAAGAGGTCGCACGCCCCCGCGGAGCCCACGGGGTCGAGCCCGCGTTGGCGGGCGAGGAGGTTGCAGAAGGGGGTGGCGTTCACGGGCGTGAGGTGCCCTCCGGGGGTGGGTCTGGGGGAAGCCGACTGCACCGAGCTTAAATCCGACAAGGCTGGTCGGTTTTTCCGCCGCCATCATACGGGGCTTAATCCCGAGTGTCAAGCTCGGGATTAAGGGGGTATACTCGCGCCATGGACGTCACCGCGCTCCCTTTAAGCGCGCTCGCCCGCGCCTACCGCGCGGGTGCGCTGCGCCCCACGGAGGTCACTAGAGCCTACTTGCGCCGCCTCGAGCCCGGGGCGGTCTACCGCGCTGTGAGCGCGGAGCGGGCGCTAGAGGGGGCGCGCCGCGCCGAGGCGCTCTTCGCTCAAGGGGTCGACCTGGGGCCGCTGCAGGGGGTGCCGCTGGCGCTCAAAGACCTGATGGACACCCGCGGCGAGGTCACGGCGGCGGGGGCCAAGGTGCTCCTGGAGCGGCCGCCGGCGGCGCAAGACTGCCCCGCCGCCGAGCGTCTGGCGGCGGCGGGCGCGGTATTTTTGGGCAAGACCACGATGACCGAGCTTGCTTTTTCGGGCCTCGGGTTAAATCCGCACTTCGGGACGCCGCCTAACGCCCGCGACCCGTCGCGCATCCCCGGCGGCTCCTCGTCGGGGTCGGCGGTCGCCGTGGCCTCGGGGCTCGCGTGCGCGGCCATCGGTTCGGACACGGGCGGCTCGGTGCGCATCCCGGCGGCTTTTAACAACCTCGTGGGGCTTAAAACGACCGACGGCGCGGTGCCGATGGCGGGGTGCGTGCCGCTCTCGACGACGCTCGACACCTTAGGGCCCATCACCAAGACGGTCGAGGACGCGTGGCACCTCCTGCGCGCCCTCACCGGGCGCCCCCCCGCGCCCTTTGCGCCCCGGAGCGTGCGCGGCCTGAAGCTGCTCGCGCCCACGACCGTCTTGCAAGAGGACCTCGACGAGGCGGTGCGGGGGGCGTTCGCGGGGGCGTGCGAGCGCCTGCAAGCGGCCGGGGCGCGCGTGACGGTGCTCGAGCTCCCCGTTCTCGCCGAACTGAATGGGCTCTACGGGCGCTTCGGGAGCTACGCGGCGATGGAGGCTTTGGCGCTCTACGAGGACCTCTTGCGGGAGCGCGCAGGGGACTTCGACCCGCGGGTCGCGGCGCGTATCCTGGCGAGCCGCGGGCGCCTAGCGACCGACTACATCCGCCTCGGTTACGAGCGTTCGCGGCTCCAGCGCGCCTTCTGGAGAGCGTGTGAGGGCTTTGACGCGGTGCTCGCGCCGACGGTCGCCGCCCTGCCGCCCAAGCTAGCCGACCTCGCGGAGGACGACGCCTACTTCGCCGCGAACGCCCGCGTGCTGCGCAACACCACGCTCTTTAACCTCCTCGGTGTGCCCGCCGTGAGCGTGCCGTGCGGCGAGATGGTGGGGCTGATGATCGCGGCGCGGCCTCACCAGGAGGCGCTGGTGCTGGCGGTGGCTAAGGGGCTCGAGCCTTCTTGACAGGGAAACCCCATGACGCAACCTCACGTGGCAACCCCCAAACACTGCTCCGCACCCGTGGGCTTGGCTGAAGATAGGCTTGAAGTTGGGTGCTGCCGGGAACGTAGCGTGACGACCCAGAGCGGCGGGTGACGCGACGGCGCCAGAAAAAACCCCTCGTCCACCTGAGACGAGGGGCCTCGCTGGCGCTTCGCCGCTAGACGTGCACCGCACCCCCGCGCCGCGCCCGCTGCAGAGCGGCTGCGGCGAGCACCCCGGCGGCGACGAGGGCGATGAGGGCGACCAGCGTCGCGGCGCCCCAACGCGCGACGGCGATGCCGATAAGCGCCCACACCAACACCCCGACGAAGGCGACGTCGCCGCGGCGGCGGAGCACGGCGAGCCCGATGAGCGTCGCGGCGGCGATAGCCACCGCGGCCCAGAAGGGGGCCAGCGCGCCGCCCGTGACCCCGAGAGCGACGAGCGTGACGCTGACGTTGGCGACCGTGGCGACGGTGAGCCACCCCAAGTAGATGCTAAAGGGCAGCCGCACCGCGAGGCTCTCGGCTTTGTGAACCCTCGTCCGGCCGACCTCGAGGCGCTCGTAGATGAGCACGAGGCTGAGGAGAAGCCCGACGATCATGATCGTCGAGAGCGCGATCTGCAGGTAGTGCCAGGAGAAGATCCAGGCGATGTTAAAGGCGCACGAGAGGACGAAGAGGGGGCCTGGGCGCCCCAAGCGCGGGTTGTCGCGCTGCTTGGGGAGGATCTGATACACGACGAACACCGCCAGCAGGAGGTAGATAAGCCCCCAGATGGAGAAAACGTACCCCGCCGGGGTAAAAAGGGTGGGG
This sequence comes from Truepera radiovictrix DSM 17093, assembly GCF_000092425.1. Lineage (NCBI taxonomy): Bacteria > Thermotogati > Deinococcota > Deinococci > Trueperales > Trueperaceae > Truepera > Truepera radiovictrix. Next base: position 1,250,063 of record NC_014221.1, read on the forward strand.
TAGCGGTCCGAGATGTCACCGGTGGTGAGGTTGTTGAGCGGCAAGGTGTTGGCGAGCGCGTTGACGACGACCACCGCAGCGAGCGCGACGATGTTCAGTACGCGCCAGAAGAGGTCGCCGCGACCCGTCGAAGGGACGACCGTTACAGCCATGGGTGCTCCTTTGCGTTCGTAACGCGTACCGAAGCGGCCGGTACGCGAGGACGTGCCTCCAGTATGGCGGAGCTGCGCGCGGTTGCCATCGGGCGGCTTACAATCGGCTCCGGCGCCCCCGTCAGAAAAAGCTCCGCACCCCCACCGACACGTTGAGGGCGCGGACCCGTTCGCCCCAGCTGCCGCCGGCGCTGAGGGTGAGCTCTTCGTCGCCGCTTAGGGCGCTGTAGGTGAGCGCCGGTTGCAGCTCGGGGGTGTCGGCCACAAGGAGCCGCACGGTCCCGGTCAGCGCGTCCGCCTCGCGCTGCAGCAGCGTGAGCTGCCCGGCGAGCTGCGGCGCGGGCGCGGTGCTCGGGGGGGGCGCGGCGTAGGCGGCCTCGAGCGTCCAGAGCCGCGCGCCCAGGTAGCCGCTCGCCCCGAGCGCGCCGCGCGCCTCCAGGGGCTGGGTGAGCAGCCACGCCTCGCCGTAGAGCACCGTGGCCCCGAAAAGGCCGCTGCCGCCGAGCCCCACGACGAGGCTGGAGGTGCCGTGCGCGCTGGGGTAGAGGGCGGTGGCCTCGAGCTCGAACCCCCCGAAGCTCCCCCGGACGCCGAGCAGGGGGGTGGGGGCGCTAAAAGCCGCCCCGTGGGTCGCGGGGTAGAGGAGCGCCCCGCGGACGCGCCACGAAGCGCCGAACGCTTGCGGGTACCACGCCGCCCGCACCCCCAAGACCCCCCGGGGGAGGCCGCGCGCGTTGCGCGCCTCCACGCTAAAGGGCGCGCTGAGGCGCGCGACCTCCAGAGGGAGCCGCTCGAGCCCCGCGCTCAGGTCCACCTCCCCCCGCCGCACGAGGGCGTAGGCCTCGGTGAGGCCAGCGTCGAAGGCCACGCCGCCGAAAGTTCCAGCATCGAACGCCGCAGCGCCAAACGCCGCGGCGCGCCCGACGCGCACGCTGGGGTCCAAGGCGAGGGTGAGGGTGGCCTCCAAGGGCGCGCCGAGGGTGTGCGCCGCCTCCAGGTGGCCCGCGAGCGTCCAGGAGGGCGCCGCCCGCACCCCCTCCGCGAGGTCGGCGCCGAGCGCGACCTCGAGCGCGCCTTGGGTCCTGAGCTGCGCGTGCGCCATTCCCATGAAAAGGAGCGCAAGAGACACCGCCCACCTCATGCCGCCTGCGCCTCCTCGCCGACCACGCGTCCGTCCTGCAACCAGACGGTCCGCCGCACGTGTGACAGGAGGCGGGGGTCGTGGGTGCTAAAGAGGAACGTCACCCCCTCCTCGCGGTTGAGCCGCTGCATGTGCGCGATGAGCGCCTCGCCGGTCGCGCTGTCTAGGTTGGCGGTCGGTTCGTCCGCCAGGATGAGCTTGGGCCGCGCCGCGAGCGCCCGCGCCACCGCCACGCGCTGCTGCTGCCCGCCGGAGAGTTGGTTGGGGCGGCGCTCGCCAAGGTCGGCGATGCCCAGGACCTTAAGCGCCGCGAGCGCGCGCGCCTCGCGCTCGCGTTTGGGGACGCCCTGCAGCTCGAGCACGAAGGCGGCGTTTTCAAGGGCGCTCAAGACGGGGATGAGGTTGTACGCCTGAAAGACGAAGCCGAAGTGCGTGAGCCTTAAAGCGGCGAGCGCCGAGGCGCTCAGGCCGTCGATACGCTCGTCTCCTAGCCACACCTCCCCCGCGCTCGGGTGATCGAGGCCGCCCAAGAGGTGCAGCAGCGTGCTCTTGCCCGAACCCGAGGGGCCGGCGATCGCGGTGAACTCCTGCGGGTAGATCTCGAGGTCGACCCCGCGCAGGGCGTGCGTCTCGACCTCGCCGGTGCGGTAGCTTTTGCGGAGGTTGCGGGTGCGTAAAAGGGGGGGCATGGGGTCCTTTCGGAGGGTGGGGAGTCCGTAGTCAGAAGGCAGTAGCCAGTAGTCAGTAGGCAAGTCAGTAGCCAGTAGTCAGGGGGTGGTAGTCAGAAGTTCACTGCTCGGCAGGGGGCAGTTGGGTAGGGTTGGGGGGTGAGGCAGCCTGCGAAGGTGTTTACGGACCTGCTCGTTTGGCAGAAAGCGCACCGGTCTGTCCTAGAGGTGTACGCCTATACGCGCGGCTTTCCCAGGCACGAGCGTAGCGGGCTTGCGGGGCAGTTTCGCCGCGCAGCCGTCTCGGTGCCCGCAAATATCGCGGAGGGGTTTCGGAGGCGCGGCAAGGCGGACAAAGCTCGCTTTTACAACATCGCGCAAGGCTCGCTCGAGGAGTGCCGCTACTACCTCATTCTGGCGCACGACCTCGGCTACGGTGAAACGCACGAACTCATGTCCCTCCTTAGCGAGGTCAGCCGTTTACTGGACAGCTTCACGAGAACCCTGCTGACCCCTGACTCCTGATTTCTGACTCTGACTACTGACTCCTGTCTACTGACGACTGACTTCATATCTTCACGCCGAAAACCTCATCGCCTCGACCGGCTCGAGCCTGAGCGCGGTGAAAGCGGGTAAGAGCGCGGCGCAGACGCCCGTGAGGACGGTAAAGAGCGTGGCGACGGCGACCTGGGTGGGCGTGAGGGTGGCGTAGAGCACTTCGGGCAAACCGGCGTCCCCCAAGAGCTCGGTGTAGGCCGGCGGGAACGAAAAGCCCTGCGCCATGACCCCGACCACCCCGAGCCCGAGCGCAGCCCCGGCGAGCGCGCCGAAGCCGCACAGGATGAGGCTCTCGGCGAGCACCATGCCGAGCACCCGGCCTCGGGGGGCGCCGAGCGCTTTGATGACGCCGAACTCGCGCACCCGCTCGATGACGCTCAGGTAGACGGTGTTGGTGACGAGCAGCCCCGCGAGGACGAAAAAGACGAGCGTCACGACGGAGGTCGTCGCGGGGATGATGTCTAGGTACGCCGCGACGCCCGGGTTGAGCTCGCGCCAGGTGGGGAGGCTCACCCCGTCGCCGAGGCGCTCCCCGAGCGCCGCTTGCAGGGCGGGGAGGGTGGGGTCGTCGGAGCGCCCGAAGTCGGCGAGGTGCAGCTCCATGCGGGTCACGGCGTCCGGTGCGGCCAGCTCCTGGGCCGCCGCGAGCGACACCTCCGCGACGGGCGCGCCCCCCGGGATCTCCAGAAGCCCCACGACGGTGTAGGCCGCCGCGCCGTACCCCTCGGTGCCGGGGGCGTAGACGTACACCGTGCCGCCTAGCCCCACCGCGAGCGCGCGCGCGAGGCTCTGGCTGAGCGCGACGCCCGTCAGGTCATCCTCCGCGGGGAGGCGCCCCGCGGCGAGCGCGCGTGCGGTGTAGCGCGCCTGGAGACCGGGCGCGCGCGACACCCCCTCGAGCACCACCCCGCGGCTCCGGCCGTCGCCCTCCACCAGCCCGGGGACGCTCAGCGCGGCGACCAGTTGGGCGTTCTCGGGCGCCTCCGCCTCGAGCCGCGCCCGCAGCGCGCCTGCGTCCCGCAGCAGCAGGTCGCTAAACGCGCGCAGCTCGCGGTAGTTTGCGGCGCGCACCTGAAGGTGCCCGGTGCTCGCGGTCAGGTTGTCGTACATGCCGTTTTGGAGCGCGCCCGCGAGGCCGAAATAGATGAGCGTCAAAAAGACCACCACCGCGACCGCGCCCGCGCTCACCGCGCTGCGCCCGCGTTTACGCAGCAGGTTGCGCCACGCGAGCTCTAAGGTCCCGCGCACCTCAGCACCCCCGCTCGAGCGCGGCTTCCGTAAAGCAGCCCGAGACCTCGGCGCCGAACTCGGGGTCGCGGATCACGAGCACCGTGCGCTCCCCCTCGCGCAGCAGGTTCGTGACCTCGAGCCGCGTCGGAAACGCCACCTCCGCGACCTGCACGACCTCGGAGAAGGTGACGCGCCGCACCGCCGCGCCGCGCTGGTCGTAAAAGGTGTATTCGAGCGGCGTGAGGTCGCCCTCCTCGCTCACGCCGGCTACGATGACGACCCGCCCGTAGGGGGTCGGGGCGGTCGGGGTGGGGGTGAGGGTGAGCTCAATGGCGTCCGCCGTTTCACCGGTGATCTCGGCGGTGTAGTCGGTCTCGAGGTCGCGCCCCGAGAGGTCGCCGTAGGCGAGGTCAGAGCCCAAAAAGGCGTCGCTCTGGGCGCTCGGCGGCAGGCGCAGGGTGCGGCGCAGGCGTGGGTTGTAGAGAAAGAGCTCGTCGCCGCGCCGCAAAAACGCCTGCCCCGCGTCGCGGGGTGGCGCGGTGACCCGGATGAGGCTGCGCGCCTCCCCGTCGGTGACGAGTTCCAGCTCGAAGACCTCCTCTCGGCCCGGTCGGGAGATGCGCATCGTGACCCCTCCGCGCATCGTCTGCGCCCCGCGCTGCGCGTCCAAAAGGGCGCTTAGAATCGCGTCCGCGCCTTGCTGGGCGAAGCCGAGGGGGGTGAGGCTGAGGAGGGCTAGGGTGAGAAACTTAAGGGTGGGGCGTTTCATAGGGGACCTCTTTGGGGGGCGAGCGATGAGCCATGAGGAGATGAGTGATGAGTCATGAGCAACGAGCCATGAGCAATGAGTCATGCGCGACGTGTGGTGTTGACCGACTTCTGACCCCTGGCTTCTGACTACTGACCCCTGACTACTGACCCTGGCTGCTGACTACTGACCCCTGACTGCTTCTGCGTCCCTACTCCGCCCGCATCGCTTGGGCGGGCCTTAGCCGCGCGACCCGCCGCGCCGGCACGAGCAGCGCAAAGGCCGCGGCGAAGGCGACGGGGGCGGCGGCGTAGAGGGCGTAGCGCGGCGACGAGGTGGTGTAGAGTTCGTCGCCGATGCCGTAGGCGGCAAAGCCGTCGAAGATGCCGGCGAAGGCCGCGCCCAGGAGGTTCCAGGTGCCAAGCGTCCAGGTGAGCGCGTAACCGAGGGCGAGCCCCGTGAGCCAGCCGAGCGCCGTGGCGAACACCGCCTCCAGGACCACCATGCGGGCGAGCTTGGGCGGCGCGAGGCCGATGGCGGCCATCACGCCGAACTCGCGTTGGCGCTCCAAGACGCTCACGACCACCGTGCTGGTCACGGCGAGGGCGGCGAGCACGGCAAAGAGCAGACCGATAGGGATGCCCGAGAGGCGGCTCGCGTCCACCTGCGCTGCGAGCGGCCCCAAGAGGTCGCGTAGGGAGTAGGCGCGCACGCCGCCCGGCAGGGCGCCCTGCACGCGCGCCGCCACCGCCTCCTCCTGGCCGCGCGGCACGTCCAGAGCGACGCCGGTTGCGGTGTCGACGCCCGTGAGCGCGCGGGCGTCCTCTAGGTGCACGAGCACCGCGGCGTCGTCGACGGCGGCGACGCCCGTCTCCAGCAGGCCGACGACCTCCAGCCCGGTCGCCTGCGGCCCGGCCAGCGCCGCCGCGTCGAGCGCCAGGCGCTCGCCGACGCGCACGTCGAGGCGCGCCGCCAGCTCCGTGCCGAGCACCGTCTCCCCGGGCGCCTCGAGCATCCGCCCCGCGGTGACGCTCCCCGGAAGGTCGCTCACGGCGGGCTCGAGCGCCGGGTCGACCCCGCGCACCTGAGCGCCAAGAGCGGTGTAGGGGGAGCGCAAGAGCGCGTAGAACTCGAGCCGCGGCGCCGCCGCGCGCACCCCCGGCACCCCCCGCAGGGTTTCCAGGAAAGCGAGCGTCGGCAGCGCGTTCTCGGGGTCGGGGTCGTCCCCGTACGCGGGGGTCGCGACGAGGGTCGGGGCGCTCAGCAGCCGCGCCTGACTCGCCAGCATCGACTCGGTGACGCCCTCGGTGTAGCCCCAGTAGAAGACGGTGGTGAGGGTGGCGTAGGCGACGACCACGATAAGTAGCAGCGTGCGCCGCCGCTGCCGCCAGAGGTTGCGCCACGCGAGGCGCACCAAGGGGCCCAGGCGCGCGCCCCCCCCGCGCTGGGTGGGTAGCGGGGTGCGCGTGTTCATCGCCCCTCCTGCGCGCCCTCGCCGAGCGCGGCCAGGAGCCCACCGTAGAGCCCCAACAGGCGCGCCTCCTCCAGGGGGGCGTCCTCGCGGTTTTGGGTGACGCTGACGCAGTAGGTGCTCGCGTCCCCCTCGAGATAGGTCGTCAGGTTCATCACCCCCGGCTCCGAACCGCCCTTAAAGGCCACGCGCGTCCACCTATCCGGGTCGGCGACCCCGGGGTTGACGCTCATGAGGGGCAGCTCTGACACCTCCGCGATGAGCGCGCACAGCTCGCGGGCGCTGACAAACCACTCCACGTCGAGCGCGGTCGGTTCGGTGGGGAAACTCAAGGGGTCTGGCAGGTCGCGCGCCGCGGCCTCCTCCAAGACCCTGCGCCGCGCCGCCTCGTCCCCCTCGCGGTAGCGCGCCAAGAGGTCGGCGTGGGCGGGGGTTTTGAGCACGAACGCCTCGCGGGTCGTGAGGAGGGGGCGGTTGCGTTCGCCGAGCTGCGCCTCGACGGCTTCGCGCCCGAGCGTGTGCATCAGCGCGTCGGTGGCGGTGTTGTCGCTGACGGAGATCATCAGCGTGGCGAGCGTCTCGAGCGTCAGCGCGCTCCCCTCCGGCCAGTCTTGGAGGAGACCGCTCGGCAGGCTCTTCCAAGCCGCCTCTAGCGTCACGACCTCGTCCCAGGCGCGCTCGCCCGCCTCGACGCGCTCTTGCAGGGCCGCCAGCACGGCGAGCTTGAAGCTCGAGCCCACCGCGAGCGGCGCGTCGGGGGCCATTGCCGCGCGCTCCTCGCCCCCCTCGAGCACCAGCACGCTCACCTCGCCGGGGAGCGCCTCGAAGCCCGCGAGCGCCGCCTCTAGGTCCGCGACCGCCGGGATGGGGGCCAGAAACTGCAACCCCGTGATCCGCCCCTCGGCGTTGAGGATGATGCGCGCGGGGAGCGCCCCGTTTTCAAAGAGCACGGTGTACTCGCCGGCGTCGCCCTCGACGCTCCGGTAGGCGCCGAGGTCGGCGGTGAGCTGCGCGATGATCGGCGCGATCTGCTCGGCGGGCACCTGCTCCAGAAAGCTCTGCGCGAACCAGGCGGGGTCGACCTCGGGGGCGGTGAAAAAGCGCTCCAGAGCCGCCTCGGGGGTGAGCGTCTGGGCCCAGCTCCAGGGGAGCAGCGCGGCCACGGCGAGCGCGAACAGGGTACGTTTCATGGTCAGCCTCCTTGCGGCGCGCGGCTCAGTCTTCGCGCGCTGACGCGTCCCAGCGTTGTAGCAGCGCGGGGAGCTCCCTTTCCCAGTGCGCGAAGTAGTCGCGCATCTCGACTAGGCCCCGCCGCACCTCGGGGTCATCGGTCTCGAGCAGCGCGAGCCCCCGTTCGGCCATCGCCTTAAAGGTGCCGATGATGGCGAGGCGGGTTTTGAGCGTCTCGTTCCAGGCGTTGGGGCGGTTGCGGTAGCGGTCGCGGCGCTCGCCCGGACGCCGCACCCGGTCGATGATGCCGGCGCGCTCGAGCATCCGGGTGGCGGCGCTGATCGACCCGCGGCTCGCCCTTAGCGCCCCCGCGAGCTCCTCGGCGCTCATCTCGGGCGGGTCGGCCAAGAGAAGCGCCCCGAAGACGCGCCCGGCCATGCGCGGCAGCCCGAGCCCGGCCATGAGGAGCCCCATCTCCTCGATAAACGCCGCTTTGTCGTCGGCCATCTTGGGTGCCAAGGTCACCTCCTCCGGTCAATCGAGTTTAAGAGTTTTTGAATTTTCAGTCAAGACTGAAAATTCTGAACGCTAGCGGGGGTGAGAAACCCCCTCGAGCGCCTCGAGGGGGTGGGCTTACGGGAGCTCGTTGAGCGCCGGTTGCGTGGTGGGGTCCTTGGCCGGGTGCGGCGCCGGCGCGACCACCACGGCGCCGCCGGAACCCGCCTGCGGCCGGTCGTGGGCGCCGCGGTCGTAGGCTCGGCGCTCGAACTGGTAGAACGCGGCCGGCACCACGTAAAACGTCAGCAGCGCCGAGGTCATCACCCCGCCCAGGATGACGAGCCCCAAGGGGTAGCGGAACTCGGCCCCCTCGCCGAGCCCCAAAAGGAGCGGTACGGAGATGACCACCACCGTCGAGGTGGTCATCAAGATGGGGCGAAAGCGGACGCTGGCGGCCTCTAGGAGGGCGTCTTTAAGCGTCATGCCGCTGCCGGCGCGGGCGAGCGCGACGTCAAGGAGCAAAATCGCGTTTTTGGTGACCAGGCCGACGAGCATGATCACCCCCAAGACGCTGATGACGTCGAGCGAGGTGCCGCTCAGGTAAAAGAGCCAGATCGCCCCGACGAGCGCCAAGGGGACCGTCAGGAGGAGGTAGAGCGGGTACTTAAACGAGTTGAACTGGCTGCCGATGGCGAGGTAGTTGAGGAGCAGCGCGAGGGCGAAGGCGATGGGGGCGTAAAAGAGAAGGTCGCCTAAGAGGTCGAAGTTGGCCCCCTGCTGCTGCACCACGCGGTTGTCGAGGATGCCCTCGGCGGTGAGGCGCGCCTCGACGCGCGCTTGGACCTGCGACAAGCTCGCCCCCGGCAGCAGTTCGGCGCTGAGCGTGGCGTTATACGCCTGGTTGACGCGGCTGATGGTCGCGGGGGCGGCGCGGGTCTCGAAGCCGCCGAGCTGCCCCAAGGGCAGCGCGCGCCCCAGGGCGGGGGCGAGGATGGGCAGCCCCAAAAGGCTCCCCTCGTCGCCCAAGGCGAGCGGGTCGGCGCGCACCCGGATGGGCACCTCGTCGCCGAGGGCGCGCAGCCGCCCCGCCTCGCTGCCGACGTTATAGGCCGAGAGCGTGTTGAAAACGTCGCTCACCGTGAGCCCCGTGCCGTCGAGCGCCGCCGGGTCGACCACGAAGACGCGCTCGGTGGTGGTGTCGGCGAGGTCCGCAGCGGCCCCCCGCAGCCCCTCGGTGTCGCGGAGCACCTCGAGGGCCGCTTCGGTGCGCTCGCGCAGCAGCTCGAGGTCATTCGACGCCAAGTTGAGGGTGTAGCCGCTGCTGCCGGGGGGGCCGCCCGCGCCGGCGTTGGCGACCGAGACCTCGGCTTCGGGCACCCCCCGCAACAGCTCCCCGAGGGTGCGCTCGAGCGCCACGATGTAGTCGGTGGTGCTCAGGGCGCGTTCGCGTTTGGGGACGAGCTGCAAGACGAAGCTCGCGCGTTCGGCGTTCGAACCGCCCAGGATCCCCCCCGACCCGACCGTGACCTGCACCGTCGCGATGGTCGGGTCGGCCAAAAGGGCGCGCTCGAGCGCGCTCGCTACAGCGTTCGTGCGCTCCAAGCTGGTGCCGGCGGGGAGCTCGAGGGTCACGCCCACGAGCCCCGAGTCGTCGGGCGGCTGAAAGTTAAAGCCGATCTGCGGAAAGATGACGAACAAGCTGCCAAAGAGCGCCGCCGCGACGAGCAGCACCGCCCAGGCGTGGCCGAGCACGGCCCGCAGCGAGCGCACGTAGGCGCGGCGCCCCCAGCCGACGAGCGCGTTCGTCGCGCGGTGGAGGCTGAGGAGGAGCGCGCCTAGGAGCAGGAGCAGAAGCCGCCCGAGGTAGCGCAGGAGAAAGAGCGACGGGGGCACCGCGAGGAGCAGGGCGAGCGCCACCGGGCCCCACCGCCAGAAGAGCAGGGCGCCGGCGGCGGTTAGGAGCACCCAGAAGGGCGCGCAGCGCAGGAGGCCAGCGCTCCACGCCGCGTCCGCCTGAAAGCGCCGCGTCGCCCCCCCCAGCGCCTGCCACCCCGCGGGGAGCGGGTCGGGGGCGAGCGCGAGGCGCACGGTCAGGAAAAACATCGCCTCGAGGTATGAAAACGCGATCGCCGCGGCTAAGGTGATGCCGAACTGGCTGAAAAACTGCCCCACGACCCCCGGGAGAAACGAGATCGGCAGAAAGACGGCGAGCAGCGAGAGCGTCGCCGCGAGCACCGCGGTCGCCACCTCCCCCGTACCCTTGAGCACCGCCTCGCGCTGCGACAGCCCGGCGGCGCGGTAGCGGTCCATGTTCTCGGCCACCACGATCGAGTCGTCGACGACGAGCCCGATCGCCACCGTGATGGCGAGCAGGGTGATGAGGTTAAAGGAGAAGCCGAGCAGCCCGAAGACGACAAAGGCCCCCGCGGCCGAGATGGGGATCGCCAAGACCACCCCGAAGACCGAGCCGAGGCGGCCGGTAAAGAGCAGCACGATAAGCGACACCGCGAAGGCGGCGATGAGGAGCTCGCGCAGGGTGTCGCGGACGCTCGAGGCGATGTAGACGGAGGTGTCGCCGACGACCGAGACCTCGTAGCCGGGGGGGAGGGCGAAGGCCTCGAGCGTCTCGCGGAGGTTCTCGGCGGTCGCGACGGTGTTGCTCCCCGCGAGCTTGCGCACCTCTAAAAGCACCACCGGTTCGCCGTTGAGCCGCGCGTAGGTGGTGACCTCGCGGGTGCCGTCGCGCACCGTCGCGACGTCGCCGACGCGCACCCCCTGCGCCGAGTCGACCCGGATGGCGGCGACCGCCGCGAGGTCTTCGGGGGTCGCTCGCCCCGCGAGCAGGAGCCGGTTGTCGCCCACGGTCAGCGTCCCCGCCGAGACGTCGACGGCCGAGGCGGCGACTGCGCCCGCGACCGCCTGCGGGGTGAGCCCGTAGGCGGCGAGCTGCGCGGGGTTGAGCAGGACCTGGACCTCGCGCGCGGCGGGGCCCACGACCGTGACGTCGGCGACCCCCTGCACGCGCCGCAAGGCGGGTTGCAGCTCGTCTTCGGCAAACGCCTGCACGGCGCTCAGCGCCTCGCCGGGGGCGGCGACGGCGACGCTCAAGATGGGTTCGTCGGCGGGGTCGAACTTCTGCACCGCCGGGGTGCCCGCGCCCTCGGGGAGCAGCGGCGCGATGGCGTTGACGCGCCCGCTCACGTCGATGGCGGCCTCGTTGACGTTGACGCCGGCGTTAAACTGCGCGATCACGACGCCGAAGCCCTCGGAGGCGATGGAGGTGACCGCGTTAATACCGGGCAGGGTGCTGAGCTGCCCCTCGATGGGTTCGGCGATCCCCCGCGAGACCTCCTCGGGGCCCGCCCCCGGGTAGGTGGTGCTCACCGCCACCACGGGGATCTCGATTTCGGGCAGCAGATCGACGCCGAGCCCGAGCGCGCTGATCACGCCAAAGAGCGTGAGCGCGCCGAAGAGCGAAATCGTCAGGACGTAGTTGTCGACGAAAAAGCGGATGAGGCGCGTCACGGCGCGCCCTCCTCGATGACCTGGACGGGGGTCCCGGGCGGGAGGTCGGCGGGGACGGGGAAGACGACCTCGGTGCCGGGCGCGAGCCCCGTCACGGCGACCTGCGCGCCCGCTTCGCCCACGACCTGGACCGTGCGCGCCTGCACGACGCCCCCCTCGACGACGAGCACCTGCGCCTCGCCGCCGCTCGCTCTCAGCGCGGCGCTCGGCAGCAGCGTCCCTTCGGCGAGCGTCAGCTCGTACGAAAACTGCGTCACGGTCCCCGTCGGGATGGGCGTTTCCGAGGGGTAGATCTCGGCGACCAGGGTGACGAGGCGCCCCCCTTGGGTCTGCGAGGCGCGCAGGGGGCGCGCCGCGTAGTCGAGGCCGCCGTAGGGGAGCCAGATGAGCCCCGCTTCCAAAAGCCGCGGCGCGTCCGCGGGGGGGACGTCGAAGCGGGCGAGCCGCCCCTCGGTGCCGACGACGCGAAACGCCGGGGAGCCCGCGCCGATAAACTCCCCCTCTTCGACGAGCAGCTCGGCGATCTCGCCGGAAAAGGGCGCGCGCAGCTCGGCGTCGCGCAGGGCCGCTTCGGCTTGCCTCAGCTGGGTCTGCGCCTGCTCGAGCTGCAGCCGCAGCAGCTCGAGGTCCTCGCTGGGGGCGAGGCGGCTCGCCTCGGCCGTCCCTTTAGCCTGCAGGTACGAGGCCTCGGCCTGCTCGAGCTGCACGCGCAGCTGCGTCAGCTCGCTGCGCGCGAGGCCGCCCGCCTCGAAGAGCGCCGCGCCCGCCTCGTACGCCTCGCGCGCCGCCTCGAGCCCCGCGCGCGCCGCCTGCAGGGCCGCTTGCGCCTGGGCGTCGCCGGAGGCGCTGGCGCGCTCCGCGCTCTGCAGGTTGATGCGGGCGCTCTCGACGGCCAGGGCGGCGTTGTCGCGGTTTAACCGCAGCGCTTCGTCATCGAGGTACACGACCACCTCCCCGGCCGCGACGCGGCTCCCCTCACGCGCCGCGATGCGCGCGACCTGCCCGGTGGTCGCGGCCGAGACGCGGCTCTCGCGGGCGGGTTCGATGGTGGCGGTGGCGCTGCGCGTCACCGTCAAGGTGCCCGTCTCGGCGCGCACCGTGCGGACGCTGCGGACGAAGAGCTCGCCGCCCGTCTGCGGCGCGGCGCTCGCCACGCCGGGTAGCAGCGCGAGAAGGGCGAGCGCGGCGCACAGAAGCGGGTGCAGGGGCGCTCTCACGGCCGCTCCTGGGCGCGGGTCTCGTCGCTCTCTGGCGCCGAGGCGTCTGGCGCAAGGGCGGCGAACGGCCCGCCCAAATTCACGAGCGTCCCCGCCTGCAGCTCGAGGAGCGCGGTGAGCAGACCCTGGCGCGCGCTCTGGAGCTCGGTGCGGGCCCCTTGCGCCTGCAGCTCGGTCTGCTGCAGCTCGATCTCGGCGATCAGCCCCGCCTCGAAGCGTTGGCGCTGGGTCTTAAGGCGCGCCTCGGCGCCCGCCAGGGTCTGCTCGGCCACCTCGAGGGTGCTGCGCGCCGCCTCGAGCTGGTTGTAGAGCCCGCGAATCTGCAGCTCGAAGCCGCGGCGCGCCTCGGCGAGGCCGCTCCGCGCCCCCTGCAGCTGCAGCTCGGCGCTCGCGATCTGCGCCCGCGGCGCGTAGAGCGGGTCGAGCACCGCCCGGCTCAGCTCGGCGAGCTCGAGCTGCTGGCGCACGGCCAAGAGGTCGGGGTGGCGCGCGGCGGCCTCCTGGGCGCGCCCCAGGGGGGGCGGCGCGACGAGGTAGCGCTCGGGGATCCCCGCGAGCGCCGCCGCCGTCACCCCCTCCCCGGCCTCGCCCAGCAGCCCGCGGAGGCTGGCGAGGGCGAGCTCGAGCCCCTCCTCGGCGGCGCGCAGACCGCTGCGCGCCTCCTCGAGGGCGACCTCGGCGTCGGCGAGGTCGAGGCGGGTAGCCGAACCGTTCTGCAGCCGGATGTGGGCGATGCGCAGCCCCGCTTCGCTCACCGCGACGCTCATGCGGGCGAGATCGCGCTGCGCGCGCGCCCCCAGCACCCCCGTGTAGGCGCTGCCGAGCTCCTGCAGGGCGGTGTAGCGCGCGCTCTCGAGCGCCGCCTCGGCGAGCGCCACGCGCTGCTCGGCCTGTACGAGGTCGGCGCGCACCGCGAGCGGGTCGCGCGCCGTGCGTTCGGCGGCCGCGCGGGCGTCCTCGAGCTCGCGCCGCGCGCTCTGCACGTTGGGCCGCGCCTCGGCGTAGCCGAAAGTCTCTTCCAGGGTGAGCGCGTGGGCGAGGGCGAGGGCGCCGAGAAGGGCGAGCGCCAGCAGGAGGCGGGGGACGGTTCTCAAGGGGGTCATGGCTGGGTCTCCGGCAGGGGTTCTGAAAGCGTCTCCGAGGGGGGTAGGGCGTAGAGGGTGTAGAGCTCCAGAAGGGCGCTCAAGGTGCCCAGCTCGGCGCTGCGGCGCGCGAGGTCGGCCTGGAGCAGCTCGAGGAGCGCCCCTTGGGTCTCGAGCGCGGAGGCGAGCCCGAGCTCCTCGCGCGTCCTCGCCTCCGCGTAGGTGACCTCGGCGTCTTCGAAGGCGCGGCGGGCGCCCGCGAGGTCGCGCGCGGCGTTGCCGTAAGCGGCGCGCAGCGCGACCTCCTGGAGCGCCGCCCCCTCGCGCGCCGCCTCGAGCCCCGCGCGCGCCGCCTCGGCCTGGCGCGCGCTCGCCTCGAGGGCGCTAAGCGCGCCGACCGACAGGTTCGCCGACACCCCGACGGTCAACGACGAGCGCACGGCGCTCTCGGGGAGGGTGCGGCCGGGGTCGCGGTAGCTCACCCCGAGGCTCGGTTGCAGCGTGCGGCTCTCCAGCGAAGCGGTGAGCGCGGTTTCGTCCGAGAGGTTCCAGGCGTAGCTCACCTGGGCGACGGGCCAGAGGGCGCGCTCGGCAGCGGCGACGCCGAGTTCGGCCTGCAGCGCGGGCACCTCCGCCCGTTGCAGGGTGGCCGGAACGCCCCCGTCGGGGGGCGCCAACGCGGCGAGCGCCGCCGCGGAGGGCGCGGGGGTGTCGCCGACGAGCGCCCGCAGGTTGCGGCGCGCGGTCTCGGCGTCCGTGCGGGCGTTGTGCAGGAGCGTCTCGGCCTCGCGGAGGGCTGAGCGCGCCTCGCGCAGCTCGCGCGCGGTCGCCCCGCCGCGCTCAAAGCGCCTCTGGGTCGCCTCAAGGCCGCGCTGCGCCGCCGCCTGCCCCGTTTCGGCGAGCGCCACCGAGCGCTCCGCGAGCTGGAGGTTGAGCGCCGCTACCAGGGCGCGGGCCTCGAGCCCCGCGCGCGCCTCGCGCAGCTCCAGGTGGCGGCTGCGCACCTCCAGCTCGCGCCCGCGCACGGCGTCGGCGACGTCGCCGAAGGGGTAGGGGCGGAAGACGAGGGTGGCCGAGAGCTGCGTTTGGGTCTCCGGCAGCGCCACCCCGCCGGGGGGGGGGAGCTGCGTGACCGTGAGCGCCTCGTCGAGCCCGAGGCGGGTGTAGGCGCCGCTCGCCTCGAGGGCGACCGGGTCATAAGCGGCGCGCAGCTGCAGCTCGGCGGCCTCGAGCGCCGCTTCGGCCGCGCGCAGCTCGGGGTGCGCGGCCAATGCCGCTAGAAAACGCCGCAGCGCGGCCGTGTCCGGAGTCGCGTCAGGCGCTGTGTCGGGGACTGTGTCAGCGGATAAGCCAGGGAGACGGCTTTCACCGACCGGCGAGGGGGCGCTCAGCGCAAAGGCGGCGAGCGCTAGCGCGACGGTTGCGCCTAGGCGCGGCGTCCCACCACGGGCGCGCGGGGTCGGAGCGTCGGGCGCCGAACGTGCGGGGGGTGGGGGGGCGGCGTCATCGGGGGGGTAAGACGGTGTAGGGGAGGGCGTCTCATCGTTCTCCAGTCGGTTGCGGCGGGGCCAGCGCCCCTGGACGGACGGTTGCAAAGGGGGCAGTTGGGGCCCGTGAAAGCGCCGAGGGTGTCGCCCCTACCCGTCACGAAGCGGTGGCGTACGCTTTTAGATTGTAGGGGTTTGCGCGTCCACCAAGAACGCGCTGTCCTACCTTGTCCTACCTTCGCGTGTCTCACTCGTCGCACGCTCGTCACAACCATGCGTGCTGCGGGGCTCGTCACGCGTATTATCGCGTATCATCGCGGTGCACTGTGAGGCGTTCGGTAGGGTTTCCTTAAGCGCCGATGAAGGTGGGGTGCAACCGACGCGCTTTTGCCCCACCTGCGACCGATGAGCTGGCCGACGTGCCGCTGACCGACCCGTGTCCAACTGACCCATGCCCAACCGTCCGCCTCGGAGCGCGCCGCGCGCTGTAACGCGCCCCCTGAGGTGCCCGCGCATGTTGGGCGAGAGCGCGGTTTCGGGGCCCCTTTTTCAGTAGGGTGGCCTGGAAGGGAGACGCGATGTTTGGATTAGCCCCTCGAGGCGCCCACGGCCTCCTCGCCCTCGTCCTCCTCCTCGGCGCCTGCGTGCAGCCGCCGGTGGATCCCAGCCCCGACCCCGAGCCGCCCGCTGCGGCGCCGACGCTGCCCGACCTGACGCCCGGCGTCTGGACCGCCCTCTCGCCGGGGGGGGAGACGACCTGCTCAGACGGTTCGCCCTACACCTTTTTCGTCCGCCCCGGGACGGTCAACAAGGTGGTGGTGGACTTCGAGGGGGGTGGCGCCTGCTGGAACGACGGCACGTGCGGTCCCAACGGGCCCTATCAACCCAACCTCGCCGCCTCGATGAGCGCGCGCTACCGCGAGGAGAACCCCACCGGGTTGTACGACAAGAGCAACCCCGAGAACCCCGTGCGCGACTGGTACCACGTGTTCGTGAGCTACTGCACCGCCGACGTGCATCTGGGTGACAGCGTCGAGACCTACACCACGCCGCAGGGCGAGCGCACGGTCTACCACAAGGGACAGGCGAACGTCCGCGCGGTGCTCGCCTGGATGGCGGAGCACTTCAGCGCCCCCGAAGCGGTGTTCGTCACGGGGTGCAGCGCTGGCGCCTACGGCGCGGCGCTCTACACCGCTGAGCTCGCCGCGATGTACCCCGAAGCCGACGTCAGCCAGATGGGTGACTGCGGGGCCGGCATCATTCCCGAGAGCTTCGTTCAGGAGGGCCTGAACCGCTGGAATATCGAGGGGGCGTTGCCCGCAGGGGTCGACCTCGAGGAGGGCGTCCCCGCGACCTTTTTGGCCGACGCGTACGTCGTGATCGGCCAGCAGTTCCCCGAGGCGCGCCTGTCGCAGTACAACAGCGCCTTCGACGGGGTGCAGATCGCCTTTTACGCGCGGATGCTGGAGCGCAACCTGCAAGACCCCGAGGCGCTGCAGGAGGTGGCCGAAGCGTGGTTTACGGGGCTCGTCACCTCGTTGCAGGGCATTCAGGTGGAGCTGCCGAGCTTTTCGAGCTACACCAGCTTGCTCGACGACAACGACGACCTGCAAGACGGCACCGCGCACTGCCTGCTCTTCCGACCCGAGTTCTACACCTTGGTGACGTCGGAGGTGCGTTTCGTCGACTGGCTGGGGGACCTCATCGCGGGGGAGTCGGGGCAGACGGTCTTTACGCCGCTCCCCGAAGCGCTCGAGCCGCCGGTAGCGGTAGGGGCCAGCAGGTAGTAGGCCGTAGCCAGTAGTCAGTAGCCAGTAGTCAGTAGCCAGTAGTCAGGGGTCGGTAGTCCGTAGTTAGGGAACGGTAAAAGTCCTGCCGGCTTCTGACCCCTGACGTCTGGCTTCTTGCTAAAGTGCCCTATGGCAGACACGCCTGTTTCTCACCCCGCGCTGTCGCGCGAAGGGGCGCTGGAACTCATGCGCGCCTGGACCGCTTCGGAGAGCCTGCGGAGCCACATGCTCGCCGTTGAGAGCGCCGTGGCCGCCTACGCCCGCCACTACGGCGAGGACGAGACGCTGTGGCGCGTCACGGCGCTGTTGCACGACTTCGACTACGAGCGCTACCCGGAGCCGAGCGAAAGCGGCCACCCGTTCGTCGGGGTGGCCTACTTGCGCGAGCAGGGCTTTCCCGAGGAGGTCCTGGAGGCCATCCTCGGTCACGCCGACTACTCGGGGGTGCCGCGCAGGTCGCGGCTCGCGAAGGTGCTCTACGCGTGCGACGAGCTCACGGGTCTCATCACCGCCGCGGTGCTCGTGCGCCCCGACAAAGACATCGGCAACCTCGAGCTAAAAAGCCTCAAAAAGAAATTCAAGGACAAGGCCTTTGCCCGCGGCGTCAGTCGCGACGACGTCGTGCGCGGCGCACAGGAGCTGGGTGTAGAGCTGTGGGAGCACGCCGCGTTCGTGTTGCGGGCGATGCAAGAGGACGCGGAGGTGCTCGGCCTGGGCGGCGACCGCGCCTAAGGCGAGCGGAACATAACAAGCGGGACGCTTAAGCGTCCCGCTGCTTCGCCTGTTTGCTTCGTCTCGCAGGCCTTACGGCGTCAGCGCCAGGGCGGTCGCCGCCCCTTCGGGTTGCCGCTCCGTTTGGTCCGTTTGGCCGTCGGGGTCGGGGATCGCCCCAAACGCCGCTGGCGGGGTGAGGCGGCGCCAGTTCCACGCGCCATCTCGGCGCGGGGGCCAGATGACGGCGGTGGCCCGTCCGGCGATCGCGATGCTGTCGATGGGACCGAAGTAGCGCGAGTCCTCGCTGCCGCCGCGGCTCGCCTGCCGGTTGTCGCCCATGACGAAGTAGTGCCCTTCGGGGACGATGAGCTCGTGCAAAAAGGGCTCCCCTTCGGGCGCACCCTCGGGGATGGGGGCGAGCGCGGCGATGGTGTCGCCGTAAAAAAAGGTCATCGCCTCACCGCCCACGGGTGCGGGGCCGCCCGTTAGCGGGTCGAACGTGCCGCGCACCAGCCCCTGAAAGCCCACGACCTGACCGTTTTGCACGACCACCACGGGAAAATCGATGGGGTCGGGGGTGATCTCGCCGGAGTCGGTGATAAAGCTCTGATCGACCGCGACCCCGTTGATAAAGACCTGGCCGTTGTCGATGCGCAGCCGGTCGCCGGGGCGTCCCATCACGCGTTTGATAAAGAAGGCGCGGCGCGCGCCCTGGCGCAACGAGGGGGCGTTTTCGGGTTCACGGACGACGACGATGTCGCCGAGCGGGTAGGGTCCGAGGAGGCCCATACGGCGCAGCCACGTGTCGTACTTGGGGATAAAGACGCGGTCGCCGGTAAAGAGCGACTGCGGGAGCCGGCCGCTGCCGCCATCGAGGGTGGGTTGCATCGACGAACCGACGACGCCCACGGTGGTAAAGACGAAGGTGACGATCAAAAACGCGATGATAAGCGCTTCGGCGTAGCCCCTCACTTCGCGCCAGAAGCGGCTGCCCGATCCTTTGGCGGCGCGTTTTCCCGCCTTGGGATCGCCCTTGTGGGTGTCGGTAGTCATAGGGTGCAGTCTACCCCGTTCCGCTCCCCGGGCTTGCAATCTGGCGGCGGGCGCCGCCGGTGAGGGTGGGGCGCGCTAGCCTCTGGTTTTAAAGGGTGCGCGCGGTTTGGCTTTGAGCGCCTTGGGGAGCGCAGGGTGCGTCGGTTCCGCCGCTTCGCCCTGGTGTGGGGGGTGGGTGCTCTCGCTGAACGCTTTGACGGCCGGGGGGGGTGCGACCTCCCCCAAGGCCTCCTCGGGGAGGAGCCCCGCGCGCACAAAGACCTGCAGCGCGCTCCACTCGCCGATCGCCACGATCTCGTCGAGCGCCCAGAACGACTCGATGTTGAGGTGCGGCATGGGGTACTGCACGCGCAGATCAGCGGGGTGCATGGTGTACTGCAGCTCGGTGAGGATACTCCCCATGATGTCGGTGGCGCGCAGCAGGGTCTGCGCCATCGGGTTGCGGCGCTCGAGCCGAAAGGTGGCCATCATCCGCTCCCACCACCGCCCCTCGTCGCTCGGGTTGCTGAGGGTGGCGCGGCGCGGTACGGTGGCGTCGCCGGCGATGGTGAAGTTGGCGTGTAAAAACGACACGGCGTTGATCGGCAGGTTGTTGACGATGCCGCCGTCGGCGAGCGTGCGGCCGTTAAAGGTGACCGGCTCGAAAGCCCCCGGAAAGCAGCTCGAGGCCCGCACCGCCGTGATCAGGTCGCCCTCGAAGATAAACACCTCTTCGCCGCTCTCGAGGTCGGTGGTGGCGACGACCAAGGGGGTTTGCAGTTCGCCGAAGGTCTCGGGTAGGTGCGACGCCAAAAACGCGTGCAGCTTGAGCCCTTTAAGGAGCCCGTTGTGGAGCGACAGGTCGATGAGGTCGCGCCAGGTGACGCTTTTGGCGATCCTGTAGATGTCGTCGGCAGTGTGGCCGCTCGCGTAAAAGGCGCCTAGAATCGCCCCCATCGAGGTGCCCGCGATCACGTCCACGGTGATGCCGGCGCGCTCCAAGACCCGCAAGAGCCCGATATGCGCAAAGCCGCGCGCCGCCCCGCCGCTGAGAATCAGGCCGACGCGCTTTTTGGGTGGCGCGTTCCCCGTCTCCATCTCCCGCTAGCTTAGCACCGCTCGCGCGGCCCCTACGTTCAAGGTTCGGGTGGACCTCAGGTGTCACCCTACGTGGCCGTGAGCTGCTCTCGTTCGGCCACAAAGCGCTAGGTTCTGTTGACACTTTAACGAGCGTAGATGCTAGAAATAGGTATGAGCACGGTAGAACTCAGGCAAGACCAGTGCGAAAAATCCTCAAGTTTCTACGCGAGCACCCTCGGGTACATGTGGGCAAAGCGCGTAAGTGCAAACGCTTTATCGAGGCTGTGATGTGGATGGACCGCAGCGGCGCACAGTGGCGCTTGTTGCCAGAGAAGTATGGCAGTTGGAACAGCGTCTACAAACGCTTTGACCGCTGGAGCGAGCGGGGAGTCTGGCATGAGATGTTCGAGCATTTTGCCGCCGACCCCGATATGGAAAGCGTAATGATTGACAGCTCAGTGATTCGCGCACATGCTTGTGCTGCGGGCGCACCCAAAGTAAAAGGGGGCAAGAAGCGCAAGCCCTCGGTTACAGCAGAGGTGGGTTCAGCAGCAAGATTCACGTAACCGTCGATGCTTTGGGCAATCCTTTGCGTCTCTTGCTCACGGCAGGTCAAGCGCACGAGGCACCTCACGCTGAGGCCTTGCTGACGGGGTACGAAGCCGACTTCGTTCTTGGCGACAGAGGCTACGACGCCGAACACATCCGCACCACTATCGCCGAGAACGGAGCACAAGCGGTTATTCCACCCAGGTCAAATCGCAAAGACCCCAGCGCGTATGACCCGGAGCTTTACAAAGAACGCCACCTCATCGAATGTTTCATTGGCAAGCTGAAACACTACAGACGTTGCTTCTCGCGCTTCGACAAGCTCGCTCGCAATTACCTCAGTTTCCTCCATTTTGCCTCTACCCTCATCTGGCTACGGTGAAACGTCAACAGAACCTAGCCTTTGCGCTGACCTGAACCCGGCAAAAAAACGCAAAAGAGGCGCCTAGGCGCCTCTTGCTTAAGACGTAGCGCCCTGGACGCTACTCCTCCTGTCCCGAAGGGGTCAGCTCACGCGCCGCGACCAAGGTGACTTCGACTTGGCGCTCCTGGCCGTCGCGCCAGAGGGTCAGCTCGACCGTGTCGCCGGGTTGACGCTCGAAGACGATGTTTTGAAGGTCGCGGATGGTGCTGATCGCTTGGCCGTCGACGGCGGTGATGATGTCGCCCCCGACCGGCCACGTCCGGCCGGCGGCGGTGACGGCGAACTGCGCCGCTTGCAACCCCGCTTCGGCTGCTGGGGAGCCCGGCGCTACCGAGGTGATGACCGCGCCGTCGTCGGGCAGGTTGATCGAACCGCGCAGCTCCTCGGGGTACTCGCTGACGCTCACCTGCGAGGTAATGCCGATCACGGGGCGGTTGGGGTTTTCTAGCTGCCCGATAAAGCCGCCGAGGCCCCCCTCCTCGAGCGCCGCCAAGCTTTCGCTGAGCAGGTTGCTCGGCACCGCCAGGCCGATGCCGGCAAAGGCTCCGGAGGGGGTGATGATGGCGTTGTTGACGCCGATCAGCTCGCCGCTCGAGTTGAGCAGAGGCCCCCCCGAATTGCCGCGGTTAATCGCGGCGTCGGTTTGGATGTAGGGGATGTCGATGCCGCCAAAGCCGGTGACTTCGCGCTCGATGGCTGAAACGATCCCCGTCGTGACGGTAAACGAAAACCCGAGCGGGTTGCCGATGGCGATCACCTTTTGGCCGACCTGCACCGCGTCGGAGTCGGCGATGGGGATGGGTTGCACACCCTCGGGGAGGTCGTCTGGGTTTTCGAGCTCTAAAAGGGCGAGGTCGTAGTCGGTGTTGATGCCGACGACGCGCACGGGCAGCTCGGCTTCGGGGTCGTCTTGGAACGACACCGTGATGCTGCCCCCTTCGACGAGCCCGATGCCCTGCTCGTCGGAGGTGCTCGCGAGGTCGACCGCACCCTCGATCACGTGATAGTTGGTAACGATGCGGCCCGCTTCGGTCACGACGAAGCCGCTACCGCTCCCCTCACGGACGCGCGGTTCTTGGTCGGGGAAGCGGAACTGCTCGAAAAAGCGGCGGAACTCGGGTGGCAGCTGGCGCGGGTCGAAGGGGAGGTCGGAAAAGGGGTCAAAGGGTTGACCGCGCACCGCGACGTTGACCGCGACGACGCTGGGACCGTAGTTCTGCACCACCTCGATGGTGTTGCGTTCGTCTTCGATAAGAGCGCCGTTTGGGGCGACCTCGAGCGCCTGCTGGCTGACCTGGGTACCCTCTTGCGCCGCGTCCTCTTGCGCGTTTGCCCAGAGGCCGAGCGCACCGGCGCCCAAGACGGCGCTCAGGCTAAGGGTTAAAGCTACCTGTCGTGTTTTCATGTTGCTCCTAAAACGTGAAGGTTACAGGGCGCAGCCCACCCCTTAGGCTACCCCTTTGAGATGAGTCTGCCGCCTTTGCGCTATGAAGTATGTGAGCTGGGCTCAACGAGATGAACGCGTCGTAGCCGAGGTTTGGGTGCCTTTGGTGAAAGCGAGGTGGCCGCAAGATGAAAAATTTAAGGGCGCGGCGCGGCGCGGCGGGGGTGGTCGAAGGTGTAGACGAGGGCGAAGCCGAGCGCCATGAGGCCGAGCGCCACGAAAAGCTCCGCGTTCACCGTGGGCCAGACGTTGACCCCCAGAGCCCCCGCTTCGGACGCCGCTTTCCACGGCCACACGCTCCGCAGCGCGCCCAACATAAAGCCGCAGAGCAGCGCCACGGTGAGGTCGTGAAAGCGCCGGAACATCCACCCCAAGACCTGCGTAAAGAGCAGGATGCCGACGACCATCCCCGACATCAGCGTGAGGAGGGTCGCGACGTCGCCGCGGTTTAGGGCCGCCAAGATGTACTGGTATTTACCCAGCAGCACGAGGATAAAGGCGCCGGAGATGCCGGGCAGGATGAGGGCGCACACCGCGATCGCCCCGCTTAAAAAGAGAAACCAGGCGGTCTCGGGCGTCTGAGTGGGTCTGAGGCCGACGAGCACGAAGGCGAAGAGGGCGCCAAAAGCAAATGCCGCTAGGGTGGCCGGCGTCCAGCGGGCGACGCGCGCGCCGACGGTAAGTACGGAAGCGGCGATGAGCCCGAAGAAAAAGCTCCACACCAAGACGGGCTGCTGTGCGAGAAAGTGCTCGAGCACCCGCGCGAGCGTCAGGACGGCGAGCACGATCCCCCCGCCGACGGCGAGCAAAAAGCTCAGGTTGCCGACCCGAAAGGCCTCGAGCAGCCGCCCGCGCACGAGCGCGCGCCAGAAGGGGGGGCGGGCGAGGCCGCGGATGCTGCCGATGAGCTCTTCGTAAATGCCCAGGATGAGCGCCATGGTGCCCCCCGAAACCCCCGGCACGATGTCGCAGCTGCCCATGGCAAAGCCCTTGAGTACCAGGGCGCCGTAGTCCTTGGGGGTGCGCTCGGGGGCGGCGTCGGTGGCCGCGGGGAGCGGGTGACGAGCGGGTTGGCTATAGGAGGCGTCAACGTCGCGCATGGTGCTTACGCTATCACCTGCGGCGTGAGAGGGGCGTGCGCTTAGGGGGAGCGGCGCGCCCCCGTCCGCTGCGTAAGGGCGTGCCCTGCGGCAGCGTGCTAGGGTGAGGGGTGATGAAAGCGCTCGAGCGAGCGGTCAGTGGGAGCGTGGGGGTCAGCCCCAAGGGGTTGCGGCGCCTCGCCGGGGGGCACCGGTGGGTGTTTCTGGACGATTTGCGGCGGCGCCCCGACACACCCGCGGCGCCCGCCGCCGTGGAGGTGATCGGCCCAGGGGGCGAGCGGCTCGGCGAGGGGTGGTTCAACCCCAAAACGAAGCTCGCCCTGCGGCTCGTGACCCGCGGCGAAAGGCGTCTCGGCGACGACCTCATCGAGGCGCGGTTGCGCGCCGCCGCGCGCTACCGCGAACGCGTAACGGCGGGGTTCGAGGGCTTTCGGGTGGTGCATAGCGACGCCGACGGGCTACCCGGCTTGACGGTCGACCGCTACGGCGAGGTGTTGGTGCTGCAGCAGCACGCGGCCGCCCTCGAGCCGTGGGTGCCCCTCGTCGTCGAGACCCTAAGGGCGCTCTACCGGCCGCGCGGCATCCTGGCGCGCAACACAAGCCCCGTGCGCGCGCTTGAGGGCCTGCCGCAGGAGACGCGGGTGCTCTTTGGCAGCGTGCCTGAAAGGGTCCCCTTTCGCGAGGGGGAGGTGACGCTCTTCGCCGCGCCCTACACCGGGCAGAAGACGGGGGCGTTTTTGGACCAGCGCGAAAACCACGTCTACGCGGGCGAGCACGCGCGGGGCCGGGCGCTCGACGTCTTCTGCTACCACGGCGGCTTCGCTCTGCAGCTCGCGCGGCGCGCCGACGAGGTCGTAGCGGTCGACTCGAGCGCGGCGGCGCTCGCCGAACTCGAGCGCGGCGCCGCCGAGAATGGCCCCGAGGTGGCGCGGCGCGTCTCGACCCGGCGCGGCGACGCCTTCGAGCTGCTGCGCGCGGCCGTGCGCGCGGGCGAACGCTTCGACACGGTGGTGCTCGACCCACCCGCTTTCGCCAAGGCGCGCGCGCACAAAGAGCGGGCGCTCGCCGGCTACCGCGAGCTCAACGTGCAGGCGCTCAAGCTCCTCAATGAGGGCGGGCGCCTCTTTACGGCGAGCTGCAGCCACTTCGTCGACGACGTGGCGTTTGGGGAGATGCTCGAGGGGGCGGCGCGGGACGCGGGGCGGCTTCTGCGCGTGCTCGCGCGGCGCGGGGCGGCGGCCTGCCATCCGGAGCTTTTGGGGCTGCCGGAGAGCCGCTACCTGAGTTTCGTGGGGCTCGAGGTGATGGAGGTCTATGCGTAAAGGGTCTACGGCAAGGGGTTGGGCAACGAGGGGTGGCGATGGCTGAGGAGACCCTGTCGCGCCTTCTGCGCGAGGCGCTCGCAGCGCACGAACTCTCCGAAGAGACGCTGAGCGCGCTTGCCTCGAGCCTGCTGTGGCGTTTCGGCCGCGCCGCTAGCGAGGGGGAGGCGGGTCCCGTCGTCGTACGCGTCGGTTTTGCCAAAAGCGCTCGGCGCTTTGCCGAACTGCCCCGGCTCAAAAGCGTTTCCGACGCCGAAGTCGAGGCAGCTGCGCAAGAGGGCTCGTTGCGCGTAGAATGGGTGGGAGAACGCTAAGAGGATCCCACGGAGCGTACGCGGCGCTCGTGCAGGGTTCGTGAAAGGCCACCTATGAAGATCGCCCACGCCGTCCACTTCACCTTCGACCTCGCGCTGAGGTTGCCGGACGCCGTGGCGTTCGTCCAGGACGTTCGGACGAGCCTCTGTAAAGCCTCGTTTTTGCACGACATGCAGGTGACGCAGGTCGGCGAGCTGCAGCACGTGCGCGCGAGCATCCCGATCAACGCTGCGCTCTTCGGCCAGCGCGAGCTCTCTTTTGAGAGCGTCGCCAAACCCGAACCGCGCGGCGCTACCCTCTCGCCGCTCCCCTTTAGCGAGCCGCGCCTCGGTTGGGCCGAGGTCGCCGGTCGCGCTGCGGTGAGCCCCTTGCCGAGCGGCAGCCGGGTCACCTATGACTTCGACATCACCATCCACCTCGACCTCCCCGAACCCGAGAAGTGGGGCGGGCGGGCCCTTTTAAAGATGATCCACTTCACCGCGCAGCGCGTGTTGGAGAGTATCGCCGCCGAGTTCCCGCGGGCGGTGCAGATGGCCGCCGCCGAGCGCGTGGCAGCCGGTTCGACCTAAGGCTCCACCTGTGCGCCCACAAAGGTCTGCTGGGTTCAAGGGGCCGAGATGAGCCAAAAGCTCTGGAACCGGCCAAGCGACCCGTACTACTTGCTGTTCATAGGCGCCATGATCTTTCTCTTGGAGGTGTTCAACGGCGGCTCCGGCTGGCTCGAGGCGGCGCTGCTGGCGCTCGTAGCCATCACCCTCGCCCTGCCGGTCGTAGGGGTGACCCGCTGGCTAGTGCGAAAGATGGTGGATCAAGGATCCTCGTAAAGCACTCAAAACCCCGCTTGAGGAGCACGTCTCGAGCAGGTCTTCAGCTCACTTCCCCACGCAGAAGTTCGCAAAGATGTGCGCCAGCGTCTCCTCGGCGACCTCCCCGCGCCCCGTGAGTTCGCCCAGCGTTTTCAGGGCGTCCTCGAGGTCCAAGGCGGCGAGGTCGTCGGGGGCCGCCTTGGCGCGCTCCAAATGCTCCCGCACCGCCTCCAGAGCGGCGATGTGGCGCTCGTTGGTGAGCCACAGGGCGCTCCCCCCCGCGTCACCGACGAGGCGCTCGCGGATGGCCTCTTTGAGCGCCCCTAGCCCCTCGCCGGTCGCCGCCGACACGCGCAGCACGGGCCCGACCCCCAGCTCGCGCTGCGCCGCGCAGGGGTCCCAGGCGGGCGGCAGGTCGCTCTTGCTCGCCACCACGAGCAGCCGCGCGGGGGAGAGCTCGCCCACGAGCGCGCGGTCGTCGGGCGCGAGCGGGGTGCTCGAGTCGAGCAGCAGGAGGCCGAGGTCAGCGTGCTCGGCGATCTCCTTGGCCGCTTCGACCCCGGAGGCCTCGACCGCGTCGCCCGTATCGCGGATGCCGGCGGTGTCCACCGCCGTCACGGGGACGCCCAGGATGTCGACGGGCGCCTCGAGGTAGTCGCGCGTGGTGCCCGGCGTGCTCGAGACGATCGAGCGCCGATACCCCAGAAGCGCGTTAAGTAGGCTTGACTTGCCCGCGTTGGGCCGGCCGATGAGCGCGAGCCGCGCCCCCCGCTGCGCCACCCGGCCCGCCCTGGCCGTGCTCAAAAGGCCGCGGACCCGCCCCAGAGCGCGCTCCAAGGGCGCCTGAAAGGCGGCCTCCGGTACCCCCTCGTCGGGGTAGTCGAAGACCGCCTGGATGTCGCCGTAGACGCGCGTGATGTCGTCTTGGATGAGGCCTAGCTGCTCGGTGAGCGCTTTGGAGAGCCCCAGCGCGGCGTTGCGGCGGGCGCTGTCGCTCTGGGCGTTGACCAGGTCCAAGACCGCTTCGGCCTGCACCAGGTCGAGGCGGCCGGAGAGAAAGGCGCGCAGCGTAAACTCGCCGGGGCCCGCGAGGCGCGCGCCGTGCGCCGTGCAGAGGTCTAAGACCCGCCGGAGCACGGCCGGGCCGCCGTGGGTCTGCAGCTCGAGCACGTCCTCGCCCGTGTACGAGTGGGGGGCGCGGAAGGTTAGGAGCAGCGCCTCATCGACGGTCTCATCCGTCGCTGCGTCGACGATGCGCCCGTAGACGACCCGCCCCGGGGGCAGCGCCGCGACGGGGGCGCCGCTGCGCGGGGCGAAGAGCCTCTCCGCGACCGCGTAGCTCTCCGGCCCCGAGAGCCGGACGATGCCGACCGCGCCGACGCCCGGGGCGGTGGCGATGGCGGCGATCGTGTCCCCGAGGGGTGGCAGCGGCACGTCTAGACGCCGACCCCGAGTTCGGCTTCGGGGTCGCTGTCCGGGGTAGGGGCGTTCTGATGCTCGGCAAGGGCGAAAAAGGCCTCGCGCGCCGCCGCCACCATCGCCTGGATGTCGGCTTCGGTGTGCGCGTAGGACAAGAAGGCTGCCTCGAAAGCGCTCGCCGGCCAGTAGACGCCGCGCGCGAGGAGGTGGTGGAACCACCTCCCGAAGGCGGCCGTGTCGGTGCGGCTGGCGCTCTCAAAGTCCACCACCGGCTCGTCCGTAAAGAAGACGGTGAGCATCGAACCCACGCGGTTGAGCGTGACGGGGACGCCAGCGTCTTGCGCGGCGCGCCTGAGCCCCTGCTCCAGCTGCGCGGTCCTGGCCTCCAGCACCTCGTAGAGGTCGGGCGTCTCGTCGATGACCTCCAAGGTGGCAATCCCCGCCGCCATCGCCAGCGGGTTGCCGGAGAGCGTCCCCGCCTGGTAGACCTTGCCGAGCGGCGAGACGTGGTCCATGAGGTGCGCGGGGCCGCCGTACGCGCCCACGGGCAACCCGCCGCCGATGACCTTGCCCCAGCACACGAGGTCGGCGTCTAGGCCGAAGCGCTCGACCGCCCCGCCGCGCGCGAGGCGAAACCCGGTCATCACCTCGTCGACAATAAGCAGCGCGCCGTACTCGCGGGTGAGCGCGCGCAGGCCCGCCAAAAACTCGGGTGTCGGGACCACCACGCCCATGTTGCCGACGACGGGCTCGAGGATCACCGCCGCGATGTCGCGCGGCCGCGCCTCGAAAAGCGCCCGCACCGAGGGGAGGTCGTTGTAGCGCGCGACCAAGGTCGTCTCGGCGGTGCTCTTCGGCACCCCCGCCGACGAAGGGACCCCCGTGGTCATCGCGCCCGACCCTGCGGCGACCAGCAGCGCGTCGGCGTGGCCGTGGTAGTTGCCCGCGAACTTGACGATCACGTCGCGCCCCGTCGCCCCCCGCGCGACCCGCAGGGCGCTCATCGTCGCCTCGGTGCCGGAGTTGACGAAGCGCACGCGCTCGCAGCCGGGGTAACGCTCGAGAACCCGTTCGGCCAGCCGGACCTCGCGCTCAGTGGGCGCGCCGAACGAGGTGCCCCCCTGCAAGGCCGCCTCGACCGCCGCCAGCACGCGCGGGTGGGCGTGACCCAGGATCATCGGCCCCCACGAGCCGACCGCGTCGAGGTATTCGTTGCCGTCGGCGTCCCAGAGCCGCGCGCCTCTGGCGCGGGCGATAAAGCGGGGCGTGCCGCCGACCGAGCCGAAGGCGCGCACGGGTGAGTTGACGCCGCCCGGGATGAGCCGCTGCGCGCGCGCGAAAAGGGCCGCTGAGGTGCGTGTCTCCATAACGCTATGCTCTCACGCGCCCCGCGCCGCTGCAAGGCGCTGGCTTACGCGCCCTACGCCCCTGCGAGACCCATGCGCCTCCAAACGCGCCCAAGGGGAGAGCGCGCTTAGACCGACCTCGCGCTGCCCGTCAACCCCCGCATGAGGCCTGACGCGCCTTGTCAGTGTGCCCTCGCGTTGCCGAGTCCGGTTGTGGATGCTCCCCTCGAACGCGCACCTCGGACGTCGCCTACCCCTCTTCAAACCCCGCGCTGGTAAACTTAAGCGTCCGGCAGTTCTCGGTCACGGTGCGCACCACGTGCTCCGGCACCTCTTTGTCGAAGCGGGCGTGGATCTCGAGCGTGACCTCTACCTCCGCCCCCTCTAGACCGCTGAGGTGCTGCAACACCGCGTCTGCGATGCTCCCGGCGTCCCGCAAAAAGCGGGTGGACCCGAGCTTGGCAGCGCCGTAGAACCGCTTGAGCTGCGCGCCTCGCGTCTCGCCAACCGTCACCGTATCCGTCGCCTCAGGGGTTGGGTGGGCGCTCTGGCCGTCTGGCGGCGCGGGGGGGACAGGGGGAGCCGCCGCCTCGTTGACGGCGCGCTCCGCCTCGAACTGCTTGATCGCCGCCTCCGCTTTGACGAGCAAGCCCTTGGTGGCGTCTAGGGGCACGTCCCCGGTGCGCAGCCCGAGGTAGCGGCCCTTTTCAGCGTCCCAGCCGTCCGCGTAGGCGAACGACTCCACCGACCAGGTCAGCAGCCTCAGGCCGTCTCTAATCGCATTGAGGAGCACCTGCGTGTCTTTGAGGCGGGGCAGGTAGAGGTAGCTGGCGAAGTCGTCAGAAAGCTGCCCCACGCCGACGTGGTCGCCGCGCCAGAGCGGGACCCCGTCGAGTTCGCGCTTGAGGAGCGTACCGGCCAGAACGGTGATCAGGGTGTCGTCGGCGCGGAGGCGTTTGGCGGCGCGCGCGACCAGCCCGTCTTTCGCCGTCAGCTTGGCCTCCTCCCACACCACCGGACCGCGCGGGTCGGGCTGGGTGGGGACGAGCAGCCACACATACGCCTCTGGAACGCGCGACTGAACCGTCTTGTCGGCGTCGGCCACCTTGGTCTTAGCCTGGTTGCGCTGGAAGGTGTCGAGGTTTAAAAGCTCCTGTTTGGCATCCTCTTCGATAGACCGCCACGCGAGATAGGTGCGCACGGCCCCCTCGAGGTCCTGGAGCCGCGCCGCGTCGGGCGCCAAGAAGACCAGGGTGTTCTTGTAGGTGCGGGCCCCGCCGCCACGGGTCTCGAGGATCGCCGCGGCCTCTTTGAGCGCGGCGCTCTCCCGCGCTCTGGCAGTGTGGCTAGCCTTAGGCCCAAGGATCACGAGCGCCGCGTTAGGTTCGTTCGGTACGTCGCCGCTGCCCTCTGGCATCACGTGTACGCGGGCGAAGTCGGCGCGGTTCGCGGCTTCGGCTTGGAGGCGCCTGCGGATCTCCTCTTCCACCGCGTCCTCGGAGAGGTCCCCGGCGCGGTCTTGCGCGAGCCTCGAGACGCTCGGCTGGGTGGCGTACCAGTAGCGTTCGCCGTTGACGTAGAGGTGCGTCGCCCCATCGGTGAGCCGCCGCAGCGCGTCGCCAAAGGTCGAGACGGTCTCGCCGGGTTGCGCGCAGCCCAGCTTGACGGTCTCCGCCGTGACGCCCCGGTTCTCGGAGCGCAGCGTCGGTGCGGAGCCCA
Source organism: Truepera radiovictrix DSM 17093 (assembly GCF_000092425.1). Taxonomy (NCBI): domain Bacteria; kingdom Thermotogati; phylum Deinococcota; class Deinococci; order Trueperales; family Trueperaceae; genus Truepera; species Truepera radiovictrix. Next base: position 1,280,070 of record NC_014221.1, read on the forward strand.
GGTAGAGCGTCCGAGCGACCCGCCGACAGGCCGAGTAGCGGCCCAAGTTGGGGTACTCGCGGTCGAGCTTTAAGGGGAGCGAGTCGGGGCCGTCCACGTCTTTTTCGAGCACCGGCAGCCAGTTGTCCTCCAGATAGCGCGTCAGCTCCGACTGTACGGGCGGCGCGTCGATGGGGATGGTGGCGGGGAGGATGAGCAGGTTTTTGTCCTGCCGCTCCCACAGCTCGTGAATCACCGCCGCCATGAGCCGCAGTACCCCGCGCGTGCGCTGGAACTTCTCCAGGGAGGACCAGTCCGTGTAGAGCCGCTCGAACAGCTCGGGGTGGATGGGGTAGGCCGCGCGCATCCGCCTCTCGTACTCCGCTTCGCGCGTCGCCGAGGGGAACTCGCCCGCGTTGTCGCGGTACAGGCTCATGAACGCCCGGATCACGGCGTCGCGCTGCGCGTAGGTCTCGGGGTTCATCTCCTGGAAGAGCCGCCGCCGGACGATCTCGAAGCTCTCGTCGCTGCTCGCCGGGCGCCAGGCCGACTCGAGCCGCCCGATAGCGTTTTTGAGCCGCTCCAAAGCCAGCCGCCCGCGCTCGCCGCCCACCTCGATGTGCGTCCCGCCAGAGGCGCCCGTGTTCGACTCGCTCGCGGGGATGCTGACCACCAAGAGCGTCTGTGGTGCCGCCTTCGCGGCCTCGGTTAGGGTTTGCGCGAAGGTGAAGTGCGTCTCGGAGCTGCCGCCGGGCAGGTCGCTCTCGGTGTGGAGCTGCCGCGCATACGCCACCCACTCGTCGATGAGGATGAGGCACGGCCCGTAGCGGACGAAAAGCTTGCGCAGCGCGTCGCCGGGGTTTGTCGAGGTCTCGTCGGCCTCGCGCACCATCTCGAAGCCCTCGCGCCGCCCGAGCTGATAGGCGATCTCGCCCCAGAGCGTCCGCACCACCGTACCGTCGGCCTTGTGCAGGGGCTGCCCCGGCGAGATCTTGTTGCCGACCAAGACCACCCGCTTGACCCCCGAGGGCCGCGTGGTGCCGACCTCCTGCAGGACCGGCTCGAGCCCCGGCAGCTCGTTTAAGTTTTTGCCGGAGAAGAGGTGGTATAGAGCCAGCATCGAGTGCGTCTTGCCGCCGCCGAAGTTCGTCTGCAGCTCCACCACCGGGTCGCCGCCCCTGCCGCAGAGTCGCCGGATGGCGTTGCTGAGGAGCCCTTTAAGCCCGGCGGTGAGGTAGGTGCGGCGGAAGAACTCGCCCGCGTCCATGTACTCGCTGCTCGCCCCCTCCCCGACAAAGACCTGCCAGAGGTCGGCGGCGAACTCGGCCTGCCGGTAGGTGCCCTTGGCCACGTCCTTGTGCGGGGTGATCAGCTCGCGCCAGGGTTTGAGGGCGGCGTTGGGCGTCCCCTCGATGGCGGCGACCTTGCGCGTCTCGCGCCGCGCCTGCTCCTCGTAGACCTGGCGGCGCAGCTCCTGCTTGCTGCGCTCGACCTCCGCGGCCTCCGGGGCCGCGCTCACCGCGTTCAGAAGGCGCACCATCGTGTCCAAACCGCGGTCGGTGTCGTCGCTGCTAAAAGCCTTCTGGTGTGCCCACCGGTTGCGCACCTCCCGCAGCTCGCTCACGTAGGTGCGTTCGGCGTGCGAGAGCGTCCGCCGGAAGACCTCGTTCCACTGCCCCCACATGATGAGCAGCAGGGCGTGAACGTCGAGCTCGCTCTTGCCATCCACAAAGTCGTGCGTCTCGCGCAGGGTGCGCAGCGCCACCGAGGCCCACGCCTCCCCGTGAACCGAGCGCATCTCCCGTTCGACGAAGGGCGTGAGACCCTGTTTGAGCAGCTCCAGACCCTTACCGATCCGCTCTGCGTTCGTCACCGCCATCAGTTCCCCCCGAAGGCACTGGGTTGCGTCACCGTGGATGGTTGCGGCAGGTTGGCCGCCAGTTTCGTCAGCTCCGGCCACACGCTCACCAGCGCGTTATACGCCAGGGCCTCCTGCGCCCACTTTTTGCGCTCACAGAGGCTGTAGAGCCGGTACGCCAGGTCGCGCGCCACCTCGGCGGTGCTGCCGAGTGCCGCCAGGAGCGCCGCCGCCTTCTCCTCGCCGCCCTCCTCGAGCCGCTTGACCAGGTGCTGCGTCGCCTCCCAGACGGGCACCTCCTCGCCCGCTCGCGGCTGCCAGTCACTCGGCAGTTCGCTGCGCGCCAGCAGCCGCACCTTGCCCGCCCGCGCCGAGATGATACCCGCCTCGACCATCCCCGCGACCGCCGTGTTCTTGGCCTTGGAGAGCGTCTCCGCGTCGCCGTAGGCCCCGTCGTTCATGCCGAACTGCTCGAACCAGGCGAGCGCCCAGCGCGTGTCCGCGTCGAACTCGCCCTCCTGCTCGGCCAAGACTTCATCCAACATCCCATTGATGATAGCGAGCGCGGCCCGCACCGGCATGGGTCTGCCGTCGGACTCCAAGACCCGAGCGTAGCGGCTGAAGACCGCCATGCCGGGACCGATGGCGGCTTGGGCCAAGTCCACCGGTGCGATAGAGCCCTGCTGCAAGTTGCGCAGCGCGTCCGGCAGCTCGCGCCGCAGGGCGGTGAGAAACTCGCGCCTCGTGGCGGTGGGGGCGGTCTCACTGCGGGGGCGGCAGACGAGGACGATGGAGGAGGCGAGGGCGTTAGCGCTATTAGCGTTACTACGCCCCTTCCGTTCTGTACGCATAGGCCAAGTGCCGGTTATCTGAAAGTTTGCATCTAATAAGCCTGTAAGCATCGTTTCCCAGCCAGTAGAGGCAACTGATATTCCTACGGCGTTCTCGTCCGCATCTTCGGTTTCAGATTGTTTGAAGGCGTAGTAAACAGTCAGAGGAAACTCTGGGTGTGTGGCTTCGCGAATTTGTGTAAAAGCGTGTTTCAAGCCGTTTTCGAAGAACTTCCGAGCTTCATTATTCCAAGCGTAAGGTTGAAACCACCGCCTTTAGGCGGTCAGATTTCATCTGCTAGCCTTGGCGGATGGAGTATCGCTATGGCAGCCATACCGTCTTCAACATCGAGTACCACTTTGTGTGGGTCACGAAGTACCGCTACAAGGTGCTGAAAGGGGACATAGCCGAGCGTGTTAGGGAGTTGGTGCGGCAAACCTGCGAGGCGTTCGAGATACGGATTCTGAGCGGAGTGGTGAGTAGCGACCACGTGCATATTCTGGTGAGTGCGCCGCCGACAATGGCGCCGAGTGAGATCATGCGGCGGATCAAAGGGCGAAGTGCGAGCAAGCTATTCGAGGAGTATCCGAAGCTAAAAGCACGTTATTGGGGGCGGCACTTTTGGGCTAGAGGGTACTTCTGTGCGACGGTGGGGCAAGTCACGGAAGAGATGATCAAGAGCTACCTGGAGCATCACTTCGAGCCGACCCGAGAGGACAACTTCAGGACAGAGGACTGACGGGTCTATGACCCGTATCCCGACTTTCAGTCGCTCTTTCAAACCCTCCGACTTTAGTCGGTGGTTGTTTAGTCTTATTCCCATCGAAACGATACGGTGTAGCCACAAGCTCTTGTGATTTTGGGACAAGTAATGTTCCAAAAATACTCGGATATGTATTGGCGAGCGAGCGCCGCAACCAAATATAAAAGTAGTCGGAAAGGTCTGCGTAACCAATATTGTCGTAGTAGGGTGGGTCTGTCGAAATAATGGGTGTTTCATCCCTGTGTAGCGTTGCAGCGTTATCTTGCTGAGCCATGCCCTTCGCTTGAGAATTTAGTCTATTAAGTACCTTTTCTATCCATCCAAGCAAAATATCGACACTACCCGTAGA